>QALW01000026.1 GCA_003150515.1 Selenomonadales bacterium | reverse complement strand
TTTTTATAGTAGATATGGGCATATTCCGTTCATTTTTAATGAACGGGATATACCTTTTTATCTTTTATACATAAATTGAGAAGAAAGGAAAGAAGTATTGTGAGAACGAAGAGAAGTTTTTTATGTCTGATGAGCTGCCTTGTTGTTTTATTTGCCTTTTTGCCGGGAAATGCATTGGCAGCGGACGGCCCGAGCGGCGATATAGTGGCAAGAGTAGAGGACGTGGAGTTTTCTTCTCTTGCTGACGCTTTTGCCAATATTGCGGCTTCGGATGATAAGACCGGAACAGTGGAGATTATTGGGGATATAGAAATGGAGGAGAGCGTCACAGTTCCTGACGGGGCGGATATTAAGCTTATTGACAATGGGCTTAAGCATAGCATAACTATGGCTTCATCCACTGAAAGCCAGAGCCAAAAAGCGGCGTTTATAATTGAGAGGGGCGGCTCTCTCACCATTGACGGCCCTAATCTGACCTTTACGCGGCAAGCCTATAAAAGCGGCGCAAGCGGCATTATAATCTGTCATGGGAAAATTACGCTGGAAAGCGGCACTTTGGATTTTAACGGCCAGACAATCGGATGGAGCACCGACGCGCACGCCTTGATTCAGGTTTGCGGCAGCGGCGCTGAATTTGTTATGAACGGCGGCAATATTCAAAACGCTTCCTGCAACAGTTCAACCGGAGGGGTCAAAGTCTGCTGCAACGCCAAATTTATTATGAATGATGGAACAATTCAGAATATCAATGGAGGCCTCAGCACCAGAAGCGGCGCAGTGCTTGTATATGCTCCTAATACCTCTTACGAAAAGGGAACGGCGTATTTTGAGATGAACGGCGGTACGATAAAAAATAATAAAGGGTACCGCGGCGCGGGAGTGCATGTTGTTGGTATGCATTATGCATACAGCGCCACAATGACCATGAACGGCGGAACTATTCAGGGAAATATCTGCACAGGCACCGCCACGCATCAAGCGGGCGGCGGAGGTATATATATTGAGGGGAACGCCGCGGTTACTATGTATGACGGCGATATTCTGGATAATGTTGTTAACGGCGGTTTGGGCGGCGGAGTATGCACGATAGACGGATATGGCACGGCTTTTCCCGGCGGCCCGAATTCTCCCGGCGCGTGGCCAATTGAGACGTATAGTCAATATTACCCTGCCGCATTTACCATGCTTGGCGGAAATATAAGCGGCAATATGGTTAATATGGGCGAAGCTTATGGAGACGGAGGCTGCGGAGGCGGGGTATATGTCGCTTCCAATCAAGTTGAGCTAAAAGGCGGATATATTGAAAACAATACGGCCGAATATCAGGGCGGCGGCGTATATGTGGGCAGCATTCCATACACGCTGAAAATTAATAATGCTGTTGTGACGGGAAATACCGCTTCCATTTTGGGAGGAGGGGTATGGGCATGTCCTACCGGAGATATAGAATTATTTATTACCAACGGCGCGGCTGTTTACGATAATAATGCGGATGGGGCGGGAGGTGATATAGTTTCTGTCAAGACAAGCGGACAGGATTATATTTTGACTCTGGCAAACCGCATTCTGGGCGGCGGGCAGGCGCTGTGGTATGAGGACGGCGGGATTTTGGCCGATGGAGGAAATTTAGGTTTGCCTGATGATTCTCCGCGCTATGGCCTTGATTTGGAAAGCAGCCCTATTGCCTATATACAAAGCAGCACGGAGCCTTATGCTTTAAAGGCTGTGGTTTCGGATAATGCAAAGGATTTGGCCGAAAGCAGCGCCGCGCTGTTTATCAGGGGCAATAGCTCGGGTCGCGGCGGAGGCATAGGCACTAACGGCGGCATTGTTATGGGGCAGGAGGATAATGATTACACGTTAAAAGTTACAAAGGACTGGGGAGAGACGGATGAAAGCCTGAAGACGCCTGTAACCGTTTTTTTGAAAATAGGGGAGACGCTGCTTGATAATGTGACCTTAAGCGAGGAAAACGGATGGACGGCAGAATTTACCCAGCTTCCCGATCCATCATCTCTTCCGGACGGCTTTTTATATACCGTTATTGAAAATCCGGCGCCCGAAAATTTTGAGCCGGTATATTCTTCGGCGGAAGTGGATATTGATACTCGGACTATCACTATCAGCATCAGCAATATATACCGGCCCAACGGCAGCCTGACTGTCTCAAAGACGGTTTCGGGAAGCGACGCGGATACGGAAAAAGCCTTTTCTTTTAAGGTGACGCTGGACGATGTCAGCATTAACGGACAGTATGGCGATTTGCAGTTTATAAACGGCGAAGCGAGCTTTACTCTTAAACACGGCCAGAGCATAACGGCTGACGGTATTCCCGCAGGAGTGGGTTATATTGTGACTGAAGGGGATAATCAGGGATATACTGTGACGTCTGAAGGCGCGGCCGGGATTATTCAGGATGGGCGGACGGCTGAAGCTGCATTTAATAACCACAGGGATAAAGGGGAAGAGCTTGCAGATCCTGACGTTCCGCAGACAGGCGATACAGCCGGCGGACTGTTTTATGCTTTAACTCTTATGCTTTTTGCTGCAGGCATAATTGCCGCACTTGTTTTGCATAAGAAAAAATATTTTGGATAAATCTTTATAAAATTGCTATAGCTTCTATTTAATTTTTTGAAATAATAAAGGATAAAGGGCGTTTCGGGGGTTTAAATAAGGGCGGCTGACACAGAGGCTTTTATAGGCTGTGACGCCGTCCTTTTAATTTTAAGCTTTTAGAGAAATAGAAAACTTATAATTTTGTTGCGCTGAATACAGCAAATTTATTGGGAAAAGCTTCAATTGGGTTGACAAAAGAAATTATGTATTATAGAATAATAGGCAGATTATGCGGGTGTAGCTCAGTGGCAGAGCACCGGCTTCCCAAGCCGGCTATGTGGGTTCGATTCCCATCACCCGCTCCAATGCGAATACCCTTAGATGGTAGCGCTCGCTGTACAATAGATTTTTATGATTTATGGGAGGTTTTACAGAAATGGCAAAAGCGAAATTTGAACGTAACAAGCCGCATGTAAACATAGGAACGATCGGACACGTAGACCATGGCAAGACGACGTTGACAGCGGCGATAACGACAGTATTGGCAAAGATGGGCAAAGCGGAAGCGATGGCGTATGACGCGATAGATAAAGCGCCCGAAGAGAAGGAAAGAGGAATAACGATAAATACGGCTCATGTAGAATATGAGACGGATACGAGGCACTATGCGCACGTAGACTGCCCGGGACACGCTGACTATGTAAAGAACATGATAACAGGCGCGGCGCAGATGGACGGAGCGATACTGGTAGTAAGCGCGGCGGACGGACCAATGCCGCAGACGAGGGAGCATATACTGCTGGCGAGGCAGGTAGGAGTGCCCTATATCGTAGTATATATGAACAAGACGGACATGGTGGACGACGAGGAGCTGCTTGAGCTGGTAGAGATGGATATCAGAGAGATGCTGAGCGAGTATTCGTTCCCTGGGGATGAAGTGCCGATAATCAAGGGCTCGGCGCTGAAGGCTCTGGAAGCGGCGAACAGCGGAGCGGACGTAACGGCGGACGAATGGTGCGCGTCCATCATAGAGCTGATGAAAGCGGTAGACGAATTCATACCCACGCCGGAAAGAGCGGTAGACAAGCCGTTTTTGATGCCGGTAGAGGATATATTCTCCATAACGGGACGCGGAACAGTGGCTACGGGCAGAGTAGAGCGCGGAACGGTAAAGGTACAGGATACAGTCGAGATAGTAGGGCTGACGGAGGAGAAGAGGCAGGTAGTAGTAACAGGAGTAGAGATGTTCCGGAAGCTGCTGGATGAAGCGTATGCGGGAGACAACATAGGCTTGCTGCTGAGAGGCGTTCAGAGGAACGAGATTGAGCGCGGGCAGGTGCTGGCGAAGCCAGGGACGATCAATCCGCACACGAAATTTTCGAGCGAAGTGTATGTATTGAAGAAGGAAGAGGGAGGCCGTCATACTCCGTTTGTAAATGGATATCGTCCTCAGTTTTATTTCAGAACGACGGACGTAACGGGAGTAGTTAAGCTGCCGGACGGAGTAGAGATGGTAATGCCTGGAGATAATATCCGGATGGATATAGAGCTGATAAGCCCTATAGCGATAGAAGAAGGGCTGCGTTTTGCAATAAGAGAAGGCGGACGCACGGTAGGCTCTGGAGTAGTAACCAAGATCAACGGTTAATAAAGTAAAAGAAATGAAAGAATCAGCCGGTACGATAAGGTGCCGGCTGATTTTTATAACAGGGGATATGGCCTAAGCGGTTTCAGGGCCGGCCCGGGCGGGTTTAAGGCGATTTGCCGGGGGGCGGGCCTGAGGCCCGGCCCTGCGGCGGCCTAAAGGGAGCAAGCTTTGCTCCCTTTTATTCATATCAGCCGGGCTGATTTTTAAGGGGATATATGCTCGTAACTGCCTTTAAATATAATATTATTTATTCTTGACCATAGGCTAAAATAATGTTAATCTAAATGTATTGAAAAATATAATGAAAGCTATATGATTATGCAGCCATTTAAGAGAGAATTCGAGGGGAGGAATATCCCTCCGAGCATTAAAAAACATATATTTGATAAAAAATATCGCGTGGATGAGATTGGCAAATCGGGCTCCAGCGTGCTCTGTTTTGACAATATGGTGTTAAAGATTGAAAAACAGAGCGAAGAGGCGGATAATGAAATGAGTATGCTTAAATGGCTTTACGGCAGGCTGCCAGTTCCTGAAATTATTGAATTTGAAAGGAACGGCGGATTTAATTATTTATTGATGAGCAGGCTGGAAGGAGAGATGGCCTGTTCGGAAACCTGTTTAAATAAGCCTGAAATTTTATTAAGAGCTCTTGCCGACGGGCTGAAAATGTTGTGGAGTACAGATATTTCTTTTTGTCCGTATATGAATAATTTAGATAATAAATTGCGTCTTGCCCGGCGCAGAGTGGAAGAAGGCCTGTGCGATACGGAAGATGTTGAGGAAGGGACATACGGCCCTGGCGGATTTAAGAACCCTGAAGAACTGCTCCAATGGCTAATGGATAATATGCCGGAGGAACATATGGTTTTCTCTCATGGAGATTATTGCCTGCCCAATATTTTTATTAAGGATGGGCATATAAACGGATTTATTGATTTGGGCAAAAGCGGCGCGGCGGATATTTATCAGGATATAGCTTTATGTCTGCGCAGTTTGAAGAGCAATTATTCGGGCGCTTACGGAGGAATAAACAGAGGCGCAGTTAAAGAAGATTTGTTCTTTAAGGAGTTGGATATAACGCCCGATTGGGATAAAATTAGATATTATATATTATTGGACGAATTGTTTTAAACGCTGAAAAGGTGGAATTTATGCGTGCTCTCAAACATGCCGAAGCATATTAGGGGGGCGCGGGCGTTTGCGGCCTTTGGCCGCGGAGCGGGCCCTAAGGCCCGCTCAGGCAGGCGCAAGCGCCTGCCAAACGCCCGCGCCCCCCTAATATGCCTTCGGCATGTTTGAGAAAATAAGCCCTATTATTTTTCCTGCTCGGCGTTCTGCTGCATATAAAGATCGGGCGAATTAAAAAGCTCCAGCAGCTCGGTTACTTCTTCCTTGCTTGCCTGGGGAGGAATGGGAATATATACTTCCCTTGTTACAGTTTGATAGCCGTATTTCTGATGATAGTAGAATACTATGCAGTCGTACATGCCTAAAGCCTTAGCTTCAGCTCTTAAAAATACCGCGCTGTTATAGCCGAACTTGTGTATGCGGCCAACTGCAAAGATTCCGGTACGCGAAATAATTATATCTTTTGCCGCGCCGTAAAACAGATTTTTAAATTTAAGCAGATGATAACGCATGTAGGGATGAGCCAGAACGGCGCATATAAGCAGCAGGGCGCTGATTGTAAAGCCAAGCAGGATAATAAATTGAACTTCTGTTAGCATAAGCGCCAGCGTGAGCAGAAATACGCCCGCCGCAATAATTAAAAGCTGAACGCATTTCACTGGTTTTTCTTTAAAAGCCGTATATTTGCAGAACCGATAGAGCTCTTTGGGATTATATTTCCATATTACTACTATATTTTCATACATCCGGTCGGCAATTTCCTGCTTATGCAGATAGTAAATCAGCAGAACAATGGTAAATAGCACGGCGGCTATGCCGAAGCCGAACGCTGTGGCAAGAGAATCGGTATAATGATCGGTGATAAGATAATAGATATATGCGGTGAAGCCCGCGGCTATAAGCAGCAGCACTCCGCTTACAGCCTTGCCTATGCTTATGTTTTTTTGCAGGGACAGCCTGCGCGCCTGCTTAATCAGCTCTTTATGCGAGAGACGCTTTTCATTCATGGCTCGTGCCCTCCTCTTCCCGTTTGATTTTTTCAAAATGCCGCTGCAATTCCTCCATGAACGTTTTTGCGCTTTGCAGGCAGCCGTCCGGAACGTCTGTTATTAAAGTAAAGGTTTTGCGGCCTATAAAAAGGCTGGTTTGCAGCGTTTGCGTTTTTTCTTCCAGCATTACGTCGTATATGCCGGAGGTTACTCCGTTTATATTCACGCATGTCCCCAGATGTATAAGCTCATGGTCGCAGAAAGCAAATTCGTTGGGAGGAAAAAGCTTTGCGCGTTCCCGCTGTATAGTATTAATAACGGCGCTTATGGCCAGATAAAGCCCCATAACTGTTAATATGCCCATGGAATCTGAAAGAAAGGCAAATATTATAATCAGTATAATTGCAGTTAGGCCTATTAGGCTTTGCTTTAACAGATGCATATTTAATGCGTAGCCGTAAAGCGCGTCTTTGGCCGGCTGCTCGTTCTGCGCTTTCCAGCCCAGCAGCTTGCGCTTATCGGCCAATTCGCGTTCCAGTCTTACGCGTTTAACGCCTAAAGCTCCTATAAACGCCAGCAGTATTATAATGAACGCTGCTGAAATACAATATGCGCCTCGATAACTTGGCTCCAAAAACAGGCAGCTTAATACGGCGCAAGCGGCGGCTCCTGCCGCGCATAAAATGATTAGAATTTTTTCCCGGCCGGGAAAAAGGCTGAATAAAACTTTCATAAGCTCCTCTTTCTATTTATTTGCCAGTTCGCAGGAAAACAGAAATTTTTCCAGTCCGGCATGTCCCTGAGGGGTGTCTTTATATACTGCGGCGTCCGACAGGAGCTGCATGCATAATTGAGCCAGCTCGCGGCGTATGCGCGCTTCGGCTTCTCCCGGAGGGCTGTTTTTATATCCGTCTTTAAAGGTTTGAGCCCAGGGGATATGCTTGTCCGCTTGATTGCCGTCGTATGGCTCTCCGCGCATATATTTTGCCAGCTCGGCAAGCTCCCCTTTAAGGCGGCCGGGCAGGATAAACAGCCCCATAACTTCTATAAGTCCGATATTTTCACGTTTTATATGATGCCGGCAGGGATGGGGATGAAAAATTCCAAGGGGGAATTGTTCGTCCGTGCGGTTGTTGCGGGGCACGAGGTCCAGAATATAATTTCCGCTGCCGTCAAGGCGGGCTATGGGGGTAATCGTATTATGCGGCGCGTCCGTTTTTGCCAGAATTCCCAGAGAAGGCTCCGAATAATCTTCCCAGGCCAGAGTTATTTTTTCAGCGTATGAGATTATTGCGTCTCTGTTCTTGCCCTTAAGGCGCAGCGCGGGCATAGGCCATTTTAATTGGCTGAGGGATACTCTTTCGTCTATGGAATTAAATGTTCGGAGGTTTTCCGCTTTCATCATAGGGAGCTGATAGCGTCCTCCCTGAAAATGCAGATGAGAGAGAATAGAGCCTCCCGCTATAGGCAAGCCTGCGTTTGAGCCGATAAAATAATGAGGAAACAGATCCAGAAAATCCAGGAGGCGTTCGTATGTTGCGCGGCTTATTTCCATAGGAGTATGTTTTTTTGAAAATGCTATGCAGTGTTCGTTAAAATATACATACGGGCTATACTGGAAATACCAATCTTCGTTATTGAGAGTTATGGGTATGGCGCGCAGAAGCCGGCGGGGAGGATGATTAATCCGTCCCGCGTAGCCTACGTTTTCAATGCACAACTGGCATTTGGGATATTCAAGCTGCTTAGCCGCCGCCTGACGCGCGATTTCCTGCGGATCTTTCTCCGGCTTGGTTAGATTAATTGTAATTTCCGCTTCGCCGTATTGGCAGGGGGCTTTATATACTATATTGCGGGCTATTTCGGCCGTGCGGATATAATTGCTGTGCCGGCAGAGAGCGTAAAACCAGTCGGTTGCCGCTTCAGGCCCCAGTTTTTTATAATATTCGTTGAAAAGAGATATAACCTGGGAAGGAGGCATGAGCATTCTGTCTCCGATCTGATTATCAAATATCTCTCTGTAAACGGGCGTATTGATTTCCAGCAGTCCGTTCTCCGCCGCATAATTGGCCATATGCTCATATATCTCGGAAATGCTTTGGGGAATTTTAACTTCCGCGGTCTGCTCGGGCGCGTCCAGCTTGAAGAGCGCAAGCAGACCGTTTCGGACGTAGTGCTCGTCCTCAGGCATGCAAAGTTCGTTTTGCAGCGCGTATTGCACGCAGGTTTCTATGCAGGTGTAAATATCAGCCATGGTTGCCTCCGTTAAATAGATTGCAGTTTTTCTTTGCAGATTCAGTTAGCTGCGGCGCTTTGCAATAAGAAGGGGTTTTGCGCCTGCGCTGAGTTTGTCTGGGCGTTCGGAATTATTCTGCGATATAATTATTATAGCGTTAAACGGCCGTTATAGCAATAAGCTATTTGTTAAATGTGAGAGGATATGATATAATATCCGCGTAGTTTGAAGCGCCCTAAAAGACGCTTCGGGGGAAATTGCGCGTCGGGCCGCTTGCAAGGGAAAAGATTTTTATAAGAGCGGCAAAGTTAAATCAATTTTTAAGAGGATATATTATGGATATTGTCAGGAGAATGGATTCGCGTGCCGCCCAGAGAGCTTTGGAGCGCTTATACGGCGAACGGGCGGATAAGCAGCTTTGGCGGTATAAAGCGCTGGCCAAAAAATTTGCGGAGCGCTTTGGGCGGGAGGATTTTAAATTTTTTTCTGCGCCGGGCAGGACGGAAATACTGGGCAATCATACCGACCATAACGGCGGTAGAGTGCTGGCGGGTTCTATAAATTTGGACACTATTGCGGCCGCTTCGCCGCGCGGAGACGGGAAAATAACCGTAAATTCAGAGGGCTTTGATAGAGAATTCTGCCTGGAGCTTTCCGAATTGGGGCCCGTTTATTCCGAGCAGGGCACTACAAACGGCCTGATTCGCGGGATAGCCGCCCGTTTTAAACAGCTGGGCATGAATATAGGCGGCTTTGACGCCTGCATTATGAGCGATGTTCTCCGAGGCTCGGGGCTTTCTTCCTCCGCCTCGGTAGAGGTGCTTATATGCCAGATTTTTTCTCAGTTCTATAATGACGGCAAGGTAAGCGTTATGGATATCGCGCAGATATCTCAATATGCTGAAAATCAATATTTCGGCAAGCCCTGCGGCCTTATGGATCAGCTTGCCTGCGCATGCGGAGGAGTTGTAGCCATAGATTTTAACGAGGCCTTAATGCCTGAATGCGAGAGCGTTAAATATGATTTCGCGCGCAAGGGCTATTCCCTGATTATTACCGACGTGCGGGAGGATCATGCGGATCTCACCGGCGAATATGCGGCCATAACTGAGGAAATGGGGCAAATCTGCGCGCATTTCGGCGTAAAAAGGCTTTGCGAATTGGAGGAAAAAGCGTTTTATGCCTCGCTGCACGAATTGCATCAAGCCGTTCCCGACCGGGCTATTCTGCGGGGCATTCATTTTTTTGAGGAGAATAAGAGGGTGCAGAGAGGAATTCAGGCGCTCAAAAAGGACAGACTGCCCGATTTCTTCAGGGAGGTCATCCTTTCGGGCGAGAGCTCCTGGCGGTTATTGCAGAATCTTTATAAGCCCGGCTCAATTAAGCAGAGCCTGCCCCTGGCCTTGGCGGCGAGCGAGCTGCTTTTGAAGGAGGACGGCGCCTGGAGAGTGCATGGAGGCGGCTTTGGAGGCACGATTATGGCTTTTGTGCCCAACGCTCAAAGAAAGATATATATCGGCCAGATGAACAGGCTCTTCGGGGAGGGCGCGGCCGTGGAATTATGCGTTCGGCCTATAGGCGCTGTTTGCCTGGAAATGTAAAAGCGCTTTTAAGGAGCCGAGGCTTGTAAAAAGAAGAGCATGATAAATTCTTACGAGAGGGCAGGCTATGAAACTTATAAAAAATGCCCGGCTGCTTTTGGAAAGCGGCCGATTTAAAGAGGGCATGGATATATTATTGGATAATAAAATCATTAAAACGGGAAGAGCGTCCGAATGGGAATATGCGTTTAAGGAAGCTGAATGCGAAATATTGGACGCGCATAACTGTTATGTTACGCCCGGCTTTATTGACGCGCACTGCCATATAGGCATATGCGAGAACGGAATGGGCTTTGAGGGAGAGGACGTCAATGAGATTACCAATCCCATAACTCCGGCTCTGCGGGGGCTGGATGGAATTAATCCTTTGGACCAATCCTTTTTGGAGGCCAGGGAGGCGGGAGTTACAACCGTTTTGACCGGCCCGGGCAGCGCCAACGTAATCGGAGGGCGTTTCTGCGCGCTTAAGACCTTTGGAAATACGATAGAAGAGATGCTGATTAAGGAGCCGGCAGCCCTCAAGGCGGCCCTTGGGGAGAATCCCAAGCGCTGCTATAATCAGAAAAAGGCTTCCCCCATGACGCGCATGGCCACGGCTGCGCTTTTAAGAGAGGCTTTTTATAAAGCGCGGGCCTACGGCGAAAAGAAAAATGCGGCAGGCGCCGGGGGAGAGGCGCCCGAATTGGATATGGGCATGGAATGCCTTCTGGAGGTGCTGCGGGGGGAGCTTCCGTTAAAAATACACTGCCACAGGGCGGACGATATTCAAACGGCCATAAGGATTGCGGAGGAATTCGGCATTTCTTATACGCTGGATCACTGCACGGAGGGCTATATGATGACGGACGTGCTTAAGGCGCATAACGCCCGCTGCATATTAGGCCCCATACTTATAGGCCGGCCTAAGATTGAAATGAAAAATCTCAGTTATTCGGGCGCGGCTGTTTTGGAAAGGGCGGGCATAGAATTTGCTTTGAGCACCGACCATCCTGAAACGCCTGTGCAGCTCCTGAATGTTTCGGCCGCTTATTTAGTCCGCAACGGCCTTTCGGAGGAGGCGGCTCTGCGCGCTATGACCGTTAACGCCGCGAGAATAACCGGCTTGGACGGAAGAATAGGCGCCGTTAAGGAAGGACTGGACGCGGACATAGTCGTTTTTGACGGACATCCGCTGGACGTGCGCGCAAAAGTGCTTATGACTGTAATCAACGGGCGCGTTGTATACGGCGGCCTGTAAAAAATTTTCAGAAGGAGGAAAGGCAATACAATCACGCGTTATTCTTTAAAAACGCATTGCAGTGATTGTATTATCTGAGCGTTATGAAAAGCTATCGAAAGGAATTATATTTCAATCTGCCCGCGCGGCGCGGTTTTATCAATATTACTCCGCAGGTGGAGGCGGCTATTAAACAAAGCGGGATAAGGGAAGGGCTGGTTTTAGTCAACGCTATGAATATTACGGCCAGCGTGTTTATAAACGACGATGAAAGCGGGCTGCATTGGGATATGGAGCAATGGCTGGAGCGTCTGGCGCCCGAGAGGCCGTATGAACAATACCGCCATAACGGCTATGAGGACAACGCGGACGCCCATCTTAAGCGCACGGTTATGGGCAGGGAGGTTGTCTGCGCCGTTACTGACGGGAAACTGGATTTTGGAACGTGGGAGCAGATTTTTTACGGCGAATTTGACGGAAAGCGCCAGAAGCGCGTTTTAATAAAAATTATAGGAGAATAATTAAAGCGGATGGACGGAGAAGAACGAAGTAGATGGCTGGAGGCTATTCCCAAGAGGTATTCGGAGCGTAAATTCAATAATCTTCCCATTTCATCGGGAGACGAATGCGTTATAATGGAATGCTGCGCTTTTCTGAGCGCTATGTTTGAGGAGGTGCGGATTGAATATACGCCTCTTCAGGATAACAAAGCCTTCTCTGGGCTGGGAAAGCTTATAGCTAATATCAGCGGAGCGCGCGGGCTGGCGGCCGTAATCGCCAAAAAGGACTGCGCAATCAAGCGGCAGCTTGCGGGCATGGCGGGTGAACGCTTTATACTCGAATGCACAGATTGCGGGCTTAAAACCTGCTGGGCGGGAGGCTCGTATAATAGAGCGGAGGTTAAGCGGCTGTGTTCCATTGGGCATTCGGAGGAATTGCTGGCAGTTTGCGCCATAGGCTATTCGGACGCTCCCCAGCCTGAACGCAGGCGGCTGGAATTGAGCCGGCTGTACGGCGCGGACAATTTTCAAGGGCTTCCGGGCCATTTAATTCAGGCCATGGAATACGCGCGCATGGCTCCTTCTTCTATGAACAGGCAGCCCTGGATGTTTATAGCGGATGAAAATCATCTGGAAATACGTTTGGAGCCCAGAGGAATTTTAGCGCCCAAGATGCAGCTTATTGATTTGGGCATAGCCGCGGCCCATGCGGATATATATCTGGGCAGCGTGCTGGATGAAGTAGATATGAAAATATATGAGGACAGAGTCCTTTTTAATTTGGGGGAGGCGGATTCATGATAACCGAACTGCTCCGGAAAAAGAGGGACGGCCTGGCTTTGAATCAAGCTGAGATTGATGAATTTATTTCGGGCTGCCTTTCGGGGGAGGCGGCGGATTACCAAATTTCCGCCATGCTTATGGCCATATATCTGAACGGCATGACCGAGGAGGAAACCTTTAATCTGACTCGGGCTATGACGGCGTCGGGGGATATTTGCGACCTTTCGGAGATAAAGGGAGTAAAAATGGATAAGCATTCGTCCGGAGGCGTTTCGGACGGCGTTACCCTGATTCTGGCGCCTATGCTGGCGGCGTGCGGCGCGGTCGTGGCCAAGATGTCGGGCAGGGGCCTGGGGCATACTGGCGGCACGGTGGATAAATTGGAAAGCATACCCAATATGTGCCTGGAGATCAGGGAAGAACGCTTTAAGGAAATTCTGAGGGAAAACGGGCTCTGCGTTACCGGCCAATCGGAAAATATGGCTCCGGCGGATAAGCTTTTATACGCCCTGAGGGATGTGACGGCGACAGTGGAGAGCATACCTCTTATAGCCTCCAGCATAATGAGCAAAAAGCTGGCCGCGGGGGCGGACTGCATAATGCTGGACGTTAAATGCGGTAGCGGCGCTTTTATGAAGGAGCCCGCCGCGGCGGGGGAGCTTGCCAGGCTGATGGTTAAAATAGGCAGGCGTGCCGGCAAAAGGGTGCAGGCGGCTATAACTGATATGAACAGGCCGCTGGGACGGGCTATAGGCAACAGTCTGGAAATTATGGAGGCCGTTCGGATTCTTAAGGGAGAGGAAAAGGGCCCCCTATTAGAAGTGGCGCTTTTATTGGGCTGCCGTCTGCTTATTATGGGCGAGATGGCCAATTCTGAAACTGAAGCGCGGGAGAAGCTGGAAAAGAGCCTTCTTTCGGGCGAGGCGTTCAGCCGTTTTGAAAGGATGGTCTGGGCACAGGGCGGAGACGCAAGGGCGCTTAGCCGTTTTGATATGCTGCCAGTATCGCGCGAATATGAATATAAGGCCGAAAAAAGCGGCTTTATAAACGAGATGGACGCGCAGGCGCTGGGAAGCGCGGCCCTTGCGCTGGGCGCGGGCAGAGAGAAAAAGGGAGAGAGCATAGATTACGGCGCGGGTATATATTTAATTAAGACCTTGAGGGAAAGAGTGGAAAAAGGAGAGCCGATAGCCCGCGTTTATACGCAGAAAAGCGATTGGAGCCAGGCCGGCCTCCAGCTTGGGCGCGCGTTTGGAATAGGCGAGGAGCGTCCCGCTCCTCCGTTGATTTATGAGATTATAGAATAAGAAAAGAGGCTGAAAAATGGACAGACAAAAAATACTTTCCATGCTGGACAGCACGCTGCTTAAGGCGGACGCTAAAAAAGAGGATCTGATTAAATTATGCGAGGACGCTCTTAAATACCGCTTTGCGGCGGTATGCGTGCATCCCTGCCATATAGAATTATGCAAGGCTCTGCTTGAGGGAAGAATGCCCCTAGCGACGGTGGTGGGCTTTCCCATGGGCGCAAATTCCTCTCAAACCAAGGCCTTTGAGGCGGCGGACGCCGTCAGGAGGGGCGCGGACGAATTGGATATGGTAATCAATATAGGCGCGGTTCGGGACGGCGATTATCAAAAAGCCGAGGAGGATATCCGCGGCGTGGTAAAGGCAGCCGAGGGACGGGCCGTCAAGGTTATATTGGAGACGTGCTATCTGACGGACGAGCAGAAAATTCAGGCTTGTCTGGCCGCCGCGCGCGCCGGGGCAGCCTTTGTAAAGACCAGCACCGGTCTGGCCGGAGGCGGGGCCACTCTTGCGGACGTTCGCCTTATGAAAAAGACGGTGGGAAACGTGCTCAAGGTTAAGGCGGCCGGAGGCATTCGCTCCTTAAAGGAATGCGCCCAATTTATTGAGGCGGGCGCGGAACGAATAGGCACGGGAGCGGCCGTAAAAATAGCCGAGGACCAAGCGTTTGAGGGCGGATATTGATATTCGCCTCGGAGGCGCGCCTTTTTGACGGCGCTTAAAATACGGGCGCGGCTGTTTCATAAAGGGGCGTTATGCGGAAGCGGATTTTATTCGGTTGGTTTTGCCTGGAAAAAAGCCGGGACACGCCCGGCCGGAGAAACGGTCTTTTTGTTTTAAGGCGTGCCCGAAGAGAAGACGGCGGCTTATTGAGGCCGTTTAGGGGCGTTTTTAAGCGCCCGGACTTCCGCTTCCAGATTGAATGTCGCTCTTTTTAGGAGATATACCTCTTCCTCGAGCTGTCTTAATCTGCCTAAAAGCTCTGCGTTTTGAGGCTGAACGCCCTGCGGAGCGCTTTCGGCCAAAGGAAGGCTTATTCTGGGAAAGGGCGTAGAAAGCAGAAAGCAGTTTTGGCTGGAATCGGTATATTTATATATTTTCCATTGATTAATATTATTTCTGGGAGCGGGCGGCGCAAAGCCTGAATTATAATCTGAGCGGCAGGGCTGGCCGTCTGAAAGGCAGTAAAGGGTGTAATTTTCACCTCCGCTGCAATATAGACAAGGGCATTCTCCGTCAAATAAATATTCGCCGTTCAGATATATTTTGCCTTCGCTCTCATAAAGGGGCTGGCCGTTGAGAAACTGCATAAAATTGAAGCTGGGAGCTTCCAGCAGCCGTTTTACTGACGGAACGCATTCAAACAGCGCGCAGGGCGAGCCTTCCTGCATAAAATATACCTTGCCCGTGCGCTTATCGTTAGCCAGGACTGCCAGCGCGTCGGGCGAATTATACAATCTGCGTCCTTTCCAGGAAGAGGAATCCTTTTTATATTCTACGAGGGAATATGAGCCCGGCTCGCTTACAACATAATAAATTCTCAGTCCGTTTTTATCGGCGCAGATAACCGGATGGGATATATTCTGCTCCTCGGCGCTGATTCGAGCCAGATTGGCGCTGTTGAGCCGGCCGTCGGGCAGATAATTAATATAAACCAGCAGCTTGCGGGCGGTATATGCGAGCATGTGCAGGCCGTCCGAATTGATATCGGCGCTGAAGCAGTCTACGGGCATTTCGCTCAGATTGCAGGCGGAGGTTATTTTTCCCTGTTCGGCCTGGGAGAGCTTTAAGAGCTGTTCGTTCTCGTCCAGAAACAGCCTGTAAAGATGCTTGCCGTCCCTTAATATATGTTCGTACATAATCTCTTCCTCCGTTTCCTTTTGGGCCGGGCCGTTTTTTCGGGCGAATCTGATGGGCGGCGCGGCCGGCCGCGGCCTTTTATATAATTATAGTAAACGTCCGGCTTAAATATGAATGCTTTTAAAGGAGCGCTTTAGAATGAAAATATACGCCCTGTCCGATACGCATCTTTCCTTTGCCCAGCCCAAGCCCATGGATATGTTTGGTCCGGGCTGGGAGGGGCATTGGGAGAAAATATCCGCCTTTTGGAGGGAACGGGTGAGCCGGGAGGACGCCGTTCTTATAGCGGGGGATATTTCCTGGGCCATGAGCCTTCAGGACGCTCTGGCCGATTTGCGCGCCATAGGAGAACTGCCGGGGAAAAAGGTGTTAATACGGGGCAATCATGATTATTGGTGGGGTTCTATAAGCCGGGTGCGCGAAGCGGCTCCGCCCGATATGTATTTCTTGCAGAACGACGCTTTGAAGCTGGGCGGGGCAGTTATATGCGGGAGCAGAGGATGGCTTAATCCTAATGCGGACGGCTTTACGCCGGAGGACCGCAAAATTTATGATCGCGAGCTTATCCGGCTGGAAATGAGCCTGGCAGCGGGCAGAAAGCTGATCTGCGGCGGGGAGAGCCTGATAGTTATGCTTCATTATCCGCCTCTTTATCCGGATAAACGCCCCACGGCCGTAAGCGCGCTGCTTGAAAAATACGGCGCGGACCGCGTTGTTTTCGGGCATGTCCATTCTGCGCGGAGCGGCTGGGAGCCTTTTGAATTAAACGGCGTACAATATATTTTGACGGCGGGGGATTATATTAATTTTAAGCCCGTACTCATTTGCCCTTAGCCGCATAGCGGCTGATTTTTTGCAGGAACGGGCGCCCGAAAGGTTATTAAGCGGAACTGACGGGCGGAGCCGGCGTTCAGTTAGGATTGGGCGGCGCAGGAGTTCCCCGCGCGGATTTTACGGCCGAAATAAGCGTAATATGAACATATGCTCATTCTATAATATTAGAATTCTGCCGCGATTGGCTGCTTAAGGGCTTAAATATTAAGCCCTTTTTGAACAATCTCCATTTAACGTTTCCCTTTTGGGACAAGATGTGATAAAATAAGAACAAAGGGGTGTGTTTTTAATGCCTGACAAATTAAAATCCGCGGATATGGACGTGCTTTTTAAGGCTATGCTCAGCCTGGAGAACCTGGAGGAATGCTATGCTTTCTTTGAGGATTTATGCACTGTGAACGAATTGAAATCCATGGCTCAGCGGCTCCAGGTTGCCTTATTGCTGGATAAGGGAGAGACTTATACCGATATAGTGCGGCTTACGGGCGCCAGCACGGCTACTATAAGCCGGGTAAACCGATGTCTGAATTACGGCACGGACGGATATGCCAACATATTAAAAAAACTGTCTGAAGAGGTTCAATAATAGATGGAGAGCGCAAAAGGATACTCATTTATAGATAACGCTAAGCTTAATCCCTCCCAGAGAGAAGCTGTGGAGGCTACTGAGGGAGGAGTGCTGGTGCTGGCGGGGGCCGGCTCCGGAAAAACAAGAGTGCTCACCCACAGGGTGGTGCATTTAATTAAGGATCTTTCAGTTCCGCCCTGGAATATTCTGGCCATAACCTTCACTAACAAGGCCGCCGGCGAAATGAAGGAACGCATAAGCAATATGTGCGGCTACGAGGGAGAAGGCGTCTGGGTATCCACTTTCCATTCCATGTGCGTCCGCATACTTAAAACAGATATACATAACATAGGCTATGATAAGAATTTCAGCATTTATGACGAAGATGATTCTCTGAGAGTGATAACGGAAATTCTTAAGGAAAAAAATATTGAGGATTTTAAGCCCAAGGCGTTTAAGGGGGCAATCAGCTCGGCAAAAAATAAAATGACTCCCTATGAATATATATTGGAGCGCAAAAATAAGGGCTACGGCGAATTTGCCGATTTGCTGCCCGATATTTATCTGGAATACGAGCGCCGTTTAAAGAAAAACAACGCTTTGGATTTTGACGATTTGCTTCTGCGGACTATAGATTTATTTGAAAAATGTCCGGGCGTGCTGGAAAAATATCAGCGCCGCTTTAAATATATAATGGTGGACGAATATCAGGATACCAACTATGCGCAGTATATATTGGTTAAAAAGCTGGGCGGTTATTATCATAACGTATGCGTCGTGGGAGACGACGACCAGAGCATATACGGCTGGCGGGGCGCCGATATCAGCAATATAAGGAATTTTGAAAAGGATTACAAAGACGCGCGCATTATAAAGCTGGAGCAGAACTACCGCTCCACCAACAACATTCTTAAGGCGGCCAACGCCGTTATAAGGAATAATGCCGACCGCAAGGAAAAAACTCTCTGGTCGGATAAGGAGGACGGCGAGAAAATCACGGTAGCCCGGCTTAACGATGAAAAGGCCGAGGCGGGATATGTTTCGGGCATTATTGCCGAGCAGGTGAAAAAGGGCGCGAAATATTCGGATTTCGCTATTCTTTACCGCATAAATTCAGTGAGCCGCAACTTTGAGGAGGCATTAGCCGGCCGGGGCATTCCCTATAGAATTTACGGCGGGCAGCGCTTTTACGACCGCAAGGAAATCAAGGACGCGCTGGCTTATATGAAGCTGGTGCTTAATCCTAACGATGAGATTGCGCTTAAGCGCATTGTCAACGTTCCGCGCAGAGGAATAGGCACTGTGACCATGGAGGAATTGGAAAGCATAGCCAGGGAGAATGAGGACAGCATTTTCGGAGTCATGCTGGAGGCGGACAGATACGGCCTGGAGCCAAAGCTGCAAAGGAAATTCGCTCAGTTTGTGGAATTAATGCAGGAATTGATTGTGCAGAGCGCTTTGTTGCCTCTGGGGGATTATATAGAATATATGTTTACTCTTACCGGCCTTATAGCTCAGTATGAGAAGGATAAGAGCGAGGAGGCGCTGGCCAGAATTGACAACCTGCATGAAATGATAAGCGCGGCGCGGCAGTTTGTCTCGCAGAATCCGGGCAGCACGCTGGAAGATTATATGGAGCATGTGTCTCTTGTTACCGAATTAGAGGAGCAGGATTCTCTTACGGGCAGGGGGGCCGTGAATCTTATGACCTTGCACAGCGCCAAGGGCCTGGAATTTGATACGGTATTTCTGGCCGCTGTGGAGGACGGAATCTTTCCTCTGAGCAGGGCGATTTTTGAGCCCAACGAATTGGAGGAGGAGCGCAGGCTTTGTTATGTGGGCATAACCAGGGCTATGCGCAAGCTTTATATTACGGGGACGGAGGCGCGCTTTAATTATCGGGAGAAGGCTTCCTCCATTCCCTCCCGGTTCATCCGGGAAATTCCCGACGAGCTTATAGCGAGGCAGAGCAAGCCCGCCTTGGGCGCGGGCGTGTTTAACCGCCGCAGGCAGGAATTTGAGCGGCCGCGCTATAATATGGGCGCGCTTGGCCAGCCGCCTCAGTCTGGAGAGGAAGTTCCCAGAGAGCTGTCATATAAAACGGGCATGAAGGTGGCGCATAAAAGCTTTGGGCAGGGTATAATAATAGACGTCAGAGACGACGGCAGAAATGTGATTCTTAAAATAGTATTTCCGGGCAAGGGAATAAAAGAGCTTTCGGCCAGGCATGCGCCTTTGACTATACTATAAAATCTGCGAGGTGTGTTTATGCCCGACAGGATGCGGGAGCTGGTGGACCAGATCAACCGGCTTAATTATCATTATTATGTATTGGACGAGCCTATAGCCAGCGACGACGAATGGGACGCGCTTTACCGGGAATTGACGGCTCTGGAGGCGGAGGAAGGCCGTGTGCTGAACGATTCGCCCACGCGTCTTATTGGGGGCGAGCCTATAAGCGCTTTTGAGCAGACAAGGCATTTAGCCCGGCTTTACAGCATGAATAAGGCGCAGAGCATAGAAGAATTATATGCCTGGCAGGCCAGAGTGCAGAAAATGGCGGAGGAATATAATCAAGGCGCGGAGAAGGCCCTGCCTCAGCTTTTATATACCGTTGAATATAAATATGACGGCCTGACCATAAATCTCACCTATGACGGCGGCGAGCTGGCGCTGGCCGCGACCAGGGGGAACGGCGAGACGGGCGAAATTATACTTCCCCAGGTTAAAACTATACGTTCGGTCCCTTTGAGCATTCCCTTTAAGGGGAAGATGGAGGTTCAGGGGGAAGGGATTATGCGCATAAGCGAATTTGAACGGTATAACGCCGGCGCGGACGAGCCTCTAAAAAATCCCCGCAACGGCGCGGCCGGCGCTTTGCGCAATCTGGATCCTAAAATTACGGCCTCCAGGCATCTGGACTGCTTTGTTTACAATATCGGCTATATAGAGGGCGGAAGCTTTGAGAACAGCCTGGAAGCCATGGAGTTTTTAAAGGAGCAGCGGCTTCCGGTCAATCCGTATTTCAAATGCTTTGATAATATGGACGACGTAATTAAGGAGCTTCAGGAAATAGAAAGCAGGCGGCAAAGCCTGGATTTTCAGATAGACGGCGCAGTAATCAAGCTGGCCGATTTCAGGACGCGCCAGGCGCTGGGGTATACGGATAAATTCCCGCGCTGGGCAATCGCTTATAAATTTTTTGCCGAGGAGGTAATTACAACCCTGCGCAGCGTAAGCTGGGAGGTGGGACGCACGGGCAAGATAACTCCCCTGGCTCATTTGGAGCCGGTGGAGATTGGAGGCGCGACTGTTAAGCGGGCCACTCTTAATAATAAATGGGATATTCAGCGCAAGAATGTAAAGCTGGGCAGCAGGGTATGGGTGCGCCGCTCCAACGACGTCATACCCGAAATTATGGGCGTGGCCGAGCAGGACGGGCAGGGCGAGGATATTATAGAGCCCAGGGTATGTCCGGCGTGCGGCGCTTCCCTGATTGAAAAGGGCATGCTTATTTTCTGTCCGAACAGGCGGGAATGCCGGCCCCAGGCCATAGGCAGGCTGGCGCACTTTGCTTCCCGGGATGCTATGGATATAGAAGCCTTCAGTCAGAAATCAGCGGGGCAGTTTTACGACGTGCTGGGAGTGCGCGAGGCGGCCGACCTCTATTATATAACCAGGGAGCAGCTGCTTTTATTAGACAACTGGAAGGAAAAAAAGGCCGAGCGCTTTTTGAGCGAATTGGAAAAGAGCAAGGCGTGCAGGCTGGACGCTTTTATATACGCGCTGGGCATACCCAACGTAGGCAAAAGGACGGCGCGGGATTTGGCCGAGCGCTTTAATGATATTGAAAGCCTGGCGGGCGCCGGCATGGAGGCGCTTACCGGCGTGGACGAAATAGGGGATATAGTGGCGGGGAGTGTTATTGAATTTTTCGGGGACGCTTTTAACGCTCAGATGATGCGCAGGCTGCTTGAGGCGGGCGTTTGTCCGCGCTGGGACGCGGCCGGGAAAAAGAGCGAGGGCTTTTTTGCGGGGAACACTTTCGTGCTTACGGGTACGCTTGAGAGCATGGATCGCCGGCAGGCTGCCGGGCGGATAGAAGCCCTGGGCGGAAAAGCGGCGGGCTCTGTCAGCAAGAGCACATTTGCAGTTATAGCGGGAGAAAGCGCCGGGAGCAAGCTGGAAAAGGCGCGCTCGCTGGGCGTAAGGATTATAGAGGAGGAGGAGTTTATCAGGCTCCTTGAAGGAGAGGAAAATGCATAAGCTGGGCAAATTGAGCAATCAGGAATTGGAAGGGCTTATTTTAAACCGTATAAAGCATATTCGTCCGGAGGTGATATTAAGGCCGGGAATAGGAGAGGACTGCGCCGCGCTTGAGCTCAAGGGCTTATGCGTGCTTTCCTCCGATCCGGTTACTGCGGCGAACGAAGGAGCCGGACGGATCGCAGTTAACGTGGCATGTAATGATATAGCCTCGGCGGGGGCGCGGCCTATCGGCATGATGATTACTTTATTGCTTCCGCCCGATATTGAACAGAAGCAAATTCAGGAGACGGCTCATTCTCTTTGCCAGGCCGCGGAGGAATTGGGCGTGGAAATAATAGGAGGACATACTGAGGTTACGGACGCGGTTAACAGGATTGTAATTTCTTCTACGGTTATAGGATGTCCTGTAGGGCGTTTGATTACTTCTGCGGGAGCTTCGGCCGGAGATAAGCTTATAATTACCAAGAGCGCCGGAATAGAGGGAACTCTGATTATATCGCATGATTACCGTCATAAGCTGGCGGGCGTTTTAGAGCCGGAGGACGAGGAGCTATTAAAGCGGATGGAGAACTGCCTGAGCGTTATTCCCGAGGGCTGCGCCGCCGCCGGGGCGGGCGCGAGCGCAATGCATGACGCGACCGAAGGAGGAGTTTTGGGCGCCGCGTATGAAATGGCTCAGGCCGCCGGGCTGGGCATAGATATAAAACTGGAGGATATTCCCCTTGAGGGGCTGACCAGGAGGCTCTGCTCCCATTTAAATATCAATCCGTACCGGCTTATATCGTCCGGCTCAATGCTTATAGCGGCATCGGACGCCCAAAGGGTTATGGACGCTTTGGCGCGCGAGGGAATTCCATCGGCGGTTATAGGGGAATTTACACTGGGCGGAGAGATGCGGGTTATAAAAAACGGGCGCGCGGAAGAATTGACGTCGCCTGAACGGGATGAATTATATAAGCTCAAAGAGCTCTAGGCATTTCGGAGGGATATTTTAATTAAGTCTCTCTTTTATATGGTTGATGTCGTATTTTTTAATAAATGTGCAATTAAATATGTCCAAGGTTAGAATAGTGCTATAATTTATTAATATCTTTTATTGCTATTTTAATAAATCACGCTTATAATCAAATTTAGGATAGCCGGAAAAATAATTTAGGAGGTTTTGCAATGAAAAAGTATGTTACTATTTTACTGGCCTTGGCGCTTGTATTAGCCATGGGCGCCGTATCGTTAGCTGGCACCCTGTATCCTGAGACCACTAAGGATTGGAAAGTTAACGTAACTATTAATGCCGATGGCGGTATTGATGTTACTTATACTGTTGACTCTTCGGATATGGCTGCCGTTGTCTGGACGGAAATGGCAATTTATGATCATGAGCTTGATATTACTGGCAAGGAAATGACTGACGAGGGTATGCCCTATAAGACAGCTCTCGGCCGCAGTAATAACAATACTTACGTTTCCGAACGTACAATCAACAAAGGCGCAATAGGCGAAGATTCCTATCCGTTTGAAGAGGGCAAGACCTATTACATCTGGCTGTTAGCCTGCGACGGAGCTAACTGGGTATGGAATACCGTTCCGACCAAGTTCACCTATTCCACCACCGGCGAAGTTGATCCCGGCGAGACCGGCGATTTTTCAGCTATCGCTTATGCTGCTGCCGCTCTGGCCGGCTGCGGCGCGCTGGTAATTCGCAAGAAGAAATAAGACTTTAGGGGAGGTTTGTAAATGAAGAAATATATTGCCGTATTGCTTACGCTGACCCTTATGCTGGGGTTGGGAGCAGTAACTGTTTAGGCTGCTGGCAATTATCCCAGTACGGACGCTGATTTCGGAGTAACTATTGATATTTTGGAAGATGGAAGCGTCAATATAGGGGCGAATGCAGATGCTATTAATTCGGCTGTCAGCAGTGTGGCTTCCGGATTTAACGCTAACTGGATATATATTGCTATTTATGACAGCAATCCGAATTTTAATGCCGATTCAGATATGACCGGCGCAGGACAGCCTTATACCGAGGTGTTAGCGGGCGATACTACGGCGGGACGAGTGGACGGAAGCGCTTTTAAATACAATATTAAGAGCGGCACGCTTGATAAGGATGATCCGACCTATCCCTTTGAGGAAGGCAAAACTTATTATGTATACATCTGTGCCTGCGACGGCGCAAACTGGGTTTGGAATTACGCCGGCACTTCCTTCACCTATAAAACCAAAGGCAATTATCCCAGCTATAAGGGTGATTGGGGCGTTACTGCTGAAGTTCAGGAAGACGGCAGCGTTATTATAAACGCGGATAAAGCTAAGATTGACGCTTCGGCCGAGGGCATAAACGCTTTGGGCACCTTGTATGTAACCGTTTATGACGCTGATCCTAATTTTACCATGAGCAGCGATATGACGGGAAGCGGCAACGAACCTTATGGCAAAGCTCAGGCTGGCCCGAATAACGCCGGCAAGCTGGATGATTTTTCTTATAAAATAACCAAGGGCGAGGATGGCAATGGAACGGGAAGCTATCCTTTTGAAGAAGGCCATACCTATTATGTGTATATTTGCCCTCAAATAACGAATAAGGCGCCTTTAAGCACCGACTGGATTTGGAATTATGAAGGAATTTCCTTCGTATACAGCACAGAAGGCGGAAGCGCTACTGCTACTGCTACAGCTACTGGAACCGCTACGGCTACGACTACGGCCACAGCTACAACTACAACTGAAGTTACAGCTACAGCTACGGCTACCGCTACTGCCGCTGCAACGGGAACGCAGTCCACTGATGATCCGAATCACGGCGGCGATTTATCCGTTCTGCTCTATGCGGCCGCTGCGCTGGCTGCCGGCGGCGGAGCTCTTGCGCTTCGTAAAAAGAAATAAGCCTTAGAGGTTAAGATTAAAATTTCGTTTGCGGTTGGGCCTTAAAGCTTAAGCGCAAAAACCGGCTAGCAGAGAGCCGCGGGTAAAACCGCGGCTTTTCTGTTTTCAGCTGCTGCGGGAGGAGAAAAACGCCAAAAGCGCAATTAAAGGGCCGGGCGGCGTTTGCGGCCCGAAGGGCCGCCGGGCCGGCTTCGCCCGGCCCGGAGCAGGCGCCTGCGCCTGCCAAACGCCGCCCGGCCCTTTAATTGCGCTTTTGGCATTTCGTGTTATAAGAGGCGCGTTAAATAATCTTAATTTAAGCGCGCTTTGGGCTTAGCTGGGGGAGCTATAAAAAAGTATGGATTTTTTCTTTATAGTGTGGTAAAATCAAAATATAAGAAAT
>QALW01000015.1 GCA_003150515.1 Selenomonadales bacterium | reverse complement strand
ACATATTCATCGCCCGAGTTATAATAGCCGTAAAGAGGTTCTCCCCAGAAATGGAATTGGCCTTCAGGGCTGATATCGCTGGTTTCGTGAAAGAGCACATCCTCGCCGTATTCGTTATATATTTTTGTAGCGTCATAAACGCCGCTGAATAAAGGCTGACCCAGCCACAGGAAATAGAACATTCCCACCTGCTTTTCTGATTTTTCTCCTCCAATTATATCAAAGGTGCGGCCAAATTGGTCTACGCCTACAATGTTGTTGACGTTATATTTCGGCAATTCGGCACTAGGCTGAGAGGGGTCGGGGGAATTCTGAGCGGTTTGCGTTGAGCCGGTTATAGAAGTAGCAGACGGTGAAATGGATGAAGCGGGTGAACTTTGCGGACTCTGACAACTGGACGCTGAAATTATCAGGCCAAGAGTCAGCAGCATTATAAGCATCTTTTTCATAGTAGACTCCTTCATTATAATAAAGATAATATATTTTTATTATAGCATGCGTTTTTGCCTTCAAAAAGAGACAATTCTAACTTCTATGAGTATTATTCTCATAATATAAAAGAAATAAAATGCGCTTTTTATATAATATGCATACCCCCCGCCGGCATAGCCGGCGGGGGGTATAAGCCACCCCCTGCGGGGCGGACAAAAGCTTTGCTTTTGTCCGCCCCGCAGGGGGTGGCTTATACCCCCCGCCGGCTATGCCGGCGGGGGGTATGCATATTATATAAAAAGCACCCTGCGAAATATCCTTGCATTTATCCCGACTTTCCTGTATAATAATAAACACGTTGGGTGTGCGCATTGTACCTGTATCGGGTTCTGCGCGATAAGGTACTGTGAACCATGTCAGATTCGGAAGAAAGCAGCATTAAGCAGTTCACCTTATGCGCCGCAGTAAGGCCGGATACAGGTACAATGCGCGCACCCGATTATTATTTACACAGGAGGTCGCTTATGCGGCTGGAATGCAAAGTCACAATTCTTTTCCCCGACCAAAGTCAGGAATATACCGCCGTATATGACCAAAGCATCTATGAATTCTTAGTAAACAACCGGTTAAAGGTGGACGCCGTGCACGCGCCCTGCGGCGGACGCAATTTATGCGGCAAGTGTCTTATAAAGGCCAGCGGAAAAGTCAGCCCCATGTCTAACAACGAACGCAGGCTGCTGGGCGAAAAGGCTCAGGAAGGCTGGCGGCTGGCCTGCATGACCAGAATCCACGGAAATATAACTCTGCATTTAGATAAACCTGTTTCAGAAGATGAATCCAACCTTGCAGAACAGTTAAGAATCGCCTTTCCTACCGTCTCCCCCTCTGAACAGCCGGGAATTAAAGCCTCGGGCGAAGCGCTGGGCTTTGCAATAGACGTCGGCACCGCCACTCTGGCCGTATATCTTTATAATTTAAATGAAGAACGGCTTATAGGCTGGAATGCCATAGGCAATCCGCAGGCTCAATATGCCTCGGACATAATAGGCAGAATAAGATATGCCGGCTCCAGTCCGGGCGCGCAGACCAGAATGCGCCGGGTAGTTTTATCCGCCCTGGACGGCTGTATGGGGCATTTGCTGGAACAATATTCCAGCAGGCCCAAGCAAGTAAAACGCATAACCATTGTGGGCAACCCCTGCATGCAGCATATAATCGCCAACGTGGATATAACTCCTTTAGGACGGGCTCCCTATCAGCCCTTAACCAAAGACGCTCTTCAATTCACAGGCAAAAATCTGGGCCTGAAAAGCGCGCCCGACGCAATTGTAGAGCTGCCCGGCATTATTTCGGGCTGGTCCGGAGCAGACACAGCCGCGTCAATACTTACCTGCGGCTTATATAAAAGCGATACGCCGGTACTTCTAGTGGATATAGGAGTGAATACGGCTTTGGTTCTGGGCAACCGCAACGCCATATTAACCTGCTCCTTGCCCACTCCCCCTTTAGACGGCGTGGGCCTGAGCTGCGGCTGCGCCTCCGTTCCCGGCGGAATAAACAGAATAGAAAAAAATAAGTACAAGCTGTTGAACAGCGTTATCAATGCCAAACTCCCGGCTGGTATCTGCGGAACGGGAGCGTTGGACGCCTTGGGAATCATGCTGCGCGCCGGAATTATTGATAAAGACGGAGCTATTCTGCCTCCGGAACAAATCAGGCCCAGCAAGAGCCGCATGATGAAAAACCTAAACGGCGAATGGGTATTTGTAATCAGCCGAAGAGACGGCATATATATAAATCAAAAGGACGTTTATGCGCTGCGGCAGGCAAGAGCAACCATTATTGCAGGTATTAACTGCCTGATTAAACACGCGGGCATCGCGCCTAGCGATATCAGCGCGTTTTATATTGCAGGAGGGCCTAATTTTGAATGCGCCTCCAAAACTCTTCACGCTTTAAACATACCGCCCAGGCAGATAAATAAAGCGCCGGCATTTCTTCAGAATGCGGCGGGTACCGGCGCCGGCCTGATATTATTAAATTCCCGGGCGCGCGCCGATGCAGAGTATATAGCCACATATGCTCAGAGTCTGGACATTTATAATAATCCGGAATATCATGAAGAATACGAAAAGCAGCTTTCCTTTAAGCTGCGAAAAAATGATGAAATTGACGGGGATAATGAATATTAATCAATTTCCTGTGATAAAATACATAATGAAAGGGCGTGATAAAAATGCCGTTTATCAACGGAAAATATGTACCGGCGGGAAAGAACGATGAAGAATGCGGAGAAAGCGTGCTGATTCCTGAAATAGAACAGGGACAGATAGCCGAAGAACTAATAGAAAAGGAAAAAAAGAGAAACACTCCGGCGCGGCGCGCAATGCGCTCGTACGGCAAGCTGCTGCTGACGGTGTTTTTAGTCGCGTGCATTATTGTAATGCTTTTCGGAGCCGCGGCATCCAATGCTAATATAGTAGTTGCCTGCCTGGCGCTTATGCTCCTTGGAATAATCGCATATTTTATTATTTAGCGGCGCTGCTTAAAGCCGCGTGATTATTGCTGTTTTCTTAGCATAAAAAATTATCTCTCAGGCTATTTCAATAATTTAAAATAAGTATTCATTCTTTAATGCTTATTTTTAAGGCGGCCCTTAGGCGCCCTGCGGGCGCCTAAGGGCCAAGTCTCCATGTTTTGCGTCGTTTGCGGCCTTCGGCCGCTGGGCCGGGCAGCGCCCGGCCCAGGCAGGCGCTTAAAGCGCCTGCCAAACGCCGCAAAATATGGAGACTTGGCGCCCGACCAACGGTCGGGCGCCGCCCTATAAAACAAATGCAGGTCAAACACTATCCTGGACAATACAAGCAAAAATACAATACGCCGTAAAATAAAGGATTTTTACGGAAATTGTCCGTTGATGTCTGTGAGACGCGCATATAAATACATACAAGGATATCTTTATGACAGTGCGGCACACGCGCGCAGGCATACCGCTGTATGGCAAACGCGTATAACAAAGCGGGCGCGGCGGGCTTTCCCTTCAAAACGCACTATACCCTGATTGTATCGCCAAAACTTTTCTTTTTTCAAGCCGTTTTATTACAAAACTCTTACATTTAAATAAAATTATTTTAAATGCCATAAAAGAGCTTTTCTTTTTCACATAAGTTTGTTATTATAATAAAAACAAATATATGTTCTGACATCGAGGTCTTTAACATTCATGAAAATAATAGATTTCCATTCACACGCTTTTCCTGACGCCGTAGCCAAAAAGGCGCGGGATTTCCTTGAGGAATATTACGCTCTTCCCATGTTTGGGGACGGCACTCTGGCGCAATTAAAAACTGAATCGCATAAAGCTAATGTAACCCGCTTAGTCGTATGCTCTACGGCCACCACGCCGCATCAAACCCAAAGTATCAACAACTGGCTGAGCGCTTGTCAAAAAGAAGACGATTTTCTTATATGCTTGGGGACTCTGCACCCCGACTATCCAGATATCCAGGAAGAGGTTGAGCGTATAATACAGCTTGGGCTCCACGGCGTTAAGCTGCATCCGGATTTTCAGCATACCGCAATAGAAGACGAACGCATGCAGCGCATTTACGCGGCCTGTCAGGGCAGATTGCCTATACTCATTCATGTTGGCGATCCCAAAACCCAATATTCCAATCCGCGCGCGCTGGCAGCTATGATAGAGAAATTCCCTGAACAATGCTTTATAGCGGCGCATATGGGAGGATATTCTCAATGGGACGAGGCCATGGAATACCTAATCGGGAATAACGTATATATAGATACGTCCAGTTCATTCTGCGGGCTCACCAACAAGCAGATGGAGGAAATAATTCATGCGCATCATATAGACAAAGTGCTTTTCGGGACTGATTATCCTCTTACATGTGCGTCTGAGGAATTGCAGCGTTTTATGACTTTGGATTTAACAAAAGCCGAGCGGCAGGCAATACTATACGACAACGCCGCAAAATTGCTGAAGCTGGAGGAGCATTAAGGAGAGGCAATTATGAAAAGAATTATAATTATAGCGGTTACTATTATTATAGCCCTGCTTTTGCCTGGAGCAACTCTGACGTCTACTTTAACAGAACAGCCCCCCGATGACCAATCTGCGCAGGCAACCCCTACGCCCGTTCCCACACAGACTCCGTATGAAACTGAAACGCCCGAAACTACGCATGATCATACGCAGACGCCTGTTTCTACGCCAACGCAAACGCCCGTACCCACGCCGACGCAAACGCCATCCCCTACGCCTACTGTTAAACCCTCCCCTACAAACTATCCTACCGATCCTATAGTGCCCGAGGCGCTTTTGACAATAGGACCATGGGAGCCCGAAAAACAGCCCAAGGCAGGTTATGACATGCCTTATGCATTGGAAGTAGACGTTACCAACCAATGCGTAAACGTATACATAAAAAATCCTCAAACGGGATTATATGATGTAATTATAAACAGATTCGTTTGCTCTACCGGCCTGCCCTCCACCCCCACCCCTCCGGGAGTATATTACGCAAGCAACGACGATACGGGCAAAGTATTTAAAACTACATGGATGTGTTTCCCCAAATGGGATAATACTTGGGCGCAATATGTTACCAGAATTAACGGGCCGTATCTTTTTCATTCTTTCTCTTTTTTGACCAAGAATAAGAACAATCCCAGCATGTATTCATATAATAAGCTGGGCTCCCGCGCTTCAGCGGGCTGCGTGCGGCTGCTTGTGGAACATGCAAAATGGATATACGATAATGTGGAGGAATATACATTTGTAAATATAACGGTTAATAAGGAAGCGGATATAGCTTTAAAATATGCTCTTACAAAGCCCGAATACGGCAAGCCCGTATCTGAAGACAGCATGAAAACGCCGCCTCCTTCGCCCACGCCCACGGTAACGCCTACTCCCACACCGACGCCAACGCCGACGCCGACTGTCACTCCGACTCCGACGCCAACGCCAAGCGTTACACCCGACCAGAGCGAAAGCCCCGAAATTACGCCCGATATATCGCCTACGCCTTCGGCTTCAGCTCTTTCACCCAGCGCTTCGGATGAAAATACTAACAATCCGGAAATAGAATAATTTTAAAATCTAAAGCAGCCTTGGGCCCATTTATAAATGGGCCCAAGGCTGCTTTGGCTCAATGTCCGGAGGGGTTAATCTGGAGTATACTCCAGATTAACCCCTCCGGACATTGAGCGTCTGCGCAGATAAAAAGCGCCAGGGGGGCGGCGCGAAAGCCCGTTTAAGTAAAGCAAAGCTTTACTTAAACGGGCTGAATCGCGGCAGTGTTATTTGGGAAAGCGGCGCTTTCCCAAATAACACTGCCGCGATTGCTTTTGGCGCCCCAAACAGGGGCGCCAAAAGTTCGCGCCGCCCCCCTGGCGCTTTTTATCTGCGCAGAATCCATCCCTCATTCATAGCTTCTCTCTTCTTCGTATGGATTATATATCTCAAGCCTCTCCTTGCTCTTATTATTCCCTTCATTCTTATCCTTCTTATATTTCCCTGAATCCGCCGCCAGCATTTCCGGCCCTCCTCCCCCTTCCGGTTCCTCTATCCCGCTTAAATATCCGCTCTTATTCAATCCCAGCGTTTCTTCTCCTCTCACCAGTATCTGATCCCATAGCCTTATATCTATTCCTCCCAGCAC
>QALW01000050.1 GCA_003150515.1 Selenomonadales bacterium | reverse complement strand
CTTTACAGCTCGCACACTCCTTTGGATGCATGCCGGGGAGGAGTAAACGACTGCTTATGCGATTTAATAGGCCTGCATGACGTCTGCGGCTTTTATCCGCAGAGCATGCTGAACGGCGAGCCCATTTACTGCTGCCGTATAGGCCGCATTGAGCCTGAAAGCCTCGGGGCGCTTGCGGATAGAATAGGCAGGACGCTTAAAGCTGAATTTGTGCGTTTTTCTCCGGGCAGGGAGTCAAGCGCTGAAAAGATAGCCGTATGCAGCGGTTCGGGCTCTGGGCTTGCAGAGGAAGTAATCGCTTCGGGCGCGGATACTTTTATTACGGGAGAGTTGAAATATCATGATATGCTCCGATTAAAGGAAGGGGGCGTGGCCTGCATTGAGGCAGGGCATTATCATACTGAGTATCCGATTATTCCGCGCATTATTAGCCATTTACAAAATGAGCTAAATGAGTTACAATATAAAACAGCTGTTTTGGACGCCGGATTTAATGAGCCGTACGGTTCAAAGAGCTATTGATGGGAGGCGTGTATAATTATGACCCAAAATTTTAAGAAGCTGCTTGATTATCAGGCGCTGGATCTCAATGCCGACAGGGCGGAGCGGGAAGTTAAAAACTGCGAGGAAAGAAAAAAAGCGAATCAGCTTAAGCAGATATTTGAAAGCGCTAACGACAGCCGCAAAAAGCTTGGCATAATGCTTCAAAAGCTGAAGCAGGATATGCTTTTATTGCAGAAGCAGAGCGATGAATTAGTGAATGAGATACAGCAGTGCGGTTTGAGAGTGCAGGGGGGCTTTGAGGAATTGGAGCAGTATGCCCAAGAGGGCAAACGCCTAAAAAAGCTTTCGGATAAAGCTGCCAGCCTTACTGAGAGCGTTAAAAAGGTATTGCTTTCGGCGGAGCAGACTGAGAAAAAACTTAAGGAAATGACCGAACGGGCGGCAAAGGCGCGGGATGAATTTGCTGAATGCAAGCAGGCGTATGAGGAGAGGCTCAGGCAGGCTATGCCCGAAATTGAAGAAGCGCGCAGAAAAAGGGATGAGGCGGAAAAGGATGTTTCTCCCGAACTGCTCGCTAAATATAAAAACCTGAGGCAGCATAGAATTGTGCCTACGGCAAAATTGGATGGTACAAAATGTTCAGGCTGCAATATGGAATTGCCCAGCGCGCTGGCCAAGCAGGTTTCCAGCGGAAAAGAGATTGTGGAATGCGAAAACTGCGCAAGGCTGCTTTATGTTGAATAAGATTGAGCGGGCCGGGTGACCGCGGTGAAAATACGAGGAAAGTCCGAGCTCCGCAGGACAGGATGCCGGATAACATCCGGTGGAGGCGACTCCAAGGAAAGTGCAACAGAGATATACCGCCTGTTATACAGGTAAGGGTGGAAAGGCGAGGTAAGAGCTCACCGGCTGCTTGGCGACTTGCAGGCCCTGTAAACCCCATCCGGAGCAAGATTGATAGTGAAGCGTTAACGGCTGTCCGCCGGCTTCCAGGTAATCGCTTAAGCCCGCGCGGTAACGGCGGGAATAGATAGATGGTCATCCATGACAGAACTCGGCTTACAGGCCCGTCTCAATTTTATATAATTTTTACGGCCCGGAAAAATATTTCCGGGCCGTATTTATTATTTCTGAGAGCAGTGCGTAATAGTTTTCAGCTTTGATTTCTGTATTTTTTTCGGGTGGCCTGGCCGCCTCGAAGATGTCTTTCTGCTTTGTTGGTATCCAGCACCAGCTTTACTCTTTCATAAAGCTGCGGATTGATTCTGCTTAATCTGTAAGTTACGTCTTTATGTACGGTGCTTTTGCTAACTGAAAACTGGTTTGCGGCAGTACGGACGGTCGCGTTGTTTTCGGCTATGTAGTTGCCAAGTAGTATGGCGCGTTCCTCAACGCTGCAGTTCAAACAATCACCCTCTTATCGGTCTTTTATTTAAATATATAGTGGCAGAGGGCAAAGTATGCCTAAAACGGATGAGGTTATAAATTCTGGAGGATTGAAAACGCAGTTTTTTATAAGATGGCGGGCCCGTTTTAGCTTTGCTAAAACGGGCCCGCCGGCTCCCCCTTTACCTGGGTGAAATTAATTTCACCCAGGTAAAGGGAGAGCCAAGCCCGGCCTGTGGCCGGGCTTGAACCTTTTTTTGTCTCCCCCAATAGAATCAGCATTGGCGCTTTTGCGCCAATGCTGATTCTATTGGGGGAGACTTTTAGCGCCCAGAAAGAAAAACCTTATACGGGCGGAGCGGCGCCCAATTTTGGCTCCCCGAATGGGGAGCCAAAATTGGGCCCAAGCTATAATCGGGGAAAAGCTTGCTTTTCCCCGATTATAGCTTGGGCATAGCCCGGCTTTGCCGGGCTATGCGCCGCCCGCCCGTATAAGGTTTTTCTTTCTGGGCGCGGCTGTATTTATTTTCGTTCGTCAAGACGCAAATATTCTCTCTTGGGCATAACGTTCATATAAGATGGACGAATAATTTTTCCCGCATTAACCAGCTCCTCTATTCTATGAGCGCTCCATCCTGCAATACGTGAAACTGCAAATATAGGCGTATATAATTCAAGAGGTAAATTTAACATATTGTATACAAAGCCGCTGTAAAAGTCGATATTAGCGCTGACTCCCTTATATATTTTGCGTTCTTTGGCAATTACCTCGGGAGCTAAACGTTCTACCAGCGAATAAAGCGCAAATTCTTTGGATAATCCTTTTTCGTCTGACAGATTTTTAACAAAACTTTTGAATATATCCGCCCTCGGATCTGAAAGAGAATAAACGGCATGTCCCATTCCGTAGATGAGACCGCTGCGGTCGAAAGCCTGCTTGTTTAAAAGAGCCTTGAGATAAGCTCTTATTTCATCTTCGTCTTCCCAATCTGAGATTGAAGCTTTCATATCCTCGAACATCTGTACAACCTTAATATTTGCACCTCCGTGTTTAGGTCCTTTAAGGGAGCCTAAAGAGGCCGCTATGGTTGAATATGTATCCGTTCCCGAAGAGGACACCACATGAGTAGTAAAGGTTGAATTATTGCCTCCGCCGTGTTCTGCATGCAGCACTAATGCTAAATCCAGTATTCTGGCTTCCAGCTCGGTATATGAGCTGTCGGCGCGCAGAGTGTAGAGAATATTTTCGGCCGTGGATAATTCGGGCACTGGCGCATGTATAAAAAGACTCTTGCCATCGTGATAATGGCTGTATGCCTGATATCCGTATACTGAAAACAGCGGAAATAGAGCAATAAGCTGAAGGCATTGCCTGAGAACATTGGGGATGCTTATATCGTCCGCGTTAGTGTCATAAGAATACATGGTCAGCACGCAGCGCGCTAAGGTGTTCATCATATCTTTGCTGGGCGCTTTCATAATAATATCCCGTACAAAGCCGGTAGGAAGAGTGCGGTAATATGCCAGCAGCTCGCTGAATTCCTGCAATTCTTCGCGCGTGGGAAGATTGCCGAAGAGCAAAAGATAGGTAACTTCTTCAAAACCATATCTCTTTTCAGAAATAAAACCCTTGACTATATCCTGTATGCTTATGCCGCGGTAATAAAGCTCTCCCTCGCAGGAAATCTTCTGCCCGTCCTGCATTTTGCTTGAAACAATATCTGATATTTCGGTAAGTCCCGTGAGCACTCCGTTACCGTCCAAGTCGCGAAGGCCGCGGTAAACATGATATTTGACGTACAGCTCCTTATCTATGCCGCTGTTGTCCATGCAAAGCTGGGACAGCTCTTTTATCTTAGGGGTTATGGAGGAGTAGTCGTCTGCAGTTTTCTGATTCATAATTCCGCGTTCCCCTTTCTGTATATATCTCAAATTAATTATATCATATATATGTGAACAAATCATTAACTGCATGGATTTTCTTTAACAGAGCAAATCGTTCAAAATAGGCATTGCAAAAACAGACGTTATTTGCTATACTAAATAAAATACATATTGAGGAGGCGCTGGTGTATGGTGGCTGTTGGAAGCGATCATGGCGGCTATGGGCTTAAGGTTCATATTTTAAAATATCTGGAGGATAATAAAATACCGTATAAGGATTATGGCTGCTTTGATGCTCAAAGCGTGGATTATCCCGATTATGCTGTTCAGGTGGCTGAAGCGGTAGCAAATGGGGAAGCGGATAAAGGAATATTAATCTGCGGTACGGGTATAGGGATGAATATAGCGGCTAATAAGGTTCCCGGGATTAGGGCGGCGCTTTGCCACGACTGCTTCAGCGCGCAGGCCACCCGCGAGCATAACGACAGCAATATACTTACCATGGGCGAGAGGGTTGTAGGTCCGGGGCTTGCCGTTAAAATAGTGGATATATGGCTGCATACTGAATTTCAGGGCGGCCGCCATGCGGTAAGAGTTAATAAAATTTCTCAGATTGAGGAGAAATATCTTAAGCGCTAGGATTGAATTTTACATAAGAGAGGGTATAAATATGTCAAAGCTGTTTGTAATGGATCATCCGCTTATACAGCATAAGCTGTCCATGATTAGGGATAAGCGCACAAGCGCAAAGGATTTCAGGGAGCTTATAAACGAGGTTTCGCTGCTTATGGCGTATGAAGTAACGCGCGATTTGCCTCTGGAAGAGGTTGAAATTGAAACGCCTATTCAGAAATGCACATGCCGTGTTATTTCGGGGCGTATGATAGCCGTTGTGCCTGTGCTTCGCGCCGGGCTGGGAATGGTGGACGGAATAATGGAGTTAATGCCCGCCGCCAAGGTAGGGCATATAGGGGTATATCGTGATCCCCAGACGCTTAATCCTGTGGAATACTATTGCAAATTGCCGGTGGATATTGAGGAGCGTATAGTTATAGTAGTGGATCCGATGCTGGCCACAGGAGGCTCGGCAAGCGCGGCAATCAGTTTTATAAAGCAAAGAGGCTGCAAGAAAATAAAGCTGATGAATCTTATTGCTGCGCCTGAGGGAGTGGCCAGAGTGCAGGAGGAGCATCCGGACGTAGATATTTTTGTAGCCGCTATGGACGAAAAGCTTAACGACCACGGCTATATTATTCCCGGGCTGGGAGACGCCGGCGACAGGCTGTTCGGCACGAAATAATATATAATTGAATTTAAAAAGCGCGCCCTGTTTAAATCATTTAAAGGGCGCGCTTTTTATTGAATCTTCAGGGGCATTTTAAATGCCTGAAATAAAATATTTCTGAGGCGCATGGCCGGGGCTTTGAGCGTTAAAGGCCGCCTCAAAGTTTTAAACGGACAGAAATTTAATGAGTCCGGAGGAAAAACAAAGCCGGCTCATGGACGCATAACTGCGTTTTATTCAGGAGAGGAACATTGAAGCATATCCAGATATTTTATAATAAGCTCAACGCTCCCGGTTATTCCCAGGCGCGCGCTGTCCAGAAGCAAATGGTAATTATGAAAATCGTCCCATTTTCTGTTGGTGTAATAGTTGTAGTAATTGCCTCTCTTTTTATCCCTTTTTCTTATTTCGTCTTCCGCTTTATCCGGCTTAAGGCCGTAAATTTTTACGGCGCGTTCTGCCCTGGATTTTATATCGGCATATATAAAGATGCTCACCCGTTCTTTATTCTCTTTTAAAACATAATCGGCGCATCTTCCCACTATTACGCAGGGGCCTTCATTCGCTTTTTTAGCTATTATGCCGGCCTGCACCATAAAAAGATTATCGGTAATAGTTAAACCTCCCGGTTCGGGGGCGCTGAAGCCGTAACCAGGCGGGAAATAGCCCATTGCCAGGCCGTAAAGCAGACTGCTTGTCACTCGCTCGTCCGCCCCTTTAAGCACTTCGGGGCTCATTCCGCTCTCTTTGGCGGCCAGCGTTATTAATTCATTGTCCCAAAAGGGAATATTCAGTTTCTGTGCCAGCTCTTTGCCTATGAGTCTTCCCCCGCTGCCAAATTGCCGCGCTATAGTTATAATCTTATTCATATCTGCGCCTCCGTTTCTTAATAATCTTTATTATTATAATATCACTTTTATTATGCGCTTGTCGAGATGGAAAATGAAAAAATTTTAAAAGGGACGGCGTTCTCCGCGTTTATGCTGAACGGGGTATTTTATATTTTGCGCATATATAATATATGTTAATTGCGTGCTATAAAATGTTAGTTATGTGTATTCTTTTTGCGGAGCATATGTGCTTTAATAAATACAATATGTAAATTTGGAGGAGTTTGCTATGAAAAGAGTTATAGTGCTCGTTTTATGCGTTTGCATGCTAATGGCCATAGCTTCGGGGTGCGCTAAAGAACCGGCCCCATCGGCCAGCGTGTCGGGGGGGACGGACGTTTCCTCTTCTGCAACCGCTGCTGCCGGCAGCACGGAAACTGCCGGCCCTATATCGCCTTCGGAGGATGATTCCATGCTGTTTGATTTTGAAAATGCTGAGACGGATATTTTTACGCAAAGGGATTTATCCTCTTTTGGGATACCTTTTGCTGAAATTGAGATTGCTCAGGAGAACGCCGATACCGGCAAAGGCTATAAGGTGCTTCTGGATTATAACGGGGGCTGCTGGTGCCAGAGCCTTGATGCGTCTTTGCCTGAAAATTTCAAGCAATGCAAGGATTATACATATCTGCGCGTTTGGGTGAGCAATCCGGGCGAAGGTCCCCTGAGCATAGGCATGGTTTTCACGGCGGGCAGCGCCATAAGCTCGATAAACTGCGTTGAAGCCGTAGTTACCCGCTGCGACGGAAAGGTGCTTGAAACTGAAACGGACGATTCCGCGGGCACGGGCCAGCAGGATCATGTTAAGCTGCCGGCGGGCTTTGAAGGCTGGGTGGCTTTCCCTGTTGCCGAGGAAATGGTGCCTTATTATACTAATCCCTTAGTGGAGGATTTGTCCGCCGCTGCCAGCGTTAATTTTGATATGCGTCCGGGCGCTCCTTCGGGAATGGAATATTATGTTTTGGATGATATCTGCCTGAGCGATTCGACTAAGGGGACGGAGAGAGATTTCACCGGCTTTGAAGCGCAGACTCTTGAAGATATAAAAGAGGATGTGGCCGAGGGCCTGACGGCTATGCTGGATGTTAAGCCTAACGTAACCTATATGCCTGAATATGATCCTAAGAGCAACGCTACGGGCGCAAATTCATGGTCCAATATTAAAGCGCTTACCTATGACGGCGTGGAAATAGGCGGAAAAAAGACAAAGGTATTCGCTTATATAGGATATCCTGAGGGAGCAAGCGCTTCGTCTAAGGCGCCGGCTATAGTGCTTATGCACGGAGGCGGCGGACATGCGTATGCCGAGTGGGTTAAGCGCTGGACGGACAGAGGCTATGTGGCTATAGCTATGGATAACACCGGATATTTCCCCTCCCAGGCGGGCAAAGGGCTTGCCGGCAGGGAGGCGGATCCCGCCACTTATTGGACTTTCGGCCTTGCGGGCGATTTTGCTGAGGAAGGCTATGTGAACGCTCCCAATAACAGCGGCATGCAGGACGCGGGAAGCAGGGCGGAGCGTCAATGGATGTATAACGCCGTATCCCAGGCTATTCTAGCGCATAATATCCTGCGCGCGGATGAAAAGGTGGATTCTTCCAGGATTGGCATCACGGGCATTTCATGGGGAGGAGTCATAACTTCGCTGGCTATTGGATACGATACCCGCTATGCTTTTGCGATTCCCATTTATGGAAGCGGCTATCTGGAGGAAGCGCTTTCCTTTATGGGCCCCAATTTCAATACTGAAGCGAGCAAAGTCGTATGGTCTGCTCAGGAGAGATTTGATAATGTGGATTTCCCCGTGCTTTGGCTGGGATGGAACAGCGATAACTGCTTCTCCATTAATTCCAACAGCAAATCCTATCTGGACACAAAAAATACTGACAAGACCGTGCTGTCCATGATTAATAAAATGAATCACAGCCATGGCAGCGCCTGGGTGCAGCCCATAAGCTATTATTATGCCGATTGGATAGTTAAAGGAGGCAGCGGCCTGAGCCAGGTTAAGAATCAGCCCAGCGGCCGCGAGGTTTCTATAGAAATTGATAAGCCCGCCCAGGCCTCTAATGTAACCGCCAAGATATATTATATCACCGAGGAAATGACGTACAGCCAGAAGCCGGGCAATTCCACAACCACTATGGATCAGAGCTGGCAGACGGTTAACTGCACCGTTTCAAATAATACCATAACGGGCAGCGTGCCTTCTCAGGCTCATAGCTATTATGTGGAGATAACTACCACCATAAACGGAACGGGCTATGTTACCTGTTCCAGCTATGTGGTATTGGGCTAGATAATAAAATCAAAGCACAATGCGTTTTGCAGGAATGCCCGCGCTGAAATTGAGCGGAGCATATTAAAGACAGAAGACAGGCGCGTCTTTAACGGGGACGCGCTTGTTTTTTATTTACACCAGGCAATGCAATCAGGCTGCAAAGCTGCCGCGGAGGGCGCTTTGAGCAAAAATGCGTTTGTATGATTGTATCGTTTAAGCGGGCATTAAGCTTGCGTTAATGGTTAAAGTGTAGTAAAATATAAAATAATTGTTCAGGGAGCCATTATGATTATTAAAGCGTTTAATGAAGAGGAGACCGTGCAGGCTGGCGTTCGGCTGGGAGCAGAGCTTCAATCGGGCGTTTTTATAGCCCTTTACGGGGATTTGGGCGCAGGCAAGACGGCTTTTGTGCGGGGGCTGGCTAAAGGGCTGGGCTCTGAGGCGCTTGTGAGCAGCCCTACCTTTAATCTAATGCATGAATATCCGGGCGGCAGGCTGCCCCTTTATCATTTTGATCTTTACCGCATAAAGGGAGAAGAGATTTATTCCCTGGGTTTTGACGAATATTTCGAGGCGCCCGGCTGCGTATGCGCCGTGGAATGGTGCGAGCGGCTGGATGAGAGCGCGCTGCCGCCTGAACGCATGGAAGTGCGGATAAAAAAAGCGGACGGCGCGCGCATAATTGAAATCAGCTCATTTTAAGGAGGGCCGTATATTATAAACGGCGAAGTGTTATGATTATATTAGCGGCGGATACCTCCAGCAGCTATTGCTCGGCTGCGATTTGGCGGGAGGGCAGGATTATAAGCGAAAGCTGCATTAATAACGGGCTGGTGCATTCGGAGATGCTCATGCCGATAATAGAGCAGGTTATGCTTAATTGTTCGCTGGAGCCCTTTGACGTGGATATTTATGCCTGCGTTACCGGGCCGGGCTCATTTACAGGTGTGCGCATAGCCGTAAGCACCATTAAAGGCCTTGCTCATGCGCATAATAAGCCGTGCGCGGCTGTTAATACGCTGGAAGCCGCCGCCAGAGGGGTGTTTTCACCGGGGAATATAATCTGTTCTCTGCTGGACGCGCGGCGCGGGCAGGTGTACGCGGCCGCGTATATGGATGATTGGGCGCTTATTCCGCCCTGCGCGCTGCCCGTTGGAAAATTGGCGGGAGAATTAAACAAGCTCAGAATGGGGCGGAAGATTATTTTCACCGGGGACGGCGCGGGCATACATATGCCTGCGCTTAAAGGGGAGATGGAGAATATCCAGTTTGCGCCTCAGGGAGTGTCCTATCAGCGTGCGGCTCTGGCCGCGCAGCTTGCATTTGAGGCGGCCGGCCGCGGAGAATTGTTAAGCTGCTTTGAACTGGACGCATTTTATTTAAGAAAGCCTCAGGCGGAGAGGGAATATGAAAGCCGAAATAAGCTTTGACATTTTAAGAGCCCAATATATTCCCCAGATATGCGAAATAGAGAAAGAATCCTTTATTTCTCCCTGGAGCAAAAAATCTTTTGAGGGAGAGCTTAATAATACGGCCGCTTATTATACGATAGCCCTCTGCGGAGGCAGAGTGGCCGGCTACGGAGGATTTTGGCGTATTTTGGACGAAGGGCATATAACTAATATCGCCGTTGCGGGCGCGCTTAGGGGCAGGGGCATAGGAAAGGCGATCCTAAAGGAGATGATTAAGCGCGCTCAAGCGCTTAATATAGAGCGCATGACGTTGGAGGTGCGCGTAAATAATACCGCGGCCCTAAAACTATATGAGAAATATGGTTTTGTAACTTTGGGAACCCGTCCTAAATATTATGAGAACGGGGAGGATGCGCTTATTATGTGGATGGAGGTTGCTCATGCGGGCTGAATATAAGGGCTGCGGGATATATTATAATCAAATAGGCGAGGGCAGAGACGTTATTTTGCTGCACGGATGGGGTTACGACAGCTCTCTGCTTATGCCTCTTGCCCAATTTTTATCTGGATTTTGCCGCGTTACCCTTATTGACCTGCCGGGGCACGGCCAGTCGGACGAACCGGCCGAGCCTATGGATATATATGATTTTGGGGGCGCGGTTAAATGCGTTATGGACGCCCTTGGCATTCTCCGTGCTTCTTTTATAGGCCATTCCAACGGAGGCAGGACAATTCTGGCTATGTCCAGGGAATATGCGGACTGCTTTGAAAAATTAGTGCTATGCGGCAGCGCGGGCGTAAAGCCTAAGCGTACTCTTAAATATTATATTAAAGTATACTGGTATAAAATAATGAAAAACATTCTGCGCCTGCCCGTTTTTACGCAGAAAATCCGGGAACGCTTTAAAAAGGGCAAAGGCTCGGAGGATTACCGCAGGCTTTCGGACGTTATGCGCGCGACCTTTTCCAGAATCGTCAATGAGGATCTTAGATATCTGCTTAAGGATATTAAAGCGCCCACCTTGCTTATATGGGGCGATCAGGACGACCAGACTCCGCCCTATATGGCTCAGATTATAAAGGACGGTATTCCTGACTGCGGTCTGGTTATGTATAAGGGCGCGGGACATTATGCGTTTTTGGAGCGTCTGGGGCAGACTGAGCGGGTGCTGGAAGCATTTTTGAAATAAGGATGAATTTATGAGCGATTTATTTTATACGGTGTTTTACTGCGCGGGCGCGCTGATTATGTGCGCCGTTACCTTGCTTTTGGCGCGCAGAGGAATACATATGCTCCAGCTTGAGAGCTATTATTTAAGACAGTATGTAAAGCATATGCTTAAGGGCGTGCTTCCCTTATTGTGCATATGCGGCTTGGCCTGTCTGAGCTATGCTTTTTTTAACTCGGCCGATATATTTATACTGCCCGTTTGTATTATTCTGATTCTGCCCTTCGCGCTTAAAAAGCGTCAGGAAATCAAGCCTCTTAAATATACTGCCCGCGTTAAGCGCATGCTGTGTTTATATGCGCTTATAATCCTTGCGGTTTGCGCGCTGTGCGTTTGGCGCGGGTTTTATTATCCTATATATCTTCTGCCTGCCTTTAATACGGCGCTGGTATTTTTGTCCGCGCTGGCGGCTAAGCCTTTGGAATGGGGGATAAGAGAGGGATATATCCTAAGCGCCTCCCGCCGGTTGAAAAAAAGGCCGGATTTGAAGATAGTGGGCATTACGGGCAGCTATGGAAAAACAAGCGTGAAATTTATTCTTTCGGCAATTTTAAAGCAGAAATACAGCGTGCTTACTCCGCCTTCCAGCTATAATACCACCATGGGCGTGGTGAGGGTTATAAGGGAACGCCTTGCTTTGGACGATCAAATTTTTATATGCGAAATGGGAGCGCGGCATAAAGGGGATATAAAGGATATATGCAGGTTTGTTCATCCAGACTGCGCCATAATAACCTCCATAGGCCCCCAGCATCTTGAAACCTTTGGCAGCATGGAAAGGCTCAGGGACAGTAAATTTGAGCTTATAGAGGGCTTGAAAAGCGGGGGAACGGCCTTTTTCCCGCGGGGGAACGAATATGCGGAGCAGATGTACGAGCGCGCTCGGTGTGAAAAATATTACTTTGGATTTGTTAAGGACTCTCTGGCGAGCGCCGAGGATATTTCATCAGGCCCGCAGGGCAGTGAATTTACGCTTATTCTGGGCGGCCAAAGCGTTCGCTGCCACACTAAATTGCTGGGCAGGCACAACATTCAGAATATACTTGCAGCCGCCGCATGCGCGTATAAGCTGGGGCTCAGCTTAGAGCAGATTGAGCGCGGAATATGCGGCCTGGAGCCTGTGGAGCATAGATTAAAGATTATAGCCTCCTATCCCATGACGGTTATAGATGACGCCTTTAATTCCAGCCCTAACGGGGCCAGAGCGGCGCTGGAAGTGCTCGCTCAGTTTAAAGGACGCAGAATAATCGTTACGCCCGGCTTTGTGGAATTGGGTCCAAAGCAGGATGAATATCATTTCCAGCTTGGCTGCCAGATAGCTGAGAGCGCGGATATAGCCATATTAGTTCTGCCTGAAAGAACGGCGGAAATTAAAAGAGGTCTGCTTGAACAAGGATTTGAGCCCGAAAAAATCTATGAGGCTCGTTCCCTTAAGGAGGCTGCCGGCTTGCTGGAAGGGATAGGCCTTCCGGGAGATACTGTGCTTTTTGAAAATGATTTGCCTGATAATTACGCTTGAAAGGAAGTAAGAAGCTATGCTTAATATCGCGGTATTTTATGGCGGGAAATCCTCCGAGCATGACGTTTCGGTTGTTACCGCTCTTCAGATGATGGAAAATCTGGACAGGAAAAAATATAGAATTATTCCCATTTACATAACCAGGGAAGGGGATTGGTATACGGGCGAAAAGCTTATGGATATTGACGTCTATAAGGAGTTCGCGCTTGCGGCTCCCGAGCTTACGCGCTGCTATCTGCCGGCCAATACCCGCGCCCGCCAGCTTTTCAAATTTGATCGCGGTCGCGGCCTGTTTAAGAAGGACAGCGGGATTATAGCCAGCCTGGACGCGGCTGTTTTGGCTATGCATGGGCTTAACGGGGAGGACGGCTCCCTGCAGGGGCTGCTTCAATTGGCGCAGGTGCCCTTTACAAGCTGCGGCGTGCTGGGCTCGGCGGCGGGCATGGATAAAATATTGATGAAAGCGGCTTTTCAGGGAGCGGGCTTTCCCGTTTTGGATTATATATATTTTGACCGCGGCCAGCTTGAAACAGAGGCGGAAATATTAGCGGAGGAGGCGGAAAAGCGGTTTGGCTATCCTATGTTTGTAAAGCCTGCCAATCTGGGCTCAAGCATAGGCATATCCAAGGCTAAAAACCGGGAGGAGCTGCTTAAGGCAATGCAGATAGCCGCGCATTACGACCGCCGTATTTTAGTGGAGCGGGGAGTGGATTCTCTGGAAGAGGTTAATTGCTCGGCTCTGGGCTTTGCTTCAAACGTGAAGGTAAGCGTATGCGAAATGCCCGTAACCTGGGAGGAATTTTTAACCTACGATGAAAAATATATGAGGAGCGCAAAATCAGGAGGCAGCAAGCAGGGCATGCAGGCTCTTTCGCGCAGGATTCCCGCGCCTATCGGAGATGAGCTGACGGCTAAAATACAGGATTATACCCGGCGGGCCTTTCAGTTATTCGACTGCAAGGGCGTAATCAGAATTGATTATATTATTGACAAATCGGACGGCAGCCTATATATTAACGAAATAAATACTATTCCCGGCTCTTTTGCCTTTTATTTATGGGAGGCCTCCGGGCTGAGCTATGAATCATTACTGGATGAACTTATTGAATATGCCGTCAAAGCCTTTGAGGATTCCTCGCGCAGCGAATACGCTTATAAATCAGATATTCTGCTTAATTATAAAAAGGGAGCCAAAGCGGGCCTTAAAGGCGCAAAATACTCAGGAAAAGGATGATTTAAATGCCTGTAAGAATAAGCAGGGAGCTGCCGGCGTATGCGCAGCTTACCAATGAAAATATATTCGTTATGTCCGAGCAGAGAGCGGTATCTCAGGATATAAGGCCGCTTAAGCTGGCAATACTCAATATTATGCCCACGAAAATTGTTACCGAGACGCAGCTTTTGCGTCTGCTGGGCAATACGCCCCTGCAGGTGGACGTGACTTTTCTGCGCACGTCCACCCATGCCTCTAAAAACACTCCTTTGGAGCATCTGGAGAGTTTTTACAGGACGTTTGAGCAAATCAGAGGGCAGAAATTCGACGGGCTGATTATTACCGGCGCGCCCGTTGAACGGCTGGAATTCAATCAGGTTAATTATTGGGACGAGCTTAAGGATATAATGAGCTGGTCTAAGAATAACGTGTATTCCACTATGCATATCTGTTGGGGCGCCCAGGCGGGGCTTTATTATAATTACGGCATAGAAAAGCATGTTTTGGATAAAAAGCTTTCGGGAGTGTTTCTGCATCAGACGCTTGGAGGCTCTCAAAAGCTTATAAGGGGCTACGACGATTATTTTTATGCGCCTCATTCCAGATATACGGGCGTTAAGCGGGAGGATGTGGACAAGCATCCCGAGCTTACCGTTCTGGCGCAGTCAGAGCAGGCGGGCGTGTATCTGATTATCGGGAGGAACGGCAGGGAAGTATATATTATGGGCCATCCCGAATATGATAATGATACTCTTGCGCTGGAATACAGGCGGGATTTGGAAAAGGGCATTTCGCCCGAAATACCCGAGAATTATTTTCCTGACGGAAATGTTAATGAGCGGCCGCTTAATCTCTGGCGCGGCCATGCAAATTTGTTGTTCTCCAATTGGCTTAATTACTGCGTCTATCAGGAGACGCCGTATGAATTGAACGATATAGGATGAATATTGCTTTTTAATCTGCGCTCTAAGGCTTAAAGGGCGGCCTTTGGGATGACGTTTAAAAAGGGGGCGGCGCGGAGCCCGGCCTTTCAGGCCGGGCCAGCGTCTCCGCAAAAAGGGGGCGGCGTTTGGCCGGGCCCGGGCCCGGCCAGGCCGAGCGGGAGCTCGGCCTGCGGCCTGAAAGGCCGCAAACGCCGCCCCTTTTTGCAGAGACGCTTAATTTTGGCGCCCATAGGGCGCCAAAATCCGCGCCGCCCCCTTATAATTTTTTACGCTTCAGGCCGCCCTTTAAGCCTTAGAGCGCGGGCTACTTATGAATTTTCAGCCGGAGCGAACTGGCTGTTGTATAATTCGTAATAAAAGCCTTTTTTCTTTATAAGTTGGTCGTGGCTTCCGTATTCAACGATATCCCCTTTATTCATAACGATTATAACGTCGGCGTCCTGAATGGTGGAGAGCCTATGAGCGATAACAAAGCTGGTGCGCCCTTTCATAGCCGCTTTGAAGGCCATTTGGATTTTTTGCTCTGTCCGCGTGTCCACAGAACTGGTGGCTTCGTCCAGGATAAGCATGGGCGGTTTAAGCAGCATGGCCCGCGCTATGGTAAGAAGCTGCTTTTCTCCCTGCGAAAGGTTTTCGCCGTCCTCGGTTATTATAGAATTGTAGCCGTCGGGCATCCTGGAGATAAAATCATGAGCATATGCGGCTTTAGCAGCCTGCACTATTTCCTCGTCGCTTGCCTGAGGCATACCGTAGGCGATATTTTCCCTTATGGTGCCGTTAAAAAGCCAAGTTTCCTGCAATACCATCGCAAAACAGGAACGGAGGCTTTCCCGTTTAATGTCCTTTATATCCGTGCCGTCTAGAAGGATTTGCCCGCCGTTAAGCTCGTAGAAGCGCATAAGCAGATTGACCAGAGTGGTTTTGCCCGCTCCTGTCGGGCCCACTATGGCGTTCATGCTGCCCGGCTTGGCATGAAAGGAAAAATCGGTAATCAGAGGCTTTTCCGGAATATATGAAAAACTGGCGTGTATGAATTGGATATCTCCTCTTATGCTTTCGGGCTCCACGGTTATTTTTTCCGCTTCGTCCGGCTCCGGTTCCAGTCCGAGCAGCCCGAAAATTCTCTCCAGGGCGGCCAGGGCGGATTGAAGCTGGGAAATAACGCCGGTTATTTCATTGATGGGCTTAGCGAATTGAGTTGCGTATGTCAGAAAGCTGAGAATTAAACCGACGGACATGCGGCCGTCCAAAGCCATAAATACGCCCAAAACTCCAACCAGCACATAAGCCGCATTATTAACAAGACGGGTGGTGGGGTTGGTTAGGGAAGAATAGAACTGGGCTTTTTGGCCGCACTCATATAATTCCTGATTGGTTTTTTCAAATCGCGCTATAGCCTCGTTATTATATCCGAAAGCGGTTACTACCGGCATTCCCGCCAGCATTTCTTCGGCAAAGCCTGAAAGCTCTCCCGTCCGGGCGGCCTGCTCGCGGAAGCGACGCCTGGAATGCTTGGTAATAAAATAGGCTATTAAAAAAGATATTGGAGTTATTAAAAGCACTACGAAAGTTATAACGGGGGACAGCGCCAGCATGAATCCGAAAGAGCCCAAAATAACTATAATTCCCGAAAAGAGCTGGGATATGGATTGCAGCATGCCTTCGCAGGCGGTATCCGCGTCGTTAGTCAGTCGGCTGTATATATCTCCACGGCTGTGTGAATCTATATAGCTTATGGGCAGCCGTGTGAGCTGGAAAAAGCAGTCCTTGCGCATTAAAGCGGTAGTTTTATAAGCCAGGGCGTTTGTGCAGATGTTCATAAGATACATAAAGAATGCGCTCAGAAGATAGATTATTCCCAGAAATATGAGATAATAAGCTATTTTGCTCCAAGAAGCCTGCCCTATAATATCCACAGCCTGGCCTATATAATAGGGGCCTAATAAGGAAAGCCCCCCCGAAAGCAGAGCGAAAATAACTGCGCCTGCGAGAGAAAAACGGGCTTTTTTCATATATCTCCAAAGCTGCGAAAGCACGTTAAGCTTTTTCATTCTTTTCCTCCTTATTTTCAGGAGTTATTCCCTGCAAGCGGCAGATTTCCGCATATAAAGGGCAGTCCTTGATTAGCTGAGCGTGCGTGCCCGCGCCGGCTATGCCGCCGTTATCCAGCACAATTATCAATTGGGCGTCTTTGATTGCGGCCGGCCTTTGAGAAATGACGATAGCCGCTCTGTCGGGGCGGTTAAGCACAGCCCGGCGCATTTTAAGATCGGTGGCGTAATCCAGAGCGCTGGAGGAATCGTCCAATACAATCAGCTCAGGATTCCCCGCTATGGCGCGGGCTATATTCAGGCGCTGCTTCTGCCCGCCTGAAAGGTTGGCGCCTCCCTGCTCTAAAACTGCTTCATAGCCTTTTTCCTTCCGCAGAATAAATTCTTCGGCCTGAGCGTCCTGCGCGGCTCGGCGGACGTCCGCTTCATTTAAAGCTCTGTTCAGCTTTATATTATCGTATATGGAGCCTGAAAAGAGCTGCGCCTTTTGGAATGCAAATCCCGTCTGAGCGTGAAATATTTCAGGAGAGAGTTCCTTAAGCTCTATGCCCTTAAAGAATATTTTCCCTTCAGTTGGCTCATGGAGGCGGGCCAGCAGCTTTACGACAGTGCTTTTGCCCGAGCCTGTGCCTCCTATAATGCCCAGAGTCTGCCCTCTTTTAAGAGCAAAGCTTATATTCCTCAGCGCAGGGGAGGCGCTGCCCGGATAATAAAACGTTACGTTTTCAAAGCTGACTATGGGCGCGGAAGAAATAGTTTGGACGACGGGCTGATCGCATACGGCCAGGCCGGGCTCTGTTTCAAAGATTTCGTTTACGCGCTGCGCGCTTGCCGCGGCGCGGGTGAAAGTGACCACAAGATTAGCCACTACTATCAAGGCCAGCAGTATGGTGGTAAGATAATTTATATATGCCACTATGTCTCCCTTGCTCATGCCGCCCTCTGAAATCTCGTTTACCCCCAGCCCCAAAACGGCCAGCATGGCTATATTGAGAATCAGGTTTGTAAGAGGATTCATAAGGCCGGAGATTCTGCCCGTTATCAGAGCGGTCTTCTGCCATTCTTCCGAAGCGTCCGAATATTTTCGGCGTTCCTGGGAATTGCGGGCAAAGGAGCGCACGACTCTTACGCCCGAAAGGTTTTCCCTCAGCAGGACTGCAAGGCGGTCCAATCTCTTTTGCATAAGCTTAAAAAGAGGAATGCAGCTTTTCATTATAAGGGCCAGCACTATAATAAATATTGGTATCACGGCCAGGATTATCAGGGAAAGCTTGAGATTGATAATCATAGCCATTACAAGCCCGCCTATGCATAGAAAGGGAGCGCGTATAACCAGACGGATGAGCATGGCTACGGCGTATTGAAGCTGGACGGTATCGTTTGTCAGCCGATTCAGCAGAGAAGCGCTTCCGAAGCGATCCATTTCTTTGCCTGAAAAGCTCTGTATTTTTCTGAAAAGAGCGTTGCGCAGCGCCGTGCCTGAGCCCTGAGAGGCGATAGAGGCGTAATATTGGCATATAAGCGCGCATAATAAGCCCAGAACGGTGGTAAGCAGCATAAGCGCGCCCATGCGGAGGATATAGGCGGTATCTCCCGTGCTTATGCCGTTGTCAATCAGCTTTTTCATAAGAAAGGGCAGCATTAATTCCAATATTGCTTCGCACAGCTTGAAAAAGGGCCCTAAAAAAAGCTGCTTTTTATAATCCTTTAGAAATCGGCTCAGCTTAAACAAATTTAAACGTCCTTTCGGGATTCAAGATTAATAATTTATAAATATTGTCTAATTGTTTTTCCTAAGTTATTCTTCCTGCGCTTTTATTTGGTCGCCTACTATGCGCTGGGTGCGCTCCCAGGCCTGCTTGCATAAGGCCCATTTCTCATCGCTGGCGAAGATTTCGGGGCGGCTTTGCGCGTTGGCGTATTTGCCCGCGGGCAGCACCTTATAAGAATATACGCCCGAACCTACTGAATCTCTATGAGTAAAGGTGGGGGTATAGGTGGCGTCGGCCAGCTCTACCGAGCCGTCCTGGGCGCGCTTGACGTTAATATTTAGAATGAAGCTGTGCTGAGTCATATTTTCGGGCTTTTCCAGGCTCATCTGGTCGGCCAGGAAATTACCCATTGAATAAGCCACAACCACCGTTTTAGTTTTTCCCTCAAATTCAATTTCTTTTTTGGTAATAGGCTGAACGCAGTGCGAATGATTGCCCATAATCACGTCAGCTCCGTTGTCTATAAGGGCTTGGGCTATAGTTCTTTGACGCTCGGTTGGCTCGTCCTTATATTCGCGGCCCCAGTGCAGGGATACGATTACAAATTCCGCTCCCTGCCCGCGGATATTTTTTATATCCTCTTTCATGCGGTTAAGATCGTTATTGGAATTTAAGCCAATTAGATTTATGCAGTAATCCTGACTTTCTTCGGGAATCAGGGACATAAGCCCGTTTACGCTGTCGGTATAAGCAAGAAGCCCGATTTTAATTCCTTTTACGTCTATTATTTTATATGCGTCTTGTTCCTCCTGGGATGTGAAAGTGCCGTAATAATCCAGGCCTTCCGCTTTAATGGAAGCTATGGTGTTGCTCAGGCCAGTATATCCTTTGTCCAGCGCGTGGTTGTTGGCCGTCAGAGCCAGCTTTACTCCGGCGTTTTTGAGGGCTGCGACAATTGCGCGGGGCACGTTGAAGCGCGGATAGCCTGAATAGCCCGAGCCGTCTCCGTTGGCGTCAACGGGAGATTCTATATTGGCTATAGTCAGGTCTCCGTTGATGCTTTGGGATATGATATCCAGATAGGAATTAAAATCATAGGTTCCGTCCGGCTGGAGCCCTCCTCGGAGGGTGGTGGTGTCGTGAAGCAGCACGTCTCCCATAAGCTGGATTAATATTTCAGTTTCCTGTTGCTGAGTGGGGCTGGGCGTTATCCCCGAATCAGACGTTCCGCCCGAGGCGGTTTGACTGGGCTCTATCCCGGGAGAGGGAGTGCCCGCAATCAGAGTCGGGCCGGCTGTATGCAGCCCGGGCAGGACGGTTAATAATACTGCGGCCGTTACTAATATCAGCGCAACGGCGCATAAGGCGATCAGCTTGCCGTAGTCCTTTTTTGGTTTTCTGCGCGCGCGGCCGTGTTTGCGTTGGCCCATTTAATACCTCCATAATTGAAATAGATTTATATGCTTATAGTTTATACTATTTTGTCCAATCTTTCAAGCAAAAACAGAGCGCGGCTTAAACAGAGCCTGTTTTTCTGCTTAAGGCGCTTTTTCGGTCTTTTAAAATATACTGTTGACACATTTGAACTTTAGCGCTAAAATAAAATAAATTCATGCAGGAGAAATTTTCTATGACGGTTCGCAGTTTATTAAACGGCTTCTTTATGTTTTTTGACGGGTTTTACTTTACCCCGTCTTTTAGCCATACATAAATTGCGCCGGAAAAATTCAGATTTTTAAAGGAAGCCCGGCGCGCGGCTTCCTTTTTTATTTGCAGGGAGTGATTGATTTATGATGCTTGTATTGCGTAAAGGGACGGATGAGCAAGGGGTAAGAAAGCTGGTTAAGCATATCGAGGCCAGCGGCGCGGACGTGCAGTATATTAACGGAGAACAGATGATGCTGGGGCTCTCGGGGGATACTTCTCAGCTTGATCCCGATTCCCTGAGCCGTTTTGAAGAGGTGGAGCGCATTATAAAGGTTAAGGAGCCTTATAAGCGGGCCAACCGCAAATTCCATAGAGAGGATACGGTTATAGACGCGGGAGGCGTAAAGATAGGCGGAAAGAAAATTGCGGTCATTGCCGGCCCCTGCTCTGTGGAGAGCGAGGTGCAATTGCTTAATATTGCGCGGCAGGTTAAACGGGCGGGAGCCTCTCTTCTGCGCGGCGGGGCCTTTAAGCCCAGAAGCAGCCCTTACGCCTTCCAGGGGCTGGGGCTGGACGGCCTGGAGCTCTTAAAAATAGCCAGCCGCAAGACCGGTCTGCCAATAGTTTCGGAAATTATGTCCGCCGAGAATATCAAGATTTTTGCAGACGAGGTGGATATTATACAGGTGGGCGCCCGCAATATGCAGAATTTTGTTCTGCTTAAGGAATTAAGCATGCTCTCCAAGCCCATATTGCTTAAGAGGGGGCTTTCGGCCACCATTGAGGAATTGCTTATGGCCGCCGAATATATAATGGCGGGCGGCAATCAAAACGTAATTTTATGCGAAAGGGGCATACGCACTTTTGAAACCTATACCCGCAATACGCTGGATTTGAGCGCCGTGCCCGTGCTTAAGAGGGAGAGCCATCTGCCCGTTATTGTAGATCCCAGCCACGGCACGGGTATGTGGTGGCTGGTTGAGCCCATGTCCAAGGCGGCCGTAGCCGCCGGGGCGGACGGATTGATTATTGAGGTGCATAATGATCCGCCTCACGCTAAATGCGATGGACAGCAGTCTCTCACTCCGCAGAGCTTTGCGCTGCTTATGGAAAAGCTGGGGAAAATTGCGGAGCTGGAGGGCAGAGAAATATGAGAATCAGCTATACGCTTAAAACCGCTCCGCCCAGGACGGATATAATTATCACTAGGGGCGGCGCGCGGGAGACGGCGAAATATATAGAGCTAAAAGGCGCGGGCAGAGCCGCCGTTATAACTGATAAAAACGTATCCGGGCTTTACGCCTCTCAAATTGCCTCATCCCTGAAAGAGGCGGGGCTGGAAGTATATATTTATGCGTTTGAGCCGGGAGAGGCTTCAAAGAACATGCATACTCTTTCGGAAATATATGATTTTCTCAGCGCCTCTGGCATAACCAGAACAGATATTATTATCGGCCTGGGCGGAGGAGTGCCCGGCGACGTGGCCGGATTTGCGGCGGCTACATATTTAAGAGGCGTGCGTTTAATACAAATTCCCACCACTCTTTTGGCCTGTACGGACAGCTCCATAGGAGGGAAAACCGGAGTGGATTTGCCCAGCGGAAAGAATAGGGCGGGGGCGTTTTATAATCCGGAAAAAATTATTATCCAGCCCTCCTTTTTATCCACTCTGCCGCCCAGGGAATTTTCCTGCGGCATGGCGGAAATTATAAAATACGCCTGTATAAAGAGCCCCGAGCTTATGAAGCTCTTAAATGAGCGGGAGCCGGATATGGAGCGGATTATAGAAATTAGCTGCGGCATAAAATGCGCATTGGTGGAGGCGGATCCGTTTGACAAAGGGGAGCGCAAGCTTTTGAATTTTGGGCATACTCTGGGGCACGCCTATGAAAAGCGGCTGAATTATTCCTGTTCGCACGGGCAGGCGGTGGCCTGGGGCATGTGCGCGCTGATGGATTTAAGTTCGCGCATATGCGGCTTAAGCAGGGCTCAAAGCGAAGAAATAATTGCTGTTCTTGAAAAATACGGATTAAGCACCCGGCTTCCGCTCCCTGCCAGGGAAGCGGCTTTGGAGGCGGTTTATGATAAGAAGATGGAATACGGCCTGATAAATTTAGTGCTTTTAAAGCGGATTGGGGAGGCCCAAATAGTCAAGATGAGCGTGCAGGAGCTGGTCCAAAGCCTTTAAGGGATTAATTTGAGGAGGATGCGCAATGGAGGCAGTCATTCAGCCGGGAAAACTTAAGGGGAAATTAATAATTCCGCCTTCCAAAAGCTTTGCGCACCGCGCTCTGATTTGCGCGGCGCTTGCTAAAGGGCGGAGCGAAATATATAACTGCGGGCGTTCGGAGGATATAAACGCGACTAAAAGCTGCCTGGAAGCTCTGGGCGTGCGGATAGAGGAATTTTCCGATAAGCTGATTATTAAGGGAGAAAGAGAAAAAGGGGACGTTTTAAACTGCGGCGAATCGGGCTCTACTCTGCGCTTTATGCTGCCCGTTGCGCTGGCGTCGGGCGGAGAATTTATCTTTCAGGGCGCGGGCAGGTTAATGAGCAGGCCGCTGGAGGAATATTTCAATATATTTAAAAGTCAGGGCATAGCTTATGAGCTGGACGAACGCCGCGGGCGGCTGAAGGTGAGCGGACGGCTGAAGCCGGGGCGCTTTGAGCTTTCGGGCGGAATCAGCTCTCAATATTTGACGGGGCTTTTGCTTGCGCTTCCCAGCCTGGAGGGAGATTCGGAATTGATTTTGAATTCCGCGCTGCAATCTTCGGGCTATGTGGATATGACTAAAGATATTCAGGCGCGCTTTAATGTCAAATGGGAGGAGAAAAACGGCCGATATTATATTGGGGGCGGGCAGCGTTATACGCCTGCGTCTCTTGCGTGCGAAGGGGATTATTCCCAGGCGGCTTTTTGGCTGGCCGCTCGGAGGCTGGGCTGCGATATAATTTTGGAGGGGCTGAACGAAAATTCCTTGCAGCCGGATAAAGCGATTGTTAATTTGGTTAAGGAACTTCCCGATAGAATAGACGTCTCTCAATTTCCTGATTTGGTGCCCGTTTTGGCCGTATTATGCGCTTTGACTCCCGGCAGGCGGGAAATAGTCAATGCCGCCCGGCTGAGATTGAAAGAGAGCGACAGGCTGCGCGCCGTGAGCGCGCTTATAAAAAGCTTGGGAGGAGAGATTGAGGAAAGGGAGGACGGGCTGGCCATAACGGGCGTTTCTGCTTTCAGCGGCGGAGTATGCGAGAGTTTTAACGACCATCGGATTGTTATGGCGGCAGCCGTTGCGGCGGTTAAAGCGCGGGGGCCGGTAATAATTCTGGGCGCGCAGAGCGTAAATAAAAGCTATCCGGAGTTTTGGGAGCATTATAAAAGTTTAGGAGGCCGTTTGGAATGCGGGCCGGATTGCTGCTGACATATTTAAAAAGCGAAGCGTGATCTCGGCAAACGGCTTTAAGAGCATGCCTGATTTGAAAAAAGAAGTTAAAAGCAGGGCGGGGAAACGGTTTTAAGCCGTTTTTTAAGGGCGGATTGAAATAATTGGGAGGCGGATATAGGATGAGCATGACTATAGGCGAATGTTTTAAAATAAGCATATTCGGGGAATCGCACGGCCCGGCCATAGGCGCGGTTATAGACGGAGTGCCTGCGGGAACGGAGATTTCCCTTGAGAATATAATGCTGCATATGCGCAGGCGCGCGCCCGGCAGGCCGGGCACTACTCCCCGCGCCGAGACGGATATTCCCGAATTTCTTTCGGGCATATTTAACGGCCGGGCTACGGGCGCGCCCATTTGTCTTATAATACGCAATCAAAACACCAGGAGCGGAGATTATGAGCAGCTTAAGGCTTTGATGAGGCCGGGGCATGCAGATTATCCGGCGTATATAAAATATAAGGGCTTTAACGATTACAGGGGGGGCGGGCATTTTTCAGGACGGCTCACTGCGCCTATTACTGCCGCCGGCAGCATAGCGAGAGATATTATGCAGAAAAGAGGAATATATATCTGCGCGCGTTTGGCCAGCGCGGGAAAGGCGGAATCTCTTCCCTTTAAAAGCCTGGAGCCGGAGGAATTTAAGAAGCTGTGGGAGAAGGATTTTCCCTGCGTGGGGGACGCGCAGGAGCTTAAGGAGGAAATAAGCCGCGCGGCTGAAAATGGAGATTCACTGGGCGGAAGCATTGAATGCGTTATAACCGGGCTGCCTGCCGGGCTGGGGGAACCTTTTTTTGATTCGGTTGAAAGCTGTCTGGCCCATATATTGTTTTCCGTTCCGGGAGTAAAGGGGCTGTTTTTCGGCGCGGGCAGGGAAGCGCCTGAAATGAGGGGTTCGCAGTTTAACGACGAGCTGGAGCTGGGGGAGAACGGCGTCAGAGCAAGAAGCAATAACAGCGGCGGCGTAAACGGGGGAATAACCAACGGCATGCCGGTGGTTTTCAGGGTTAATATGCGCCCCACTCCCTCCATATCAATGGAACAGCATACTGTAAACGTGGCCGATATGCAGGAGGAGATCCTGAGAGTGCGCGGACGGCACGATCCATGCATAGCCGTGCGCGCCGTTCCGGTTATTGAGAGCGCGGCGGCTGCGGCGCTGTATGATTTGCTGCTGCGCGGCGGCAGTTTATAAAATATTTTATGCCGCAGTGCGGCGGGAGGTATTAAATATATGGATATAAAGGAATTGAGAGAAAAGATTAACGGTATAGACGAGCAGCTCACCGCCCTTTTTATTGAGCGCATGGAGCTGGTCCGCGGAGTAGCCGAATATAAGAGGGAGCATAATCTTCCCATACGGGACGCTTCCCGGGAGCAGGAAATTCTGAAATCCCTGTCCGTTTTGGGGGGCGGGGAATTTTCGGGCGACCTCACGGCTTTTTTCACAAAGCTGTTTCAAATCAGCCGGGGCTATCAGAGCAGGCTGTTTTGGGGAGATAATTTGAGCTATATGGATGAATTGCTTCGCAATATAAGCCCGGCGCGGGAGCCGGAAGCCGTGGCCTATCAGGGCGTTAAGGGCTCTTACGGCGAGCAGGTGTTCAGCGAGCTTTTTCCGCAGGCCCAGGCGAAGGAATGCGCCAGCTTTGAGGATGTGCTCAAAAGCCTGCAGAATGGAGCCGATTACGGCATACTGCCTATTGAGAACAGCTCGACGGGCGGCATAAGCGAGGTATACGACCTTTTGCGCAAATACGGCGCTTATATAGTGCGGGAGCATGTAATAAAAGTGGAGCAGAATCTTTTAGGCGTGCCCGGAGCGCGTATACAGGATATAAAGGAAGTGTATTCTCATAACGAGGGGCTGAGCCAGTCCAGAGATTTTCTGGCCGAGCATCCTTTATGGAAACAGGTTCCCTATTATAATACTGCTGTCAGCGCACAGTATGTTTCCCAAAGCGGAGATCCATCTAAGGCGGCCATAGCCAGCCTGAGGGCCGCCGAGCAGTATGGCCTGGAGGTGCTGGCAAGGGGCATCAATTTCAACAAAAACAACAATACGCGTTTTATTGTGGTATCCTCCAGCTTTGAAGCGGAAAAGGACGCTGATAAAATGAGTATATATCTTTCTCTGACTCATGCGAGCGGCGCGCTGGCGCAGATGCTGGATATTTTTTCAGAAGCGGGCATCAATCTTACCAAAATTGAATCCCGGCCTATTTATAATAAAAGCTGGGAATATTATTTCTATATAGATTTTGAGGGAAGCGTTCATGAGGAGAGAGTCTTAAGAGCGCTTGCCCGCGCTGAAAAGCAGGCGGAGTATTTTGAGGTTCTGGGCAATTATAAGAGCGCGGTAAGATTATGAAAAAGAGCAATATTGTGCTTATAGGCATGTCGGGCTGCGGCAAGACTACTATCGGGCGGCTGACGGCGCAAAAGCTGGGAATGGCCTTTTTGGATACGGATAATTTGGTGGAGGAAGCCGAGGGGATGAGCATTAGCCGGCTGTTTGAAATTAAAGGGGAAGAATATTTCCGGCAGAAGGAGACTCAGGCCTGCAAAGAGGCTTCGGGGCGCGGAGAAGCAGTAATCGCCACAGGGGGCGGGGTTGTGCTTTCGCGTGAAAATATGTCCTTTTTAAAGGCCGCGGGCGTTATAGTATATATAGAACGGGAACTTGATGAAATTTTGCGCGCGGACGCGCTCGTGCGCCCGCTGTTTACTTCGCGGGAACGCGTTTCTAAAATGTATTATGAGCGGGAACGGCTTTATAAAGGCTATGCGGATTTTTTGATTAAAAACGATACTCCGCCCGAAATTACTGCGGAAAGGCTTATATCTATGCTGGAAGAAAGCCGGAAAGGCTGAATTTTCCAGATTTCCGGCTTAGCTGGGCATATTTTAAATTATAATCGAAGCCATAAACGCCGCGAGCCTGCAATGGAAGGAGCCGGTTTTTATCTGGAACAGGAGCAGGGGGAATCGCTTATGTCCGAATTTGTGAAAACCGGCATGGTATTATTGGAGGAGGAGACGCAGGCGGTTCTTACGGAAATATCATCCGGATAAAACTGTCCGCTGCCGTTTAAGCGCGCGGGCAGATAGGAAGCGGTAAATACGGCCAGCGCGCCGCTGCAGTATGCGTTAAAGCGGGAAGCGCGCGCAGAGCTTTGGGAGGCCGAAAGCACGCTTGCGCTGCAAAGGCAGCTTAAAAAGGCGGGCAGGAGCGCGTCCTCCGGGAATATCATCAGGGCGGAATATGGAATGCTTATTGTGCAGTATGCGCTTTGTTCGGCGCCCTGAGCGTCTAAATATATGGCTCGGCCGGGGCAGACTACGCTGCATTCGACAAGCTGATAGCTCTGGCTGTAATCGCTGATGTATACGTTCTCCGTCCAGGCTTTCTGCTCTGTAGTAAAGGCGCTGAGCAGGGAGGCGGGCTGAATTTCGCTTTTAATATCTACGACGCATGGAGCGGAATCCATTCGGCGCTGCACGCCGTCGAATATTCTGGTGGCCAGTACGGTTATATCTCCGGCCGCGCGGTTGGTAACGGTGAAATCATTTATTACTGCGCTGCGGGTGGACTGCCGCGTGCAGCAGCTTGAGCTGTTCCTCATTTTGGCTCCGTTCTCCGGCGGCGTTTTTTGTCGTTCAACCCTGTTCTGCCGCCGGTAGGACAGTAGCCGTTTTTAGGTAAAAAGTTTTGGACAATTATGGGTTTTGGTGTTGGGAATTGTATATTCTGTTCCCGTTCCGTATTCTGGAATTACGGTTTGGAATTTGGTCTTCCCGTATTTAATTATATGCGCCGGATATTTAAAAGTTACAGTTCATATTAAAAATTGCTTGCAAATAATTGTATTTTAATTTATAATAAAAAACGTCGACATGAGAAGGGGATATAGCTCAGTTGGTTAGAGCGCTTCGTTCACATCGAAGAGGTCAGGGGTTCGAGCCCCTTTATCCCCACCAAATCTAAAGCGCCGCATTTGCGGCGCTTTAGCTGTTTTGCTGCATATTGATTTTAATTTTTTGAGTCTGAAAATTTATTACTGTTCTTTGGGAGTGCCGTCGGGGTTGAATAAGGGCAAATAAGCCAGATATTTGATGTCATCGCGGTATTTAGCGTCTCCCTCCGCTATTATTGCCATGCGTCCCGCTATGGTGCCCCCCGACTGTTTTACCAGCTTTTCAACTGCGCGCAGGCTTTCGCCCGTGCTTATAACGTCGTCAATTATTAATACCCGTTTGCCGGACATTAAGGAGACGTCCTCGCTGTCTATATAGAGCATTTGCTTTTTTGCCGTTGTAATAGAGGTAACTTCAGTTGAAACCACATTTTTCATATAGAGCTTAGGCGCTTTGCGCGCAATAAGATATTTATTCTCTCCCGATTGACGCGCCATTTCATATATAAGCGGAATACCCTTGGATTCCGCGGTTATCATTATATCATGCTCGGGCGCGAGCTTTAAAAGCGCTTTTGCGGAATTAACGGTTAGTTCCACATCTCCAAAAATGACGAAAGCTCCGATATAGAGGTCGTCCGTTACTTTGCATAAAGGCAGATTCCTTTTGAGGCCCGCAACTTCAAGCTCATAAAACTGTTCCATTTTTTAAATCCTCCCCGCCGCTTTTTGAGCGAAATATGTTTTTATAAAAAGCTTTTCAGAAAATTCCCGAATTTTAATTATACCATTGTTTTTTCAAAATGCAAGACTAAATCTGCAAGATAGCAGGAATAAATAAAAAATCAGATACGGTTAATTATTAATGAGCAATATCATGCTTGGGCTATAATAAATCTTAAGCCTTCTTCAAGATATTTCTGCGTGTATTCAGGCATTGCGGTTTTTAATTTATAATAATTTTGATAGGCGAGCATTTTCCGCTATTGCATTTGCTTTCAGAAACACTGCAGGCTGCAATTCCCAATGTAATATTCATTAATGCTTTTAATACAATTTTATCTCCCGCTTTAGAAAGCGGCTCCAGCACTGCGACGCTGCCGTCAGCGTTGATTTTCGTATGCATGAATAAATTGACGGGCGTTATAATGGAGCGCTGCTCTCCAAGCGCTTTATTTATATTATCCAGGCAGTTTGGATGCCCTTTGCCGTTGTGATAGAAGAAATCAAACATCTCTTTCCGGCAGCAGGGATGCAGCAAATCATGTTCTCCTACATCGTCAGATAGAATTTCCAGCATGGGATTATATAAATTGGTATAGATAAGACTGCCGGCTTTTAATTTGAGAGATTGGTTGCAGTCTATAGTGACTCCGGTAGAAAGAAATTCATTTGCATTGCCGCCTGCTTCGGCAAAAAAATCCACCACCTGCTGGCCTTCAAGATCAATTACTGTAATGCTCTGTCCTTGCTCGACATCAATTTTTATTCCAGAGCATTCCGGGATTATATATTCTTTCTTCATAATATTCTCCTGACTTGTTATAATTTTTGCCTTAATATAAGCCGCGTTGCTTAATAATGTATATTTCATTATTATTAAATACCTCTCTGACTACACCGTATTCTAATCTTTTAATATTGCAGATGCGCCGCATAACGTACAAAGTTTGCAGATATAAATTTCATTTAAGATTTCTATGCCTTCTATATAATGCTGTGTGTTTTCTGGAAGTAATTATATTCTAAATTTCAAATAATAGCAATATTATTTTGTAAAATACATAAAATGCTTTTAATTGCGCTGTTTAAATGTTGTTTTTTTTCTTATCAGCCTGTTTCCAAGCAGCTCTGCATTTTTTCTCGCTGCCGCGCATTTTAATATAATGCTGCAATCGTTGCCGGTATAAATTGCTTATACGTTCTGTTTGCTTTTGAGAAAAGATATATTATATTTGGAACGGCAAGTTTAACTCCTTTTATGCTCAACTTAGGCTATAGCCTGCTTATTGAAAATAAGAAATACAGTCATTTGCAATTTTATAAATAGTTTTTTCGTCTAATAAATTATAGACTTTCTTTTTCAGGCGTTTTCTCAGTTCGCTGATTTTATGGTTAATCACATCTTCGGAAACAACACTCTTAGCTGTGCCTATAACAGACCACTTATTCAACATATCAAAAGGGAATAGGGCGAGGCATATTACCTTTGACGGCAGAATATTTTCAAGATAATTTATCGTGCGCTTTATATATTGGAGATCATCGCTAACGTTTATGCATAAAATATAACAATCAGGAGCGCAGGCAAGGAGAAATTCATGCTGTTTTATTGGATAAAAACCGATCCAACCGTCCGTAATAGGTACTGTTTGCGATTGAGAACCAACTAAAATTAAGTCGGGTTCTTTATTTTCGATTTTTCCCATCAAATTATTTATGTACATGATTGAATCATACTCTGTTGTATGAACCGTTGTTTCAAAACCCATAGGGTAAATTTCGTCCGCTCCTAACAATTTGGATGACGGTTCGGTTCCCAGCATCCCAACTTTGTATCCCGAATTCTCAAATATCATTTTCAGCTTTAATTGCAGCGTGAATTTTCCTTGCCTTTGAGATGTTCCAACAACAGCAACGACAGGTTTTGAAATTCTTTTTAATTTTCCGAACGTCCCTTTTGGTACATCTTCTGGATTAACGGCGGGATAAAACCATGGAATATGGCTGCCTGATAATTTTGAGGTCAATTCCTCTTGAATCTCAGCAAATGAATACAAGGATTTCTTGTATTGAATGCATTTTTCAATAAAATATTTTTCAAAATTAATATTTGTTATTCTTGATAAATCTAGGGTGTGCCCTAAAATTACACTATCAAAACTGCTTTCCCAATTTATATTAAGATAGTTCTCTATTATATAATCATGACCATAAACTTCTCCGATTACCTCGGATGTTTTCCTGCCGATATTCCCAATATATTTTACATCATAAAATCCCTCGACATCTACGGATAGCATATTTTCAAAGCGAGCTATACTATGCATCTCTTTGTTAAAAGGAAAAAATATCCCTCTTTTTAATGGCATTTCCTTTGCAGGAGCGATAGTTTCATAATGAAGGATTTTAGCTGCGCCCGATTTTAAGCGTTCAAGAATAGCTGAAAATCCATTAATGCCGGAAATGAGGAGCCTGCCAACAATAACGCTTATATACGGCGCGGCAAAACTTGCTCCTGATACAGTCATATATTTGCCATTTAGCCAGGGAAGATTTTGCTCTTTGCTATATCCGCGTATATTTACAATACTATTTTCTACAAATTCATAATCAAACAGTTTTTTAATAGTATTACTTATATCAACGCCGATTACGTTTTGAAAAGCCGCGGGGTAAGAGCAAATTCCGGAATTATCAAATGCAGAAATTATTAATACGCCTTTATTCGTTAGCCTATCGCAGACTGATTTCAATTCGGATAGATTTCCGGAGCATGTGATTCCCAGGCTAATATTGATTATATTGCAATCTATATTTTCATCAATGTAATTTAACGCCAAAATCAAATTATCGGCGTCATAGGCGTTTTCGCTGAATATTTTAAAGGAGATAATATGCGCTAAGGGCAGATGCTTGTGTATAATAAATGAAACGGCCGTTCCATGACCGATTTCATCAGCACATGTGCCTTCCAATATCATATGTGCAGAATTAATATATAAGCGTCTGCCCGGCATATCGTGAAAGCAGGAATAATCTAAGTTTATTCCGCTGTCTAAAACCGCGATTTTTAAATTCTTTTCATCCACGATAATATCTCCTGTAATGGTAATATAAGATTTGACGCATGGCGGAAAACCAGTCGTTTGCCGCCATGCGTCATACCGCACGATTTAGCAGGGATTGCTGCTACAGCAATTCTTATCGCCGTTGCAGCAGTTTTCGCTGCCCTGTGAAGCTCGCAGGACGCCATCAAGATTATCACGGCCAAACAGTTTTAATTCTACAGCCGTTTGCGGCTTTTTCAACGGCACCTTCTTCAAATTTCGCATCCGCGCACCTCCTTCTGCTTTGAAATAATGATGATTGAATATATCAACTATCCGCCGCATCTCTTGTTGCAGCAACCGAGATCTCCATTGCAGCAACTCTCGTCGCCGTTTGTGTAAAGACGAATTTTAGAATCAACCTTCTTCTTTAATTCCACTTTACGCAGACTCTTTTTCGGCATATTTTCACCTCCTATCCTGATTGTATTGCCTAATCAATTTTTTCTGCATTTTCCAACGAATTTAAAATAATATTTATATTTTCAATAAAACTATTGATGGTTTTGAATTTATCAATTGCTAAATACTCATCCGGTATTGAAATCTGCATTTTTTCTTCAATGCATACTGCTATTGATATAAATGTAATTGAATCCATATCCAGTTCTTCGTCAAGATCATCAGGTATGTAAATCCCATTTTCTTCAAGTGTAATCAGAACGGTTTCTTTAATATTCATAAGTGATTCTCCTCACATTCCCGTAGTGATGTAGGAATCATATTTCGGTAATCCAGGCATCGTAAATGAGCTTTTATCATCTCTTTTATAGGAAGGCAGGATTTCTGACCTTTTATATTCTTTGAATAAGGACAAGAGCCGCCGCAGCAAATAGGATATAGGGAGCAGTTATAGCAGTTTTCGCTTGATACGCGGTTAACAATCCATTTCGCTATTTTTTCATTATCAATTATCATCTTTCCGCCGTCCTCAATTTGTCCAACGGTATCGATATCCTTGCTAGTTTCGTCTTGTGAAGCCAATGAACACTTATGAATACTGCCGTCATAATAAATCAAATATCCATTCTTCAGATTGGCTTCGCACAATCCCGTTACCGGACCAACAGGTATAAAGTCGGCAGAATTCAATCCCTTTTCAGAAGCAATATCATACCATTTTTTATAATAATTCTCTTCGTCGGGGGCAATTTCAACAGCGTTCTCACTAATCCTATTGCCGCCCCAGTCTCTCACGCCTTGAAAATATATACTAAATCGTTTGTCATTGCCAAAATCCGAAGCTAAATCCTCAAGATGACCTAATAAATGCTCTTCTACAAAGGGAGTCATATTGGCTCTTATCACTATTTTGAATGTATTTGATTTGATATTTCTTTTTATTGACAATAAATTTGAATAAATCTTTTGATATGAATCGGAATTCTGAAAATGCGGTCGTTGAACATTGTGCGTGCATTTGCTGCCGTCTATACATACCTGATATGACAATATTCTATTTGAAATTAAAGACCTGAATGTTTCTAAATCTAAATCGTATCCATTAGTTGTCATCATTCCGACGAGGGGAATTTTGTTAGCTTTGCAGATTTCGTTAATTTCCCTGCTCATTCTGACAACCCGCTCTTTTTGCTGTAAAGGTTCTCCGCCAAACCAATTGAGCCTTAACTTTTTATACTTTCTAATATTTTTCCTTACAAAATCGAGTATATTTTTTTCGGTTTGGTCGTTCATATTTTCTTCCGCAGGATTTTCATAACAATATATACATCTAAAATTACAATTGTTTGTTGGAAGTATGGTTAAGTATAGCCAATCGTTAGAAAAGACATGCTGTTTATGCATTGCGTCCACCAACAGCGATTCGTCTAAATTGGAGGCAATGAGCATTTTATTAGTTTTTAACACATCTATAATTTTTAGGTTGCCAACGCTCTCGTTAATAACAGCCGACTGCATAAGAGTTAATACTTCGTCTGCATACGCTTGCGGAAATTTAACATATGTGCAATGCAGAATGCTCATGAGCAACAACTCGCCGTTTCTGTTCTTCTCTGAGACGATATAGCGGCTTGGTTTAAGCATAGCAAATATCCCTTTCTAATTTTAAAGATATGCTTTAGTATTTATACATCTTTACAAGGCGCAATTATATATACCGCGGCTCGGAATCGCTTATAAATCTTATAGAAAATGAACAGAATAAACCTGGGACGCTATGTCTGCCGTTATAAAAATAAGTCTTAAATATATATTTGACGTTCCATTGCGGTCACGTCATTTTGTCTTTTTTGTTAAACTGCCATTAGAATATATTGTATGTAACATATTCATGTTTATTTTATAATATCATACTTTTTTTCAAATGTCAATAGACTCTCTGCGGAATTGTGACCGTTATTCTAATTCGGCAAACTCTAATATAATAGGAGTGTATTTAATATGATTCTGCAGCAATAACTTTTGCGAATAATTAATATTCTGCCTTTTATTTGGGACAGCCCATTTTCCTGGTTTCAAAATAGTATTACAGAAACCGTAAGATTGCAGGGCTTATGGCATAGTTATAATTAGCTGAGGCGGGCAAGCGCCTTTAGCGCTTGCCCGCCGGGATTATCGCAGAGCAAAACCGCTCTGGCACGAAACATGCTATATTTGGTATCTCAAAGTCTAAATGCAGGTTATTTCGTTTGCTCCAGATATTCTTCCAGGCAAATTCCTTGCTCATATATTTCTTTTGCGGCTTTCTTGCCTACATAGCGATAGTGCCAAGGTTCATAGATGATTCCAGTGATATCGCTCTTATCATTGGGGTAGCGCAGTATAAAGCCGTACTTCCAACTGTTTTCCATCAGCCACTGCTGAACAGGAGTCTGCTCCTGGGATTCGTCCAAATGCTGATTATTGATGTCTACAATATCCAGGGCAAGACCGGTCTGGTGCTCGCTGGTTCCGGGAACAGCCACGACTTTTCCCGCTTCTTTCTCTGCTTCGGTTCTGGAATACCCCTGGCTGATAAAGCTGCTGACTCGGTTGCTGAAAAGCTCATTTTGCTTTTCCCAGCTTCGGTAGGCAGAGCAAATCACAGGCGACAATCCATCCGCCCGGCATGCGTCCATCATGTCCTGAAGATCGGGATAACAGCGCTTGTCCACATACAATCCATTTTTCAACTGTACCGTGGCGATCGAGTAGTCGCTGGGAAGCTTGTTCCAAGGATTAATCAGAATAAGGTTCCAATTTAAGTTCTGCTCCTGCTCTTGCGTCTGCGGCGGGACCTCCGTCTCTTCTGAATTCTGCTCCTGATTTTGCGTCTGAGTCGGAACCTCTGTCTCTTGAATAGGAGTCTGATGCGTTTCAATGACTTCTGACAAAGGCTCATTTCCCCAAGCAGTCATGCATCCGCAAATTATTACGGCAATCAGGCAGAGCATCGTCAGCCGCAGCAGCTGCCGTCTCCTCCTTGGCTGGAGATATCGTTTATTTCGCTTCCGGCGGAAAGTATGCGGGTTTTGCTCTGCTTTTACGCTGGTATGCCGCGCGGAGCCTGTCCGCCGCTCTGCATCATAATCATCCGATCTGTATCCAGTCTGCGAGGCATAACGTTCACGCTGGATCAGATTATAATCAATGGTCTTCATAAAAGGAAAGCCTCCTATCAAGTTCTTTCAAGAAAATGATAGCAGGGCGTTTCCTATAAACAGCTAATAAACGGCATCAAAATGGCATCATTTGAAAATTCATTAAGGCTCATCCCAAATAAAATGAGCATAAGTATGGTTCCAAATAAAGGTGTGCAGTTATCGTGCCGCCGTCTATATCAGTAAATGTCAAACGGTACTCTGGATGGTCGGACTCTATGGTCTGCACATTCACAGTCTGTAATCCGTAATGTTCCACACAGGCATCTGCCCAACGCTGGGCTATGGCTTCAGTATCCAGTTGATGGATGGTGAGGGATGGGTCCATCTGTGTGAAATAGAGAGAAATGAGCTTTTCACTCTCGTTGTCCAACTGTATGCTGATGGTGTTGCCCAATTTGTCAACCAGGCTGAAATCCCATACCAGGGCGGTTTGAAGGCCGTCCTGGGAGAGCGCTAGAAAGCGGGTGCTGTATCTTGTATAATAGGGACCGTTATTCAACTGTTCAAAGCCGTTTTTAGCAAAAAAACTCAGTATCTCCAGAACAGACTGATATGCCGCGTCGATATCCTCTGTCCGGTCCGTTTCTAACAGGAATGTGGTATAATCAGAGGTAAAGAATTGCAAACGATCAAAAAAACTGATTTCCAGAGGCGGAACAGCCGTTTCGACCTGCTTGACCTGAAACTCCAGACGCTCATCCTGCGCCGACAAAACTATTTTTGGCAGGACAAAACTTAGAAGCACGGCCAGAGCGGTCCCCAGAAAAGGAACAATATAACGGATAGCGCGTTTCATGGCCGTCCTCCTCTCAATTCGGCGGTGACACGGGTGCCGACGCCCAGTTTGCTGGCAAAGCGCAGCGTTCCGCCATGCAGCTCTACGATCTTCGCGCAGAGAGTCAGCCCCAGTCCGGCGCCGCCCTGGGCTCGGGAGCGGGCCTTGTCCACACGGTAAAAGGCCTCGGTCAGATGGGCTAGGGCCTCCTCTGGGATTCCGGAGCCGTTGTCCGTAACGCAGATTTTACATCCATCTGGCAGCAGTGTCACATAGATTTCAATGATGCCGCCCTTAGGCATGGCTTTGCGGGCATTTTCGGCCAGATTGACCAGCAGTGAGCGCAGCAAATCCACATTCAGCAGACAGATTCCGTCCTCACCGCCGCATCGGATGTCCACTCCCGCCCATCTATAAATGGGACGCAGGCGGTCTGCCAGCTCCTGTGCTGCATGTAAAGGAGAGACAGGGGAAGGATCCAGCTCCCGACGCCCCGAAACGAAGATGTCGAGGAGTTTCAACGACAGGCTTTCCAGGCGTTTGCCCTCAGAAAAGATATAGCCGGCGGCTTCGACCTGTTCCGCTTTGGTCAAATTTCCGGCCCGCAGCAGATCCGCATAGCCGATGATGGAGGTCATGGGCGTTTTCAGCTCATGGGCAAAGCTGGACATAAACTGTTCCTGCCGCTCCATCGCGGCGTTCAAATCAGAGACATTTTTTTCAATCTGTTTGGCCATACTGTCAAAGTCAGCGGAGAGCGCGCCGATCTCGTCCCTGGTACGGAGCCTGGAGCGATATGACAGATTTCCTGATGCGATCTGCCGGGACGCGCGGGAGAGGCGGTTAAGAGGGCGGGTGAGCATCCATGATATGCTGTAAGACGCCAGAGCGCAGACGGCCAGCATTCCCAGCAGGATTGTCTGATAGGTGCTCTGCTGCCGATCCCGGGATTCATACACATTGGAAAGATCGTAGGCTGTGTCCAGGTATAAAATGTCTCCATCGCTGGTAAAGGCACCGGAGAACTGCAGATATGGTGTTCCTTCTGCATCCGTAAAATAGGAGATCAGGCTATGCTGAGTATCAATCTGTTCTGTAAATTGGTTGAGTTCAGAGGACGCGTCGCCGTCTTGGTACAGCGCGTCTGTATCAGAGGAGAGGCGGACGGCTGACCACGCCGGAGCGCCAGAGGCGGAAAACCTTCTCAGCACACGTGAAACGGTATGGGCATCCTGCTGGACGCCTGAATTTCCCGCCGCTGTCAGGACGCTCAATAGCATTTGATGGCGGTCTCGGGCCGCAGCCATCTCCTGATTCATGGCGTTTTGAAAGGAAATAGAAATTAGGGCGCTGCCGCCCACGCTGAATAGCACAGCCAGAAGGCAGAGCATGGAGAGCGTAATCTTAAGACGGAATTTCATCGCCCTTCCTCCAGCCGGTAGCCCACTTTGCTGACAGCCACCAGTTTTTTCTCCCAGCCTACTTTTTTTCGCAGGCGCTGGACATGGAGATCTACTGTCTTGCTGCCGAACTCCAGCTCGCCGCCCCACACCCGCTCATAGATGGTCTCCCTGTACAGCGCCATACCGGGATTGCGTGTGAACAGCAGCAGGAGCTCGTATTCCTTGGGGGTGAGCGCGATCTCTATCCCATTCCGTTCCACCCGCATGGACCGAACGTCTATGCGCAGCTCATCCATTTGGATGAGATCCTCCGATCTCCCATAGCGCCGCAGCACCACTTCTACCCGAGCCAGCAGTTCAGCAATCTCAAAGGGTTTGACGATGTAGTCTTCCGCTCCCATACGCAGGCCTTTCACCCGGTCATCCACCGCGTTTTTGGCAGTGAGAAAAATGACCGGGATATTTAAGGGACGAATGTATTCCATCAGCTCAAAGCCGTCCAGCTTGGGCAGCATAACGTCCAAAAGGATTAGGTCCGTCCGCTCCTTTTCCAGAAAATCAGCCGCCTCCATGCCGTCAAACACGCATTTGCATGCATATCCGTTTTTCGTCAGACTGAGACGGATCAGATTGGAAATGGGGGGCTCGTCCTCTACGATTAAGACCTTGGTCACAATAACTCCTCCTTCTGGGAGATAGAATACATCAAAAAAGCATCAAAACGGCATTTAAAGAATGCAAGATTTTTTCACGCAGCTATATCCAATTTGTTTCATATTCATAAAAAAGTATAACACAGACTTGGGTATTAGTCCATTTGTTTTATCGTTCATCTCTGCCAGATGATAACCGGGGCTGTTTTTACCTTTCCCATCCGTTCCTGCTCTCTTACGGCCTCCGCCCCCTCCGCAGCCGGGGAGCCAAAGACCCGATTGACCCGCTTATAGTCGGGCGGAGAGCAGATTAGGGGATTTGTTCTATATATTCATCTTATGAAAGCGGTCAGATATGAGAGCGCTGTTCTCATGCGCCCGGCCATAGTCCCGTTGCAGACGCTTAAACTTTCCATTTAGGTTGATGTAGAATCGGTATAGGGAGGGGAGTTGCCTGGACGATTTTCGCCAGCAGGGATTGCGCGCCGGAGAGATTATCGGGGACGAATAATTTGAATGCAAACTCAACTGACTTCGTATTTATGACGGTTGGGGGAAATATGAACCAAGCATTCTTTTGCTGAAAAATAAATAGGACAAGCAAAAACCGTCCTGCTGAATTCGTTGTTCAGCAGGACGGTTTTACTTGTCCTTTTGCAAATATTTTCTTGGGAATATTAGATGGCTACGAATAGTATCAATCCAGCTCAAGAGGCGCCTCGACGGGCGAAAAAACCTATGTTTATACGGGTTTATACCGTTTTAACGGTTATTCCCACTCGCTCCCTGTAAATCAATCTTAAACGCATTTGTTTATGAAATTTATCAGAGAGTATTTATATTATTTGAATTATCGGTAAAGCATACGCTATCCGATTTTTTGTTGCCATTTCGTTGCCAAAAGCATTTCGCAAAATGTTGCCGAAAAAAATTACAAACAATATCAAATATGATACTTGTTTTTTCTTAATTCAAAAGCTCGTTCTCCGCCCTCTAAAATGTCACAAATATGTTGTTGAATTCCCTGAGAGTTTAGTATTCCCAATTCTAATTCTCCATTCTCATTATATAATGGCTGATTGTTTTCAATCGCACCAGATCTATATTCAAATCTATATTGCTTGTTCGGAACATTGCTTCCTTGCTGATTAGCTACGATTACCTCTTCAGCATCTGAGCCAAGCACAACATTCGCATTGTGTGTAACGATGATAATCTGCCTATCCTTTTTCTTTCGTTTAATGAAAGGAATCAAATCATTAAATATCGAACGGTTATCCAAATCATCTTCCGGTTGATCAATAAGAATAGGGCATTGACTATCCGCTAAATCTATTAACAATTTTAATAACACAAGTGCTTTTTTACCTGGTGACATAACATCAATAGTATCGTTATCCATTTGTACACTATATTTTATTTCAAACCAGTCATCACAAAGCTCACGGATTGCAGTTTCTTTGGTATTGCCTTTTTTGGGCTGTAGCTTCTCATCGAGAATTTTACTGATAAAATCTTTTAATAGTTGTTCTGCATATTGATTTTCCGTAAAGTTATCTATTACAATGGTTTCTTTTAGTACTACAGAACGATTATCGAAAAGCTGCAAAACTTTATCTACATATGCTTCTTTTTTGAATGGAACTTCTACAGAAAACTCTAAATCATTACTTTTGAACTCAGGTTTTTCGTTTACCGTTTGGGCATATTGATTGTGAATTTTTTTGAATTTCTCTATTGATTGGCAAAGTTCAAAAATATATGTATTTTCTTTTTCAATTAAAACCGCCTCTTTTTTCTCTAACGCCGTTAATTTATTTAACTTTTCACTCTCTTTTTGGATACCATTTGACAATTCCGAGATAACTTTATTTTCTTGAATCTTTGATTTTAAGCCATTTTGAATCTCAAAAAGTTGGTCTCTTCGGCTTTCTTTTTCAGCTAACTCTTTGGAAATATTATCAATTATACTTAGTTTACTCTGAAGCCAAATATCATTTGCGGCAGTAATTGCATCATCAGTTGCATGACTTATTAATTCCTGAATGTGATCTAAAAAAGAATAGTTAAATGTTATTTTTTCGACTACGGACTCAATTTCTTGAACAATAGTCAGATCTTTTTTCAAAGAAAGAATGGATTCATTAATTGTCGTAATCTCTGAAATTGTTCGATCATATAAATCCAATTCATCTTTTGATAAATTGAGACTAGTTGACAATGTGTCTTTTTGTAAGGTTAGTTTCTCAATTTGAGCCTCGATACTTTCTTGCTTACCAATCTCTTGCTTTTCGTTTCTAATGCTATCTATTTCTTTTCGATTCTCAATCAAACCCAGAATACTTATGTTTAATGCAACTTTATATTCTTTTATTGATTTAAGCATCAAATTATGCTCGGCTTTAACATCAGGGTTAAGCCAAACAATTTCTTCTATTATTTTGTCAATCTCAGTTGTCGATTCTTTTGCATCACTTAACCTATTCAAATATGTCTGAGGAATATAGACAATCTTTCGTGCCTCATCTTTTTTCCCGTCTTTCCAAGTTACAGAAACATTTTCGATGTTTTTAGTAGTAGAAGATGATTTGTCTTCTTTTTCTCTAACTTGAGTTGAATCTATAGAATTAGCCAAGTTATGAAGTAAAATAGATTTACCAGTTGATTTACCACCGATAATACACGTTAAGTTATCATTAAATACTATGGGTTCAACTTGAAAATCTTCGCCAACAAATTGTACGCTTTCGATTATATGGTATTCCGCCTTATAGTCTGGAACTATTTGCGATATTCTTACACGTTCTCTAGGTTCATAAAGAATTTGCTTCAACCCATTAAATGTAGGGTCTGCTTTTATCCAGCAATATTTTTGTTGGTCTGGTTCAAATATTTTCCCGTTATTATGAGCATCGCATCCGTGAATACACGGTTTCAAAGAACCACATTCTTTAATTACTATGTCGGCTGGGCAGCTCGCCTTTTCACCCGAAAAGTAAGCAATATCTGAGGGAGTTGCCGAAAAAATTCCATCAACGAATTTATATATTGCTTGTCTAAAGGCCTTAAGCTGACTGTCCCCTTGAAAACCATCCAAATAATCAGAATGATTTATCGCACCACTTACCCCATCAGTCGTGCTATTTGATACTAAAATAATCGTATTTTTTCTAAGTTCTTTGTCGTTCGCAAAAATTTCTTGAATCTTGTCAAATGAAGGAATAAATTGCTCTATACCTTTTCTATAAGCAGAATCATCATCCAATTCAGAACTAATTGTTTTTCCAAGTCGAATCAATTCACTTCGAGATGCTGAAAAACTTGTCGTACCATATATAAATTTAATCCTTGAAAAAAATCTATCTTCGACAGATTCTATAATATCCGGATTAAAGATGAAATGTATATTAATGGGAGAATCATTTGCTATTGGCTGAATTCTCATTTCTACATTTGGCAATATTAGTTTTACGCTTGAATGTAATCTATTATCTAAAATCACCTTTTTGTAGTTATCTATAGATAAATAGTCTGTGATAGCTACAACCGCTATCGATTTTAGCGGGTCATTTCCATCACCAATATATTCATTAATATCATTATAATATTTTTCCCACTTTTCAGATAAAGAGGATCCATCAAAATTATCATTCTTTTGAGTTCCAGGAGTATGAATATGCAACTCCCATCTTCGCCACTCTGAACCCTTGGTATATTCTGAATTCATACATTTTCCTCACATTTTATGCCGCATAGTGTACATTAATCGCATTTACAACGGCGCCAAAGTCCATATCGGCAATATCTAATATATCATCATTATCAAAACCAACATTAAGCACAAATAAAAATCTTGAAAATTCATAGATTTGTTCTACTGCAGCATCGGTTAAATTCTCTTGGATTCTGTCCGCTTTCGAAAGTAACAACAAGTGTTGATACTGCTCATCAATTTCTTGCGTGTGTCCGTTTGGATGAGCATAGTTAAGATGCTGTGTAGGTGTAAGAGCAATTATATTTTCTAAATAGTAACATATTTCGGGATAAACAGATTCCGGAAAAATATGATGCATATGGATAGCTTTATCTGACATATGAGCTTGTTCAAGATGTTCTGTTTGTCCTCCACGATTTTGATCATTAAACAAACGAAGAAATCTTTTAGCTTTTGTAGACTGGTAATGATAATATGCCTCATTAACCTCAACTGGATGGGAAGCAGCGTACTCTTTTCTTGTTACGCCTTTTGGCTTATCTGAATAAATATCTCTAAAATTATTGCGATTATACATAAGCATATCGTAAGTAATATTTTGATCAGAAAGTCTGCCTCTTTCCGTTCCACAAGAATTATTAAAATAAGCCAATGGATTTAAAACTTTAATAAAAATTCTATTACACTCAACTTCACCATTTATTTTTGTATACTTAATTGTAAAGTTAGAAAAAGTTTTCTTTACCGCTTGATAAGTATCTTTAGTTTGTCTATTGAAGAAATTCTCAAAGGCATTATAAATTCCACTATCGTTAAGCGTCTTTTCTATATAAGTTTTTAGGAAGAAAAGGGCATTTCGCTCTCGCAAAGCGATATATTCCAATATTTCTTTGTTATTTACTTTATAGTAATTACGATTGCCTCTTTTTGATTTTGTAAGCACTTGCGCATATGCTAACATTTCCATTGGTTGCTGAAAAAATTTATCATATTCATTTTTAGCTGCTGTACTTTCAACTCCAGGTTTCTTAAATATAGCTTCAACATTTTCAACAGCGTAATCATAATGCCATATATCAGGTGTAGTGAAAGTACTTCTTGGATTTTCCGACTCATAGTTGTATATACAATCCGCAATCACAGTAACCACATCAGCGGCACATTTTTGGTCTATCCACCTGCCGTTTCCTGTTTTTCTTATGTCATAATCATACTGATTGCAAAAATCTATTATATTCTGTTGTGTTAACATATTATTCCTCACTTTGTATAATCAAAGATGCTACTTTGATTGTTTTCTTTTTCGTCAAGTCTTTCAATTATAGGTACTTTTTTGGCCTTATCCCTCAATATTCCATAAAAGAATACAGAACACGCATCAACATTTAATGATCTTGTTTGATAGTTTCTTGCAATTTGATAAAACTTTCTGTATTCTTGCGTTGAAAAAAATGCCATTTGCTTTTCAGTAATAGTAGTACCTTTTTGGGGTATTAAAATAGCCAAAGAACCGTTTACAAGACACCCTTTTGGTTTTTTTATCATACGTGGCTTGTACGTCATATTGGGTGTAAGATATGCATTATCACAATTTAAATAGCCATAAACCGATAAATTTTTTGCATCGTCATATGAGATATATGAATCGTATCCATCTATATTCACTATGCTTCCATCATTACTAATATTGCGAGATTTTAGCACACGAATATCTCCCTCTGACGAAAGCACTTTATTTGTTATCTGCCTGTCTCGAAACACTTTAAAAACATTAAAGTCAAGTTTCTTACACACAGAATCAAAGTTATCATTGCGATATAGAATCCAATATGGCAATTTACTATCAAAAATATAATTCTGTGATTGTATCATAAATTTTCCGTTTGTAATTGACACTACACGAGTATTTGACGGACGACTAAGATTATTGATAAAAATCGCTAATGTTTCTATAAGAACGCCAGGGAAGCCTCTTTCCCCAAAATCAATAATGCAATCTACCGCCTTATCTGACAAATACTTTCTCGTTTGTGCAAATTCCGGAGTATTAAGTAAAAATTTAGGAAATACTAGCGCAACATAATTTCCTATACTAAGCGCTTTATCCAAAAAGAAAGAACAAATATTTGTAGTAGCTATATTAACTGCATTTTTACGATAAATACTTAGAAGAGGATTGTTTGCTTTCATTTTATAAAAAGGCGGATTTCCGATTATGTAGTCATATTTATCTGAAAAATCATACAATAAGAAGTCTGCATTTATGAAGTTTATCGTGCAGTTTTTTCGGATATTATAATGACTTAAAATCAATTTGGCAATATCCAAACTATTTTCATCAATATCTACTACATCAAGAATGATACTTTTATCCTCAAACTTTTTAGCAATGAGTGGTATGAAATTTCCGACTCCAACGGACGGTTCAAGAATTCTAACTGTTTCTTTATCTGAATCAGGCAAAGCTTTCATCATTTCGGTAATTAAAGTTTTACTTGTAAAAAAGGCTGCATTGTCTGTTCGATTAGTATTCGCCAACTCAGCAATATGCCCTAATGTTGCTGATGACAAATTTAAAGGATTATCAGAAATAAATCTTTTTAAAGCATTAACATCACTCAATTGATGAGACTGCACCAATTTATTAATCGTTGCTGTGTTTATAGGCGTATATTTTAATACATCTTTTATTTTCTTAGCTATTGATTGAAAAATCACTGTAGGTACCGCTTCACCCAATGATTGTCTAATTTTGATTTCTTCTTTCTTTAAAAATGCTCGTTTTTTTTCAAACGGGAGAGCATTCAAATCTGCAAAATCTGTTTCTACCCATTTAAAAGACCGAGGAACCGTCATCATAAGCATTAGTTCTCTTATACTGAAAACTCTGTCATCGCTTGGATGAACAGTATTTTGACTAGCCATCTGATCATTCCTTGTATGAATGCAAGGTCCTACTTTATCCCAGTATTGACGAGTATATTTATCTGCATTTTTTCGTTGATTAATAACAATTTTACCATTTATAATACGATGTGGTTTTTTACAGTCGTCTTCGTTATCAAAAGCAGATTGTCCCTCTTTTATATCAGCAATCCAAGCTCTCATATGTTCAGGATAAATTCTAAATGAATGATAAATATCATCTTCATCAATTTCTCCGAACTTTTTTAACGGCCTTAAATTTCCAATGACTTCTCTTAATGTATGCTCTTTCACAAAATCAGGGTATAATTCAAACGGAGAAACTTCATCGGCAAAATCTTTTGAAACACCAATAACAACTGTACGCTGTCTGCTTGAACAAGCCCCATAGTTTTTAAAATTTATCACTCTAGAAGCATAAGAATACTCATTTCCTAAATTTTTTTCAATTGCAGCAGCAATAGTTTTATGTTCTCCATCAACATCTGTGCAAATCGTCTTCATAAATGCCGGAACATTTTCAAAAACAAAAAATTTGGGGTTTATTTTCTTAATGATCTTTATAGACTCAACAACTAAAGAATTACGAATAATTTCATTTTCGTTCTTTTTATGGTTTGCTACGGACATTCCTTGACAAGGTGGTGTCGCAACAACAACATCAATACGAGAAATTCCTTCATTCTTTTTCCAAAATGAAATTTGGTTGTATAGATTAGCCTTTATTGTATCATCTGTTATATCACCACAAATATATCCACTATTATATTTACATTTGTTATTGAATTTTTGAATTTCTAATCTTCTTGATATAAGTTCATTTGTAGCAACACAATCAAATCCCTCTAATTTAAAGCCATAGCACCCAACTCCTGCGCTACTGAACAAGCTAATATATGTCGGTTTATTTGAATTTTTCATTATATCTACCTCTTTTATATTGCCTGTTTATCATCAGGGACTAATTCCATAATATCTTCTATATTACAATCAAGAGCTGTGCATATTTTTACAAGTACTTCTACTGTAACATTTTCATTTTTCCCTAACTTGGCAATTAGGGTATTACTTATCCCGGCAGCTTCTCCGAGTTCTTTTTTCTTCATATTTTTATCTATAAGGAGTTTCCACAATTTATTATAACTGACAGCCATAGTGCACCTCTTGTATGAGTTGTTAATTCTATGGTTACAGTATATCATACATTCTCTATAAACACAACAACAAATTACACGAACGCTTAATTTGTTTTCGTTTCATCAAAGTAATTCAGTCTAACAATAATGCAAAAAAGCGGCAGAGATTTCTCCCTGCCGCTGTGATGTTTATACGATATAAATTAGTTCAGCATTTACTATTTCTGTTGCTCGGTTACGGATATTGTTCATTTTCCGCACCCATAGCATCATATCGGTTGCTTTGAGTTCTTCGGCTATATTTTCTTTTTCGGCTAAGTCTTTTACCAACCGAGAAAAAAGGTGTTGCGCTTGGCTTTCAATGTCGGCAATGTAGTTATTAAGCTTACCGCTTGTGAGCAGGTTGTAATAAATCACCTTATGATTTTGTTTTAAATATCGTTTATGCCTCAATGCCCACACGCTGATATGTGCCTGTGTTTTTTCTTCCGCTGGTAAGGATAAGTCGGGTAACATAAACTCGCCGACCTGTGTGTAAGTACCGCCCGATTGTTCAAAAATTGTGTTTGTCATTTTGTTTTACCTCCATAAATTTATTTATCTTGAGCGTGGCTTTTCACGCTTTTGACCTTTGATATTTCTTGCTTTTTCAAGCAAATCGTCTATCTGTTTATGACCGAAAACCTTGCGTAACAGCTTGTAATCCTTGACTTCCGAACGCAGAGTTTCGTTTTCGGATTTTAATTTGCTGTTGATTTTCGTCAGCATTTCGTTTTCACGATACAGGTTAGCGTTGGTAACATTCAGCCTGTGATAATTGTCCCAAGCCTCAAAGCAACGAGCCAATGCCGTTTTAACCAGCGACTTCAATTTGCCTATGAGTGGCTCGGCAATTTTTGTTTTGTACGCCTTTGCCGTCATAAAGCCTTGCGGCTCGGACAGTTGATATTCGGGTGCGGTATCGAGCATTTCTTCCACCGTTTGCAGGCGTTCCAAACCCTCGTCATAATTCAATATTCTGTCGGACAGAGCGTTAAATTCGGTTTGTTTTTTCTCGATTTCGGCACCTAATTTTTCAAGTTCCACAGTTCGTTCCTGCTTTTTATAATCCATAACGGATAAGCGTTCCTCGTGCGTACCTTTATGCTCCCACTTGATTCCGTAGCGTTCCATAACAAATGCAAGCGCCGATTTTTCTGCGTTTACCCACTGATTCCACTCGGTATCTCCACGAGTTCCGCCCTTAAATCCTTGTGCGGCAAGTGCTTGTTTGAGCGACACTCTTGTATCAAGCCCACGCTTGCTGCCGGTTGTGAACGGGACAAAATCAATGTGCAAATGTGGCGTTGCCTCGTCTGCGTGCAAGTGAGCAGAGAACACCTTTAGGTTGGGATTTCTCTCTTGAAAACCTTGAAAATATTTATCCAAAATCTCTATTGCAAGCCGTCCGTTTTCGCTTTCGGCACTCATATTTTCTTTATCGCCTATCTGCAAAATCAACTCGTGAAACGGCTTTTCTTGCTTGGAATTTCTGATTTTTTCATAGTAATTTTCTATTTTTCTGTCGGCTCTTGTCTGTTTTTCGTTGTATCTTTCGAGCGCTTCGTCAAACAATTCGTGATACACATCTTTGATGTTTTCGTTGCAATAATCGATGTTCAAATGTGTTCGACTGCCGTCAACATTTTCAGCCTTGAACTTGCGGCTGTTGTGATTTACAGAGCCTTTGCCAACCATTGCGCTTATCGTTCTTTCCATAATTACACCTCCAATCTCTTAAATACGACCGTACTCGGTTCTGTTACTCTTGTCAAGAGTAACGCAAAAGCACTTTTGACAGGCAAGCCTATCAAAAATGCAACCTGCAAGCAGGTTTTGCGCTCTCCGAGTGGCAGGTGCGGCTTTTTGAAAAAAGCCTCCTGCACCCTGCAAAAACTTTATTGCGTGACAAACCGTGACGGTGGTGACAATGTTTTATACAGTGCCGCTACTCTCAAAATGTTTGTCACGGTCGTCACACATTGACACGCCGGCTTTCCATAGAGATAACTTGCGACCGCTGTGTGTTCGGCTTGCTTTGTAATGAATGTCATAATCTTTTAGAAGTCTGTTTGAATTTATGCTCAACTTCAAAGACAAAACATTCGGCTTAATATCGTCGCCGATTATTTCGCACAGTTGAGAAGCCGTTCCGCACCAAGAATCACTTTCCGCAAAAAGAGTATTTGAAATTTTCTCAAGCAACGGATCCGGCGGTTCAATCCAAAGTTCTGTTTCAGCTTTTTCAAAATCCCACACCAATGTTCCCGGGTCTTTCACAAGCTGTATTCTTTGGTCGGGTTGATCTCTGCCGATAATGTCAAGTGTAGCATTATTTGAAGTTCGTTTTTCTTTACTTAGCACAAACGCACCATCTGCTGCACCAAGCAAACCGTTTGTACCTGAAATAGTATCGAACTTATCACCGGCTTGTTGCTTTCGGGTATGGTGAACTATCAGCATTGCAACCTTGCAACTATCGGCTAATGCTTTCAGCTTCGCAACCACATCATAATCGCTTGCGTAACTATAATCGGCTCCGCCTACCTCACGCACTCGCTTTAATGTGTCGATTATGATAAGTCCCGTATCCGGGTGCTCACGAATAAACCCTCTTATCTGTTCGTCCAAACCTCCGTCTAACGTTTTGCATTGCGTTGCAAAGTATAGATTTTCCGTTCCGTCAGCACCGAACATTTTGAATAATCTTCGCTGTAAGCGTGGGTAATCATCTTCAAGTGCAAAATAGAGTACGGTTGCCTGTTTCACTTTGTAATTCCAAAGGGGCGTGCCTGTGCTAATATGATACGCAAGCTGTGCCATCATAAAACTTTTACCCACTTTCGGAGAGCCGACAAACAG
>QALW01000030.1 GCA_003150515.1 Selenomonadales bacterium | reverse complement strand
TTTAATCTGCTCCAGCTTAATCTTTAATTGGTCCCGCTCGGCCGTTACGCTTTTTAATTGGTTCTGCGTTTCAATCAGCGCCTTTTGGGCCTGCTCGTACAGCGCCTGGTAATCCTCTCCCGGATTATCCGGCTGGCTGGAAATGATTTCTTCAGCGTATCCCCGGCTTTCGGGCAGTACGGCTACGCAGCCGCTTTTTCCGTTATACTCTGTATACAGCCAGCCCACGCTGCCGTTCATTCGGACTTCCCCCGTCAGCCGTTCCCCTTTTGGAATCAAATCCAGCTTTGTTCCGTTGGGCTCTGCCCGGAAATTCATATCCATTAATAATTCAAACGTTCTCACTGCTCCCCCTCCGTTCTCTTCCTCGGTTAAGCCGAAATGCTCGGCCAGTATCTTTGCCTCGGCCTCCGCTATCTTTTCCAACACCTCGTCCTTCATTAACGCGGCGCAGTCCTCGTAATTGGTGTGATAGCCGTGCTCCAAAAGAAAAGCCATAGGCACGCCCCCGTCCACGGCGCTCTTTATTACCGTGTTATAATCCCAGTTCCCGTTATTGCCCTTGCGCGTCAGCGCCGCCTGAAAAATGCTGCCCATAGCTTCCGCTACGGCCCGCCCCAATTCTTCCATTAAGGCCTTATGCTCAGGCTGGAATATTGAATAATACACCACTACGCCCCTATGCGCATTATCTCCGCTTCGGGCGTTGGAATGAATGGAAAAAAATACGTCGCAGTTATTCTTTGCCGCTACCTGGCCGCGGGAATAGAGAGATAAATCCTCTGTGCCCGTGCGCGTCAAAAATACCTCCGCGCCATACCTCTCCAAAGCGGCTTTAAGCTTATACGCTAATTTCAGATTCATCTCTGATTCATAATAGCCCTTAATAATACCTGAATTGTATTTTCCGTAATGTCCCGGATCTAAACAGATTTTCATAAAATGTTTCCCTCCCTCTTGACTTTTGGGGAGAAGACGAATATAATATAAAAAGAAAGGCAGTACCGTTTTGACGGTTAGCCTGTAAATTGAGTTATTGAAAATAACCGCATTCTTACAGGAGGGCGGTTATTTTCGTTTTATGGTCTTTAAAATTTCCAGCATAATGAGCAATAATATTATCGTCATTACTATGTAAATCAAGTCCATAAGCGTCACCCCCTTACGTTCAGGGAGTGCTAACCGCCTCATTTACTGCCTTTCTCAGCAATAATTATATCATACGCTTCTCATTTTTTCAATATAAACTTCAGCCGTCCTGGTCCTCGTTCTGGTCTTCTTCCGCCTGGGCAGCCTGCCCGCCGGCGCTCGAAGTCTTTTTAAGCTGTTTGCCTATCTGATTGGCGCCCGTAGCGGCCAGGCCTGAAATGATGCCTATAGCCGCGGCGGCAAAAGCGTTTTCAGCGGGGATATATCCGGGGATACAAAGCCATCCGGCAATTCCCAGAATGCCGCCCAGCGCCCCGCATATTACGGGGATAAATCTGAGCCAGTTCTCCCGGCCGCTGGCGATTACCTTAAAAATTTCCGCAATCAGATACGTTATAATTGCTATGGCGGGCACAGCCGCAAATTCATTTATATATTCCATATTCTCATTCCTCCTTAATATTACTCCTCATAGCTCTTATCAACTACAAGTTCCCGTTCGTACCTTTTAAAATCCCTCATAGCCTCCTGATACTGCTTCACTCCATCCGCCATCTCGCCATTGGTTTTATTGTCCCTTATAGCTATGGCCGAAGCATAAGAAAGTTTAGCAGTCGCCAGCAGCAGGGATAACTGCGTCTTATCCCCCGTTCTTTTCTGTGCGGCCCGCGCCTTCTCCTCACGCTCCCGCTTGGCCTGCCTGCGGTTAAAGAAGAGCATAATAACACTGACGCAAAGGGAGGGCAAGGCCGCAGATAAAATATCTACAATTGTCATTTTGCCATTCCTCCTTTACGTTATTGGATAAACGCATTGAATGTCTATCCAATGTCCGCTTCCATATGACGGGGTTTCGCTGTACCATTGAACATAGCCTGTCCAGGGACTTATTTCGTATCGGCTGTAATTGCTGCCCGTTCCGCAGGATATGCCCCTATATGTAGTGTTGGCTGGCAGCGCTTCATCGGGCAACTTGCAGATATTAGCAGGAAAAGACAGGCTGGTCGGTCCCTGTATATTTTTAAGCTGAATCTGCACATTAGCGCCGAAATCAATAGTTCGCCAGCGTGCATATTCAGCGGTAAAACCGGTCTGAAGCGTCAATGTTCTCCACGGTCCTACGGCAGTCAGGCTCCCAGGCGTTTCAGTCCCGCTCGGCAGGCTCACTCCTTCATAGGTCAGCCAGCACCAGCCATAAAAGGCTTTGCCTGTAGTCCATGATACAGGCATAGCGTTCTGCCCCATAATCTTAACTCGCAGTCCATAGCCTTCTGAGGAAGAGCTTGTATCGGGCTGAAGCGTTATACAGGCGGACGGACTGCCTGTAGCCCACATGTACCCGTCTCCTGAAGCTCCGCCAGTAAAATCCCAAAGTTCGGCAGGCAATGTCAGCTCGCTGCCCGCTGTGCTCTGTATGTAAGGCGCAGCAAAAAACACCAGCGCCGTATCGCTGCTTTTAAAGTATGCAACCGGACATGTCTGCCCGCCGCATGTAGCATTTCCTGTTTTTAAAATGGCCGGCGCGCCTATTAGGTCTATAAGCTCGGACATAGCGTCCAGCGTGGTCCCCTCGGGCACATCCACGCCTTTAGCTTCTATTGCGGTAACTATATCTCCCTTGGCGCTCGTAATCCGATTTAATTCGTTCGCAATGCTCATTTTACCCTCCTCTATATAGCCGCTAAGGCAGTTTCTATATCGTCCGTCAGGCTAACTGTGCCGCCTGCGGTATAGCCCGCAGGAACGGTATAGCTTGAGGTTGTAAGCCCATCTATCGTCCCCGTTATTACTCCGTTATTAGTCACGCTGCCTTCCACGCTCTCTCCCGAAGCATTCACAATAACTTTACCTTCCAGCACATCAGCCGCCACAGCCGTTACTCCGGTTACGTCCTGATATGCTGCCGGAATGGCCTCCACAGTCACAGAGGAAAGCACCTTGCCGCTGTCCGGGCTGACCGTCTGCTGAGACTTCGTGGGGGTAGCCGACTTGCTCTGCGGAGTAATACTAACGGCGCCCAAGCCCGAATGATAGCCCGCCGGGACAGTATAAGAGGGCTCGGCGGCCGTCAGCGTCTTAGTTACAGCCCCGTTATTAACCATAGTACCCGTCGCCGGCTTGCCGTCGCTTCCTACTATAACCTTGCCCGAAAGCACGTCCGCCGCTGCCGCCGTTACGCTGCTTACATCCTGATATGCCGCAGGTATTGCTCCTACGGTCACATCTGACAGCCCGTAATATCCGCTGTCGGGCGTAACATTCTGCTGCGCCTTTGTAGGCGTAACGCTTTTGCTTTGAAGCTGGTAATTACCCCCGCCGGCCACGCCTGAAACCGTACCCGAACCATTATGATATCCCTTCGGAATTGTATATGTATCCCCTTCCTGCACCTGCGCGCTTACCGCGCCCCGGTTCTCTATGCCCTCAATAGCTGTTGCCAAATCATCCAAATCTGCATTGCTCTCCACCAGGCCAAAGGCTACTAATTGATTCCTTATCGTGCTTTTATCGCTCTGAATCCGGGTTATTTGTTCTGAAACACTCATCTCTTTTTCCTCCTTTATATTGTTTCTAGCAAAGATTCAATGTTACCCACAATGGTGTATACTCCTCCGGCCGTTATGGGCCGAGTGCCGTCCTGAGCCGCCGTATCAGTAGTTAAGACGGATATAACTCCATTAGTTATCTCTATATTTTCCCCTGCCGTATAACCGCCGCTTACGTCCCCGGCGCTCAGCAGCAGCGTCTCCGGCGTGCCGGCGTCAGTCACCGCCGCAAACCAGAATGATTCCACGCTGTATATATTGGATGGAGTAAATGCGCCCAGCGGCGTAGCCTTGCTCTTTGTTATCCACACCTTGCTGCCAGCGCTTGTCCCTGAAGCCGGGGCCGTAATTATATACGGCTCTCCCTGCACGCCTGCGGCCGCTGTGCTTACCTGCCCCGTAGCCCAAGTAATATTGCCTAAAGCTTCGGGCAAATTGATTACTACAGAGCTATTGACTTTTTCTATTGAATTTTGACTGCACCTACCCCATGCGAACAAAAATGAACCGCTTATTACATAATACCCCTCTACCTCCTTAGGCGTATTGTCCCCCTGCTGCAGCGTCCAGCCGTTCATAGCAATAGGCGTACTTAATTGCTCTGTTATTGAAGCTATGGCATCATTCACATAATCTTCAGAAGCCAGATTCTGTTCCTGAATTTTCTGATTAATATATGGCTCTATCTGATTGATAGCAGTCTGCACATTCTCTATGGCCTCTTGCGCATCCTGCAAAGCCATGTCTGCTTCATATGCTACGCCATCCAGCAATCCGTTATAGCTGTCTATTACTTCAGGTCCGTCGTTTAAGCTGGGAGCAATATACAAAAACATCATTGCGCTATGCATTATTTCCCCGTCTTTTTCTGCTCTAAGCTGCACAAATAAATCGCCGCATTTTGTAACAGCCTGAGGCAGCGCAAAAGTCAATATATTGTCCTGAGGAGACAAGCTGCTAGAAATTACTGATTTATCATCCTGAGGCTTGATCAGCAATGAATATGTATATTGATGACTAATCCATTCTTCTGCTAAATATATATTCAACTGTACTGCCTGATGGTCTCTGGCATATCCGGCATGATTATCAGAGGGGTACATTTCTGTACCCCTCACATAAACATTGATAATTTTCATACTAAACCCCTATTCTTTAACTAAGCCTTAAAATCCAGTGCTTTCCACGCCGACCAATCTTTCTCGCCAAACTTGGTCCTTATAAAAATCCTTCCTTCAGACGATTGGGTAGCCGTAGGATCTGTCATGCCATCTATAAAGATTTGTCTTATTACCGCTCCGTCAAATTCATTATAAAGCCGAAGCACATATAACCACCCGCTTAAAATAGCCTCGCCACTATCATTGCTTGGTCTGTTTCCATATACAGCCCGGTTAAAAAGGTAAAAACCAGGCTTGACATAATCATTTAAATATAGACCGAGCGAATCGCTGTTGAATTCTATAGGATATATACTAGTATACGGGCGCTCTTCCGTATCATCATCTTCGCCATAAGAAAGCATGCAGTTTTCAAAATAAAATTCCTCGTAGCCTTTATAGATTCCAGTCGCATGTAGGTTAGGTCCTGTTCTTTGGTTAAACCAGCAATTTCTCAAAACTGGACGCGGTCTGCTAAGATATGTAGAAGGCGTAGTGCCCATAATTGGAAAGGTGATAGTCAGGTTTTCCCATGTAGCAGAGCCCAGTTCAGAAGAATCAAAATAGGTATTAGTAAAATTCAATACCGTTGCCCTGCCTGAACCTTTTATTATATCTGTGTTTCGTTTAGGCCAATATATATTATTGCTGGGACTGATTGCAGCGCCCGTAAAAGTAACGGCATCCAGCAACAGAGTGCATGCTTCCTTGCTGCTTGCTGAAACGCTATATAAAAACATAGCTATAGCATTTAACATATCCGTACCTGTTTCGGCTACAAAATCAGCACGGGCTTGAGCCTCAGCGCTACCTTTATCTGTAGTTATAAAATAATCATAATCTTTAGCTCCTGATTTATTTATGAAAAGCCTGACATCTTTTAAGATACCGCTGTTATTTAAGGCCAGAATTAAATCTCGTGATGTAGACGTATCCTTTATATCTTCTTGGCTTTGAATTATAACAGGCTGAATCTTAATTTCAGCCGATAAATCCAGGCGCAGCACTATTGCATACCATGTTGCAGGCGCCGTTAAAATTTGATTTTCCGTGCTTTCATAAAAATAGCCCATTATCCATGCCCGCCCTGGGCTTACAGTTACCTGAGATGCTGTGCAACTGCATTTAAGCTCATCATTTCCGCAGACACCGTCGCCGAATGATGCCATTCTTTCTGCTACATCCTGAGCAGTATATACATTGCTTTGCGTTTCGGTATCATCAAACATATTATATCTAATCATAAAATCAACCTCCCAAACTTTGTCTGAATATATCCATTCTGGTTATTCGGGTATCTCCGAATTCAGCGCTATAGCTCACAGCCGTATCTCCTGTTTGCGTTGTAACCGAAATAATCTGCCTGTCCGCCGTTACGCCAGTAAGACTGTCCTTGATGGTAACGTAATCGCCTACTTCATAATCTGCCAAATAGCTGTAGCTCTCCCGCGTTATATCGCATGAAAAAGATTGAGTAGGCTTGTATTCCTCCATGTTTTTCCGCGAAAGCTCCTCAAATTCGGCATATTGATCTCCCTCGGTAGTTATGCTTATATCCAAATGCTTTTCTTTCCTGGCTAGGCCGGCGGTTTGTTCCTCAAAATAATAAGTTTGTGTATATGCCTCATCTTCAAATTCAGCGCCTGCTCGCGTACAATAAAAGGCCGTTTTTTCGTGCCCCGTTTCATCAGCCTTTTGAAAGCTGGATAAAGTCCCTCGCTCTACTGAAAAAATAACTGGCTTAATCAGTTTCTGGTCCGCAGTTCTGTCCATGCCTTCAAAGACATCAAAGACAAAATTTTCCCCATCAAAACTAATATCATAACCAAGCTTTGCCCGTTCGCCCAGCTTCTTTTCGACCTCCAGAACGCTTTCGAATCTGGAATAATACGCATCATCCTTTAGTCCCCGTCCCATATCCTCAGAAACATATAGACCAGGGATTACCCGATATTCATACGCCGGTTCCGCCAAATTTCTCTTAACATAATACTTCATTACTTTTTCACTGCTCCCGGCACAGGAACTGTATCCAGCCGGCGCTCTCGCATCTCCTATATCGTCGGGCACAGTAATTCTCCAGTCCAGCCATATTTTAAGACATTTGCCCGTAGCCCTTATAACCGATCCGCTTCCGCGCGTAATATTGGTATTTTGAATTACTCCCCAGAAATGCTTGTCTATATTAATCAGTCTGCCCGGAACAAGCTGAAACGCATATTCTTCATATGCGGGTATGGAGATATCAAAATCTCCGGCATCATAAAATCGTTTCGTATAACTGCCTTTCGCTTGATATGTAATTCCTCTGGGAATTAACGAATTTAAATATTCATAGATTCTCACCTCCATATCAAACCTCCATATATATCTTTCTGTATTCTATTTCGGCACTAGGCGTCTTTCCAGGCGCGCCGTTTTCAAGAGATATATTATTTGTTCCAGGGATTAACGCAAAGTCCCCGCTGTCTATGCTCAAATAAGCGCTGGCATCCTGCGAAAACAACCATTGTTCATTTTCCCATTTATATATACCGGCGCTGTAAATCTTAGGCGACGTTTGAATAACCATTCGGCAGCCTTGGTCAATAGGCTTAGTCATTTTGATATAACTATTTGTAGTAAGATTCCTAAGCGTAGAAAGAGTATTTTGCGCATTGAGAATCACCTGAGGATAAATATTATAATTGCTATCATTATAAATGCTTATTTTATATTGCCAATACTTACCGAATTTTATTGGAAAGCTGAAAGGCAAAGTAAACCCGCCGCTATATACGCCCAGTACTGCCTTTCGGGATTCCAGCGCCTCCCAATACCATTCATCAGACTGAAGTTCAAATTTTACGGCAATGGTGCCATTAACATATTCCCCAAATGTAGGAGGTGCTGTGGCTCTGACATTTCGCATTATATATTGACCGTTAGCATTAATATAATGCAGTTCTCCCGATATTTTAGGATTAAAAATATCTCCCAACCATCCTTTAACTCTGGACAAACGTTTTTCCGAAAACAGTACCGGCTCTAAATTATATAAAAGAATGCGCCCGTCCCATCTTATCTGCGTCCCGCTTAAAGCCGCGTCATATGTGCTTGTGCCATCAATAAGCGCCGTAGTCTGAGTATTAAACCGTCCCTGTTTAACCGCTGAAAAGCTGGCAGAGTCATATAAGAAGGCTTTTTGAATATCTGCCTCATGAAAAGTTACCTTTCCGCATTGATTCATATACGTTATCATTATCACACCTGCTTTATCAAATCATCAAAGACCTTTTTTATAACGGCTTCAAGCTGCGCCGGAGTCATATTAGGTTGAGCAAGATTAATGGAACTCTGAATAGTTGTGTTATTATATGCCGGAGCTTGAGTTATGCCAGTCGGATCTATGGCCTTATTAAACTGTTCCACTATAGCAGCCGCATTAAGCTTTAACTGCTCAACCTCCGCCTGAATAGCTTCCTTCTGCGCTTCTATGGAGGCTTGATACTTCTGCTCTTCTACTTCTTTTTGCAGACGCGCTATTTCCTTTTGCAGTTCGCTTCGATTTTCGGCGTCCCGCTCATAGGACAGTTTTGCCTGCGCTTGTTCAAGCTGCTTTTCTAATTTCTGCTGCTCCAGCAGTTTATTTCTCGCCGCTACTTCTTCCTCAATAGCCTTTATTTTTTCCTCCGCCGCCTCCTGAGCTAGCGATATAATTTCATTTGTAAATTCCTCATATTCACTTTTTAAATCGCTGATACGTTCTTTTTCGGCAGCAATCTGTTCCTCAAGAGCCTTTTGCCGTGCTTTATAAATAGTTTGACTAAGATTATATATTTCCTCTTCTAAGCTCCAAAGCTCATCCTGAGCCAAGTCAGCGGCATATTTCCTTTTTAAAGCAAGTAATTTATTATAATACTGTTCATCTTCATATATGCCCATATTACGCATATGACGTAATTGGTTTCGTTCATCCTGATATACGTCCGAAAGAGTTTCCCCGCCGCTTTTTCCGCCAACAGTATCTGTTTCCGACACGCCAGGGCCGTTATAACTCAAAGAAGCGTCGTTCTTGAGTTCTTCAAGCAAGCCGTCCGCATCACTTCTCAGTTTATCCGCTTCTTTCTGAGCTTCGCGCAGCTCATCTGCAAGATGCATTGCATCTGTAATAGGATCTCCGAAAACAGAACCCCACATTACGCTGGCCGCATTACCGACATTTTCTAAAAAGCTTGAATTGCGTTCTAAAACACGGATTGGATCAACTTTAAATTCAGAAAACGCCTTTTCATAATAATCCTGTCCGTATTCTTTTAATATTTTTCCGCCTATCCCTTTATCATATAGCTGTCTAAGCTCTTTCTCAATATCATTTATATTTAAATCAGCCTCAGCCGCAGCTTTATATTTTTCCTGCGCAATTTGCTGTTTAGACTGCGCCTGCAGATAATCTTTATAAGCGTCAATATTGTTTCTTATAGCCTGTGTGTTTAAGTTAAACGAATTGGTTGCACTGTCAATTTCCCCAATTAAGCCCGGCATAACTTCGTTTACCTGCGCGACCATGCTTTTCAGCAGCTCCTGCTCGCTCGCCGTCCGATTTGTTTTATTATTTAATTCCTCTATTTTGGGCAGCAGCTGCTCTATCATGGCCAGTTCAGTCATTTTAGCAGTAGTATCCTCCTCAATGGACTGAACGGCATCATTTGTTTCTTCGCTCAGGCGCTGCGTAGAGCCTATTAAGCGGTCAGTACTATCCTGCGCAATGGAATTAGCTACGGCCAGAGACCCCAGTATAGATATTAAAAAGCCTATCGCCGACACCACAAGCATTATAGGATTAGCGTTCATTGCGGCATTCAAAGCATTTTGAGAAGCCGTCGCGCCAACATCCGCCGCCTGCTTGGCTTTAAGCTTAGCTATAAGCAGAGGAAACAAAGATATAAGGGAACCTATCCCCTTAGTCATCTCTCCCGTTATTTTCAATAAAGGGCCCAGCGTAGCAGCTGCTATAGCCCATCTCACTATATTCTGCTTGGTCTGCTCGTCCAAAGAAGCAAACTTTTGAATTAAATCATTGATATTCTGCAGTATAGGCTGAATAATGGGCAGCAGTTCCTCGCCAAACGAGGCGGCTAATTCCTTGAGGCTTTCCTGCAATATGCGCAGCTGGTTGGCAGTATTGTCTGAGGTGCGTGCAAAATCCCCGGTAGCATTCTGAGTCGAATCCATAACATAGTTAAAACGCAGCATAACCTTTTCGCCCTGACTCATTTCCTTATAAAGCTTATCGTATCCATTAGCAAGCGCATAGGCTTCAAGATTAGCTTCAGTCATTACTACGCCCAGCTGCTTAATAGACTCAGTTTCTCCTGTCCATATAGCGGACGCAGCAGTTTTAGCCACATCTAAAGAAACATTTTTAAAAGAAGATATATCCCCTATCCAGCCCACTATTTCTTTGGACATCTGCGCGGCTTTTGCCTGGGTTAATCCCATAGAAGTGGACATATCTCCAAAATATGCAGCCATATCCAGAGCAGAAGTACGCGATATACCGTAAGCCTCAAGGGTAACTTCGCTCCATTGCTTTATATTTTCGGCGCTTTCCCCAAAGGATACATCCACTTTATTAATTGCTTCCTGCGTATCCGTTGCATATTTGACTGCGGCCGTTCCTGCAGCCATCAAAGGAAGAGTTACTTTTGAGGTCAAGCTGGAACCCATATCTATGATATTTTCTCCCGCCTCCTTTATAGAAGAGGAGAGCTTATCCAAACGTATGCGGTTAAGAGATTCCAGCTCCTCCTGGGCCTTACGGGCAGCGTTTTCCGCATAAGCCAGCTCTTTAGAGACTTCCGCTATTTGTTTTCCTAAGTCGTCATCAATCTGCGCCGAGCTGTTTAATTCGTCCAACCGCTGTTTTAGAGCATTTACCTTAGCCTGAGTATCCTCTACTGATTGCTGAGCCAATTCCTGAGCTCTTTGAAATTTAGATATATCCCATTCCGCCTCAAGCGATTGTTTAAGCTGACCTAATTCCTTACGAATTGTTATTAAACGGGAATCTATAGTCTTAAGCTCTTGTATAACTTTTTCCCCATCCAGAGTAAGTTCTACTTCTATACCCTTTGTATAATTGGACATATTAACCTCCGTACAATTTTCGTATTTCGTCAGCGCTCATTTTTCTGTATTTCTTTTTTGTACTCACATAACCTTTGGATTGCGAAATGAGCTTGAGCAAATCGAATATACAGAACATACTCACGGCATATTCAGGCAAATCCGCGCACAGGGCCAGAATTTGCAGCTCATCAATATCATTTGCACGCCCTTTATTTTTGTTATGATTGATGCCGCCTCCCGGGCAACGCATTAATTCATGCTGAAATTCTGCCGCTGCCGTTAAAAAGCCGGCCATATCATTTTTTATAAACTCCTGATATACGTCATATCTCGGCTTTACGCCTACAATTGCAATATATATCAGCCTTTCCCACGCGGGAATTAGCTCAGAAATCCTCGCGTGTTTGAGAAACAAATTTAAAAAAGACTCGCCGTAGCGAGCCCGATATTTTATAAGAGTCATTGCCGAACTGTCCAGTTCATATTCATTTTTCCCCAGCATTATATACATGCGGCGCTCCTTTATATTAAAAAAACGCCCTGTACAGAGCGTTTTTCTATATTCATTCTTAGCATTGCTGCAGCTATGAAATCCTTTCTTAATCAATAACGGCCAAAAGCAGGAATATCGTTAATAATATTATTGATACGAATATAAACAATAAGACCTGCTACTAACGAAATAACAGTCAGAACAGTAAAAAATACCAAACATTTTTTTATTGTCTGCTGTTTTGCGCTCTGCTCCCTCAATTCCATGAGAATATCATGCAAATAATCCCGCGTAGGCGTATTGTTATCCATTATCTGCCGTTTTATGCCCTGCTCCTTCAATTCTATAAGGATATCATATAAATAATCCCGCGTGGGCGTATTATTTAAATCTTCCTTTAAATCTGTTCGCGCGTCTGACGCGCTGCTTTTTATGTTTGGAGATATCATTATTTCACTCTGTTCCTCCATTTCAGCTTCAGCCTGGTTAACGTCAGAAACTGTACGATTCTTTTTCATATTCAGCCCCCCTTTTAAAATATTATATCATGAATATTTTAACAATTCAAGGGGGAAAATGGCCCCGTTTTACCGGGGCCATAAGTTTTTATCAGCCCCCTGACTGTGCTTTGAGAATAGCTTCGGGAACAGCATTTCCAAAAGCGGCGTAATTGCTGTCGCCAGGATCGGAATAAATCATATACGCCATGCGCCGCATGCCGTTTTCGTCTATATATTCTGTATCCTCGGCTGAAAGCAGAGGCGTCCCGTATACCTGAATAGGATAAGCATATGTTCCAAATTCAACGCTTTCCGCATCTGTGCTGCTGTTTTCCTCTCCTTTGCCTATCTGCACATTATACAGCCAGACTTTCCGCACCTGCGCCGCTTGGTTTTCATATTCCATAAGCATTTCGTAATATAAATTCACACGCTTATAAGTCACCATGTCCGCCTTTATCTTGCCGTCCTCGCCGTCCATGAGATATCCTAAAGCCTTCTCCAGGCCCGGATCGGGAGCAGTCGTCCCTAACTCTCCGTCGTAGCCGTTATCCTTGGGAATCTGTAACACAAGTCTGTTGTTGGCATACTGGTCTGTCGAAGAAAGAATAGGAGCGAGGGAAACTGCCGTTATATAGGGAATGCTTACCGGCGTGCTTGAAGTTTCTCCCACTGCTACATATTTACCGTTTGCCGCGCCATGATAGCCGGCTGCTTGAGTATTGCTCATTTTTTTACCTCCGTATTAATTTTTCATATATTTTTTCTGTTTCTTTTTGGATATGCGGGATAGCCGTACCGCTGCCCCGGCTATAGCCTTTTAACGTCTTCCTGGGCATAGTGCCCTTTTCAAGAATATGCGTCAGTCTGGGCTTGCTTTTATTATAAACCACATAAATATTATATCCGGCTATCCTATCTATCCTTTTGCGCCATCCGTTTGCATAATGGCGGCTTCGCCCGTTGCTTTTAGGGCTCGCAAGCCTTAAATTAGAGGCCAGCTCCTCGCTTAAAATATTCAGCTGCCCATCCTCTTCCTGCCTGATTTTATTTAATTCTTGCCTTATAACCTCTGATATGACACGGTCTATTTCATCCGCTTCGACTTTTATCAAATGAGAATCACCTCGTATTCCTGAACGTACATTTTACTATCCTCATCATAAAAGCCGTCCATCCTGTAGCCCTTAGCGCTGGTTTTTAATATTTCAGTCAGGCGCTTTTCTGTTTCTATATCCTTTTTAGCGGTATAAAGAGAAACAAGGATATATTTTATACGCAAAACAGGGACATTATTGGCATGCTGAACTCTTTCCCTAATCTGTTCTATAATAACATAAGGCGCGGAAGGCCTGGAATCCGTACTGCCATAATAGACGCGTTCAAAACCGCCGTCTATAATTGCCAGTTTAAATTCTTCAAGCGTCATTTGCATTTACCTCCTTGCAGTACAATTCCAGCCAAACCCCGCGCAGCCCTATATCCTTTATATACGATATCTCAAAATACCGCTTATTTATGCAAAGCTGATCATACGGCTGTATGTTTCTAAACATAATTGTTACCTTTACATCAATATCAGCGCTTAACACCCCGGCTTTAACATCCTGCACCTGCTGCGGCATTGCGCCCGAAATAAAAACAGCGCACGGAACGGGCACCGACCAATCCGAATATCTCGGATTCTCTAATCCGTCTCCGCCGCGGAGTCGTTGACGTATAAGGCACTTCTGATTAAGCTCAGAACAGTTAAGCTCCGTCCAATCGCTGCCGCCGGAATAAACGCGCTCAACCATATAAAAGCGCCCGTCAAAGCTCAATGCCGGTTCTCCCATATACTCTTCCGAATATATTTTAAATGAATTAGAAAGATTAACTCCCGCTGTAAGACCGGCATAGAATTCCGAACGCTTTACGCTTTGAATGTCTGCCCACACGGTTCTGCTTTCGCCGTTCGGTTTTAAAAGAGTTATTTGGTCTGAAAAGTACAATATTCCACCCTCTTCCTCAATTCGTCCCGCATGGCAAAATAATCTTCTCTATTAAGAGGAGCGTCATCATTATCCAATCCGAATTTCCAGCGTGCAAAGCAACGCACGGCGCCCAAGATAAGAGGATCTTTTTCATCAATTGTTTTTTCAGACTTAACCCCTAAGCAAATAAGGTCATGGCGGCATTCCTCAATAATATCGGTTAATTCCTGGTCCGTTTGGGCATTAACAGAACGCCTTACCGCCCGCCTTACTTTATCCAGATATTCCGCTGATACCGCCATGAATTATCCTCCCTTTATCTCAACCTTTTGAAGCCGGAGTCTTAACCCGAACAAAGCCGTTAGCAACTGTGACATTGCCGCCTATCATTACCTCTCCCAGCACTGCGAGCATGCGCTTGGCAAATTGATAATCCTCCGAAACCCTTACAGTATAATCGCTGAAAAGGCCTAATTCATAGCATTCAGGCACGCCGTAAAACATGCTGTAAGCGCCGGCAGCTGTTTGGGACAGACTGGTAATATTGCTGTTAAGACAATATCTAACAGCCAAACCGCCGTCCCTTATAATACCCGTATTAGTATTAATGCTGTCGGGAGTAATTTCATAAACGGCCTTCTTTTCATTAGTACCGCGAACATCACCAAACGCTATAAGGTCCGTCTTATTAAGAAAGAGCACCGCGCCTCCTAAAGTGTCCTCGTCTCCACCATAATTAAGTACTATATTGCGAAGAGTTTTATCATCTATCGCGCTTATTTCAATGTCGGTCGCAGCAGATATAGCGCTGGCAGAATTAACGCCTATAAAAGCAGCGCTGCTGGTTGCATCTGACTTTATTATAAACTCAGAAACCTTGCGGCGCAGCGCTTTGCGAGCTGAAGCAAGCACGGCGCTGTAATAGTCCACATCAGTTAAATTGCGCGCTTCACGGGATATCTCGCTGTATGTAGTTATGGTTACAGGCTTGATAACGGCATAAGCAAAAGTGGGATCGCTGCTGGTAGCGGCGGTATTTTCCGCATTTTTGGCCGCCGTCATATCAGCAGATTTATATGCCACCTGATATTCGCTCATACCCATGCAGTTAGTAACTTTAACCATATCTATAATGGACGATACTCCCTGTCCCAGTTCATCATTTATGCTGGTCTGATTCCCCATAGGTTTTATAAGGGTGCCCGAACCTATAGTGACTGCACGGGACTGTTTTAATTCACGCCCTCTGCGCTCCATATCGCTTTGAGCTCTTCCTTCCGGTTTAGCCTGAAACTGAAGCTTGCCGTTTAAATCGCTCTTGCTTCGAAGCGCTTTTTCCTCTTCCAGCAATAAATCAGTTTCTTGCTCCAAGCTGCGAAGCTGTTCCTCATCCGCCGTTTTAAGCTCTTCCCGAATAGCCTCTTTTCTCTCATTAATTTCTTTAAGCCGTTTTTCGTTCATAGTTATCCTCCTTAAAATTTCAGTTTTAATTGCAGTTTACGCCTTGCAAGCGCGGTCTCCGCCGCCTGCCGCTTCTCCTGAGCCTCCGCCTCCAGAATCGCGGCCTTGCGGGCCTCAACCCATGTATCTTCATAAGCGGGAAAATCCACCGCCGATACATCATATATCCTCTTGATTCTGCGTATAGTCCACATTCGCTCATCCTTATTAAACGCCTCTTCGGCTATAGTAAAGGCAAAAGACATTTTATCAATATACCCTTTAGATATTTCCTCATACATTTGCCTTCCTTCTGCAGTGCCATCTAATCTTGCCCGTATAAAAAGGCCTTCTGAATCAGGAAGCAATTCTAAGGTAGAATTTCTCGTACGCGCCAAAACTTTGCCTTGGTGGTTATAATTAAATATTACATCTGCCATTTTGCAGTTTTCCAAGGCTTCGGGCAAAATTGTTTCCTTGTATTGAATACCATTTTCCTCAAAAAGCACGGTCGGAGAATTAAATTTTAAAGCATAACCCTCAATGATAAGCTTATCCGCCCCATCCTCAAGATTCTCCGCCCTACTGGCAAAATCAAACTTTCGTTCAATAATTAAACTTCTATTCATTGCCATTTTCTTTTTCCTCCTTATTTCCTATCTGATATGCGCTCTGATCGCTGCCCTTTATATAATTTAGAGAAATGAGCGCATCATCTCCGCCCACTATGGGCGGATATCCAAACATCTCCCTCTGCTCATTGCGCGTAAACAATCCTATTTCCCTTGTTGAATTAAGCAGCTGCGTTTTAGTCTGCATAGACATATTTATCAATACAGATGAATTAAATATAATACGATTGCCCGCCATTTGTTCCTTTCTTGTAAAACAGGCATTAGTAAAGGCTTGTCCCATTGCTATTAAAATAGGTTCTATAACTCCTTCATAAAACGCCTGCCATTGACTCTCGTTATAATCAGATTGAAGAATGGCTTCAGATATACGCCAATAGCGAAGAATATTTAATCGTATATCTTTCATTTGGTCGGCGCCGGCGCTCCACGGAGTTATATTCAAAGGCACAAAATCTTCCATGCTGTCTATGCCCACTATACCGCCGTTTTTTGCCGCCTGTTCAAAGCGTCTGATAAATTCTTCAGTATTCGCCTGCACATCCGCCGGAGATAGCATGGATTTTTTCTGCTTGATTATACCCCTTACTTTATTTGAAACGTTCAACGCCTCGTTTAAACCATCATCCGCAGCCTTAACCATATCAAGAGTATTATAAATTGGACCGTTTCCCTCGCCGCTGACATCAAAATTATTATAAAATTTGCGCAGCACTACGACATCCTCCAAAGGCAAAGTATACTCCGCACCGTCATAATCGGAAAATTGAACCGCATAGCCGCCTCCCTCAATGCGGTAAAATTCAAAATGATTATAATTTATCGGCAATATTCCCGCAGGAAACGCGCCTTGCCATTTGATATAGCAAAGCGCCGTGGTTTTATCCTCCAGCTGGGTTATCAATTTATATTTCAAATCGTAACCGCTCATAATGTCGTTAGGCCGCATATTAAGCAAATAGGCAAAAGGACTGTCTCTTTTTATTTCTTTAATTCTGCCTTTATTGTCCATAACAACATGCATTGCCTCAGCCTTAGCAGCATGCGTGGCAATACAGTCTATAACCGCTCTAACCGTCTCCTGCTGATATAATTCCTTGCTGAACGGGGCGTTAACACTAGACTGGCCGCTGTATCCAATCAAAACTGTTTTTATATTTTTAAATAGATTGCTTAAAAGTCCCGTTTTTCTCACCTCACATATGGTAAAAATTCATCTATATGCTTATGATAGCCTGTCCATGCGTTAAGCAGGCTGACCATTCCATCTATACGTCTATTGGACGCACACTTTACAGGCTGAATACTCTCTATCCCATCTTTGTTCGTACTCTTTTTAGCAGTATTAATTAAGCACCAGCGCAGTATAGGATTATTTTGATACACCACTTTATGATCGGCTAGCGCTCCGCCTAATTCTTTCATGGGATAAGTCCATGTAAATGGGCCCTGTCTTATGCGCTCCATATCAAAGCCGTATTCCTCCATCTGCGGGGCCCAATAACCGGATAAAGCTGCATCATAACAAACCCAAAGAGGCCGGATATCATATTCGCTCACCATTTTGACAAACCACTCAGTTACTAAATTAAAATCAATCGTAGCAGTATCACACAGGGTAAGCCAGCCCTGTTGAGCCCATAAAGCATATGGAGCTTCGCTTCGTCCAAGCAGACTCAATTCCTCTACTCTTTTTTTAGGCAAAAAGTATTGCTGGAGCACATAGAAATTTTCATCGTCAGGTTTTTTTATAAGCAAAGTAGCGCAGGTTAAATCGGTCGTAGCGGAAAGGTCGCATCCGCCGATAGCATATGAATGCATAAGCTGCTCCATAGGTACTGCTTTTTCATTGACAGCCTGCTCATACGTCAGCCATGAATCTGCTGAATTTTCCGGAATATTAAAATCCTTAGTCAACACGGTTGGCAAAAAACCAGGATCGCGCTTTGCTTTTTCTACATTCTCAGCCAGCGTTTTAACCGATTTTATTTTACCCAATCCCGGATTAGCCTTAGCCCAGCATTCTGGCTTTGTCCACTCTTCCCTTTCATCCAATTCATAGATTAAAGGTAAAAGCCTATAATCATGAAATCCCTCTTCCCATAGGGCTACTGATGAGGCATATGTATAAGTTTCGTCAAAAAACTGTTCCCGTACAAAGCCATTAGTGCTTATAAGCCAAGCCAGAGGCTGTTCCCGTGCAGACTGGCTCTGCTTCATAACGTCATAGATTTTCCGTGTGCGAGCCTCGTGAAATTCATCCTGACAGAAAAAATGGGCGTTCAGCCCATCCATAGTCTTAGTGTCAGCAGCCAATGCTTTTATAAAGCTGAAAGTTGCCGGAAAATATATATCTGACTGGCGCTTTTGAGTAACTGCAGCCAACGCAGGAGACTGTGACCGCATATTGACAGCTTCATCAAAAATTAAACGCGCCTGGTCTTTTTTGTTTGCAGTACAATATATTTCTGCTCCGCTCTCGCCGTCGTTTAAAAGCATATCCCATTCAATGCCTGCTGTCTCAGTTGTCTTTCCGCATTTACGTCCACGAATATCAATTACTTCTCTTATTCTTCTAAAGTCCGTCTCTTTTTCTCTCCAGCCAAACACCAGCTGTATTTTAGCTTTCTGAAATAATTCCAGCAGCAGGGGCCGGCGCGCATATTTACCTTTTGAATGCTTGCAAAAGGTTTCAATAAATTCAATATGCCGTTCGCCATGTTTTTCATCAAAATAATATGGAAAATTTTCCGGGGGATTTTCCATCCAGCTACATTCTCTCTCATATACAGTCCTGATTTTTCGTCCTACTACCTCATAGCCGCTTCTTATTGCCTCCAGATATTCCCTAACCCAATTCATTTTTTTAAACCGGTTATAAATTTCATAATTTCTTCACCCGGATCCTCAGCCGATACATTTTCAGGTAATACGTCGCACATCTGCTTTACTATTTTTGAATATGTATTAATCATTTTATCGTAAACCTCAACAGCGGAAGATTTTTTATAACCGTACTGATTTTGTCCATTTTGATAGCTCTCAATTATTCCGTCCCTATTAATTATAGCTCTAGCCTCTTCTAGAGTAACGGCCATAAAGGCCGCGTCATTTATAAGTTTTTCAAAAGCTCTCTTTCTATTAGAATCAATATTCTCAAGCAGCGGATTTAACCTTTTTATTTCCTGTTTAATGAGCTTTTTTCGTTTTTCTTCGCTATATATCCCAAATTCCATATTGCTCCTCATACTACACCCTTATACGCCTGTATCAGCGAGTTTTAAAAAGGAAGGGCGCTCGGTTTGCCTCAGCATTCATTTTTTAGCATCCCCCCGGGGGGCTCTGCGCACATATTGTCCGTACTCATCAAAAAAATAATCCTGTTCCGCGCTCTTTTTCGTGATAGAGTTATGACAATTATGACACAAGCTAACCAGGTTATTTAAGTTCAACGCAACGCTAGGTTCATTTATATTCAGCGGCGTTAATTCGTTTATGTGATGCACTTCTTGGGCCTGTCCGCAACATATAGCACATGTAAACATATCTCTTCTTAACGCTTCCCGCCTAACCCGCCTCCATGCGGCGCTTGTATAAAATTTTTTTGCCCACTCTCTAGCCATAAATCTTTAAAAACGCTCTGCCCCCTATACTATTTATTCGCTGCCGGCCCCCGCCCCAGCCCTTTAAATAATTGCGCAGCGACTTTTCCCCTATCGCCAATTAATACATTATAAGCTCCCAGCTTTAGCTTCTGATATTCAGTTTATTTCCATGTTAATACTCCTTAAAAAGCCATAAGAGCTTGATTAGTATAAGCTGTTTACAGGAACAATCCAGCATTTTTCCCCTCGAAAGGATTTTCCATCCAATCGCTGTATAATAACACAATGAGGAAAAAACTTTGATTGCTCAATGATTACATATTCTGCATTGTTGTCTAATTGAGGAGGACGCTCTCCAAGTATTGTATAGCCATACATACATTTTGTTTTATACTGAATCATATAAAATGCTCCCCATAAGAGCTTGCTCTATATCGTTGGTTAAGCTAACAGAGCCGCCCGCAGTAAAGCCGCTAGGTATGTTATAAGTCGTTAAGGAGCTGCAAAACACAGCTCCTTTAACACACCTTTCAAACCAGTTTAAATTATATCACTTATACAATATAACATTCTATAACATTTCATAACATCTTTAAATAGATTTGCATTTTATCTGTGCCAAGGCCCTGCCGTGCAGCCGCGTTATCTGCATATAGCTGTAATTCATTTCCTCCGCAATCTGCTCCCAGGGCTTGAACTCCAGATAACGCTTGAGCAGCAAGGTGCGCAGAGTGCTGTTTTCAAGGGCGAATATAGCTTTGGTAATTTCCATGCGAATATCTATCAAGCGGTCAGTCTGCTGCTCAATCAGCAATTCATAATCTATGTAGCGCGCTATAGCTTCCTCCTGCCGGTTATGCTCGCCGGCCTGCACTTTATCCTCGTTGAATTTGGCCGTTACGCTGACCGCTCTTTCCAGCGCCCGCTTTTTTGCCTCTTCCAACGCCTTCAACTCGCTCTCCAGCTTCCAGCCCCGCAGCAGCCATTGCTTTTTTTCCTTGTTGGTCATTTCCCCGCCCCTCCCGTATTCGTTTGCATACATCCGCTCGAAAGCAATAAATAAGCCCCTCATCCTCACGCTGTCCCCACACGCACCTCAGACAGGGCGGGGATTTGATTCTGATTTTCATTCGGTCTCCTTTCTTCGACCTTGACTGCAAAAATCATCATCCCCACAAGAAAAATCCAACACCTCGCAGACATATACATTCTCCTCGTTTTCATATCTGTGTATGCAGTCATTGCAGCGCACTACTGCTTCAGGTGCTTTCCTTATAGCTCTGCGCACATTCGCCGGATATATACCGGTATCCATAATGGCTATTTCCAAAGCATTAGCGTCTATCAGTTTTACTGGACTGCCGCGGCAGAGCCGCTTCATAGGCATATTCCGTACAATCTTTATTGCTTCATCAATCGCCTTGTCCCATCCGTCCGCCCAGCTTTCTGCCTCTGCTCCTGTTCCTCCAATTCTATCCAGCGCATTAATTACCTGTTCGCGGTCTATCAAGTCATTCATTGTTATTCCTCTCCTTTTCACCTGTTCGCTCTAAAAAATGCTTCTGCAAATCCGCGCGGAGTTATCGCTCCCAGACGCAGCGCGTGCAGGGCGGAGCCTTAATGCGGATTTTCACGTCCTTTGCCTCTCTTTCAAAGACTGCTCAAGCTGTTCAATTATTTCGCCTCCAAAGCTATTTTTTGTTATTTCTATAAACTCCGAAACAGTAAAAGAATCAGTTTCAAGGTTATAACCGCGCTCTTTTATAAACTGCTTTCTTCCCATTTCGCATGAGCCAGTCAACCGATTATGCCATACATAGAATTCCTTTGCCGGATATTTCTTGTCTGTTTCAAATTCATCAAGAAACATCTCTATTGCCGTGTCAATATCTATGTTTGAAAAGATTTTCTCTTGCAGCGCTTCCATTGCTTTTTCTACTGTTTCGCCATGTGCAAATAAATTGTTTCCCTTTGCAATATAGCAATCTGTTAAAGTTAAATCGCTATTGAGAATAAATCCTTTTGCAATGTTTTTAAAAACATGGGTTATAATAGTTTGAACATTATCAATTAAATGCACATCAGAGCCATTAAACCTTTTTATACCGGAACCGCAACCGTCACCGCGACCGCAACCGTTACCGTAACCGTCACCTTCACAGTAACCGGAACCAGAGCCCTCACCCATACCGGAACCGCCACCTTCACAGTAACCGGAACCAGAGCCCTCACCTATACCGGAACCCATACCCTCACCTATACCGCAACCGTGACCCATACCGGAACCGGAACCCATACCGGAACCGTCACTTGTAAATAAAAATGTTTTTATATTTTCCATTCTTTTACGCCCTCAATGCTTTTAATTGCCTTTTCTGAACATGGTATTATCTCAATAACTCCCAAAATAATCATTTCAGGCACTATAACGGTAAATTTACAGTTATCCGGATTCGCTGTCCCATCAACAGCTAATTGCGATAAGCTGCAAGCGCCATCCCAATACCACAGTCTCCGAACATTTTGCATAGTTATCTCTGACCCGCTCCGCTCTTTGATTTCTCCAAAAAACACTCCTGCCATATCCGCTCTTACAATTACCTTTTGATTTTTCATGATTTATTCTCCTTTATAATTTATTTTTCAACGCCTGTCCGGCTTCCTCTATTGACATGGATTTTGTATTGTCTAGCCATTCGCCGCAGTTAAAGCAAGGTAATATGTCTGGCGCATTGTAATCGCCATAATATCCGCTTAAGTTTTCGCCACAGAAAGGGCAGTACGCGTCGCTATTATCTGAATTCATAAGCATTGGTAACGGCTTGCACGGCAACTCCACAATGAGACCTTTGTCATACTCTTCTGCATCATTACCCGTCTCCGCTTCCAGCCATTCAACATTTGCCTTAAAACAATCCTGTGAATGCTTGTGAAATTGATTGTTTAAGGAGCAATAATTTCTGTGCTCATCCTCAAAGCAAGCGTCAGACGGTCGGAAAATCATAAATTCCGCTGCCATTTTCTCTATGCTCATTCTCTTTATTCGCTCGTAATTGGTCATAATCACACCTCCCTAATCCTTATCCCGTGTACCCGAAGCATCAGCTTGCGCTTAATCAGATATTCCTTAGTGCGGAAGCCCTTAACGTCCTCCACTACCGTCTGCCCGTTCTCCTCGTAAACAAAGTCCGCTATGTAGCTGCATGCCCGCTCGGCAATTCTGCCGTGTATTTTCTGCGCCGGGATAAGCTCGTACTTTATCTGCCGCCGCAGATTGCGAATCTGCCCGGCGCGTTCCAGCAGCTTAAGCTCCGCATAGCGCCGCGCCTCCTTTTGGGAATCAAATAGCTGCCCGTCCAGCCGCGCCTTTTGCGAATGATATTTCATTCGGGCTCACCTCCCAAATGGATTATCACGTCGTCATAATTGCTCTCGGCGCGCTCGGCATATTGGTGCGCGCTGGTCTTTTTTTGCTCCGCCTGCCGCCTCGCAGGCACGCTCGGCTCGTTTTCCCAATATCCGCCGTTCAGCCATGTGGCCGGATTTGGGATAAATCTGCCATCATCCTTTTGCCATTGCTCGCTCTTTTTCTGTTCTCTTAAAGCCTTAAGCATTTTTTCAAACAGCTCTCCGTCCGGCTTTATGCGATTCCAGGCTTTTCGTGCGTACTGCTTGGCCACTTTTTTAGGATACTCTTTCCAAACCTGTTCAAATCGCTCTTCCTGAACAGACGCGCCCTCCCCCTCTTGGGGGGTAAGGGGGGTATATATATTATTCTTATCATTCTTATCATTCTTGTTCGTGGTTGATATCTGGTTACTATCTGGTTGATAAGTGGTTAGTATCTGGTTACTATCTGGTTGATATCTGGTTAGCTGGCGGTTGCTACGTTGGTTGACTGTGCGGTTATCCGCACTTTCTACATCCTGATAATTATCCCAATTTACTACGGTTATCAGCGTTCCCGCCTTGGTTGGCTTGGTGGTTATTTCATTGGTTGAAATTAAGTGCTGTAACGCAGTCCTCACCGACTGCCTGGACATCCGCAGCGCTTCAGCCATCTTCTCGACCGACAACAGGCATTGACCTTTCTTTATATTAGCCCCTTTAAACCGTACTGTTCTATGATTGGCCGTGAGCAGAATATGTAAATATACCCTTGTTGTATTAGCGTCACTATACCATTCCCAATCCTTGAGCCGCCTGTATATCTTTACATAACCTCCTTCACTCATCTTCAAACACCTCCGACTTAACCTTAAACAGCTCCTCCATTTCATACAGCGTCATCTGCCCGTCAAGCTTTAAGCGCTTCTTAAGCGTCCAGTAGGTCTTCAACAGGCTGCGGATGCGCGCCCATATTTCCCGCAGCAGCTTGTCCGTTTCGCTGCTGCTCTGCGCTATATAATATCCCCTGTCGCGGCTGCTGGAGATAACGGGAACGCCCGCCTTGCGCGCCTCCTCTATGGCTTTGCGGTTAAGCCTGTCCGCTCTGCCGGTAAGCCGGCTTAATTCCTCCCTCGTTATCCTGTTTTCCCGGCCCGCAGGTATGTATGCAATAATGCTCATATAATCCATTGTGCCTCTCCTCCTTAAAACGGCAGTTCATCCTGAGGAGTTATCGGCTCCATAGGCAGTTCGCTTATTCTTTCAGTTTGGAGTGCAGTCTCAGCCGGAGATAAGAATTCAACCTCCTCCGCTATTACCTCTGCAATATAACGTCTGCTCCCGTCCTGCGCCTCATAGTTCCTTATCTGAAGGCTGCCTGACACCGCCGCTTTTCTGCCCTTTCTCAGATATTTAAAGCAGTTTTCAGCCAGACTGCGCCAGGTGATAACTGGAATAAAATCCGTCTTTTTTTCTCCGTCCTCCTTACTTGTCCTTCTGTTTACCGCCAAAGTAAATGTGCATACCGATATGCCTGAGGCCGTTTGTCTCATATCCGGCTCAGCCGTTAAATTGCCCGTAAGCATTATTTTATTCATACTCTTCTCCTTTCGCTCTCCTCCATAAGGCTGAGCATAGCCGCCAGCTCGTCCGGCGTCTTTGTCGGTATGCCCAGCTGCTCCGCCTCCTGAATAATTCCCTCTATAAATACGCTCATCTCCCGGCTGTCGTATTCGCTTGAGCCTTTAAAACAGAAATACTCGATATACTCCCCCAGCCTGCCCGCTTCCTCATAGTATTTAAAATAGCCTGCCGGGTCTATATCTGCCCTGAGCCTAAGCGCTATGCGCTGGCCGTAATGCTTAAGCATATCCAAATAGCATTCTTCCTTGCTTATAAGGAGCACGTCCGCTATACGTCCTATCAGCAGCCAGGCGTAAGCGTTTGCGTCCAGGCTCCTGCGCTCCCGGCGCCGTTCAATGGCCATTATCCAGGGCTTGTCCGCGCTCTTATCCATAAGCCGCCTGACCTCCTGAATAGCGCCTATGCTCTCCGGCCCCACCTCTGCGCTGAATATATACCGGCCCGTCTTAAAATCCCTTATGAGGCTTACATTCTTTATTCTTGCCTGCGTCATAATGCAATCTTTCTCCTGTTGCTTAAGGAAAGCAGAATATTGTCCAAATCCTTAATCTGCACATCCTTAGCCTTAGCGTAGCCAAATTCCCCCAGTATTTGCTTTACCAGCGCTATTCCTTCCTCGCGGGAACCGGGAAATTCGTCCGCAAAGGCCTTAATTTCAGCAGCCGGATTCCGCTTCTGCTCGGGCGCGGCGCTTTCAGGCAAATCCTCCCCCGCGTAGATATACAGCCCCAGTCCATGACGGGCGCAGGCCTTGGTCAGGCTGCGCTGTATGGCCTTATTCACGTCAAAGCTGGTCAAAGCCTCCAGGGGGATGGATTTATTTTTATAGTCCATAACGGGCAGATACTCTATATGCTCTATTCCGTTCACTGTCACTCCCGTTTTTACCCATGCAGTAGAGCCGTCATGATGATAATTCAGTCCCTCCTTATTCTCATAAACTGTATATGTAGCGTCAGGATGCAGCTTCTTAATCTCTCCCCACGCCCAGGCCCACGAAAGATAAGTAAGGCCGTTCTTTTTCTCCGTCTTATCGTTTACGTTTATATTATTAAGCTCCGTGAAATAATTGTTCTCGCTCATACCAAATGCCCTCCCTGTGAATAAATATTCTCAATATATATCCTCAGCGCGTTTAATTCCGCCGCGCTGAATATGCTGCCCAGAGCCTTTTCAGCCTGCCGGCCTGTTATTCCTATGCATTGCTCGCATACGTACCCGTCATTAACCCGCTCGGCCTTAAGGGCGCTGACCGTCTCGCCGCACACCCCGCATTTAACTCCCTCACTAAAATCATCCCCACCGCAACACGGGCAGCGGCTTAATATGTATTCCTCCGGCCTGCCCCACGCCCAGCTCGTCTCTTCTAGTTCAGCCGGCTTTTCAAAAATTGCTCCGCAGTCATTGCAGATATATTCCATCTCATATTCAGCTCCGCATTCCATTTTTATTTCCCTCCGAAATTTTCGCTTGCTTTTTTAAAACCCTGTGCTATAATATTTATAGATGTATTTGCTTTGCCGTTCGTCTCTGTGCCAGCAGGACGGGCGGCCTTTTCTTTTCTGCAGTCGCACTTTTCGCCCGGATCCAACGCCGCACCGCAGTAAGGGCATATCTTGTAATAGCTCATTTCTCTTCCTCCTTTATTTCCATTCCCAGCCGCTCGGCAATTTTAAGCAGCCAGCCCTTTTTCACCAAAGCGTTTATAATTCCATCTCCCGCCAGCAGCCCAAGCAGCGCCAGCCCCACGGCCGCCAGCAGCAAAGCATAATCTGCGCCCATTAGCTTGTCCCTCCTTTCAGCTTAACGCCTTGAGCCGCTCTTCAAGGCCCTGCTTGCTCTCCCTGAGCGCCTGCTCCGTTCGCGCCATGCTCACAATCCTTGCACTCAGCTCGGCAATTTCCCTCTGCGCCGCCTCCAGCATCTTTTCCAGACCGTATATATACGCATCCGTATATTTAAGCTTGTCCATCCTTATCCCTCCTTTCGGTTAAACTGACCTGTCAAAAGCCCTACCTCTGTAGTTTTAAGCGCTTTAGCTATCAGCCCTAAATCGTTAATAGTTATTCCCTCCGGCTTGTTTATGCGAGTGTTATACCCCACCCGGCTTTTATATCCCGCCGTAGCGTATACCTGTTCGCCCGTTAAATCCAGTTCAGCCATTCTCATCTTGATATTAGTTCTTAATTGCTGTGCTAAGGTCTTTTTCATTGTTATTTTCTCTCCTCCTCTTTCGCTTCAAATATTTGTCGCAATTCCCTATCTCGCTTCGGCGCGGCGCTCCCTTATGCAGTATGTAATCGCACGAATACCCGCCGCCAATAGTTCCCCGGTATTTGCAGCTTGCGCATTGCCGGCTTTGGTTTACAGTCATTGGTTCCCCCCCTCCCTTCATTCTTTACCTTTATAAGAATTAATTGCATATTTATTATTGACATATATACCTATTAGCAATATAATATCCATACGATATATTGTGGTCTGTAATTGTCATGTATTAAATTACACCCCATATATTGAACTTCAAGGAGGTGAATTATTTGTCTAAACCTAACTGCAAGCATACTTCTGCAAAAGTTGCTTCTACCGCTGGTAAAATATTAAATGATGGCAGATTTAGCGGCAAAAGCAAATCGGTTGCTGGGAGTGCACTTTCTCAAACTAAAAAAACCAAATAATTCTACCATTGAGCAAAGCGTTACCGCTGCTTTGCTCTTATTCATAAAATGCCGTCCATGTTACTCCCAATATATCTGCTAATTTTTTGGCCAATTTTACGCTAGGTGCTTTCTTGCCTTTTTCTATATTGGAATAAGTTCCTTGAGCTATTCCCACCATATCAGCAACCATTTTCTGAGTTACACCTAACTCATCTCGTCTATTTTGCATAAACTTTCTGGGTTTCATATTTGCCTCTCCTTTCCCTATTGACTTTCAAATCTAAAACATGCTATAATCTGCTAAAATAGTTCTTCCACAGTACTATTTAATGCTTTGGCTATCAGTTTGGCGATATCGGCTCTTGGCATTCTTTCGCCAGTTTCGTATCTCTGATAGCAATTAACTGTAATGCCGGCTTTTCCCGCAACTTGCACTTGCGTTAAGCCTGTTTCTTTGCGTTTGATTTTGAGTTTCGTTTCTTTCGTGCTCACTATCACCCCTCGCTTTCATAGTAACACATACATTTGTTTGTGTTCTGCTGGTATAATAACACATACATTTGTTTGTGTCAACAAATTTTTAAATATTTTTGGAGGCACAAATATGACTTTTTCAGAGCGACTTTTGCAGCTAAGAAAAGAGAAGAATATTACGCAAAAGCAGCTTGCATCAGCATTAAATCTAAGCGAAGTAGGAATCCAAAACTATGAAGGCGGACGCAGAAAACCCGCTTACGACATCCTCATTGCCCTTGCCGACTATTTCAACGTCTCTCTAGATTACCTTGTGGGGCGCTCGGATGTGCCCGAGCGCAGATGACATATAATAAAGTATTATCCGGAGGCAAATATGAGTGATTTTAAAGACAATACCAATTTGTCCAGTTTATCTTTGCATCTTGATGGAGACAATAGTTTTGACGCTTCTTTATTTATTGAAATGATCCAAGGTGCCCAAGAATTATTTGATTTAACTGCAAAAGAAATTTGTCCCGAATCCAATGTCAAGCTTTATGTCTCTGCGCCTAAAGAAGGATCATTTAATATTGATTTTGCAGCCGTATATGCTTTCATAGATACATTGATTAATAACTCCCAAAATATAATGACTTTTGCCTCCACTGCAATAACTACAATAATAAATTTAATTAACCTGAGAAAGCATCTTAAAGGACAAGCGCCAAAAGATATAAAGGAACAGTTTGATAGTTTAGAAGTTATAAATCAGGAAGGGAGCTCAGGACAATTTAATATAAATTGCAAACAACTCATTAATAATGGCGAAATTAATGTTGCAATCAATAAATTTATTTGTCCAATGAAACAACGTAATCCTAATGGCGGAATGTCACTTTCAAGTCGAGAAACCTCCGTGTATTATTCTAGTTACGACATAGAAGATATTATAAAACCTATGCCTTATACCGAAATAATATCCTCTCAACATTGCACTACCGTTGTTGCCAACATATTGATAAAAACGGCTGTATTAATTGGTAAAGGAAAATGGTCATTTATTTATAATAATCATACAATCGTGCCCGAAATAATGGACACCCGTTTTTTTGAAGACATACAACGCAATGAACGTCCTATAAAAGCAGGAGATACAATAAGAGTGAAGATGCAGATTTGCACAGATATAGACTCCCTTAATCAACCTATAGAAAAAACAACTAAATATACTATTTTAGAAGTGCTAGATTCATCTGCTAATTCGTCGCCACAACTAACTTTCGACTGAAGTCAAGCATTATAAAATAACATCAAAACTACTGTTATAAATGCCAGAATACCCTCCAGTAACAGCGCCACTCCCGATATAATCTGTCCATCTTCGCTAAGTCTGAAATTATATATCATCGGCCCTATGACTATAAGGGAGACAGCTATAAGCGTTAATAATGATATGATATACATCTTTCGCCACCTCCTTTTATTTGTTTGTCCTATTCACTTTTCAATGAGCAATGAAGTTTATCCCGCCTCTTCCAATAGTGCTTTATCCATATAGGCGCCTCCTTTCTTTGTTATTTGTTTCTTATTCAATTTTCAATGAGCCGTTGACTTTTTATCCTGGATAATGCTATAATTCATCCGAGAGATTCGAGGTATCGCCAGCTTCTGTGAAAAGCCGGCGCGGATCGTTGTATCCGAATAGGTCTAAGAGCTTGACAAGAACTTTATAGGATGGATAGCGCTGACCGTTTTCAATCTTATGTAGTGCAGTTTGCGATATACCTATCTTTAATGCTACATATTCCTGCGTCCAATTGCGCCGTTCACGCTCTTGTCTTAACACTATTTTCAAAATGCCTCCTTTCTTCTCTAATATGACTTTAAGTCATTTTATACTTTGATTATATATGACTTTAAGTCATAAGTCAAGAGGTTTTTATGATTAATAAAGAAGTTTTAGCAAAGCGAGTTTATAGCCTCCGTTGCTCACACAAGATTAATCAAACACAGTTAGGCGAAATTGCCGGCATATCTCAGTTTGCTATTAGTAAAATTGAGAAAGCGCAACGTGCCGCGTCTATTGAAGTTTTAATATCTTTAGCTGACTATTTTAGTGTATCTCTAGATTACCTTACCGGCCGCACAGACTGCCCCGATATCGTTACCAAGGATAAGGACGGCAGATTCATTGCCATAGAAGCTATGCAGCCGCCGCAAACAGCGGCAAAAGAAGATGTTGCCCGTATAGCTAATGAAATCATAAAGGAGCGTAAAGACGCTTTTAAAAAACTATCCAAATAAAATTATTTGTTTGTTTTGTATTGACAATGCACATATTTTGTGCTATTCTGTATATACTAATAACAGAAAGGAGTTATAATTATGTCCAATCAAACAACAAATATAAATATACGCATGGATGAAAAGCTGAAACAGCAATTTGATGTTCTTTGTAACGAATTAGGCATGAACATGACTACAGCTTTTAACATCTTTGCTAAAGCAATGGTACGTCAGCATGGGATACCCTTTAATGTAACTCTTGATATTCCCAACGAAACAACCTTAGCCGCAATGGACGCTGCCGAGCATGGCCAAGATATGTACGGTCCTTATAATTCCGTAGAGGCACTCATGGAGGCTCTTAATGCTTAAAGCTGAATTTACCGCTCAATTCAAACGCGATTATAAACTAGCGCTTAAACGCGGGTGCAATCCCAGCTCATTGCAGCAAGTTGTTTCGCTGCTTATCAATGAAGAGCCTTTACCCGAGAAATACAGGGATCATGCTTTGACCAACTCCAGAAACTACAAGGATATGCGCGAATGTCATATTGAACCCGATTGGCTATTGGTCTATAAGATCGTACATGAAACTTTGGTATTAAAATTAATAAGAACGGGTACTCACAGCGATTTGTTTTAATCTATACCGCTTGCATTCTATGTAAGCGGTTTTTTTCTTTCCGCCCCTCCGCTACATTTCCTGCGCTCCTCTGACCGCGTATATATAACTCACGGACGGCGGCTATTCAGTTTTCAATGAGCAAAAATTTCATTCGGCCTTGTCTTTCAGCAAGTCATCTATAGTACAATTTAGGAGGTCGGATAGCTTCTTTAAAATACGAGTCGGAGGCATTCTCTCTCCATTTTCCCACAAAGATATTATAGAAGCCGAGCTATATCCAAGGTCATGAGCTAATGCTTCCTGCGTTAGCCCTGCTTTTTCTCTAAATGCCCGTATATGCTCTTTCGTAAAATCACCTCTTTTTTGCATTTTAACTTCTCGTTTTGTGAAGTTCAATTTAATAATACACTATACTTCTCATTTTGTCAAGATATTTTTTCTCATTTTGAAAAGTTTTTTTAAATTCTTTACTTTGCAAATAGTAAAGGCTATAATGAGTCCGAGGTGATAGATCTTGGAACAGTTAAAAAACATGCGCAAAAAATACGGATTAACAATGAAACAATTAGGAAATGAGATTGGCGTTGCAGAGAGTACCATCTCGCAATATGAATCTGGTAAACGTGAGCCGGATTATGCCACTCTTATAAGGTTAGCAGACTATTTTAATGTTTCCGTAGACTTTTTATTAGGGCGGGAAAATGATGACAATCTTACGCCGGATATCCCAGAAGCTGAAAAACGATTTGAAAAAATGACCAACCGCATAAAAGAATTGCGTCAATCAAAAAAGATAACTCAAGCAGCTCTAGCGGATTATTTAGGTATCGCGCAAAATACTCTATCCTATTGGGAGCAAGGTAAATATGATATTGATAGTGAAAGTCTAAAAAAAATAGCAAATTACTTTAATACAACTATTGATTATATTTTAAACCGCGAATCTAATAATACAGCCTCATTATCTATCTCCCGCATAAATGCCATAACGGACAGATTAGCCGAGATGCGTTTAAAAGCAGGGCTGTCCCGTAAGGAGTTAGCTGAAAAATCGGGCGTATCTTTAAGCGTTATTTCTAATTTAGAAGAAGGTAAGGACGGAATTAACGGTCAAGATGTTGATATGCTCGCAAGGGCGCTTGATACTAGCTTTGATTATCTCATGGGGCTTTCAGAGGATAGCGCTCCTCCTAAAAAAAGTCTGCTTGCCCAGCTTGCAGACAATCCTCCCGATTCCCAGCCTGTAGCATATATTTTCGGCTCGAACGGCGGCCGCAAAATTATAACTGATAAAAATAAGATTGACGCTATTAACGCATTTGCTGAATTATTGGACAAAAACGATTCTGAATAAAATAAATTTGGAATTTCCTGTGTATTGAAATATTAAGTCGGATATTGTATTATTATAGTAATATATATTCGCAGGGGGAATTAATATGCAGGAGGCTTGCGCATACGCTATAAGGATGCTGCTCGAAAACGAAATAGACAAATTTCCAGTTGATCTAAGAAGTATTAAACAATATGGAAACCATAGAATAATTTATTTAACCTACGACCAGGCAGAAAATATAATTGCTTCTAATGGTCTAAAAATCTTAACTGAAACAAATGATGCATTAACCATTTACGAAGATAATATTTACTGCGTTATCTACAATAATAAAATAGATTATGCTCTGGAACAAAAGAACATTGCACACGAGCTTGGCCATATAGCTTGCAGACATAAAATAAAAGATAATATAGTGGGCAAAAACTCAAATACGGGACTGCAAGAGACTGAAGCCGATATATGCGCCTTTGAGCTATTGGCTCCAACCATCATATTGCAGCAGATGGGCATATTATCTACTGACAAAATACAAGCTACTACGGGCGTTTCACGGGAATCCGCAGAAAAAATACTAGCTAATGTCATGCAAAGGGACGCTTTAAAAAATCCTTTTCTATCTGACGAAGAAAGAAAGCTATGGGAAAATTTCAAGAAGAATACATATGATAGTGTCGTAAAGCAGCCGCGAATAACTTTTAAAAATATTTTCCCAATATTAATGTCCACAATAACTCTTTGCGTTCTCTTGCTTGTTATTTTGGATTGCAATGAAAACTTTATCCTTAAAGGCGGATATACTGCACCGCAAAATCAGCAGCATGCTTCTCCTCTTACTCCGGATAATTATGAAGATGACGACTTTTTCGAGCCTAAAACCACTCAGAACAATATTACTCCCACCAAGAATAACATAAACGATAATTATACCGTTTTTGTAACTGCATCTGGCAAGAAATATCACAAAGCAACCTGCCACTATCTAACGGACAGTCAGAAGGCAATCAAGCTATATGACGCAATTAGCGAGGGCTACGAGCCGTGCGCTATTTGCAAGCCGTAAATAAAAGGGGGAACGAACAATGGCAACGGCTAAAAAGCTCCCGTCCGGGCGCTGGCGCTGCCTGGTATATGTAGGTAAAAGCGAAAACGGAAAGCGCAAATATAAATCCTGTACGGCGGATAGTAAAAAAGAAGCTATAGCGCTGGCCGCTGATATGCAGTTAAATTATGAACTGGCCAGAAACCCGCTTAAACTTACCCTGGGGCAAGCCATAGACAGATACATAGATAACAGGAGCAATATACTCTCCCCATCCACTATATTAGGCTATAGACGCATGCGGCGCTGTAATTTCCAGGAATTAATGCCGTTGCAGGTCAATACCCTCACTTCAGAGATATTGCAGGCCAGCATTAATTCTGCCGTACAGACCTTATCGCGCAAAACTGTGGCAAATGCTTATGGCCTGATTTCAGCGGCTCTGCGTGAAGTGCTGCCTGAAAAGAATTTTAATGTGCGTCTGCCGGCTAAAACAAAGAATGAAATAAAAATACCTGCCGAAGAGGAAATAGCCAGGCTGGAACAATTTATTCGCGGCAATGCTATAGAGCTGCCTATTCTGCTTGCTCTGCATTGTGGAATGCGCCTGTCCGAGGTTATGGGCGTAAAGGGAACGGATATATATAACGGTATGATACATATCTGCCGCGCGCGCGTTATCGGGCCGGATGGGCTGACTGAAAAGCCTCCTAAATCTTTAAAGGGCAACCGCTGGATTCCTATGTCAAATCGCATAGAAGAACTTATCAAGGATAAAATTGGCAATGATGAATTTATAATTGACTTCACCGAGCCGCAAATTCTACAGCGTTTTGACCATATATTAAAACGCGCCGGCCTTCCCCATATGCGTTTTCATGACCTGCGGCACTATTTTGCCTCTGTGTGTTTAAAGCTAAACTTGCCAGAGCGGTATGCAATGGATTTAATGGGACATGCCACTCCAGGCATGCTTAAAAAATATCAGCATATTTTAGAAAATGAGCGCAAGACTACTCAAAACGCAGTAATTAATTATTGGAACAACAGCCGAGCAGTCGTAGACAATTAATTTCGTGTTGCATTTCGTGTTGCATTTTGAGCAAAAACGGCCGTTTTTTTGAGCAAAACCCATAAACCCCGATAACACATTAAAACCTCAAAACGCCCGATATACGGGGCAAATAAATAAAAATGCCGCATATGCGGCATTTTTATTTTGGTGGAGATGAGGGGATTCGAACCCCTGACCTCTTACATGCGAAGCAAGCGCTCTAGCCAGCTGAGCTACACCCCCAAGCTTTTGTTATTTTAGCATTACCGGGGATATTAGTCAACTGAAATTTAACGCCCCAAAAAATAATTCTCCGCCTTTTATAATCTGCCCGGCGGCAAGGCCGGCCCCGCCCGCGGGCGGGGCCGGCCTTGCCGCGTTCCAAGCATTAAAAAACATCGGCGGCTTTATGGAATCTGGATTTTACAGCGGGCAAATCGTCTTTATTCTATTCGCCTATCCATTTGGTTATAACTTTTTCAAGTATCGCTACCAAATAATACATAAGCGCCGCCAGCACGCACAGAATCAGCACTCCTCCCATAACCAGATCCAGCTTGAACACCTGTCCTCCGTAAACAATCAGATAACCCAAACCAGCTTTGGAAACCAAAAACTCTCCCACAATGACTCCAACCCAGGACATGCCCACGTTGATTTTCAAAATGGAAATGGTCGTGGGGATACTTGCCGGAAAGACCACTCTGGAAAAAATCTGTCTCTTACTGGCCCCAAAAGTACGCAGCAGCATTATTTTTTCCCTGTCCACCTCCATAAATCCATTTAGCACTCCTATAATGGTCACGACGAGGGATATGAGCAGGGTAACCGTTATAATGGCGCCCATGCCCGCTCCCACCCAGACAATAATAACAGGGCCCAGAGCAATTTTGGGCAGGCTGTTTAACACCACCAGATAGGGATCAAAAATCTTCTGCGCCATTTCGGACCACCACAGCAAAATAGCAATAATAACTCCGAGGACAGTGCCCGCCACAAATCCTATAACCGTTTCCAGCATGGTTACTCCTATATGCTCATAAATGCTGCCGTCTGCAAACATCCCGGCCATAGCTTTAAAAGAACGGCTGGGAGAGGACACTATAAACGGATCTATCCAGTTCAACCTGGCGGCCAGCTCCCATAGCCCGAAAAATCCCACAAGTATTACCGCCTGCAGGACATGTATTATTATTTTGCGTCTTTTTAAATTTCTTCTGTATTTAAGATGCTCGGCCGAAACCTCTGTTTTTTTAAGCCGCATCGCTGTTCAGCTCCTTCCATATCTCATTGAAATATTTTGAAAATTCAGGAGCCTGCCGTTTATCTATTACTCTGTCGCTCTGACAGCTCAGAGAAATATCCAGCGTTTTTTTAATACTGCCCGGCCGTCTGCTGAGAATTATCACCCTGTCGGCCAGGCTGATGGCCTCTGAAATATCATGAGTTACCAGAATAGCCGTCTTGCCCTGCTTTCTTATTATTCCCGCTATATCGTCCGAGACGCTTATACGCGTCTGATAATCCAAAGCGGAAAAGGGCTCGTCAAGCAGAAGCAATTCGGGCTCTAAGGCCAGAGTGCGGATTAAAGCCACGCGCTGGCGCATGCCTCCCGAGAGATGCTTCGGATTGCTGTGTATAAAATCCGCCAGGCCGTACTGCTCTAAAAGAGAACGCAGGCGTTCTTCCTTTTCAGGAGTACAGGCATGCTGTATCTTCAGGCCCAAAAGCACGTTATCCCATACGCTGCACCAAGGGAACAGATGGTCGTGCTGAAGCATATAGCCTACTAAAGGATTTGTTTTGCCTCCCACAGGCTGGCCACATATATATATTTCGCCCGACGACGGGGAAACAAGCCCGGCGATTAGGGAAAGAATTGTTGATTTGCCGCAGCCCGAAGGGCCTACTATGGCCACGAATTCACCGGGCATTACCGAAAAGCTTATATTGGCAAGGGCCGCCGTTTCTCCGGCCGGCGTATGATAATTCATATTTACGCCGTCCACTCTTACAAGAGGATCGGCGTCGTTAATCTGCCGCATATCTTTTGCCTCCTTAATAAAGTATACACTATATAATATGGGACAAAAGGAACGGGGGTGCTTTTAAAAGCCGGGCCGGCGTTTAGGAATAAACGCCGGCCGCATCAACGGCGGAGGCTGTTAAAGGGCCTAATGGGGCGGGGCGGCTCTTGCGGCCGGGAACCGGCCGCGGGGGCGCGCCCCCGGCAGGCTTAAAAGCCTGCCAAGAGCCGCCCCGCCCCATTAGACCCTTTAACAGCCTCCGCCCTCCCCAATGCGTCCCCCTCCGCACGCATTTAATCCATCTCCCTCCTTTTAAAATAAATGCGGGCGAATAAAAAAAGAGCGCCCTAAGGCGCTCCAAAACAACTGAGACTAAATTATAATTCTACCTTTTTGCCGTTTTTAATCTTAAAGGCTACCGGCCCGCCGTGAGCCTTCTCCATTATAAATACGTCCCCGTCCACGCTGTAGCTGGAGATTAAGCCGGGGGAATTTCTCCATATTTCGGTGCATTCCTCATCTTTGGCTATAACGCCTTTTTTATGCACTATAAGCACCGCATGTTTTTCCTCAATATAAATAAAATCCACAAAATCGCTTGGCAGAGGCATAAGCGTGCGCACCTGCTTCTGATATATATCAAAAGCGATTGCAAAGCTGTCCCCTCCAAGAAAAAGCGTTCCGTTATCCAGGATCAGCGCGTGCGGCTCTGCCGGAGAAGAAGTAAGCAGCCCTATGCCGAAATATTCTCCGGTATCGTTATCCGTTACCGCAATCATATTCCAGGCGTTTTCCGTCCCCTTCTTCTGCCCCGCGAATATGCTGCCGTTTTCGCATTGAGCCAAAGCCTCCTCCAGCTCCTCGTAGCTGTTGAATTCAGCCATCTTTATATCTACTGTTCCAAAGGATACTATCATTTTCGCACATCCTTTTTACGGCCCGCCAAAAACGGCGCCCCGCATAAATTCTCAGTCATATGATATCAGAAACCCAGCGTAAAGTCAACACGCTTTAAGGAATCTTGCGCCTGGTTCATAATTAATATAATAGAATAAGCAATGCAATCAAAGCACAGCGGCTGTAAAAAACAGCCCAAGCTGAAAACGCAGCCCGGGCTGAAAATCAATATATAAAATCCAAAGGATTATACCGCCTTGCGCTGAGCAAGATTAAGCTCGTAATATATGCCCTTGCGCGCCATAAGCTCTTCATGATTGCCCTGCTCGGCTATGCCCTGATTAGCTATGCACATAATATTGTCCGCGCTTCTTATAGTAGAAAGCCTGTGAGCTATTACAAAAGACGTGCGCCCCTTAAGCAGTTCGGCCAGCGCTTTTTGTATAAGCAGCTCGGTGCGCGTATCAATAGCGCTTGTGGCTTCGTCCAGGATTATAATTTTAGGATTGGCAAGGATTATACGAGCAAAGGACAATAGCTGCCTCTCGCCTGCCGAAAGCCCCGCTCCCTGCTCTTCAACGCGCGTATAATAGCCGTTGGGCAGGCGCTCTATAAATATGTTGGCGTAAACGCTGCGCGCGGCCTGGATGCATTCCTCGTCGGTTGCGTCCGGACGCCCGTATCTGATGTTGTCTATGATGTTACCCGAAAACACAAAGCTTTCCTGCATCATAGCCATAACCTGCGCCCTCAGGGATTTAACCGTAACATCTTTTATATCATATCCGTCTATTGTAACTTTGCCTTCAGTCGGATCATAAAAGCGGGAAATAAGATTCACTATGGTGGTCTTGCCCGCGCCCGTCGGCCCTACCAGCGCGATTGTCTGGCCCGGCTCAGCAGTAAAGGAAACGTCCTTTAAAATGAGACGGTCGTCGTCATAGCCAAAGGAAACATTTTCAAAAGTCACCCGTCCCTTTACGTCCGGAAGCTCAACAGCGTTCGGAGCGTCCTCTATATCGGGCTCGGAATCCAGCGTTTCAAAGATTTTTTCCACGTTGCTCATATTGGCCACAACCTGGCTGTATATAAAGGATATTGAATTAATGGGCTGCCAGAAACGCGCTATATAGGAGGTGAAGGCGGCCAAATCGCCCGGAGTGAGCGTTTCGCCCGTTACCATCTGATATCCGAGAAGATATAAAAGGATTGTGCTTACAACATATGTAAAATCCACAGCAGGGCCCAAAGTGGCCGAAGTGCGCACCATTTTAACGTCCGCGTTGGTTAGCTCCCCATTAAGACGCGCCAATTCATTTACATTATGCTTTTCCCTGTTAAAGGCCTGAGTAGTCTTAAGTCCCAATATATTTTCAAAGGTATAGGCATTGCGGTTGGACACCTTGTTCCGCACGTTAACCCTCAGCTTTTCCAGCCTGCGCCTGAAAAAGACTATAAATACCATAAGGGGTATAACCGTAGCCAGGCTGACAAGGGTTAATTTCACATTCAGGCAGAACAGCACCACCAATATGCCCACAAGAGTGATAACGTCGCACAGCGCCTGCACTATGCCGCTGCTCAAAAGCCAGGCCAGACCGTCAATATAACTGGTAACGCGCACCAATATCTTGCCCGCCGGCCGGTCGTCGTAAAATTTAAAGGTAAGGCGCTGCAAATGTGCGAAAAGCGAGCGCCGTATATCAAAAATTATCTTTTGCCCCAGCCAGGATACGGCGACGTCCCTGAAAACGTTAATTATGGGCTGAAGCAGGAATACAGACGCCATAGCGCATATTAATACGATGCCCAGAGGCCAGTTGGAGGCGGGCATAAGCACATCGTTAAGCAAATACTTATTAATCAGAGGGCCGCCTAAAGATACGGCCACGCTGCACAGCATTATGCCGAAGCATACTATGAAGCGCTTTTTATAAGGCTTGCAGAATTGCAGCAGACGTTTAAGCAGCTGGGAATCAATGCCCTCGCGCGAGCTTTCGTCTTCATAATACCGGTTGCGGGCCATTTTATACCGCCTCCTTTATTTCGCCGAACTGAGTTTTATAAACCTCGTAATACAGGCCGCCCAGAGCCAGAAGCTCGTCGTGCGTCCCTCTCTCGACTATGCGTCCGTTCTCCAGATATATGATTTCGTCGCAGTCCTTAACCGAGGCTATGCGGTGGGCCACAGTTATAACAGTTTTATCCTTATGCTCCTGATTAAGCGCCGCAATAAGGCGCTGCTCGGTCTCCATATCCAAGGCGCTGGAGGCGTCGTCCAGCACAAGCACGGGCGCGTCTTTGAGGAGCGCGCGCGCAATGGAAAGCCTTTGTTTCTGGCCTCCTGAGAGCCCCATGCCCCTTTCGCCTATGATTGTCTCAAAGCCGTCGGGCAATTCAGCTATAAATTCATAGGCCTGCGCCACCTTGGCGGCGCGGACAATCTCTTCCATGCTGGCGTCCGGCCGATAAAAAGCGATATTGCGCGCTATGGTCTCGCTGAATAAAAATACGTCCTGCATAACGGGAGAAAAGCATCTGCGCAGCTCAGCCAAATCCAGCAGACGCATATCCACATCGTTTAAGGTCACATTACCCTGAACCGGATCGTAATATCTCATAATCAGATTGCACAGCATGGTTTTTCCGCTTCCCGTGCGCCCCATTATGCCCAGACGCTTGCCCGCGGGCAGAGAGATATTTATATCCTCCAATATAACCGCGTTATCCACGCTTATGCCCGCGTGAGTAAGGGTTATATCTTTAAGCGGCAGTTCCAGGGGCACAGGTTCGGGAATGGATTTAATTCTGACTCCCTGCTCAAGAAAAGTGAATACCTTTTCGCCCGAAGTCATAGCCTGCTGATATTGAGTAATCCAGCCTGAAATTAAGTTGAAGAAATTTGTAATATAGGCCAAATAGCCGCCTACGGCCACAAAATCGCCTACCGACATCCGTCCCGTCATAACCAGGACGAAGCCCATAAGGTTAAGCAGCACATAAGGCATAGCGCCTGATATGCCTAAAGGCATAAAACGGCGTTTCCATGTCTTTAAATATTGCTTTTGGGCGTCCAGGGCGTCATTGCAGACTTCGTCAAATTTTTCTATTTCCTCTTTTTCTCTGGAGAGGGCCCGTATAAGGCGGATTCCCACTATATTTTCCTGCGCGCATTTAGATATGGACGCCGAACAATCCCTTATGCGCAGAATAGGCGAACGTATTTCCTTTCCGGCGCGGCGGGAGAGCATAATGATAAACGGAGCCATAACATAGCCGGCCAGCAAAGCCCACGGGCTTATAAAGGCCATCATGATGCTTCCGAAAATCATTGCGGTAGTGGTTTCAAAGGCCTGAGGAATAGTGCCAACGAAGAAGTTTTTAACCAGCTCGGGATCGCCGTTGATTATAGTCATGATATTGCCCGAATTCTGGCTTCTTACAAAAGCATCAGACTGGGAGAGCAATTTATCCATCAATTCCTCTCTCATTTTGGCCACGCTGTTCATGCTTACCCGCTCCATCATAATTGCGCGGATGTAATTGACTCCCTGCCTTATAAAGCATTGAGCCAATAAAGCTATCGCTATAAAAAGCATAAGGCTGCCGCCCTCAAGAACAAACGGCCCAAGTTCCAAAGGAACGCTCACCAGCAGATTATCAAATATGTATTTTTGCAGGTAAGGTGAAATCATGGCCACGGCCGTAACGGCCAGCCCCAGAACTATGTAGAGAATAATTTTCCCCCGGTACGGCTTAAAATATCGGTAGAGCTGTTTAAGGGTTTTCATAAGGGTGCCCCCTCTTTCCCCGTTTTCGGCAAACAGAGTTATTTGCGCGGTCCCGCCTATATTCCCCCGAAAAAGTTCTCCTTTAAAAGGCTAACTGCGGCTAGCGACACCACGTTTTTAAAGATACTGCATTATATCAAATATTTTTATTAAAAGAAATAGAAAGAGCCCTCCGAATTTAACCGGATATCACCCTAAATCCAAATTTTAAGCCTTAACAAACGATTGCCTTGAATTTCTTAACGAATGGTATGTTTTTTGCGGTATTCCTGCCCAACTCGCTTCAGGGATAAAAATACCATATAAGCTCTTCCTTTAACGGAGGAAGATTATGCGTCTGCAAAAAGCCTTAAGGCCAAAGGCATGCTCTAAGCATATGAAAAATTTAGTATAAACAGGCTCGGCGCCGTCCGCTCAAATTGACACGCCGCTGATTTCACAATATAATATAGGTATTGAATAACAGGAAAGGAAACATGTTAAATGAATCAGGAATATATGGACAATATGCGCTTAAGACTGGACGTAAACAATATGATGGCGGAATTTACGGGAAAGCACGGCATTACCGAAGAAGATTTAGAGCAGGCTGCTCCGGCGGCGCGGCAGGCATATAAATATTTTGCCCAGAACAGAGGCACAGGCATGATGGGGTGGAGCGAGCTGCCCTATAATCAGAATGAAATAGTGGACGATATTCTTCAGACCGCCCAGGAAATAAGAAAGAAATTCAAAGCGTTTGTCATCCTGGGCATAGGCGGCTCGGCCCTGGGGCCGATAGCCGTACAGCAGGCGCTCAACCATCTGCATTACAACGAGCTGCCTGATGAAAAACGGGGAGGGCCCCGGCTTTACGTTGAAGACAACGTAGATCCGGAGCGCATGGAGGCCCTTTTGGACGTCATAGATCTGGAAAGCACCTGTTTTAACGTTATAACCAAATCGGGCAGCACATCCGAAACCATGACGCAATATCTCATTATCTGGGAGCTTTTGAAAACCAGGCTGGGAAAAGACGCCGCGAGCCATATTATAGCCACTACCGACGCGGCTAAGGGCAATCTTATAAAGCTGGTGCGCAGCGAAGGCTTCAAGCACTATATCATTCCAGACGGAGTGGGCGGACGCTTCAGCGAGCTTTGCCCCGTCGGCCTGCTGGGATGCGCTGTATGCGGAATAGATATACGCGCTCTGCTTGAGGGAGCGGCATATATGGATAAGCTGTGCCAAACGGACGATATATTTGCCAATCCCGCGCTTATGGCCGCATGCATGCAATATATATGCATGAACAGAGGCATGAATATATCAGTTATGATGCCTTATGCCGACAGTCTCAAATTCATGGCCGACTGGTATTGTCAGCTTTGGGGCGAAAGCCTGGGCAAGCGCTATTCTCTGGACGGCAGGGAAATCAACGCAGGTCAGACGCCCGTTAAAGCTTTAGGTGTTACCGACCAGCATTCCCAAATACAGCTTTATACCGAGGGCCCCAATGATAAAGTAATCACCTTTTTGGGCGTGGATAAATACCGCACCGACATACGCATACCCAACGGATGCGAAGATATTCCGGCCGTAAACTTTTTATGCGGCCATACTATGCAGGAATTGATTAAAACCGAACAAACCGCGACAGAATATGCCGTTTTAAAAGGAGGCAAACTGAGCCATACCATTACTCTGCCTGAAGTAAACGCATTTACCATAGGCCAGTTACTATATTTTTACGAGCTTGAAACGGCATATACCGGAGCAATGCTTAATATCAACACTTTCGACCAGCCGGGAGTAGAAGAAGGCAAAAACGCCACATATGCCATGCTTGGGCGGCCAGGCTATGAAGAAAAGAAAAAGGAATTAGATGCAAGAGCAAATAAAAAAGAAAAATATATAATCTAATGCAATTAAGGCCGAGCAAAGCTCGGCCTTAATTGCATTAGATTACCCTGCGCGCCCTTTGGGCGCGCAGGGTCAAGGCTCCTGGCCGACCGAGTTTGGCAGGCGCCTGCGCGCCTGCCTGGCCGGGCTCAAGCCCGGCCAGGCGGCCGAAGGCCGCAAACTCGGTCAGCCAGGAGCCTTGACCAATCAGCCGCGTTTGGCGCTTCGCGCCAAACGCGGCTGGCGGCTTTCTGGAATCAAAGACAG
>QALW01000036.1 GCA_003150515.1 Selenomonadales bacterium | reverse complement strand
GCCGGCTGTTTCATCCTGCTTATACATATGGCCTCCCCCTTATTAGCTTAATTACTTAAAGCATCCGCTAAATCAGACCAGCCCAGATAAGCATAATTAACTCCGGGAGCCGTCTTATAAGCGGTAATACGGCCAGCCCTGTTAGAAAAAACATTTAATAAGCAATTGTATACTTCTATCTGATTCTGCCCCATGGTTGCCATGGGTATATAGGGAATTTCATACTCGCCATCATTATCTGTCTTGGGACTTCTTGAAAGATATATCTGCTTATCGCCCGTAACGTCAAACAGCAATCTTATTTCAAAATTCTTGTCTTTCTGTGATACATTATTATTATTTATTTCATATCCCGCATAATCTTTCATACATTTCAAAATATCTTCAATAAACTCCATATCCGTTGTGCCAATATTTAACATTTCAGCGCTAAAACTTACAAAAGAATATATATCCCCTATTATGGGTATTGCGCTTATAACATAGTCCGCGACTGTTGCCGCCATTTCGGCAAAGTTTTGCCAATATTCATCATCCAGCCCATTACCTGTATATGTATCATATAGACTTTCCATATCCTGTATAGCCTGATAGAATTCTTCATAATTAAACTTAAATATTATCTCATGTCTATATTTAATATCATATGTCGCTAAAAGATCGTTATACCACTCTTCCCCGGCATTGGCCGGCATATTTTTATAACCATATCCCGCAGCAAACGGCTTATTGGCCGGCTGGTCAATAACAGGCCCTATATATATATTCTTAGTTGCCACTATACCATTAATAGTTCGAGCCTGGACTATAACGCTCCCCCTTGCCGTCGCCATCAATCTTCCATCAGGCGTTATTGTAGCCATATTCGCCTGCCCCGCAGGTATGCTCCAAGTTAATTCCTGATAGGCTGATGCCGGGAAAACATTTGCGCTTAATTGTACACTTTGCCCAACAGTTATACTATCAGTTACTATTTCCATTCCGGTTGGTACTTCTTGGAGCTCCCACTGCTGATAAGCGTATCCGTAATAGTCCCCTATAAGAATATTGGCGCCGTTAGCGCTGGATGCGTTATTATCCAGGGCAAGAATTGTGGAAATATATGGAATTAAGCGATAGGTGCCGTTAGCATTTTTTATAATGCGCCACCAATTATAATAAGGATATTGGGAATTATAGGAGCCTTGAATAACCCGGCTGTTATCCACGTTGGTTCCGCCGCTCACCTGCAGATACATACTGGGGGCATGTTTGGGACGAATTGTATAAAGGCCGTTATTTTGATGAGTAATCTGCCACATTTGATTGTCCCCGCCGTTAAAGGGGAATTGTATTATACTGGTGCCCGAGGCTGTGCCCAGATTATATACGTCCAAATACTGTCCGCTTTGCTTATTCCTTATATAAAACGTTCCGTATGCAATAGAAGTATCCTCATTATAGGTTATTTCAAAACAAGGATAGTTTCCGGCAGGATCATCCGCCGCGCGCAGGCACATATAACCGTTTGTGCTCGGGGCCGCCTTTATTATAAAGCCGTAGTTATATGATTTTCCGCCCTCGCTAAGCAGATTCTTGAGCCATTGTTTAGTCAGGGATGTGACGTTAAATTCGCAGAGAGTATGCGCTATATCCACAATGGAATTGCTTTGCAGCGCTCCAGTGCTGTTTTCAATCTGAGAATATGTTACCTGACTGAGCGAATGAACGCTTGTGCAGTCATAAACAGAAGCCGACATGCCGGATAATGTAGAAACGCCTACCCGTTCCGTATAATATCTAACCGACGTAATATTTTCCGGTCTGATATAGCGAAAATACCACATAAAATTATTCTTTATATATATGCTCATACGGCCGTAAAGCGGATCTGAATCAGCACCCAGACGCAGAAGGCTGTCGTTATTATATTTTATTCCGTTAGCCTCGCAGACATATGTATCTTCAATACTGCCGCTTGAAGCGTAAGCAATGCTTGGATCTATAAGCACCGGATAAACGGTATCCGAGCTTTGCAGAAAATCCTCGTCTATAAGCATTTTAACTGTATACTCAGAATTTCCGGTCTGAATTAATTCATACTTATTATCAAAAGCTACATGAGCTTTCCCGTCCGGCTCCCCCTGATATGAATCAAGCGCATAAGGCTGACTTATAACATATTTAGGGCCGGCGTCAGGCTGGTCATATGAATATAAGCTAATTTTCACGCCGCGGTCAGACAAAATCGCATAATAGCCCGGAATGCTGAGCTTAAATTCAAAAACGCCGTCAACGCAGCTTTCAAGCAATATATTTTCCTTTAAACCCCCTGAAACCGAAGCATATTGAAGATGCGCGCCCTCCCCAAACGCATTTGCATATTCAGCAATCTGCTGAGTCTTTCCCGCAAAAGTAAAATCTTTCAGCACGGCCTCTGAATTGCTTTTTATAACCGGCGTAAGCCTAAGATTCATGTCTTCCGACTGCATTAAAAGTCCGTCCTTTATTTTTGCAGGAAGATAAAGTTTCACATCACTTTGAGAGTTTTCATATTTATATGTAGTAAAAAAGCTCTTCGCCTTATTGGATTTTTTAAAAGAATTATCTATAAATTTAATTTGGTTATTTTCAACGTATTTAATAGGCCTGTTAAAAAAACGCGTGGTTTTGGTGCCATCATTATTAATTACCGTTAAATTATTCAGTTCTTCAGCGTCCGAGCAATCCAGATTAATCTGCGTTTGATTATCCGTGCATATCCAATCGGCCAATTCCTCGGGCATATGCTCAAATGTGAGCATGCTTGTTTCAACGCCGCTTTCCCTTTGGGCATCTATTGCATAAGCTCCCCCGGCTGTCAGCACAGGATTTAACAGCATAACGCTTAATATAACAATCAGCAGCTTGGAAATAATCCTACCCCTCATATTCAGTTCCCCCTAATAATTAATTTTTCAAATATTCTTAACAATATTTTGAATTTATAGTTATTATATCATTAATTTTTTTAAATGCAATACCCAAATAATAAAAATATTAAATATTATTTTATACAGGCCATGATTCAAAAGAATATTCTTATAATTTTTTAATTTAACAGGCGGCAAAATAAATAGGGCTGGAATATTTCTACCGCCGCATAAGGAAATATTTATATATAACACGCCGTAACTCAGCAAAATGGGTTGTACTATTTTTTTAATTTGGGAAACTGTCAATACTTTCCCCTGATTATTACGGTATGTGATGTCTTACTATCTTTCCTTTAGGTAGTTTGATGATAAATATCGTCTTATTTTTTATTAAACAATTATTACGAATTAGTTGTCAAATTTAACTATGTACTTTTTTACATGATTTTTTACTAAAGGCAAAATTGACTACTAAAGTTGTCGTAAATGACTGCTAAAACAGCAAAATTCATGATATAATCTAAATATCATGAATGCGGAGGTTCGGATATGAAAAATTTAAAAAGCAATATTGATCATTATATGAAATTAAAGGGAATTAAGAAGTATAGCCATTTGCTAGCTGATATAGCTAAAGAATTAGGAATTAAAGGACAAGAAGCATATAAATTTGCAGATAGAGAAAAGTCCAATTTTTCAAAAATGCTAAAAGGAGAAAGACCGCTTAAATACGACTTTATTATCCCTTTGGAAAAAATATTTGGTATTTCATTGGCTCGGTTACTATATGAAGATGCCTATAAATTACCTGTTGAAAAGGAAAATGTACCGTTTAATAAAGGCTTTAGATATTATGCATATTTAGATGATTTGAAATTATATAAAGATGAATTTGATATATTACTTGCAAATGACGGGAAATCTATCCTTACTCAAACTGACGAATTCGGCAAAACGTTCCTTGATTATGTAGTTGAATATAGTTCAGTTAACGGTGTTAGATATCTTCACGACGAATATGGAATAAAATTGAAATGGTATCATAATCAATTTGAATTTAAGAAAGATAAAGGTGTAACATGGATTGATTTTGAAAACAGTATTGAGTTTGCTCGACTTGTTGCAAGTATGAATGATGTAGAACTGTTCAACGATATTTATGATTCCTACAATATGTTTTTTACAAATGGTCACTATGCCACAGAAAAATGTATTTTTTGTCAAGGTGAATATTTGGAAATTATGTTGGATAATGATGACCTATTTCATTCAATATTTGAAAAAAAATCTTACGAGCTTAAGCTGGGGAGTATTGGCAGAAGAAAAAAACAAGTTGATTCTATTACATATCATTCCATCAACCCGATAATCAATAACTGTTTAAGATATGCTTTGAAACACTTGGATAAATATAAGCATAGAGCAATAGATATATTAGAATTTGGAATTAACCATAATGGAAAAATAGCTAATGAGATTGCTTTTGACGATTATTATATTTGTAATGAACTTGGCGGATTAAAAAATTTCAGAAATCAAGATTGCTACGATATTTATGATATTGTTATTTCTGTCGATGTGGAAGTGAATGATGATGAGATAAGGTCTTTAATAAATCAATTACCGAAATTCAATAAACCGAGATGATGCATAGACTAATTACTATATTCTGTATTAAATGAATTATATTCAGAAAGAAAAACTATAAAATTATTAAAAGAGAGTAGGAGAATAAATTTATGGGAAAGCATTTTTGGGACTATGAAGATGGAAAGTTTGCACATACAATATCGGATAATATGGCAATAGACTCGGATGGTGATTTACTAATGCGTATGGGTAATAATATGGCAATGGATATGGAAACAGGCGATTTGCATTTTATTTCAGAGTGGTTGAATAATGAAGATGACTAAATTAACGGCGGCAAAGATTTCTCCTTGCCGCCGTTTTCTTTTGCGCATATCATTTCTAAATTATAAATCTCTGCTGCATACACCTTGTATGATTTTTTCATGCCTGTTTTAAAGTCTTTCCTTCCTTTACAACGCCTATAAGCTGTGTATTTCATTAATAATAAAATTATTTCCTTATGTGGCATTAGCGATATTCCGGCCCTTTCTTTTTTCCATTAAAACCGATGCTATTTTTTCTCTCTTGAACTGAATATTAAGGCGTTCAGATATCCGAAAAACACTGCCGCCGCTATTCCTCCGGCGGTCGCGGTTATTCCGCCTGTAAACGCGCCCAGCAGGCCGTCCTTTTTAACAGCCTCTATAGCGCCCTGAGCCAGAGAATGCCCAAAGCCCAAAAGAGGCACGGTTGCGCCTGCGCCCGCCCATTGGGCAAAAGGCTTATAAATACCCACGGCGCTTAAAATAACGCCAAGAGTAACCAATCCCACCAAGATTCTCGCGGAGGTCAGCTTAGTTTTATCTATAACAATCTGACACAGCATACAAATCAATCCGCCAATTAAAAAAGCTTTAACAAAATCCCAAATCATGCGTTTTCACCTCTTATACATACTGCGTGCGCTATAGAAGGCACGCTGTCCCCCTGCATGCTGCTTGTAAGGCTCAGCAGCGCTCCGGTAGCGATAAACAGGATTTTTTTATAAGTCCCATTCCGAAGCTTTCTGTAAATTTCACTATTCAGCACTGAAGCCGAACAGCCGCAGCCGCTTCCGCCCATATGCACGTCCTGAGACTCATCAAAAATCAGGCAGCCGCAATCCTCTATTTTGCCTTCCAATTCATATCCCGAGCGCCTGACCAATTCCAGAGTTATCTTCTTGCCCAGCATGCCCAAATCTCCGGTAAGAATTAAATCATAATCCTGGGGAGTGGTTTTAGTGGCCTCAAAATGCGCGCAGATAGTGCTGGAAGCGGCGGGCGCCATAGCCGCGCCCATATTATTAGCATCGCTCACGCCCATATCAATCACCGTGCCGAAAGTGCCGCTTTCTAAAACGGGGCCGCGCCCCTCGGAGCTTAAAAGCGCCCCGCCCGCTCCCGTAACCGTCCATTGAGCCGTCGGCGTTCTCTGCGTGCCCATTTCCAAAGGAAAGCGATACTGCCTTTCAGCCGAACAGAAATGAGAGCTGGTGACGCATACGGTTTTATCCGCAAAGCCTCCGTCTATCATGCAGCCGCCCACCAGCATGCTTTCAGCCATAGTGGAGCAGGCTCCGTATACGCCCACATAAGAGCCCTCATAATCCTTAACCGCAAAGGAAGCGCTGATAATCTGATTCAGAAGATCGCCCCCTATTACCATATCCACTTGATTCATATTGACTCCCGCCGACTGAACGCAGCCTTCCATAGCCGTTTTAAACATCTTGCGCTCCGCCTTTTCAAAGGAATCCTCGCCCCATTTGCAATCGGGCATAATCACATCAAAGCCCTTGCCCAAGGGCCCCTCCCCTTCTTTAGCGCCCACAACCGAATAAGCTCCCGCATAATAAATGGGCTTGCTAAAAGCGAATGTCTGTTTGCCTAATTTAACACCCATTTTATTAACCTCCTGTTATAATGCCGGCAAGCCAATATATAATGCCCACTATTATGGAGGAGGATATGCCGTAAACCAGCACCGGCCCCGCAATGGTAAAAAGCTTTCCGCCTATGCCCATAATCAGGCCCTCCGGTTTAAATTCAATAGCAGGCGCCACTATACTGTTGGAGAATCCGGTTATAGGCACGACGCTCCCCGCTCCGGCATATTTGCCTATACAGTCGTATATGCCTATTCCGGTTAAGGTTGCGCCTAAGAATACAAGAATTATAGAGGTATACGCAAGCGCGTCCTTTTGCTCTAAATTAGCGGCGTACATAAGCGCTTCGGCTATGGCCTGGCCTATGACGCAGATTAGTCCGCCCACCCAAAAGGCCCTGAAGCAATCTCTCCCCATATGGGATTTTGGCGAAATTTTTTCAACAAATTCGTTATATGCAAGCTGGTCGGGAGACATCTCACTTTTCTTCATTTTCCCTTTTCCGCTCCTCTCTCATATTAAAATCTTTAACATAAGATTCCTTTTCATCAGGATTGTTTCCATAAAAAAACACGTTTTGATTAATGCTGTGTTCGCGTTCATTGCCGTTCAATACATCTCATCCTTTCCCAAAGAGGCCGTAAAGCAATAAAAGCCGCCGGCGCTTTTGGGCTCCTGCTCCTTATAAAAGCAGAGCGCCAGCAAAAGCAAAGATATTATAAATACCGCCGCAGTGAAAACTTTCATAGGCTTTCTGCGCATATTCGCCTCCAAAACAATCTTTTGTTTATTATTTACTGCAAAAAGCAAATTTAACCGCAAAAATAAAAAACAACCGCAAAAAAGACGCCCCGCGGAAATATTATACCCGCAGAAGCGTCTGTTTAAAATTTCTATCAATTTATATGAACAATAAAATTAGCCCGAAGCTCTATGGCGTTCCGCCGTCCATTTTAATGCGCAGCTTTTTGAGCACCCGGCTTTCAATCCGTGAAACCTGCACCTGTGAAATTCCCAGCATTTCAGCAATGCGGCTCTGCGTCAGACTTTTAAAATAGCGCAGAAGAATAACCTTGCGTTCATTACCCTCCAGTTCGCCTAAATATTGCTTTAAAAGCATCATATCTATAATGCCCACTTCCGGCTCTTTGCCCGGTATGTGCTCCAAAATAGGAGCGCTGTCCGAATTATCCGAAATAGGCTGTTCAAGGGAAATGGGCGCTCTTGCGCTTTCCAGAGCCGTTAAAACATCGTCCTCGCTTATGTCAAGACAAAGGGCTATATCCTTTACGCCCGGCTCACAGCCCAATTCCCTGCATAATTGTTCCCGCGCGTTTTTTATTTTTATATAATTCTCCTTAACAGAACGGGATACCTTTAGCATGCCGTCGTCCCGCATATACCTCTTCAATTCTCCCAAAATTAAAGGGACGGCATAAGTGGAAAAACGGGAGCCGTATTCCGCCTTAAAGCCCAGCACGGCCTTAACAAGCCCCAGAGAGCCAATTTGAAGCAAATCGTCATATTCCACGCCTCTATTTATATAACGCCGGACAAGGGATTTAACCAGCGCTATATTGGAAGCGATCAGCCTCTCCCGCGCCTGCATATCTCCCGCCTGGGCTTTTTTAATCAGTTCAAGCGTATCGTCATGAGTCAAAAGCACGGCTTCAGACACCTTATTTTCTCCTCTCGGAACCCTTAATCCGCTTAAGCATGGTAAGCCTCGTTCCCTCTCCCGGCGCGGAAGCTACGTCCAATTTATCCATAAAGCTTTCCATAACCGAGAAGCCCATGCCCGAACGCTCCTCATCCGCTCTGGTCGTATAAAAAGGCTCCATGGCCAGAGATACGTTTTCTATGCCTATTCCCTCGTCTATAATCTCAATATGTAATAAATTGCCCGTAATATCAGCTCTTATTTCCACATCTCCCCCCTTGCCTTCATAACCGTGCACAATTGCGTTGGTCACTCCCTCGCTTACCGCCGTCTTTATATCGGCCAGCTCGTTCATAGTCGGGTTGAGCTGAACCGCAAAAGCAGCCACAGCCATGCGCGCAAAGCTTTCATTTTCGCTTATTCCGTCAAAGACAAGCCGCATTTTATTTTCAGGCATATATTTTACCTCCTATCTCTTTCTTGTAATCTGATAAAGCCCGGCCATTTTGATTATTTTATCTATGCCGTCCCTGGCTCCTTTTATTTCCATGGCGCAGCCGTTCTGAGACAGCTTTTTATATCTCCCCAGCAAAATGCCTATGCCTGAACTGTCCATGAAGCTGACTCCTCCCATATCAAAAACCACCCGCCTGTAATGCCTGCGGGAAATCATCTCGTCCAGCTTTTCCCTAAGCTGTTCTGACGCATGATGATCCAATTCTCCGGTAAGCATAACGCAAAGCTCGTCAAGGCCCGTCTCCTGTGCAAGTATGTGAGCGCTCATAAATATATAACCCCTTTTCTCCGGCAAAATTAATCTATTGTATTCGGCTTTGCCCAATAGCCGCCGGCGCTGAAAATACCGCAGCAAAACCTATAAGCTAATATTCAGGGCTTGTACTCATATATCCTTTGTCTTTGTTTGGTGATTTTAGTTAAATTTTGCTTTTAATTTGCGCAATTGCATAATAAACTTTCTCAAATTAAATAAATATGCTTTGCCCCAACGCATTAAAATAAAAAAGCGCGCTTCCTTGAGCCTGATAAGGCCAAAGAAAACGCGCGCTATATTTATATAATAACTTTATCTGCGGCTGTAATTGGGAGATTCCTTAGTGATATCTATATCATGAGGATGACTTTCAACAAGCCCGGCGTTAGTTATGCGCACAAACTGCGCGTTATTTCTCAATTCCTCAAGATTGGCCGCGCCGCAATAACCCATGCCCGAACGCAGCCCGCCTATCATCTGATAGATTGTGTCGGCCAGGGGCCCTTTATAGGGTACGCGCCCTTCCACTCCCTCAGGCACGAATTTCCTTGAGCCGCTCTGGAAATAGCGGTCGGCGCTTCCGGCGTTCATAGCGCCTAAAGAACCCATTCCCCTATATACCTTAAAACTCCGGCCCTGATATATTTCCGTTTCTCCCGGGCTCTCCTGCGTGCCGGCCAGCAGGCTGCCAATCATGACCGCGCTCGCCCCCGCCGCAAGAGCCTTAGTGATATCTCCCGAATATTTTATTCCGCCGTCAGCTATAATCTTAACGCCGTATTTATCCGCAGCCTCCGCGCAGTCCATAACCGCCGTAATCTGAGGCACGCCTATGCCGGCCACCACGCGGGTTGTGCATATTGAGCCCGGCCCTATGCCCACTTTCACGCAATCGGCTCCCGCCTTAATCAAAGCCTCGGCAGCCTGGGCCGTGGCCACGTTGCCCGCAATCAAGGGCAAGTCTGGATAAGCATTTTTAATTTTTTCCACCATTTTTAATACAAATTCCGAATGGCCGTGAGCCGTATCTACAGCTATAACGTCCACCTTAGCTCCGTAAAGCGCCTTAACCCTGTCTAAAGTATCCTTAGCCGTGCCCACGGCCGCGCCCACCAGCAGCCTGCCGTTGGCGTCCTTGGCGCTGTTGGGATACTGAATGGATTTTTCAATATCTTTAATGGTAATCAGGCCTTTAAGATTGAAATCCTTATCCACTATGGGCAGCTTTTCAATCTTATGCCTGCGCAGCAGCTCCTTGGCTTCTTCCATGGTTGTGCCCTCAGGAGCGGTAATAAGATTGTCCTTAGTCATTAAATCGGATACGGGCTTGGAAAAATCCGTTTCAAATTTCATGTCCCGATTGGTAAGGATGCCTATAAGCCTGCCGTTTTCCGTTATGGGCACGCCCGAAATGCGATATCTTTCCATCAGCGCCAAAGCGTCGCTTAATTTATTGTTAGCCGAAAGGTAAAAAGGATCAGTTATAACGCCATGCTCCGAACGTTTAACCTTATCCACCTGGGAAGCCTGCTCGTCAATGGGCATATTTTTATGCAGAATGCCTATGCCTCCCTCCCTGGCCATAGCTATAGCCAGCCTGTGTTCGGTAACAGTATCCATAGCGGCGCTCATAAGCGGAACGTTCAGCTTAATCCCCTTGATTAATTCGCAGTCCAGCCTGACCATATCGGGCGTAACCCGGCTGTGCGCGGGAACCAGCAGCACATCGTCAAACGTAAGTCCTTCCTTGATTGTTTTCATATTTCCTTCACCCTCCAACTGTATTTTCTATATAGCCAACCGGCCCTCTCGGGCGGCGTAAAACATATATTGCTGGGCCATGCCCGCATAATCGCCAAAACGCTCGGACGCATATCTTATAATTTCCTGGCTGCGCGCCTCGGGAGTCATATAAAGAGAACGCATGGCTTTTTTTATCCAGGTATCTACAGGAAACGCCTGCAAATGATGCAGGCCAAAAAGCAGAATGCAGTCGGCCACCTTGGGCCCTATGCCCTTTTGCCGCAAAAGCAGCTCGCGCGCGTCCGAATAATCCATATTTTTCAGCGCCTCAAGCTCCAGCCGCCCTTCAGCCACGCTCCTGGCGCATTGCAAAATATAATCCGCGCGGTAACCCGCGCCGCATCCGACAAACGCGTCCGCATCCGCCGCCGCCAGAGCCTGAGGCGTGGGAAAGGCGTAGCCGTCAATGATAGATTCTCCCCACTGCCGGCATATGTTGCCTATGATTTTCTTTATGCGTGAAATATTATTATTCTGGGAAATTATAAAGGAAATTAAAACTTCCCAAAGCTCCTGCCTGAGAATGCGCATGCCGTGTCCGGCATTTACGGCGCGCTCCATAATAGAATCCGTCCTCAGGCTGCGCTCCACCGCTTCATAATCCGTGCCCAGGTCGAAATAGTTTTCCCAGATATTTTTATAATCCTCCTGAGAGGTATTAAGCAGCCGGACTCCGTTCTCCTCCTGGATAATTTTAAGGAAGCGGCCGCAGGCCACTCCCCCGTAAGAATTCTCGTCCAGGCGCTCCCAGCGGAAGCACTGTCCGTTATTAAACGTATTATCCAGATTAAAACAGCTGCTGCTTATAAAAACGCTTTCACCGCTCATAATTTTCACGCCTGTATTTCTATAATTTTCCATATAAAAAAGCCCGAAGCATGCTTCGGACATTTTTATCTTAAACTATTTCGCGCGGATACACGCTTACCTGCTTTTTAAGCTTGCCTTTGTGCTCGAAACGCACAACTCCGTCAGAAAGCGCAAACAGCGTGTCGTCGCTGCCTATGCCTACGTTGCTGCCCGGATGGATTTTAGTCCCTCTTTGCCTTACCAGGATATTGCCGGCAAGCACAAACTGTCCGTCCGCGCGCTTAACTCCCAGCCGCTTGGATTCGCTGTCCCGGCCGTTTTTCGTGGAGCCTACGCCCTTTTTATGAGCGAATAACTGAATATTCATACGGAGCATTTAACGCACCTCCTCAATAATCTTTAGATAACCTTTGTTTTCCCGCTGAAAAGCCTTCAGGCCCAGCAGCATAGTCTGAGTGATGGCTGCCGCTCTTATATTGCCCGCCGCCCCTTTGGGCAGCTCGCAGTATAAATAGCCGTCCCTGCATTCATAAGCCGTTTTAAGCCCGGCGCATTCCTCCAGCCCTATAACGGCCGTCTGAATAATTGCCGAAACCGCGGCGCAGTATATATCCCGGCCCGCGCCCAGGCTGCTTGCATGCCCTTTGGCTTCAAAGGAGAGTATCTCTCCTTTTTCATCTTTAATAATAACAATTTTAGTCATTATTACATCGAGATTTTAGTAATCTCAATTTTGGTAAAGGGCTGACGGTGTCCCGTAAGCCGGCGGTAATTCTTCTTGGCCTTGAATTTGAAAACCATAACCTTGGCCTTTTTGCCGCTTCCCTTTACGCAGCCTTCCACAACCGCGTCGGTAAGCAAAGGAGTTCCAACTTTAACGTTTTCGCCGTCGCTGGCCATAAGCACGTCAAATTTGATAACGTCGTCGGTAGCCGCGTTGAGCTTTTCAACGTAAATGGTATCTCCCTCCGAAACACGGTACTGCTTGCCGCCTGTCTGTATTACTGCAACCATGTGTAGCACCTCCTCTACATCAACTCGCTAAGAATGGGTATCCTTAAAAGGAATTTAGAACCGTACTTATGCGGTATTTTAAATGATAACATATCCCGCTTTTAATGTCAACAAAATCTGACCGCTTCCCTGTATTTTTCAGATATTTCCTTTCTGGTTACAGCATGTATTCCTATATCCTCTATATGCCTGGACGGATCAGAGAGAATATATATCTGCCTGTCCCCGTATAAAAAGCTGTCCACGGGAAATTCCCCTCCCAGCAATTCGCTTTCTATATCGGGATGCACCATTAAAAGCACGCAGCCGACGTCTGTATTTTCAAACATTCTGCCCAATTCGCCGCGCAGCTTATGCACGACTGAGATATTGTTTAAAACCGAGCCCGAGCCGGCGCAATAGGGGCATGCCGTCTGCATAATGCTCTTGATATTATTTCGCACCTTTTTCCTGGTCATCTCCATTAAGCCCAGGCCGGTAAATCCTACGATATTTGTCTTGACCTTATCCTCCCGGACGGCGTCCTCCAGCGCGCGCTTAACTCTCGCCCTGTGCTCGTCCCTGTCCATATCTATAAAATCGATAATAATTATGCCGCCTATGCCCCTCAGCCTGAGCTGCCTCGCTATCTCGCCCGCCGCCTCCAGATTGGTTTCCAGAATGGTGTCCTCCAGCCTGTTGTCCCCGGTAAATTTCCCGGTATTCACATCTATAACCGTAAGCGCCTCCGTCTGGTCTATTACAAGATAAGCTCCGCTGTCCAGCCAAACCCTGCGTTCAAGCAGCCTGTTCAGCTTGCCGTTAAGATTATAGTATGAAAAAATATCCGAGCTCTTGTCAAAATATTCTATCCTGTCCGCCAATTCAGGGCTGGAAAACCGCGCCGTATCCACCGCCTGCTCATAGCTGGCCCTGTCGTTTATAATAAATTTATCCACGTCCGCGCTGAAATAATCGCGCAACGTAGTCATAATAAGGCTGCCCTCCCTGTGCAAAGCAGAAGGCGCCTTCTGCTGCCGCGCACGCAGGCGGATATTCTCCCATTTCCGCTCTAAATAATCCATCTCCGCCCGGAATTTCTCAGCGTCCTGATAGGCCGCGGCAGTGCGCACAATATAACCGTGCTCAGGCTTTCTCATGCCGTCTATAAGCTCCTTGAGCCGGGAGCGCTCCGTCTCGTCCGATATGCGTCTGGAAACTCCCACATAGCTGACCGTAGGCATAAGCACGAGATTTTTGCCGGGCAGGGAGATATTGGTGGTAACCCGCGCGCCCTTTGTGCCCGCGGCCTCCTTCAGCACCTGCACTATAATTTCCTGGCCCTGCTTGACCAATTCCTTTATGGAGGATTTTTTCAGACTGTCCGAAATCTGCTCCGATTGACCGGCAAATTCAAAATCACGCTTATCGGGCAATATATCCCCGGCATAAAGAAAAGCGTTGCGCCCCAGGCCTATATCTACAAAGGCCGCCTGCATCCCCTTAACTATATTTTCCACCTTGCCCTTATAGATATTTCCTACAATGGGCTCCGCCCCTTTGCGCGAAACAAAATATTCCTTAAGCTCTCCGTCCCTGCGCATTACCACCCGGGACTGAAAAGGCGCGATATCCGCTATAATCTCGGTCATATCCTTCCCTCCGCCTGCTCGGGGCGGATTCTTTCCCCCTTCTGCTCTATATAAAGCGCCGTTCTGAAAATCTGCTCCGCCTTAACGCCGGTTTTTTCAAACAGCAGGTCGTCCAGGGCGTCCGGCCTCAGATTGGCCGTTCCGCCCGAAGCCAGGGAACATTCCAATATATTCTCATGCATTTCCATCCGGTAGAGCATGGGCTTTATATCGGCCGGCTTAGGCCCTTTCTTGCTCTTTTTCATAATAATAATCTCAGGCTGTTCGTTTAAATTAAGCAAGCCCCGAGCCAGCGCGGCGCTCTCCTCCGGCTTATAATAAAACTGATAATCGGCCGCCGCAACCACCGACATAAGCGCCGGATATTTTTCATCCAGCTCAAAAACATCCAATACCTCGCAGCCGCCCGGCATAGTTGCGCCCAGCCGCTGCTTAATCTCCTCGCAAAACATTGGATATTCAAAATAAACCTCGGCATATTCGCAGCTTGAGGCCACGCCCACAGGCGCAGCCAGCGCGAAGCTTAAAAGCATATGAGGATGATAGCCCTCCGAATAAGCCGTCTTTAATCCCGAACGCATCAAGGCGCGCTGAAACATTCTAAGCACGTCCAGATGGGAAATATATTTAACCGCTTCGCTCTTGGAAAATTTTATTACCGCTCGCATGGACATTTACCTCCCGCCAGGGCGTTCATTCCGCAGCCCGTGCAGCCCTGCCTGCAATCCCGCGTAGTTTCAGCGTGCAAGGATTTTTTATATTCGCTTTCCAGATATTTGCGTCTTACGCCGCAGTCCACCGTCTCCCAGGGAAATATTTCATCCAATTCCCGCGCGCGCAGCGCATAAAAATCCAGATTCAGCCCGAATTCCTCAAACGCTTCCTGCCATCGCGCAAAATTGAAATATTCATTCCAGCCTTCCAGGCGCGCGCCCTTTTGCCACACTCTTTTAAGCACCTCTCCCATGCGGCGGTCTCCTCGGGCAAGAGCCGCTTCAATAACCGAGCCTTTTGTTTCATGCCAGCGGTATTCAACGCCCTTGATAGGCTTTAAAAGCCCCGCAAGATATTCGCGCTTGCGATTTTGCTCCTCCAAGCCGTTAAGCGCGCACCATTGAAAGGGAGTAAACGGCTTAGGCACGAAAAAGGAGGTGCTGACTACCATTTTAAACCCCCGCAGGCTTCCCCGTACCTCTCTGTAAATATCCGAACAAAGCCGGGCGAGCCGGGCGATTCCTGCTATATCCTCATCCGTCTCTGTAGGCAGTCCCAGCATAAAATATAATTTTACAGAATTATAGCCCGCCTCAAACACCGTACGCATAGTGCGCGCAAAATCCTCTTGGGTAACATTTTTATTAATAACGTCTCTAAGCCTCTGGCTGCCCGCTTCGGGCGCAAAGGTAAGGCTTGTGCGCCTCATTTCGTCGCTGACCGAATCAACGCTGAAAGAATCCAGCCTTAACGAGGGCAGGCTGCAAGTCACTCTCCGTCCTTTAAAAGCGTCCGACATACGTTCAAGCAATTCAGGCAGGCGGCTATAATCCCCCGAGGAAAGAGAAGTAAGAGATATTTCGTCATAACCGGTATTTTTAATGGTTTCCTCCGCTAATTCGCAGAGCTTATTCACGCTCCGCTCCCTTACGGGCCTGTAAATATAGCCTGCCTGGCAGAAGCGGCAGCCCCGCGTGCAGCCCCGGAGTATTTCCAGCATTACGCGGTCGTGCACAGCCTCAATATAAGGCACGACCGGCTTAACCGGATAATAGGCATTTTCGAAATCCTCAACTATGCGGCGCACGGCCATGGGCGGCGCGTCCGGCTCATTGGGCGTTATGCTCTTTATGCGGCCGTCCTCATAATATTCAATATCGTAAAAGGACGGCACATAAAATCCCTGAGTGCGCGCCAGAGCGCGAAGAAATTCCTTGCGCTCCCGCCCGCTCTTTTTCCATTCCTTATATATTTCTATAAGGTCGTTAAGCTCCTCCTCCCCGTCTCCCAGCGCGTAAAAATCCATAAAGGGCGCCAGGGGCTCGGCATGATATGTGCAGGGGCCCCCGGCAAAAACAAACGGCCCCTCAGTTCTGTCCGCAGCCAGCAAAGGCAGCCCGGCAAGGTCGATCATATTAATAACGGTCGTATAGCACATTTCATACTGCAGCGTAAATCCGAATAAATCCGCGTCCTTTACCGGCCTCTTTGTCTCCAGGCTGAAAAGCGGAATATTATTTTGACGCATCAGCCCTTCCATATCCGTCCATGGAGCATACACCCGCTCGCAATAGGTATCCTCCCGCTCGTTAAGGGCGTGATATATAATCTTGCCCCCCAAATGGCTCATGCCTATTTCGTAAAGGTCGGGAAAAGCAAAAACAAACCGCACCTCTTCATTCTGCTTAACCGCCATATTAAGCTCTCCGCCAGTATATCGCGCCGGCTTTTCCACCAGCGGCAGTATTTTTGATAATTCCATAATTACCTCCGCAAATAAGGCTCTGCGCCCTGCGGATATTGTACCCTTTTATGCCCGTTTGGTCAAATTATATAGAATAATAATACGAGCCCGGCGAAAAAATAAATTTTCCGCTCCGGGCTGGTTTAGGAAGGCGGCCCTCCCTTGGGCCGCAGTATTTATTTAACTCTCTCCGCCTGCCGATTTTTTCAGCCGGCCTTTGCCGAGCGCTTTTGAGCATAAGCTGACTGCGCATGCTCCTTTTTCAAAAGAGCGCCTACTGTTGAAAGCATATCCTGCCCCAGCATTGCGTTTTGTATCTGCGTTTCATCCAGCGTGCCCAATAATTTCATATCATCGTTAATTACACGCACGACATAATAATTTTTATCCTTAAATAGCCTTACCGCCTTATATATCTGCATTTCCTGCTTAACGGCCAGCACCTTCACGCCCATATACTGGCTGCCCTCCTGGCAGCGCCGCCTGTTGAGCATGGCCTTGGCCAATTCAAAGCGGCTCTGCTTCAATTCCCCTATGGCCGAAAAAATTAAAAACACCCCCAGCATGGGCAGCATAGCGTCCGCCTGCTTTGAAATAAAAGTATAAATCCCCCATCCGGTCATGCCCAGCCCCAGAAGAATGCCAAAAAACGAGGTTATCTTGGTGGCGCGGCCGTAATCGTTGGTGCGGGCAAGGCAGGCGCGCAGAATTCTCCCGCCGTCCAATGGAAGCACGGGCAATAAATTAAAACCGGCTATAAGAAAGGAATAGCTTATAAATTCCTCCAGCACCTGGGGCGCAAAGAGAGGAAAATAGCTTCTGAGAGTAGTTGCCAGAGCGGCGGTTATAACGCTGGCCGCAGGCCCCGCCGCAGCGATAAGGCTTTCCTCAAGGGGCATCTGCTCGAACACATCGTCCATCATGGCCGAAGAACCGAAGGGCAGCAATTCAAGCTGATAAACCCTCACCTTAAACCCGCGCGCAGCCAGAATATGAGCGCTTTCATGCAGGAGCAGCGCTAAATATACAATGAGCGCCGTCCAAATATAGCCCGTAATAATCCAAAACAGAGTTATTAATAACAAAAGCAGATTGATTTTAATCTTTACGCCGCCTATGCTAAAAAAAGTCACGTTTTACTATCATCCTTTCCCAGCCGTGTATTTTTAATTTGCGCCTGTAAATAAACGGCGCCGAGCAAATATATATAATTTCCGTCATCCCAAAGAACAAAGGCTTACCAGCCCAAAATGGACACATATTCCTCAGGATTCACATACTGCCCCGCTTTTTTCAAGCCGAACGCCAGCACCGGCGACTGCACATCCAGCGAGCCAAGCATCTCTCCTGATTTAACGCTGTCTCCGGTTTTAACATATTGGGACGCGCAGCCTCCGTAAATGCTTTCAAGCCCATCCGCATGCTCTATTATTATAGTTTCCCCTTCAACGCTTATAACCTTCCCGGCCGATACCGCGTATACGGACAAAAGCTGCCCCGCTTTAAGCTGTATCTCCCGGCCCGTCTCCTCAAAGCTTTTAATCACCGTAGCATTTTTAAGAGGCTTCTTTAAAGAAGCCAGGACATCCGCTCCTCCAGAAACCGACTGTTCATCCCTGCCTGAAAACAATTCCTGCGCCTTTTGCCCAGCTTCAGGAAGGTGCATATCATATTTAAACGCGCCCATCAGCCCCTCCCTGATACCGCGGGTTAAGGAAGTATCCATAAGGAATACGGCCGCCGCAACCAGCAGGAACACGCTAGCTATGCATATCCGGGCTATCCTGCCCTCGTTTTTATAATTTGAATAAACGCTCCCGCGCTTTTTTATAACAGACATAAAAAATTCCTCCTCATAAATAAATATGAGGAGGAAGCGCATATATATTCCTGTTCAATAAATTACTTTAAAAACCGTTTAAAATTTCATATCCGAAAGAGAAAAGCTTTATATTTCCAGCTCTTCCGGATTATTTGTTACACTTTCAGGGCGATAAAGGCATACGCTCATCACCAGGCCGATACCTATCATATTAGTAACGAAATTGGTGCCGCCGTAGCTTATAAAGGGCAGAGGTATGCCCGTTATAGGCATAACGCCTATAGTCATGCCTATGTTCTCAAAAATATGGAACATATACATAAACATTATGCCTGCGATTATTAATTTTCCGTATTTATCCCTGCATCCTCTCATAAGCTGCCAGAGCCTGAATATGAGCGCCATATAAAGCAGGATAATTACCAGGCAGCCCGCAAAGCCCAGGGATTCGCCTATAACTGCAAAAATAAAATCAGTTTCTATAGCGGGAATATAGCTGAGCTGGCTCATATTGCCTACGCTGAACAAGCCCTTGCCGAACACTCCGCCCGAACCTATAGCGATTTTAGAATATCTTAATTGATCAACATCCTCAGTATTGCCGAAATTCAATATGCGGCTCTTCTGCTGATCGCCCATAGCAAAAAACCAAAGCAGGAGAAAGGCCGCCACGGCAGCCAACGCCAATATGCCTATATGCCGCAATTTCGCGCCTGAAACAAAAAGCATGCCCGCAAAGATTACAACATAAACCATAGTCGTGCCTATATCCATCTGATAGAGCAGCACGGCTACAATAACGCAGAATACGCCCAAAGCGGGCAATAAATCTGCAAAAGTTTTTAAAGGACGTCTGCTCAGAAAAAAAGCGGATAATATAACTACGGCTAATTTGACAATTTCCGAAGGCTGAAAAGTTATATTATGAGCCTCTGAAATTACAAGCCAGCCTTTTGTCCCTCCGCGCACCGAACCAAAAGCTATAACCATAACCAGCAGCGCCAGCGCTACTCCCGCCACGGCATACCAGATTTTAGCGTATAATTTATAACTGACCAGCATAACCACAAACATGCAGACAAAGCCTATAACCATCCATATAAGCTGCATTCGCACTTTTGACAGATTCAGGTTAGCAGTAATTTCTTCAAATGTCAGCTCTTCCCCGGTAAATGGGCTGGCTGTAGCCATAAGAATGCAAAACACTCCGAAAAGAGATATTACCAGCACTATTATAGGTAAAATATATTCTATATTCTTAAGCCTTTTTTTATTTATAAAGGACATTGATAACCTCGTAAATTTCTTATATTTTGATTTTACCACACTATAAAGAAAAAATCCATACTTTTTTATAGCTCCCCCAGCTAAGCCCAAAGCGCGCTTAAATTAAGATTATTTAACGCGCCTCTTATAACACGAAATGCCAAAAGCGCAATTAAAGGGCCGGGCGGCGTTTGGCAGGCGCAGGCGCCTGCTCCGGGCCGGGCGAAGCCGGCCCGGCGGCCCTTCGGGCCGCAAACGCCGCCCGGCCCTTTAATTGCGCTTTTGGCGTTTTTCTCCTCCCGCAGCAGCTGAAAACAGAAAAGCCGCGGTTTTACCCGCGGCTCTCTGCTAGCCGGTTTTTGCGCTTAAGCTTTAAGGCCCAACCGCAAACGAAATTTTAATCTTAACCTCTAAGGCTTATTTCTTTTTACGAAGCGCAAGAGCTCCGCCGCCGGCAGCCAGCGCAGCGGCCGCATAGAGCAGAACGGATAAATCGCCGCCGTGATTCGGATCATCAGTGGACTGCGTTCCCGTTGCAGCGGCAGTA
>QALW01000009.1 GCA_003150515.1 Selenomonadales bacterium | reverse complement strand
GTATTTCTGCGTCCTGCCGCCTTGAAAAGACGAAAAATCTCCCGCCTCTGCGGTCGAAGATTTTTGCGGAGAATGCCCGTCGATGGCCGCGAGGCGCACAGTCGAAAACATACCGGGGTATTTTGAGGACTGGGCAACAAAGCGGACGCGGCGGGCATTCCCGCAAAAACGCATTATACCCTGATTGTATTGTCTAGCGGAGCGTTTTATTATGAATGTCGGTAAAGTTAATATAATGCTTATATAAGTTAAGAATGTGTATGTAAATGAATGAGCAAAGCCATTATCATATAATTAAATAATAAGGAGGTATAGTATATGAGAAAAACTATGGCCATTTTAGTGGCGGCATTAATGCTGATAGCGTCTTTGGCGTCTTTCTCAACATTTGCAATAGCCACCCCGTGGGAGGACAGCAATGTAAAGATTCACGTCTATGACACTCTGGACGAAAAAGACGGGGCTGTTACTGAATCGGATATTGCCTCAACCAGTTATGACCTTAACGGAACGGGCGGCGAGGATGTTTCTGTTTTGCTTGAAAAGGTTTCTTTAGAGTTTAAGGATGGAATGCTGTATGTTAATAAGCTTTTAAGCGGATATTACGAAGTAATATTTAATTTTGGCGCTACTTACGGCGAATTGAGCAAAACTCAGGCCTTGGGCTTTTATATCTGCAACAATACAGAGCAGACTTTGGATTTGCAGCCCAGATGGGTAGGGGAGGATCTTAAAGCTACGGTTCCCGGCAACGCTACTTTTTATCTCGCTGATTTAGAGGGCAATGTGACTCAAAATACGGCCGGCCCTTACAGCTCCTGCTTTATTCCCGGAGGCTTTGAAGGTTTCTTCTTCATTGAGGTTAAGACTTTGAAAAATGACGGAGATAAATCGGTTTCGGACGGCACCGTCAGCCAGCTTGCTCTGCGTATAGGCGGCATGAATCTGGAAGAGGGCGCCGGACAGATTATATTTGATAATTATTTCGGAATGGGCGCGGATGTTACTGAAAAGGATTCGCAGCTTATATTAGAGGCTGAATCCATGTCCAATATTGATCCTGTTGAAACTCCCGAGCCGGGCACTACCGTTACTCCCTGGGAGAATGAAAACGTAAAAATTGACGTCGTGGAAAGCTTTGATTTCCCTGATAGAGAGATTGATATTACCGAAATGCAGGTTCCCGACACTGAATGCCCCTATCTGGCCCGCTATGAAAACGGAAAAGTGGTTATTTATCAGTCGGATGTTGACCACTGTTCATATTTCCGTTTTGATGTGGCAAATAAGGACAGCTCAGTATTCAGACATGCGGACGGCATAGGATTCTATATTAATAATGATACCGCCGAAAATGTTATGCTGGGCTTTAAGATGCTGGGCTCCAATCTTTATGTGATAGATAACGATATGCCTATTAAATTGTTTAATATGGATGGAGACCAGGTTGTGGCTACTGTGTCTAACGACTGCTTATATGTTCCTGCGCGCTTTGAAGGATATGTTACAATAGCCGTTGAATATCTTAAAGGATACTGGAACGAAGGCACTTTCGTACCTGAATGGACGCGCGGCGAATCCTATATCAGTTCTATTGGCTTCCAGACCTATTATTTATGGATTGATACCGAGGCGGGAGATACCGTTACTTTTGATGAATTCTTCGTTTACGGCACCAAAGTGAAGGATGATCCGCAGGATATAAATGTTGCTAAGATTAACGGCGACTTAATTGAAATGCCTCTTAACGAGGGAGACGCGCCTTCTTCTTCAGCCGGAACATCCGATTCCACTTCCAAGGCTACAGGCTCTGTTTCAAAAGCCCCCAGCAGCGCCGCTGACAAAGACAGCTCTTCTCCTTCGTGGATAATCTGGGTTGTTATAGGCGTTGTAGCGGCAGCGGTTATAATTGTTATAATAGCTGTGGCTGCTAAAAAGAAAAAGACGGACGGAGACCAAGCGCCTAAGAATGATAATGATGATCAGCCTAAGGCTGAATAAATAGAATAACAATTAGTTTAACCGGCAGGACGTTATGCGCCTTGCCGGTTTAAGCTTAAAGGGCTTGCCGCGGAGCTTTTCATTAATCAGCGCGGAGAAAGGAAAGTGAAAAAATGAAAAAAGGCGGTTATTTTTCCCTTATAGCTGCGTGCGTTTTATCGGGCACGTTTATGCTTTCGGGATGCACGGGAGATAGTAATCCTTCAGCCTCCGGGACTGTTGATTATAATGCTATTGATAATCAATCCACGTTTGTGCCCAAATCCTATGATTATACATTTATGTGGTATCCGGAAAATTTGCATACTCCCAGCGCTAATACTATTAACGTTCAGACTGGTAAGTATGGGTTCTCCATGGACAGGGAAACGGGTTCTTTTGTTACTTTGGGCAGCTTTGCAACTCCGTATACGCGCGAGGAGGCTAAAAATCAGGATAATGACGTTATAGAATCGCTGCCTAAAATGCTGGATATGAAATACCTGCTGTCGGCGGATGATTACACTACCGAAGTGGTTACCTCCGAGCGGGAATATTTCGAGGGCGAGCCTTTTCAGAGCAATGCCGGCGGCGCATTCAGAGTTATAGACAGCGGAACATATATACAGCGCGCGGATATATACAGCCTGCAATATGAAAAATACATAGATTTTAAAGCGCGTATGGAATTCAGCGCGATATCCGAATATCTTGTGCTTACCTATGAACTGTATAACGGCAAAGAAGCTAAAGAGGCTGAAGCTTCGGTTATGATGCAGTTTGAAGAGCAGTATAATATTGCCGAGTTTTCTTATGACAATAGGGTGCTCACTCTGAAAAACAGCGACGGAGCCGGTTATGCTTTTATATTTGATAACGCGGAAGGCAAAATTGAATATAAGGACGGCAAGGTTTATGTCAGCAAGAGCGTGCTGAATGAAAAAGCGGAGTGGGGCGGATTTTCCTTTGTGATTATTCCTATGAGCAACGTGGGAAACGAGCTTATAGACGAGTATTTTGCATCTAAACAGGTGGAAATTGAATTAGACCATTTTGCGCCCCGCAAATCGACTAAACCGGAAATTGCTTATAATGAGCAGAATTTGGCCTGGGAGATGAATACGCCCAGCAGCGCGGGCAATATGAACTTTTCCATAGAGGGAAATATGAATGCCTACGAGCGCAGCAGAGTGACTATTCATAACCCTACTGAGCATGACGTGCTTGTGCTGGCCAATTTCTATAAGCCGTATGAATATCCGTATACTACATACAGCAATTCCGGCATGTCTCCTATGATCAGGGACGCTGAAACATTAGAACCGGTCGGAATACCGGTGCAGCTTTCCCGCAACCGGCATAATTATCCTGTAATAGGGGTTTGGTCAGCTAACTGGTCGCATGCTTATGCGTACATACGAATCCCTGCGGGAGAGAGCGTAGATTATGAATATACGACTGCTTATGCAAAATGGGGCGATTCGTATACTTCTTCTTTCTCGCAGCTTTGCCTAGTGGGATGGGGCTCCAACCAGTGGTGGATTTCTTCGTCCATAGGCTCTTTTGGCGAAATGTTCTGTTTTGATCCTGATCCGACTCAACATGGAAGATCCATTATTTGCGACAGCCACGGCTTGCTTATTGGAACAGAGGGTTCGGGCTATGGCAATTATGAATGGTCCAACGGAGACGGAGGCAGTGATTTCCTTGTTTATTATGAGAAAGGAAAAGGCGGAATTTCTTATTACAACAGAAACTTTATTAACGCGCTTAAAATAGATTATATTAACTATTCTCCTAATATTTCGAGGATAACCTTTACTGGATACAGCTCGGACAGGAAGATTAAGGCGGAACTTGGGCTTACGCAGACTCGGGTGGACGATATAGGAAAAATGCTGTTTGATTTTAAATATACTTTCCTTGAGAATGTGGAGTATGACAGGCTTGCTTTCTTCCAATTAGGGGCGGATAATTATAATGACAGCGGCATGACCAAGCTGGCGTACGGAAACGGCGATGGAGTTATACTTGAAACGGATATGCCCAAGGATGATAAAAGCGGTTATGTGGGTTATCATAAAACTATGGAACAGCAGGTTGAAATCCCCGGAGATTCAGTATGGGTTAGCATGCATGGCTATGAACTGCTTCCGGGACGCACAGGAGCATGGCCCAACAAAGCAATGGTTATACGGGAGTATTCGGCGAATATTAACGGCAAGAGCTACACTCAGCCTACTTTGTCTTTCTTCCAGTCCAATAATAGTACTCCCTCCATCGTAACGGAAATAGCTCCTCCTAAGGATTGCGACGGCTTTATTTCCAAGGGGAGCGTCGTGGAAGGTACCGTCGAATATATGATGCTGCCTCAGCATAAGGAAGATTATTATGGACCAAGCGAGATTATCCGAAACATGGACGCAAGTTATTTTGATTCATGGGAAATAGTCCGTGAATATGCCGTTAGGGGACAGATAGGCGTAGAGGTACAGCAAGGCGAACTCTTAAGCAATTATCCTGTCGCAGTTAAGAGCACGGGCGTGAACGGAGATGTTGCCGCGGAGTTTACTATCACCAATGGTATGGGATATGTGCCTGTTGCGGTGACTAATCTGGAGGGCTATAAGAACTGGAGACTGTTTATTGTTAATGAGGACGGCAGCGAGACTATGATTGATCAGTCGGTTTCCGGAAATGACTATTGGCAGTGCAATTATGATGCATATACGGGGACGTACAGCATGTCGTTTAACGTGCCTCATAATGGAGATAGTCATCAATATAGGCTTAAACGTATTGGGTAATTTGCTGGTAAGCATAAAACTGATATCTGTTTATTGATGATTTTAGTCGCAGAGGGCGCAATTATCATTTTATGATAATTGCGCCCTCTGCGACTAAGTCTCCATGTTTTATATTAACAACGCCATAGGCGTTGTTAATATAAAACATGGAGACACATTGGCGGCGCGAAGCCCGGCCTGCGGCCGGGCCAAGTGAAGCAAAGGCAAATTGGAGGACTATTAGTCCTCCAATTTGCCTTTGCTTCACTTGATTTTGGCGCCAAAATTTCGCGCCGCCTAATCTTCTCAAGGTCAAGCTGCGCCTTAGCCATAGGCTAAGGCGCAGCTTGACCTTGAGACTTTGCCCTTGGCGCATAAAGCTTATAGCTTTATGCGCCAAGGGCAGCGATTTAGTTTTAAAATAGCTATTAACCGTTATATTTATAGCTTAAGTGGCCCATAGGCATGGAACGTCCGGTGACATAATAATCCATAATATCGTCCTGATGCTCTACGCCGTCGGCAACCTTAAAATAGAATTGAGCGCTATCTGTTAATCCAACGGCAGCTCTGGGTACCTTAACTATCAAATTATTTACATCCAGCTTAATTTCAGCCTGACCAACATTAGTGCAGTTAAAACCTTCGTCTAAGCGTTCAATAGAGGAAGAGCTTCCGTCTACAGAACGGTTTATAACATATTCATAGCCTTCCCAGCCTTTGAGAGAAGGTTCGTCTGTGCCTATAAATATATTGCACCAGTTGGATTCTTCTCCGGGAGAGGTTATGCCTGCGTCCGCTTGGATAAGGAAATATAAATATTCATCATCATGAGTGCTCTTAATTGTTTGAAGATTATTGCGCGGCGCGGCCATTTCATATCTTATTTTATCAGTACATCCATGATAATCCCGGCCATAGCTGATATCGCCTATATTGCGGTATACGGCGTCGATTTCATCCCATTGAGATATATCTCCGTTTAAATCTATGGTATGCGTCTTGAAAGCTTCGGAGCTTGCTTCCAAGCCCTTGAATTGCCGTACATTTTTTATGAGCTGAATATAGAATGCGTCGTTGTATTCGCCTTTCATCATTTCAATATCTCTGGAATATTCAAGATTGGCGGCGTCGCACAGCATATATTC
>QALW01000003.1 GCA_003150515.1 Selenomonadales bacterium | reverse complement strand
GGGGGCGGCGCGGCGCTTTTTGCGCAGCAAAAAGCCCGCCATGGCGCGGGCTGCGCCCGCGCCATGGCGGCCCGGCCTCCGGCCGGGGCCGCGCCGCCCCCGCCCCCAGAGGGATCGAATACAAATTTCAACACGGAGGCTTTAAAATATGAATAAGGAACAGCTGCTGCTTTACGCCGTAACCGACCGCGCCTGGGTGGGAAAATACACCCTGCTTGAACAAATTGAGCAGGCGCTTGAGGGAGGGGTGAGCATTCTTCAGCTGAGAGAAAAGAATTTAAGCGAGGAACAATTTATTAAAGAGGCGTCGGAGGTTAAGCGTCTTTGCAGCAAATACGGCGTTCCCCTCATTATTAACGACAGTTTTGAGACCGCGCTCAAAAGCGGAGCGGACGGAGTGCATGTGGGCATTGAGGATATGCCGGTAGATAAAATCCGCAAAGCGGCCGGAAAGGATTTCATAATCGGCGCCACTGCCAAGACAGTCGCCCAGGCCCAAAAGGCGGAGGCGGACGGCGCGGATTATCTGGGCGTAGGAGCCGTTTTCCCCTCCCCGACTAAGAAAAACGCGCTGCGCATTACTGCCGGGCAGTTAAAGGAGATTACCTCCTGCGTATCCATTCCGTCGGTAGCTATCGGCGGCATAACCCCTTTAAACGCAGAGCTGCTTAAAGGCGGCGGCATATGCGGAATAGCCGTGGTTTCCGCTCTGTTCGGAGCAGAAGATATATCCAGGGCCTGCCTGGAGCTTAGACGGGCGGCTCTATCCGTTATTGATTAATGCGGCTGCTCTTTATAGCGCCCAAAGCGCCCGTTGGGCAAAAACGAGCGTTCAATCAGCGCTTTATCCGGGCAATACGCATAAAAAGCAGCGTTTGCAGCATTTGAACTTATCAGGACAAAGCGAACTGTCCTGACAGCGTTTGCGAAAGGAAATAATTAAATATGAAAACGGCTTTATCCATTGCCGGAAGCGATTCCAGCGGAGGCGCCGGCATTCAAGCGGATATCAAAACAATGAGCATGAACGGCGTTTATGCCATGACGGCCATAACCGCCCTGACGGCGCAGAACACAAAAGGAGTTCGGGGCATTCTGGAGGTTCCTCCCGAATTTTTGGCAGAACAGCTTGAGGCTGTCTTTGAGGATATTCGCCCCGACGCCGTCAAAATAGGCATGGTTTGCTCGGAGGCGCTGATTAAAACTATTGCCCGGCAGCTTAAAAAATACGGCGCGGAGCATATAGTGGCCGATCCTGTTATGCTTGCGACAAGCGGCGCCCGGCTGATAAACGAGAACGCGCTCCAGGCGCTGAAAGAAGAATTGCTGCCCCTTGCCCAGCTTGTAACGCCCAATATTCCCGAAGCGGAAATTTTATCAGGCTGCAAAATTCAAAATAAAGAGGCTATGCTTCACGCCGCCAGGAGAATAAGCGAAAAACACTGCCCCAGCGTGCTGCTCAAGGGGGGGCACAGCCTTTGGGGCGCGGACGATTTGCTTTATACGGAAGGAGAAGCGGTATGGTTCTGCGCGGAACGGATAGACAATCCCAACACGCACGGCACAGGCTGCACGCTTTCCTCGGCCGTTGCAGCCTCTCTGGCCAAAGGTTTCTCTCTTAAGGAGGCCGTCCGGCAGGCTAAGGAATATGTTTCGGGCGCGCTTGCCGCGCAGCTTGATTTAGGCAAAGGCAGCGGTCCTATTAACCACTTATACAAACTCCCCAATAATTAGGGCATAAAGGGCGCCCGGCGCCCGTTAAATCCGCATATAAAAATATCCACGGAGGAAATAAAAAATGAAAGAATACACCACTCAAATGGACGCCGCCAGGAAAGGCATAATTACTCCTCAGATGGAAGCCGTCGCCCGGAAGGAAAATATGCCGGTTGAAAAGCTTATTAAGCTTGTAGCCGAAGGAAAGGTCGCCATATGCGCCAATAAGCGGCATACTTGCCTGGAGCCCGAGGGAATAGGCAGCATGCTGCGCACCAAAATCAATGTAAACCTGGGCGTTTCCCGCGACTGCAAGGATTATGAGATTGAGATGCAGAAGGTTATGAACGCCGTAAAGCTGGGCGCAGAGGCCATTATGGATTTATCCAGCCACGGGGACACTCAGCCCTTCCGCAGAAAGCTCACCAGCGAATGCCCGGCTATGATTGGGACTGTGCCCGTATATGACAGCGTGATTCACTATCAGCGCGACCTGGCCACTCTGACCGCCCGGGATTTTATAGACGTCGTCCGCCTGCACGCGGAGGACGGAGTGGATTTTGTAACCCTTCACTGCGGTATTACCAGAAAGAGCATAGAGCAGATTAAATCCCACAAGCGCAAGATGAATATTGTAAGCCGCGGAGGCAGTCTTGTATTTGCCTGGATGAGCATGACGGGGGAGGAAAATCCCTTTTACGAATATTTTGACGAGCTCCTGGATATCTGCGAGGAATACGACGTAACTATTTCTCTGGGGGACGCCTGCCGGCCCGGCTGTCTCGCGGACGCGACCGACGTATGCCAGATTGAAGAGCTTGTCCGGCTGGGCGAACTGACAAAGCGCGCCTGGGCGCATAACGTTCAGGTTATGGTGGAAGGGCCCGGCCATGTCCCGCTTAATCAGGTGGCGGCGAATATGCAGATTCAGCAAACCATATGCATGGGCGCGCCCTTCTATGTGCTGGGCCCTATTGTTACTGATATCGCACCCGGATACGACCACATCACCTCCGCAATAGGAGGAGCCGTAGCGGCCATGAGCGGAGCGGCCTTTCTCTGCTATGTTACTCCGGCCGAACATTTGGCTCTGCCTAACGTAGAGGATGTAAAGCAGGGCATTATAGCCTCCAAAATCGCCGCGCACGCGGCGGACATTGCCAAAGGGCTTCCCGGAGCCCGTGATTTGGACGATAAAATGGCGGACGCAAGAAGAGCTCTTGACTGGGACGCTCAATTTGCCTGCGCGCTGGATCCGGAAACGGCAAAGGCCATACGGGACAGCCGGAAGCCGGAGGACGACCACAGCGACACATGCAGCATGTGCGGCAAATTCTGCGCCGTCCGCAGCATGAATAAAGCTCTGTCGGGCGAATATATTGATATTCTTTAAGAGCGCCCCGCCTTGCTTTAAGCGAAGGGGCGGCGCCTTTATTAAAAATTGGCTGGACAATACAATTTGCCTGCGCGCTGGAACCTGAAACGGCAAAGGCCGTCAGAGCACAATGCGCCGCAGAGGGGGCGATTTTTCCAAGCATAAGTTAGATTAGCCAAACCGGCCGAGATATGTTATAATAAAATTTGACCGAATACGGGTAGAATTATATTAAAAACAACCCGTTAAAAGGCTTTTTTAAGCATTTTGCGCCGCGGCCGGCTGATATTTTTGCACCGCAGGAGAAAGGAGGAGGGCGTTTTTCGCCCCATTATATGAAAGCAGCCCCAATAAAATACATAGGCACGGACGATTTGAGCATTGATTTATTTGAGGGACAGTATCCTGTACCCAACGGAGTTTGCTACAATTCCTATTTGATATTAGATGAAAAAACCGCCGTTATGGACACCGTGGACGTGCGCGCGGCGGATAAATGGCTTAAAAATCTGGAGCAGGCCCTTGCGGGCAGAGAGCCCGACTATTTAATTATCTCCCATATGGAGCCCGACCACGCGGGCAGCCTGGAGCTGGCGGCGAAGAAATATCCCCGCATGCGGCTCATAGGCAACGTTAAAACCTTCAAAATGATTGAGCAGTTTTTTAATATAGATTGTTCCGAGAGGGCGCTGACCGTTAAGGAAGGGGAATCATTAAAGCTGGGCAGCCGCAGCCTGCGCTTTTTCATGGCTCCCATGGTGCACTGGCCGGAAGTGATGGTAAGCTATGAGGAAAGCGAAAAGATTCTTTTTTCCGCGGACGCTTTCGGCAAATTCGGCGCTATAAACGCGCAGGAGGAATGGGATGAAGAAGCAAGGCGCTATTATTTTAATATAGTGGGAAAATACGGCGCGCAGGCTCAAGCCCTCCTGAAAAAGGCTGCGGGCTTGGAAATTTCGGCTATATATCCTTTGCACGGGCCCTTGCTTAAGGATAATTTAGCTCATTATATAGGCAAATATCAGCTTTGGAGCAGTTATACGCCCGAGGAAAGCGGAGTGTTGATCGCATACGCCTCCATTTACGGGCATACATCGCAGGCGGCAAAGGCGCTGTCCGACATGCTTTCAAGGCGGGGGGTTAAATCCACCCTGCGGGATTTGGCGCGGACGGACGTTTCCTACTGCTTGGCGGACGCCTTTAAATACGATAAAATGGTGCTCGCATCAGCCTCGTATGACGGGGGGATTTTCCCGCCCATGGAAGAATTTCTGCATCATTTAAAGGCCAAGAACTACCGCGAGCGGCGGGTGGGAATAATAGAAAACGGGACATGGGCGCCCAGCGCCGCAAAGGGTATAAGAGAGCTGCTGGATGAAATGAAGGACATTTCGATATACGAGCCTGTTATAACCATAAAATCAGCGGCGGACAAGGCTGTTTTAGAACAATTAGAACAGCTTGCGGATACTTTAAAGGATTGATTAATAAATGAGAGCGGGGCGGCGTTTTAAATTGCGCGCCCCCTTTTTTTATTAAAAAAGGGGGCGCGCAATGCGAGGGGCATAATAACGGCGGCGTTTGCGGCCGGAGGCCGCGGGGCCGAGCCCAAAGGGCTCGGCCCCGGCAGGCGCCTTTTAAGGCGCCTGCCAAACGCCGCCGTTATTATGCCCCTCATGCCCTGGCTCCGGCCTTAAGGCCGGAGCCAGGGCGCCGCCCAATATATTATTTATATCAACAAAGTCCAATAGCGCGTTTCCTTTGACGTTAATTAACGTCAAAGGAAACGCGCTATTGGACTTATATTTAAATACCCCTTTTTAAACAACAGCCTTTATTTAATCTTCTATAGCTTTAACATAGCAGCGTCTGCGCTTATGCTTTCTGGTCTCAAAGCGCTTCCACTGCGCCTGCACCTGTTCGTTGAGCTCCAATTCGGGGCCGGTCTCCGCAAGCTTTATGCCAAATTCCACTGCGTTCTTATAAATATCAGTAATAAGAATGCTGTTCACACCCTTATTCTGATATTCTTTCTTAACCGCAACCAAAAGCAATTCCAGAGTGTCATTTTTACGGATTGAATGCAGTATGCGATACCAGCCCAGCGGGAAAAGGCGGCCTTTGCTCTTTATAGACGCCTCGGCCATAGAGGGAGCGGCTATTCCAAAGCCCACTACCTCGTCTTGTTCGTTTAATACGACTGAAACGAATTTAGGATTTAGAATTACTTTAAATTGATTTTTATAAAATTCCACCTGGCCTTCATTAAGCGGAACAACGCCATATAAATCGGCGTAGGCTTCATTAAGCAAATCAAATATTTGATTTACATAAGGGAAAGCGTCTTTAACGCTGTTTATTTCCAGCCTGCGCAGCTTTAATTTACGCATAATGCCCTCTGAAACCTTAACTATTCTCTCGTCCAGCTTCTCAGGCATTTTAATCTGCATTTCCACCCAATCGGCGTCTTTTTTAAAGCCGAGCTGCTCTAAATGCTGCGCATAATACGGATAATTATATGTAGTGATAAAAAGATCCATCTCCTCAAAGCCTTCCACCAGCAGCCCTTGCTTATCCATATCGCAGAACCCTATCGGACCGGTTATTTCGTCGGCGCCTTTAGATTTGCCCCACTTTTCTATGTCGTTAATCAACGCTCTGGTGACTTCGATATCGTCTATAACGTCCCAGCGGTTAAAGCGCACGCGATGCTTTCCCCATTTTTGGTTATAAGCATGATTCAAAATCCCGCATATCCGGCCGGCCAGCACTCCATCCTTATAAGCCAGCATAGGCCTTGCTTCGCAATATTCAAACGCTGCATTTTTCTTAGGGTTAAGCGCCTCAGCCTCATCTATATAAAGACTGGGAACATAATACGGGCAGTCCGCATACAGCTTGCTCGGGAATCCAATAAATTCCTTCAGCTCTGCTTTGGTTTTTACCTCTTTTAGCTCTATCATATTCATACCTTCTTATAAAAAAATTAATAATTACTTAATTATTTTATTATAACTTTAATTTAAAGTCAAGAAGCCGCAAATTGACTGGAAATATAAAAAGAATTTAACCCGCTGGAGATATAAATATCGGCGGCCTTCTCAGGCCGCCGATATTTATATCTCCAGCGGGATAGTCTGCCCATTGGCCCTTAAGGATGGCGGCGCAAAGCCCGGCCTCCTGCAAAGCAGGAGGCCGGGCCGCAGCGTCTCCCCATTCTGCTGAAAGCTTTGCTTTCAGCAGAATGGGGAGACGCTGCCTTTGGACACCCCCTATAGGGGGCGTCCAAAGTTTGCGCCGCCATCCTTAAGGGCCAATGGGCAGAACTGCCAAGCAAAATAAAAGCGTGACTTAACGTCACGCTTTTATTTTGCTTGGCTCACACTTAATATTAAATATTCAAAAAATTATTTAATTTCTACAGTAGCGCCAGCTTCAACCAGCTTAGCCTTGGCAGACTCGGCATCATCCTTGGAAATACCTTCCTTAACAGCCTTAGGAGCGGCCTCAACCATATCCTTAGCCTCTTTAAGCCCCAGACCGGTTACTTCGCGCACAGCCTTAATAACGGCCAGCTTGTTAGCGCCAACTTCAGCCAGAATTACGTCAAACTCCGTCTTTTCCTCTTCAGCCGCAGCGGCGGGAGCGGCTCCGGCAACTCCAGCAACAGCCACAGGAGCGGCCGAAACGCCGAATTCATCTTCAATAGCTTTAACAAGGTCGGCAACCTCAAGAATGGTCATGGATTTAATCGCTTCTACGATTTCAGCAATTGTCATAATTTTATACCTCCATATTTAATAATTTCAGGCTTCCTTTTGTTCTTTAACAGCGTTAAGCGCACAAGCCAGATTGCGCACGCTTCCCTTAAGCGACCAGAGAATCTTTGTAAGCAGTACGTCCTTGGTAGGCAGCGCGGCAAGCTTTTTGATTACGTTAGCGTCTACAGCGGCATTATCCATGATACCGCCTTTTGCCTCGGTTTTCTTGGCCTTGTTGGCAAAATCGCTGTAAATTTTAGCTGCGGTGACAGGGTCGTCGTAACCGAAAGCGAAAGCGCTGGGGCCCTCAAGCATACCGTCCACGTCTTTAATGCCCAAATCGGCAGCGGCTCTGCTTACCATTGTGTTTTTCAGCACTTTATACTCTACGCCCGCGTTTCTGAATTCCTTGCGGAGCTGAGTGTCCTCGCTGACAGTTAACCCGCGGTAATCAACAATTACCACTGATTTAGCCCTGGACAGCTTATCCTTGATTTCCTCTACTTTTTGGGACTTCAATTCAATAGCAGCCTTAGACATATCCATTTACACCTCCTTATAACAAATAGCCAAATAAAAATCTCCCATACGGACAGCATGGGAGAATAACATACTAAATTTATTCTTGCCTCGGCAGGATTTACGCTCAAAGCCCCTGCTGTCTATGGTAAGGGAACTATTTATTTGCGTGAATAAGTATAGCATTGTCTTATAAAGCTGTCAAGCATAATTAAGCCTGGTTTTAAATTAACCGTTCAGCAGCAAAGAACTGCAGACTTTCTGATCATAAGCGGCGCAATAACGGGCGGCGTTTGGCAGGCGTAAGCCTGCCCGGGGCGAGCCCCTAAGGGCTCGCCCCGGCGGCCGGGCCAGCCCGGCCGCAAACGCCGCCCGTTATTTGCGCCGCTTATGATCAGAAAAAAGGGCGCCGGAGGCCTTTTAAGGCCGCGGGGCGCGTTCTACGCGCCCCGCGGCAGGCGCTTCGCGCCTGCCCGGCGCCCCTGCCCGGGGCGTCTGTCCTATTTATATCCGCTCAATTAAAAGACCGCGGCCTAATTCAGGCCGCGGTCTTTTAAGCATTACTCAGACAAGGCAATTAAATCCTTTTCTTTTTTGCATAAACCGCCGCTCCGGCCAAAACAGCCAGCATAGCCGCTAAAACAGCTATCGGCAGAATCATGCTGCAATCGCCGCCGTTATCCGGATCGTCCGTAACGGGAGTAAAGGCGCAGGCAATAGCCTCGCTCTCCGTCTGAGCGGAAGTAATATTGCCGTCCGAAGCGCTTACCTTAACTGAATAGCTTCCCTTCTCAGTTACAGTCAGGGTGTTCCCCGTCTGTCCTTCTATGAGCGCGCCGTCCTTATACCAGGCATATGCAAAGGTTGCGTTCTGCAATTCATGCGAGGCCTCAGCCGTAAGAATGATGCTCTCCCCCTCTTTCGCGCTGCTCTTATCAGCAGTAAGGGTAACGCTCGGAGCGTCAAGCGTCCAAACGGGCAATAACGTAATATTTTCACTTACAATTCCGTTTTGCATATCCCAGGCAGTTCCGTCGGCCGTCTGCCAGCCGCTCAGAGTATATCCGGCCTTTTCAAAAGCAGGAGCCTGAGCCGCGTCAATTTTCTGACCGGAAATTACGCTTATAACCGTATCGTTATCGGTGGCTTCATCTCCGTCTGAGAAGGTCACCTTAACATAAATCACAAAATTGCCGTCGTCGTCAACATCCACTTCCAAATCATCCGGAACATATTCCGAAACGTCGCTGCTGAAAGAACCGCCCTTTACAGTTATCGAAGCGGTATCTCCGTCCTTTTTAATCGCGTCCGCGCCTTCCCTGCCTATAAGCTTGCCGCCCGAAACAGTTACGGAGGCGTCTTCTTCGGCGCTGACAGCGGAATTGTTCGCGCTGGTAATTTCGCCGCCCGTAATATTCAGCTCTCCCTGGCCTTCCACCGATATGGCTTCAGAGCGGCTGTTAGAAGATATGCTTCCGCCGCTTACGTTAAGCTGGACATTTTCCTGCACATTTATTGCCGCGGAGGAATTGCTGCTCACGGAAGCGGTTCCGCTTATATTAATTACCGCGCCCTTATAAGCCTGAATAGCTCCGCTCATTCCGCCTTCAGAAGTTTGAACGAGAGAGCCGCCCGACATATTAACCGTAATTGCGCCCTCCTGATAGCTGCTTACATACATACCAGTACGGCCGCCCGAAACAAGCTCGCCGCCTTTAATATCCACGGATACATTGCTGCTTCCGCGCACGCCCAGAACATTATCGTCGCTGGAAATCACTTTGCCGCCGTTAATTTCCACCTTAACATTCGCGGCGCTGTCATAAATATCTATGGATTCCTGGGTGGTCTGGATTGTGCCGCCGTTAAGAATAAATGTCGCGCCGCTGAAAAGCTGAATGCCGTAACCATAGGAAGCATGCCCGGCAACAATCTTGCCTTCTCCCACCGTATCGTTGATGGTCAGGGAGCCGCCCTCTTTAATGGTTATAATAAAATTATTCATTTCGCCGTAGGTTTCATTTACCGTAAAGCCCTTTAAATCCAGAGTGACAGGCTTGGTTATGGTTATTCCAAGCTTTGAATCAATTTCAAAGCCTGCTCCCAATTCAACATCGCCGCCCGCTTCCAGCGCCTGCTTAAAGTTATCAGCGTCTGAAACCACAGCGCTTCCTTCAGCAAACGCCGGTATAACAGCCAGCACCAGGCATAACGCCGCAACACAGGCTAAAATTTTCTTCTTCATGTTTTCTTCTTCCTTTCTATAAAATAGACAGAATCTTGCGTCAAACGGCGTTTGAAAAATAATAACGCGGCCGTAATATCAATATACAGCAATGCGTTTTTATCCTTCAAAACGTCAAAATGCCGTTACAGGTAGATTATACAACAGGAAAAAGCAAATAGCAAGTTAAATTTCGGATATCAATATACAAAATAATTCAGAATTTATGCTGTTTTTCCGCGCGGCGCAGATTTATTCCCGGCAGCGCAGCTTCAACGGGCAATCCTTGCGGAGCGCGCTTAGCTTTTGCAGAAAAAACAGGGCAGCCCAGGGCCGGCATTAAAAGCCAGGGGGGCGGCTCTTGGCAAGCCGAAGGCTTGCCCGGGGCGGGCGTTTGCCCGCCCCGGCGGCCGGGCCGCCGGCCCGGCCGCAAGAGCCGCCCCCCTGGCTTTTAATGCCGGCCCTGGGCTGAAATAATTCATCCTCTGAAAATATATTTTTCCCTTGCGAACAGCCGGCGGACAAACGCCAGCGCAAGCAGCATATATAACAGCGACGAGCCTGCCGCCAGCGCCAGATATGCGTAATTAACCGCGCCGCTCAGCACCAGCTTAAGCGAAGCCACCACGTTGAGCACGGGTATAATCATAGTGACGGCTGAAATATCCGAGCTCTGCATAAACATGGAGGACACCCCTATAATCATAGGCAGCATAACGACATAGCTCGAATAGGTCTGCGCCTCCTTATATGTGCGGCTGACCGCCGAAATGGATATGGTAATGCAGGAAAAGGTCATGCCCATAAGCACAAGGCAGAGCAACGCCAGAATAATAACTCCGGCCGAGAGATTTATGCCGCCGCTCATAAAGCTGACTCCTGCGCTGGAGCCCAGAATGGAAAATCCCAGCACCATGCCTATCGCCTGGGCGATTACTCCCAGCAGAGTAACTGTAAGCACCGTTAAAAATTTGCCCAGCAATATGCTGTTGCGGTCGGCGGCCGTGGAAAGCAGGGGCTCCAGTGTGCAGCGCTCCTTTTCCCCCGCTATCATATCTATGGCCACGCCCAGCCCGCTGGTGGCCAGAAGTATGGCCGCCAAATAGGGCAGCATCATCTGCAGGAACATATTATCCGAGCCCTCCCTGTTGGCCACGCCGTAATAAGCGCTGAAAGTGCTCATTTCCGCGGCGGCGGGGCGGAGAATTTCAGGAGAAACGCCCAGCGCCTCCAGCCGCTCATAGCCCACGCGGGTATTATACAATTCAATCATCTGCATTATTGCCGAAGCCTTGGCCTGGCTGTTTGTGGACATTTCGTCATAAACTACCGTAACCTGGGCGGGAAGCTGCGCTTCCAGCTTATCCGCAAAATCCTCGTCCAGCTTTAAAACCACCTCTATTTCCCCGTCGGCTAACAGCTTCTGCGCCTCATCTTTTTCCGCCTGAATAAAATTCACCCTGGAGCCGTTAAAGATTTCCTCCGCCGCCTCCTGCGCCCCGGGAGCCGGCTCCACATACGCCTTTACAGGAGTTTCATAGGGATTCTCGCTCACATCCCCCATAAAGCTGCCCATGCCTCCGCCCAGCAGAAACATTATAAGAGGAAACAATATAAGGGGCAGAATAAACGTGCTGAAAACCGTTTTCTTATCCCTGAGCAAATCCTTGAGCTCCTTTTTATACACAATCCCTATATGCTTAAGCTTCATTTCCGCTTTCCTCCATTCCCCGCTCAGAAGTGAGCATGAGAAACACCCCTTCTATATCCGGCTTATGATATTTTTCAGTCAATTCTCCTATCGTTCCGCTGTCCGCCAGCCGGCCGCGGGTTATTATGCCCACTCTGTCGCAGAGCTTTTCCACCTCGTTCATATAGTGACTGGAGAGTATTATGGTCTTGCCCTGCTCCTTGCATTTCAAAATAAAATCCTGCACTTCCAGCGCGGCGGTTATATCCAGGCCGGCCGTGGGCTCGTCAAAAAGCATAACGGCGGGCGAATGCACTATGCTGCGCGCAAAAGCGGTTTTCTGCTTCATGCCGCGGGAAAATTTAGCGCATCTGGCGTCTATATAATCCTTCATTTCAAAAGTACGGCAGAGTTCCTCCACCCTTAAATTAATCTGCTCCTCATCCATATCATACAGCCGGGCGAAATACTGAATATTCTCCCGCGCGCTCAGTCTGTCGTAAAGGCCCGTATCCCCGCCGAAAAGCACTCCTATGCTCCGGCGCACCTGTTCGGGCTGCGTTAAAATATCAAAGCCCGCGATTTGAGCCGTGCCCGCCGTAGGCTTAAGCATGGTGGCCAGCATTCTGAGGGTGGTGGTCTTGCCCGCGCCGTTGGATCCCAGCAATCCGAATATTTCGCCCGGCTCCACTTTCAGGGACAGCTCGTCCACCGCCCTGAAAACTCCTCCTGAAGCCGAAGCCCGGCTTTTGCTCTTTTCTTCAAATTCCTTAGTCAGGCCCTTGAGTTCTATCACGTTTTTTGTTCCTCCCTGCTTAATTGCGTTCAAGCTCTGTTTTGCGCGCAGGGCGAAAAAACAAATTCCCCGCCGCGCTATCAGCCAGTATATCATAAATATGCGTTTTTGGCTTGCGTCTGCGCGCTATAAATCCTTCCGGACGGCTTTTTTCAGCGCAAAATTCCTCTTTTTACGCACATTTAACTTCCAATGCTCTTTTTCTTTATTTTCCCCGCCGCGTTTTTGAGCCCCCGTTTTATCCGGGCATAAAAAAGGACGGCTCCAAGGCCGCCTTTAAAATTCAAAACCTGTTTTTTGCCTCCCAGGGAACGGATATTTCCCGATAACGGCGCTGAGAGCCCGTTTTCAGACCGCCGAGATCGCGTATATTCCCATAGCGGCGTTGGAATCCTGCACCCACACGCGTAATTCGCGCAGGGGGCGCTCTCTATCCAATTCTAATTGGATAACGCTGAATACTGTCTCTCCCACCTGGAACGCTTTAAACTGATTCCAAAGCAGATGCTGAGGATAACCCGGAGGCTGCGCCTGGGGATAATCCTCGTCCTCCGCGCCCGGAAGCGCGGGCAGCGCGTCCCTGGGCTGTTCCTCTATATATGTGGGAAAGCCATAATTCCCCCGCCCCGAAAGCCCTATATCCAGATTGCCCGGAAAGCTCAGATGCGCGGCATATATGGGCGGGAAATATTCGCCCTCATTCCGGGCCTCCAATTCCATATAAAAGGGCTGGCTGAAAGCGTGCTGATTGGTTATAAAGGCGCTGAGCAGTATATAAAGCGTTTTAGCCTTTACGCCCTCCAGCCCAATTTGGGCATATCTCTCGTTTTTAGAAGAGACGGGCAGAAAGCCCTTTTTATTGATTTCAAAAGGAACCCCCGGCATATTTTCCAGAACCGAATAATTATCAAACACATCCTGAAGAATATTTTCAGGAGTTACGCAGTATATGGTGGAGCCGGGAGCCGTGCATTTCCCTATCTCGTTCCAGTAAAGCGGGGGCTTGAGCTTATCCTCGGGCAGCATCAGGGGGCGTGCGATTTTCCGGCAGGGGCGGTATTCCAGGAAAAATTCCCGTCTGCGCCCTTCCAGCAGCAAAGCGCCCTTGTTGCGGCCGGGGGTAAGCTTTTCAAGCAATTCGGGCCCCAGCTCAAAGAAAATCTGGACGGGCTGATAATTTTTAAGGCGCGCCCGCGTCTTAAGCACGCTTTCTCCCAGCAGGAGAATCAATTCCCTTTCCTGCTCTTCCCGGCTCAGGCTGGTATAATCGGCTACTTCCAGGCAAAGGCGCGCCCCCGGGCCGTTTCCGCGGCGCCCGGCCTCCTCTTTGCCGCCCGTCAGGCCGTCCCCGCCCGCGCCCGCTTCTTCCGCCGCTGCCCGCGCGCCCGTTTCCTGGGGGCAGAGCGGGAGGGCGTGGATTATATATTGGGGCAGCACGGTAATATGCACGGGATATTCAAATTCAAATTCCCCCGCCTTAAGAATCGCAAAGAACGTGCGCCGGGCAAAATTAATCATGCCGAACCAGCCGTAGGGCTGATAGGCCTCAAGCAGCCGCTCTCCTATCCGCGCGCGCAGGGCGTGCTTTTTATAGCTTGCTCTTTGAAATATTCCGGCCGGATCGCTTAAGCCGGTCAGCTCGGCGCCCTCCAGCCGCATAACGTATTCGCTTCCCTCTGAAACGCAGCCCGGCTTTTCCAAGCGAAAGCTTATGGGAACGTATTGAATCTCCAGCGTAAATTCCCTCTCTGTTCCCAGGGCTATTTCCGCCTCAAACCATCCGCAGCGGGGAGTAGTCTCCACATTTACGCTTCGGCCGTTTATAAAAGCCTTAATTTCCGAATAGGGCTTCAGGCGCCAGAGGAAATATTTTTGGGTGTCGTCCTCCAGCCGGCATTCAAAGCAATGCGCCCCATTTATAAGGCCGAGCTCTGAGCTCTCCCGGTTATGCTCTCCCGAGCCGAGCTCCGAATCCGCCAGGTTATGCTCTCCCGCGCCGCATTCTAAGTCTGCTCGGTTATGCTCTCCTGCGCCGAGCTCTGAATCCCCCGCAATATGCTCTGAAGTTATACGCCGGTATTTTATATGGACGCCGGGAATTTTTATTTCAGCGTGCTCCCACTGCTCGGGAAAGCAGGGGGAAATATTGGTTCTATTAGAGATTACATCCCTTTCCAGGCCGAAAATCCCCTCTATTATGCCCTGGGAATACATGCAGGCGGCGGGGCTGAAATAGGCCTTATGGGCGTCGTTGGCCGTTTCGGGGAAAGCGCCCCTATGCCTGGTGCACACTATATCCGCTATAAATTTCAAAGGACGCACGGCCTGCTCGTTCATGCCCAGGCGGGCATAGCTGGCCGCTGCGAAATACTGCATATTCCCTCCGCACTGCATGCCCCAGGTGCTGACGGCGTAATAGCAGTGCCCGCCGAAGAGGTTGGAGATATACATCTCCCCCGACGGGCCGCTGAGACGATGAAGCAGATGGTCTATGCTGCTCGCCTTTTGGCTGTCCTCAATCATATCGTAGAGAATGGGAGCGCATATGCTGTGGTAGGGCGCTTCCAGTCGAAGCTGCCCCAAAACGTCCTTATACCAGGAATAGCGGCCCAAATCCTCCATCCAGAAGGCTTCATGCACTTTCTGGGCCGCGGCCCGGGCATACGTCTCATATTTTTCGGCCTCCTTATCATTGCCCAGCAGGCTTTGGAGCATAGCCATAATTCTCAGCATATGCGCGCCCTCGCATCCCGAGCCGCTGCCCGGGCCGGGCGTAGCCAGAAAATCCTCCTGATTGCCCAGCTGCGTGCCGAAGCCCATCACGCCTGTTTTGAGCGGATCATATTCCCTGAAGGTCTGGGCCAGAATTTTGCGCATGGCGGGCTCGGCCAGGCGTGCAAATTGGACGTCCCCAGTCATTTTGAGATAATGTTCCACCCCTCTGAAGAAATAGGTGTTATCCCCGCCCCATTCCCTGCGCGTAAATCCGGGCGCGGACAATTCGGGCACGCGCTCGCCGTCAATCAGCCTTTCAAGCTGAGAAATAAAGATTTCACGGGAGCGCTCGGCGTTGCCCGCCCATTCTTCGGCGGCCGTCTGCTCCATATGCCACATGCTTATCCAGTGGTGCAGGGCTTCAACCCATCCGAAGGGCCTGAACCAGGCATATTCCACGTTCAGCCGGGCGTGCATAAAAGCTTCGTCCAGATGGGCCTCGGGCGTATGTATATACCAATTATCCAGCATATTCTTATAATGCGCGCGCACTTTCTCTATTTCCGAAAGGACGTCCGCGCCCGCAATGGCCAGGGCCTCTTCTTCCTTTTCAGAAAAGCCCGCGGCCAGCCAGACTTCTCCTGCTGAAAAGCAGGCCAGGCCGTAATTGGCCGGGGCGCCGTCCAGCGTTTGTTTAGGCTTAAAGGGCGCGTTGGCCTTAATATATATATGCAGAGGATGCTCCCTGCCCGTAATATGCAGATATTCTCCCTGCGCCCGCGCCCGGCCCGGGGACATATTCAGGCTTTGCTCTTCCCCTTCAGGAGGATAGCCCATCAAAGAAACCAGCCCGCCTGTGCAGCATTTAAGCCATACGGGCGCGCCCGCCTTTATATGTACGAACATTCCTCCCCGGCGCCTGTCTTTTTCGCGGCCGTCAATCATAGGATAGACCTCGGCAAATATAGGAATATCCTCAAAATTCCCCTCTGCGGAGAGTCCGCCGGGAATATTTTCGCTCTTATAGGAGCGCATATTCTCCTCGTTCAGCCATACTGGGCTGTCCCCCAGGCCTATAACCGTTTTTAAAAGCAGCAGCAATTCCGAATAGCGGTATTCCTCAAAATCATATGTCAGCATGCATATTTTGGGAAAAAGCTCAGACAAATGAGCATGGGTATGCTGGTAAACGCATATGCGCGTATCCTTGACCGGATCAAGGGGCTCCAATCCCAATTCAAATGAGGGCATATAAACACCTCCGCAATTTTTGAGCATTCTAGCACGCCTCTCATTGCAAAGTCAATACCCCAGATGAATTTTGTAAAGAAAATTTATTTTTTCGTATGATAATTTCTATTTTCCCCGCCGGGCCCTCCTTTTTTCCTCAAAAGGCGCGCTCGGCGCCTCGGCCCCGCCCCCTTTATATCACGCCCGCAGCCTATAAAAAGAATAAATTCAACTTGTCTTTATTTTAAAAGCGTAAAATGCGCCGCAGGCACATATGGCAGGCAAAACTCCCCCGCTCTGACGGGGCGGGCGGGAATACCAGAGCCGCGCCCATCCCTTTCCGGGCTAAGGCGGGGGGTGGGGGGCGGGCAGGAGCGCTCCCGGGCCTCAGGCCCCGGGAGCGCTCCTTAATTTGCAGCCCTCTCTTGACAGTTTAAAGTTTTTAATATAAGCTATAATTCGCGTAGACAATATCTGAAAATGTCATCGGCCGTTTATGCCCCGGCTTATAATCAAAACGGCCCCTGAAATTCTGGGCTCAAAAGGAGAATATTTGTGAGAGCGCTGTTATATTCGGCTGCGGGCTATATATCGGGCAGTATTCTTTTCGCGCGGGTATTCGGAGCAGTTTTTAAAAAAGATATTTTAAATCAGAGCCGGGACGGCAATCCGGGCACCGCCAACGCCTTTATGTACGGGGGCTTTTTCTGCGGCGTGCTGACTCTCCTTTTTGAGCTGCTCAAGGGCTTTATCCCTGTATTTTTGTATTTAAGAAAAACTCCCCTTCTCTTCAACAGCCTGGGGCTTGCTTTTGTCCTGGCCGCGCCCGTTCTCGGGCATGCTTTCCCTATATTCTACCGTTTCAGCGGCGGAAAAGGCATAGCCGTTTCCTTCGGCTGTCTTTTGGGGCTGCTGCCCGCCGTAACTCCCGTAAGCGTTCTGGCTTTTACGTTTCTGTTCTTTTCCCTCGTGCTTAAAATAGAGCCTCATTATCACCGCACCTTTTTAACCTACGCCCTTTCCGCCGTTTTAATGTTTCTTATTATGCCCAATAAGTATATCTGTTGGGGCTTCGCCGTTATTACCGTTATAGTGTGCCTCAGGCTGCTCCTAAGCAATGAAGAAAAAGAAAAATTTAAGGTGAGTGTTTTATGGAAGCGTTGATTTTATCCTGCGGTACAGGAGGAGGGCATAACGCCGCCGGCAGAGCAATAGAAGAGGAATTGCTCCGTCTCGGCCATAAGGCTGTAATGCTCAATCCCTACAATCTGGCCGGAGAAAAGCTCCCCCGGCGAGTGGACGGAGCATATATAAAATTGGCCACGGACGCGCCCGGCGCTTTCGGATTTATTTATTCACTGGGGGAGGCTGTGCGCCGGCTGCCCGGCTCTTCGCCGGTATACTGGGCAAACGGTTTAATGGCGCAGCGCATGGAGGAATATCTTGCGGCACATAATTATGATGTGGTTATAATGCCTCATCTTTTCCCCGCCGAAATACTAACCTTTTTAAAGCGCCGCGCAAAACGCGTGCCCAAAACTGTTTTTATAGCCACAGATTACTCCTGCATTCCCTTCACTGAAGAAACTGACTGCGACCGTTATGTGATTCCCTCCGACCTTCTGAAAAATGATTTTATACGCCGGGGCATACCTGAAGAAAAACTGCTGCCGTTGGGCATCCCTGTGAGCCGGGATTTCAGCAGGGCTCTTTCCCAGGCGGAGGCTAAGGCGTTTTTATCCCTTGATCCCGAATTGAAATATATACTTCTTTCAGGCGGCAGCATGGGCGCCGGAGGCATGGCTCAGACTGTAAAGCGCTTAAGCGAGGAATTAAAAAAACAGCCCGGCTGGGGGCTTATAGTAATCTGCGGCAGCAATAACAGGCTTTACGGGCAATTAAGCGAACTTTACTCCCGCAGCAGCCGGATAAAGCTGGTTAAGCGCACTCCATACATGGCCTGGTATTTAAAAGCCTGCGACGTTTTCATAACCAAGCCGGGCGGCCTTTCCTCAACCGAAGCAGCCGTTTCGGGCGTGCCTATTATACATGTTTCCCCCATACCCGGCTGCGAAAGCATAAACATGAGATTTTTTACCGAGCATAACATGAGCCTGGACGGAGGCAAAGAGCCCGAACAGCTTCTAAAGGCGCTGGATCAGGCGCTCCAAAAAGAGACGGCAGAAAATATAATCAGCAGCCAAAGCAATATTATCAATAAGAACGCGGCCTCCCAAATCTGCGCCGCGCTTAATGAGCTTTAAGCATTAAACGCCCCGGAATATTTTAAAACGCGGGGCGATTTTAATTTTTACTTGTTTTCTGCGTGCCTAGGCTATATAATATAGGGTGGATGTGTTTTGAATTTTTAATAAAACGGCGTCCTGGATTTATATTTTTATTTTTTTGCCTTTAAGGAGGAGTAAAATGTATCAGCTTTTTTGTGATTCCAATTCGGAAATACCCTATTGGTTTGCCGAAGAAAACGGGCTTAAGGTAGTAAGCATGCCTTATGTGCTGGATAATCAGGAATACTATTACGATTTAGGCCGGAATACCGATTTCAAGCATTTTTTCCAGCGTGAAAGAGAAGGCTCCATGCCCACTACGGCCGCTCTGAATGTGGATAATTATATTGAAATTTACGAGCCCACCCTTAAAGAGGGCACAGACATATTAATGCTCAGCTTTTCCTCCGCTCTTTCGGGCACGCATGAAAGCCTGGAAAAAGCGCGGCTCCAGCTTCTGGAAAAATATCCCGAGCGTTCGTTTCAGGTAGTGAACACGCTGGGCATTTCCATGGGCGCGGGGCTTCTGGTGTATTATGCAACGCAGCTCTGGAAAAACGGGGCCGGCCAGGATGAAATAATAAAATGGGTGGAGGATAACCGCCAGAGAGTTCATCATTGGTTCACCGTCAACGATTTAAACCATCTTAAAAGAGGAGGCCGGCTTTCGGGCGCGGCGGCCTTTATGGGCACGGTATTGGATATCAAGCCCGTCATAACCGTAAACAGCGAAGGCAAATTAGTAGTGTTTGAAAAGGCCAAGGGGCGCAAAAAATCCCTCAAGGCTCTGGCGGAGAAATTCAAAGAATATGCGGAGAATCCTGAAGAGCAGCTTGTAGTGGTATTGCACGGAGACGCCGAGGAGGACGGGCTCTATCTTGCGGAGCTTATAAAAGAAATATGCTCTCCCAAGGAGCTTTGGGTTAATTATGTCGGACCGGTTATAGGCACTCATTGCGGGCCGGGCACAATCGGCCTGCTCTTTATGGGCAAGGAGCGGATAAAATAAATGCAAATCAGCGAGCTTTGCTGGGGAGTTTCAGCCCATTCAGAAAGCATGGGAGAAGTTCTGGAGATAATTCAGAACTTCCCGTTTGTAAAGCACGTTCAGCTTAAACTGCCCGGAGAGCCGGATCAATCAAAGCATTCCGCGCGGATTAAACGGGCGGCTCAGACCGCCGCGCAGCAGGGTTTTGCTCTGAGCGTGCACGCCGAGCCGCATATTAACCTCTGCGAGAATCTGCCCACGCTGGCTAAGGCCAATCTTGCTCTGGCCCAAGCGGCTCTTAGGGCATGCTATGATATAGGAGGCCAGTTTGCGCTCTTTCACGGAGGAAGCGTTCAGGGACGGGGCAACCCTCAATTATTAAGGCGCCGGGGAATGGCCGCATTAGCCCAATCCCTAGAGAATCTCCTGGAATACGCGGCTGAATATAATATTCCTGTGCACCTGGAGAATATATATCCTGCGCCCTTCAGGAGCGAATTAGTAAGGCTGCCCTCGCGCAGAGAGGATTTTTCCTCCCTCATGGATATGCTGGACAGCCCGTTTTTAAAATTCTGCTATGATTACGGCCACGGCATGATTGATTCGCCTTCAGGGGAAATGCCCTCCCTTAAAGTTCTCGGAAGTCTTCATCTCCACGAAAACGACTGTCTCAACGATTTGCATCTGCCCATAGGCGCCGCGGATCATTCGCCCATAATCTGGCCCAATGAATTAAAAAAGCTGGCCGCCGCGGATTTTTCCGGAGCGGTAATATTGGAAAATCCGCCTGACGGGCTTAAAGAAGCGTTAAAAACCGTTGAAATTATAATTCAGCATGGAGGAGAACTCTTATGAAATACCTTTTAATGTTTATAGCGCTGTGCTTCTGCGTAGGAATAGCTTATCTTGCATATACTCTCAAGCCTTCCCGCAAGGACAGCCGGGACGACGAAGAATAAAATCTTATTAAAAAAGCTTTTAAAAAGGACGCTTTAATTTTTTTGGGGGCGGCGCGGCCTGCGCAGGAGCCTTTTAAAAGGGCTCCTGCGCAGAGCGAGGGCAGCGCTGAAATACGGCGTTTGCGGCCTTCGGCCGCGGGCCGGGCTTTTTTAGCCCGGCCCGGCAGGCGCTTAAAGCGCCTGCCAAACGCCGCATTCCAGCGCTGCCCTCCGGCCCGGCCTCAAGCCGCAGGCTTGAGGCCGGGCGCCGCGCCGCCCCCCAAAAAAATTAAAGCGTCCTTTTTATATTTAAAACTTGGGCTTAAGCTCTATAACCGGAATCTCCGGCCTGTTAAACAGCCTGGGAACAGGCGTAGTTTCTCGGGCAAGCCCTCTGCTTACAATAAAATCCGTTCCTGTAAATTTATACAATCCTCCCGCATATTTAGGAAACAGCCCCTGATTGGGAGCGTACAGCCCGTTTATCAATCCGGGCAGCCGCCACTGGCCGCCATGCGCATGGCCTGAAAGAATCAAATCAAAATTATGCTCCAGATATTTATCTATATATTCCGGTCTATGCGCCAGTAAGACGCTGTAAACGTCGTCCTTTCCCTTAAGCCCGCCAAGCTGAGTCTCAAATGCGTTTTGTCCGAATTCAGGATCGTCCACACCAAAAATCAGCACTCTCTGTCCGTTTAAAACTACGTCCGCGCAGCCGCCTTGAAGCACGGTCACGCCCATACTTTTCAAACGCCTTTTAATCTCATCCGCCTTTCGGGTGCGGTATTCATGATTGCCCGCAACATAAAAACAGGGCATTTTAGCTTCAAGCGTCTGGATAAGCTTATATGCCCGGCCTTCGGGCAGCTTGTCGTCTATTATATCGCCTGCAAAAAGCACGGCGTCGATTTTTAAGCTCTCTATGAGGCTGATCAGCCTCGTCTGATTTTTGCCGTATCGGCAGCTATGCAGATCTGTTATAAGCGCAAAACGCACTGGCTTCTTTATTTTTGCGCTTTTCAATTCATAGGAGCGGACGGCGGGCACATAGCCCGCCGCCAAAAATATAATTGCCGCCGCTATAATTAACAATATAAGCATTTTGATCAGCCGAAACTGGCCCCGAAGGCCTTGCCCCCCAGAACATGCAAATGCATATGGAACACGCTCTGCCCGGCGTCTTTACCCACGTTTGTAACCACTCTGTATCCGCTCTTATCAATTCCTTTAATTCTTGCAACCTCATTGACGGCATTGAAGAGCTCGTAAAGCAGCTGCGCGTCCTCAGGCGCCAGAGAAGCCGCCGAATTTATATGCTTCTTGGGAATTACCAGCACATGCACAGGCGCGGCCGGCGCTATGTCCTCAAATGCATAAACCGCTTGATTTTCATATACCTTCTTGGATGGTATTTCTCCTTTTATTATTTTACAGAATAAGCAATCGTCCATAATAAGCAACTCCTTTTATTATTTTTATATTCATGCCCCGCCCCCGCCCCGCCGCCGCGATGTCCGGCAAGCTTCGCTTGCCGCGGGCCGAAGCTTTGCTTCGGCCCGGGCGGCCTCCGGCCGCCGACATCGCGGCGGCGGTGGGGGCGGGGGCGGGGCAGGCGGCGTCTCATAAGCGAAGCCTATGAGATGCCGCCTTAGGGGCTTTGCTTATTGCGCTGCGCGGCCTGCGGCCGCGGGCCGGGCCCTTTCAGGGCCCGGCCCAGGCAGGCGCATGCGCCTGCCGCAGCCCAATAAGCACAGCCCCTAAACCTCTAGCATTCCCGTCAAGCACCCCCGTTCCGCTTTTAACCTTACATTCCTTATTTCACCTGTAAGATCTCTCTGAGAAATAACGCTTACTTCCAAATGCTCAGGCGTCAGCCCCTTAAGCGTATTGCCGTCAAAAGTCTCAAACAGCACCGGCCGCACCGCATTTTCAAAACTTTGACAATAGTTTGCAGCGTCTCTCTGCGCCTGCTCTATAAGTATACGGCTGCGCTCCTTTTTTATTTCCGGATTTACCTGGCCGTTCATTTGAGCCGCCGCTGTTCCCTCGCGCCGGGAATAAGCAAAAACATGAACCGAAGCAAACCCAATTTTATGTATAAAAGCCCGCGTCTGTTCAAACTCTTCCTGGGTTTCTGCCGGAAAACCAGTTATTATATCAGTAGTTATAGCGGGATTATCCAAATATCTGCGCAGATATGATACGGCCTGCTCATATCGGGCGGTATCATATTTCCTGTTCATACGCTTCAACACGCTGTCCGAGCCCGACTGCAAGGAGAGATGAAATTGAGGGCATAATGCGTCAAATTCGCTCAGATGTTTTGCAAACTCCTCCTCAATAAGAAGAGGCTCCAGCGAGCCCAGGCGTATGCGGCTAATCCCTTCAATTTGAGATAAAGCTTCAATTACGTCGGTCAAACGCGGGCTGCCCGGCAAATCAAGCCCGTAAGCCGAAAGCTGAATCCCTCCCAGCACCAGCTCTTTATATCCCAAACCGGCCAGTCTGCGCCCCTCGCTTATTATATCCTTCAGCGCTCGGGAGCGGCTGGGCCCCCGCAAATAAGGGATTATACAGTAAGCGCAGTAATTTTCACAGCCGTCCTGTATCTTTATATACCCTCTGGTGCGGCTGTCATGCCTGCTCAGCGGCATTTCCTCAAAGTCTCTCTGCAAAAAAATATCCGAAACTCCCTGAATAGGACGCTCTGTACTGAAATATTCCTCCGCCAGTTCGGTCAGCCGGCTTTTGCCGGCGTTCCCCGAAACTATTTTCACTCCAGGCAGATTGAGCAGTTCATTTCCGGCTCTCTGTGAATAGCATCCTGTAATTATTATAAGCGCGTTCCCATTAAGGGCATGGGCTCTATGGATCAGCTTGCGGGATTTGCTCTCGGCCATAGCGGTAACGCTGCATGTATTGATTATGTAGACGTCGGCAGGCTGCGAAAACGGTTTTATTGTATATCCCGCTTTTTCAAAAAGCTCGGTTATAGACTGTCCCTCGCATTGATTTACCTTGCAGCCAAGAGTAATCACGGCGGCGCTTAAACCGTTTGCTTTTCCCTGAATATTTTGGTCAAAGCGCTCCGGGCATATATTTTGCTCATTATTCATAATACTGCTCCGTCCGCGCCGTGCTCGCTTCCAACCGTCTTTTTACAATTCATACAGTCCGAAAGCGCCATAATTACAGCCGTGCCGGCTATTGCCGCAGTTTCAGTGCGCAGTATGCGCGGGCCCAGCCCCACTGCCTCCCAGCCTTTAGCTTTTAAAAATTCCGCCTCTGAGCTTTCAAAGCCCCCCTCGGGCCCAATCAGCAGAAATAATTCCCGCTCATTTCTTAAATCTTGCTCTGCAAGAGAAACGGAATCCTCCAGCTCATAGGCGAAAAGCCGGCGGCCCTGCTCAGGCAGGCCTTTAAGAGAGGTCAAATGACTTATATGCGGCACGACCGCCCTTCCGCACTGCTTGGCGGCCTGTTGGGCAATCTTCTGCCAGCGGGCAGCCTTTTTTTCGGCGTCTTTGCCCTCAGGCCTGCTTACGCATCTTATGCTGGAAACCGGTATTATACGAGAAATCCCTAATTCAGTACATTTTTGAATTATCAATTCCATTTTATCCCCTTTGGGCAGACATTGGCATAATATAAGCTTAAGCTCAGGTTCGGCAACACTGCTTAAAAGAGAACTTATCTTAACACGGCATCTTCCTTCCAGACTCTCCAGCACGCCTTTATATTCTGCGCCCGCATAATCGCAGACTATAATTTTCTCTCCGCAGCGCATGCGCAGCACATTTCTAACGTGATGCGATTCGGTTTCGGATAGATATATGCTGTCGTCCGTTATAGGCTCGTCCGTAAAAAATCTGCGCATTTATTCCCTCGTGATACTAGTTTACTATATTATATAATTAATAAATGATATATGCAAGCGGGATTTGGTTCTTTTAAAATTGGGAGACTCACGCAGCCTCATAAAGGCATTGCCCCAGGCAAATAAATTTGCCTGGGGCAATGCCTTTATGAGGCTGCGTGAGTCTCCTGTAGGGGCCTTACCTATACTGGCCCGGGTCCGGGCCAGTATAGGTAAGGCCCCTACAGGAGATTTAATGGAACGAAGCTAATAGGCGCAGAGCGGGGGAAGGGCGGCGTTTGCGGCCTGCGGCCGCGGGCCGAGCCTTTGGCTCGGCCCGGCGGGCTTTGCCCGCCAAACGCCGCCCTTCCCCCGCTCTGCGCCATACTTTTTAACCATCCTTGCTCCCCTTTTTAAACGCCGCTATACTCCTGACAAGCATAAATAGCCCAAATACTATTAAAAATACCGCATAGATAATTTTAAGCACGTCCCCTTTAAGCCACTTAGCTATCAACGCGCCCGTTACCGCCCCTAAAGCGCCCGCAGGCAAAAACAGCCACGCATTTTTAAGCCTGATATTCTTTTTGCGCACATTAATCACCAGTGCGGTAAGCGCCATAGGAATATAAGTTATAAGACTGATCAGCTGAGCCTGTTTCTGAGAAATATTGAAAAACAGCGTTAGCGCGGGAATAAGCAGCACGCCGCCGCCCAAGCCCATTCCCGCCAAAACTGATGCCAACAAACCGGTAAGCGCTAAAAGCATTAGGCTCATTCCCTTCTAAAACAAAATTCTGATTCCCGAAGCAAGTATAAGCAGTGAAAATATAAGCTGAAGCACACGGTTGCTCAATTTATTAAGCAGCAAAGCTCCCGCGGCCGCTCCGGGTATGCCAGCCGCGGCTACAGGTAGAGCAGACGCCCAATCAACCCTTTCTCCCGAAAAAAGAAGCACTGCCGCGCTGATAATGCTCATAAAAAGCATGAACACCGAAGCGTTAGCCTGAGCATGCCGCTGCTGCTCTCCGGCCATTCTGAACGCAGGAATAGCCAATATTCCGCCGCCAGTGCCCAGCAACCCGTTCAACAGCCCCGAAATCAGCCCGCCCGCACCTAATATTATTCTAGTCTTAGTTTTTTTCAACAGGGCAACACCCCTTCTTTAGGAAAATAATATATAATAATTATGCGTTAGGCCGGAGAATTTTAAACACGGCGTTTTAAATCAGCATAGATTCAATTCATTGGCTCAAGGTTTATCTATAGCGTCAGGTAAGCAAAGCTTACCTGACGCTATAGATAAACCTTGAGCCGTAAAGGCGAGATATATTTTAAGGCCCCGGTGGGGGGCGGCGCGTTCTTTGCTGCGCCCAAACTGGGCGCAGCAAAGCGCGAGGGCATAACTTAATGGGAAAGCTTTGCTTTCCCATTAAGTTATGCCCTCGCCGGCCCGTCCTCCAGCTTTGCTGGAGGACGGGCATACGCGCCGCCCCCCACCGGGGCCTTAAAATATATCTCGCCTTTACACCATACCTGATGAACCAAACAGCTTAAGCTTTTTCTTTACCTCAGCCTTGATCCGCTCCACCTTCTTATTCCTTATATCCAGATAGCTTAATTTTTCATCCAGCCCCTCTTTAAGAGCCTGTTCCCCTGCCAGGCAAAGGTCTGTAAAAATATTCACCTTGGCAATACCGCCCTTTACCGCCGTTATAAAATCCTCGTCGGTAAGGCCCGAGCCGCCGTGCAGCACCAAAGGCGTATCCGTCGCCTCTCTGATTTTCCCCAGCCGCGCAAAATCCAGCTTAGGTTTCTTTTTATACGCGCCGTGAGCCGTGCCTATAGCTATGGCCAGCGCGTCCACTCCCGTATCCAATATATATTTAACCGCCTCCTCCGGAGTGGTATAATCACTCGGGCAGTCTCCATTATCCGCCTGAGCATCCCCTACATGCCCTATCTCGCCCTCTACGGTCGCTCCAAAGCAATGCGCTATTTTGACAATTTCCCGCGTCTGGGCTATATTCTCTTCATACTCCTTAGCCGAACCGTCAAACATAACGCTGGAAAAGCCCAGCTTAAGCGCCGCAAGACATCTTTCAAATGTAAGCCCATGGTCATAATGTACCGCCACGGGCACAGACGCCCGTTCAGCGCAATTAATCAGCGCCGGAGCTATAAGCTCTAAAGCGCCGTAAGGCAGCAGCACCTCAGCCGTGCCTATAATTATGGGCGAGCGCGTCTCCTCCGCCGCTTCTACGGCCGCCTGAAGCATATCCGTATCGGTAGTATTAAATAATCCTACGGCATAATGATTTTCCTGAGCGCGCTTAAGCACCTGATTTAAATTTACCAGCATAATTTTAATTCCTTTCATTAATATATTTATATTTCAAGCCTGCGCCTGGGATAAATAGAATTAAGCCTCTCCACCTCTTCCCTGGGGCGCATGCCGCTCACCGAATCTGATTCGGACAGACAGCAGGCGGCCGCGCAGGATGCAAACTCCAATATGCGCCTGTCGTCATAATTATTATACAGCCCGTAAAGACAGCCCGCCGCGTAAGCGTCTCCCGCGCCCACGCTGCCCTTTATAAAGCCGGCGGGCAATAAAAGAGAGGGCACGGCCAAAAAGCTTCCGTCCGCATTCATCATAAAACCCGCCTCGCTGCAATGTATAATCGCCTTTTGCTTAATTCCGTGCTCCATAAGAATGCTCAAGGCGTTCTTTATGCTTTGAAGATTCAGCTCTCCATCCGCCTTTCTCGGATTCAGCCCGGCGGCGCCGCAGCTTTCTATTTCGTTCATTACGGCGTAATCACAATATTTCAAAGCAGGTATTATACTTTTAAAATCCGCGCCCGCCCGGCTGATTACGTCTATGGAAGTCTTAATTCCGCGCTCTCTCAGCCCGCATAACAAGCGGGCCATATTGCTCCCATATTGGGCGTCTTTTTCGTCCAGCCGGTCCAAAAGCAAAAGATAGCCTATATGAAAAATTTCGCAGTCCAGGCTGTCCAGCGCTATATCCTCAATGCAGAACTGGCTGTTGGCGCCGTTGACGAAAAAAAACGTGCGCTCGCCCGTATCCCTTTCGCTCATAACATGGCTGCAACTTGTATTAAGCTCCTTCGACCTGATTATGCCCTCCGTATTTATCCCGTACTTGCGCATGCAGGAGAGCACATATCTGCCCTGCTCGTCCTCGCCCACCCGTCCGTAGGCGCTCAGGGACAATTCGGGCTCCAGCTTGGCCAGATTAATTATGGTATTAGGCACGCATCCTCCCACGGCATAAACTGTGCTTAAAATATTGGCAAGCATATTTTTTTCGGGATATCTGTCTATGATGTTGACTATATCCGCGGTTATGCTGCCCGCGACGGCTATGCCCCTAGGGTTCCCCTTTAAAAGATAATCCACAGACACGCCGAATATTTTGGAAAGCGCGGGAAGCAGGGTTATCTCAGGATAGCCTCCCCCGTTTTCCCATTTGCTCACCGCCTTATCGCTTATATTCAGCCGCCGGGCCAGCTCGGCCTGCGTTAACCCCTGCTTTTTTCTGAGCTTTAGGATGTTTTTCCCCAAATTAGACATATTCATATTCAAAACCCCGTTAAATTTTAATGGGCCAGGCGGGCGCGTTTAAAACGTCCGCTTTAAATAAAGCCCCGGCGCAGCGCTCTTTAGCTTTGATTTTTAAAATACAGAGGCATAAAATATACGCCCGGTCCAAGCTCTTTAAGGATATTATACAAAACAAAGCCGCGCAGGTAAACCTACCCGCAAGCTATATTCTACTATAAGTTTATTAATAGTTCTACTATTCGTAGATAATTTAAGGAAAAAAACTCTCTTTCAATATCCGCAGTTATTCTCCGGCCATTTTGAATACAGGAATAGCTAATATCCCGCCGCCAGTGCCCAGCAGCCCGTTCAACAGCCCCGAAATCAGCCCGCCCCTGATATTATTTTAGTCTTAGTTTTTTTCAACAAGGCAACACCCCTTCTTTAGGAAAATAATATATAATAATTATGCGTTAGGCCGGAGAATTTTAAACACGGCGTTTTAATAGTAAATAATTAAAAAAAGCGCTTCCTTTATAAATAAAGCGCTCTAAACCATATACCAAACAATCATAAATATTTATTATACATAATAAAATAAATGAATAGTAATTCCTGTTAATAGCTTAACGTCGATTATTTTGATTCATTGGGTTCTTCATCAATAATAAGAGAAAATAATTCACCGGGAGCGCATTCAAGAATCAAACATAAAGTTTCAATAGTTTCAAACTTAATTCCTTTAGTCTTATTACTAACCATATTATTAAAATTCTGATAACTCATTCCCATCTGATTATAAAGCCAATACTTCGTTTTTCCTTTTTTCTCTAATAAATTTAAAATATTTAATTTTACCATAAAAGAATCTCCTGATGTACTTTATATTTTGGATAATATCTCATAAATATTTTTAATATATAGACTTATACATTGCATATTCCATAAGTATAGATTTATGCAATATTTGCAAAATTATTGCGTTATTATAAAAAGTTCGTTAGGAGTGCATTCTAAGATATCGCACAAGGCTTCTATTGTCGTAAATCTAATAGACTTTGTATTATTATGTATTATATTATTGAAATTTTGGTAACTCATGCCTAATTGCTTATATAGCCAGTATCTTGTTTTTCCTTTCTTTTCTAATAATTCCAGTACATTTAATCTAATCATCATGATTCCCTCCAAAGATTTTCTTGAATAAATAATACCTGAAATTATTTCTTTACAGATAGACTCATTCATTATATAATGTATAAGTCTATATAGTTGGAGGAACACATGCTTACCTACTTTCTAATAGGAATCAAATCCCAATATATATGCGAAAAATATATATCGGCGGTTATTAAAAAGGCTTATTTAAAAGACAGGCATATTAAATGCGTAATCTGTGATTTCGGGGACTCTTCCTTTATAAGCCCGGTTGAGGAAGCCGTGCGCGAATTAAAGAAAGAATGCCCCGAAATAGAGCTTTGTATTGTTATGCCTTTCCTGCCTCTTGAGGACGAATATCTGGAATTGCTGGATAAAAAGACTGAGGGGCGCTGCGACAGCGTTTTAATCCCGTCGGGCTGGCTGGACGAAGCGGGAATATATAGTCAAATCAGGCGCGCCATAATAGAGCAGCTTGTGGTGCGCAGCGATATGCTTATAATCAACGCCCCTATAGCCGTGGGCTTTCTTGCTCAGATGGTAAAGCTGGCGAACAGCATGGGAATAGAAGTGCATAATATTTATTTTGATATGCTTCATGATGAAGAAAATTCTCAGGAACCTTAATTCAGCAGCGAAACAGGCCATGGGCCGTCCGCGCTTTAGGCGCGGACGGCCCATGGCCTGTTTCGCTGCTGAGGCTCAAGGTGCGTCCCCGCCCAATAATATTGGGCGGGGACGCACCTTGAGCGCCGGGGGGCGGCTCCTGGCAGGCGCCTAAAGGCGCCTGCAGGGGCGCGCGCAAGCGCGCGCCCCGCGGCCGGGGAACCCGGCCGCCAAGAGCCGCCCCCCTTATATTCCTTCATCCAGGGTGCCGGCCGCCAGCGGCCGGCACCCTGGATGAAAAGGCGCCCCGGTCTGGCTTTGCCAGACCGGGGCGCCTTTGCCCTCCCCGCGGCATAGCCGCGGGGAGGGCACATAAAGATTGCTTTTAAATTTTCTCAGACTTTAGAGCACACAAATTACTTAACTATAGCCGCAAGAATATTCTGGACATAAATGCGTATAAGCCAGTCGTTGGGATGATTTATGCCGTTGCCCGTAGTAGAGGAATAGCTCTTGTATTCCAGAATTTTATCATGCACGGCGAACATATCCACAAAGGCGTAACTGTTATTATCGGCCAATTGCTTAAGCGCGGCTCCAAAATACTGCTGATTGCCATAAAAGCCCGCGGCCTGGGGATTAGGCGCCATGCAGGAGACCAGAACAACTTCAATATTGGGATTCTTCTTTTTTACTGCCTGCACGATTTTCTGCGTGGTGTCTGCAAAAGTTTTAGCGTCCGTAGCCGCATTATTCATGCCGAAGCTGAGGATAAGCAGGTCGTAGCCCGAAAGAGCGGAATAATCTCTGCCGTCATAGCCGCCAGACTGCAATGCCGCCAGGCCGTTTTCCGCCGTCCAGCCGCCTACCGATATATTTTTCAGGCTTATATTTCCCGAACTCCGGGCTTTCAGGCCGTCCAGGAGCAATCTGTCCATATTGGGCATATAGGGCGCGCGATTCCGGGAAGAAGAACTGTCTCCCCCTGCAAAAATGCTGTCCCCGTAAAAGAGCACCTTCAAGTCCTGATTATTATTAAGCTTTTTAACGGTATTAGGCAGACGGCTGCCCTGATATTGGGTATATATTATGCCCTTGCTCGCAACCTGGCTTAAATCATATTCGTAAGTAACGTTAATCTGCTTTTCCCAGAGGAATTTATCGGCGCAGTAGAGCACGCCGGCCAGGCGGCAGCGGCTGAGGCTGTCCCAGTTGGGATAATCATTTATATAACTTCCGTTTTCATTCTTGCCAAGGAGCGCGCCCTCGTAATAATAGGGAATAGCCGAGCCGTTCAGCCATTCTATTTTATTGGTGCCTTCTATCCAGCGATAATCCTTGCCCTCTATATATTCGTTTTGCAATTGGGCGTCCACCACCGCTATTATACGCTTGGGCACAAACAGCAGAGTGCCCGAAATTTTAGAGCCTGATTGCTCAAAGGTAAGGCATTCATTATACATTATACTGGATTTCCAGAAAGGGGTTATGCGCTGTTCGTCCGTATAAGAATATTCAGGATTGGTGATATTGCTTGGATTATTGGGCAGCGCTTCCACTGCGGGCAAAGTTTTATCAGTAAGGAATACATATCTGAAATCCACCGAGGCTGTGCCTGAGCATGTAACATGAAAGCCCAGCTGCGTCCAGGGCGTGCGGCTGTTCGTCCAGGCGCTGGAGGTATTCATATCCGGACCTGAATAGAGCCTGGAAACAGGGATTAAGACCGTGCCCTCAAAGCCGGACGGCAGCTTTATGCACCAGCGGGAGGTGTGCTCTTGCACAGGAGCGGCGTAAGCCCTGCCGTCGTCGTAGGCCAGAATAACGTCCTGACCTTTTTCGCCAAGGAAAATGCCCGAGCCCTGAAGATGGAACCATGCGTCCGTATCGTTATTGTTTTTTACGCGCACTCCTGCATATTTGGCCGTGGAATACTGGCCCTTGGACAGGCCGCCGCCGGTAAAGTTGTCGTATTTATCAACAAAATTGCCGTCGGTATACGCTTTGAGCGTGCCGTTCACAAATTCATATCTGCCTACGTTCATATAAGTATCATCGGTATCAATTTTCCCTCCGGTAAAATCGGTAAGCAGCTTGCCGGTGTATTCTTTAGCGCCTATGCCGAAATGATATGTGCCGTCCTTATCTATTACCGGCTCCCAGTTAACGGGAGCAGAAGGCTGCACGGGCACAGTAGGACCGGCGCCTGTGGACGTCGGGGTTTTAGTGGGCGTCTTTGTTGGAGTTTTAGTGGGCGCTTTAGTCGGAGCAGAGACTTGGCTGCCCGAAGGCGCCGGAGTTAAGCTCCCGCTCTGACTGGGAGAAAGCTCAGAGCCCGAAATTGTAGAGGAGGGTAAATTTCCTGTTGGGGTAGGGCTGGGCAGGGCGGATTGAGTGCCCTGGAGCGTATTTCCTGCCGAGGGAGAGTTAGTTTGGGTATTTGCTCCGGTCTGTAAAGCTGTGGGCTGCGCCGTTGCACTGGGAGCGGATTCTCCCGCGCACGCAGCCAGGGAGCATATAAGCATAAGCAGCACTGCATAAACCAATATTTTTCTCATAATAACCTCTCTTTTGGATGAAAAATGTCCAATATTACTGTATACTGACGATTACAACTTAGTATTCTATCATAAAAGACAGGCAACGGCTAGTGTTTTATTTTGGATTTGAATAATTATATGATTGCAGGGCGGAGGGCGGGGGGCGGGTTAGGCGGACGGAATGCTTAGACGGGAAAAACAATCTGCCCGGCAACCGTCCGCCGATATATAAAAGGGGCCGCAGAATGATTGGGAAATATAAAAATAAGGAAAATAGAAAATATTATAGAAATAGATGAGCGGCCCCGTCCCGCTCCCATAGGAGCGGGACACATTAAAGGGGTGGGCCGCCCTCTTTAACAAAGCATATAAAAAGCATTCAGCAACAGCGCGCCCCGCCCTTCAAGGAAGGGCGCACCATTCTTTTATCAGTTCTTCAGCTTCCTGCATATTAATTTTTTAAGCAGCTTTAATTTATGTTTTCAGCGCCCAATCCAAGGCAAAAAAATAGACGCCGCATCTGCGGCGTCTATTTTTTTGCCTTGGATTAATTAAATCCCGCCCGCGCGCTTGGTCAGCCGAAGCGCTGGAGCGTTATTCAAACTCTACCATTGCCGAAAGGATGTTTTGCGCATATATGCGAATCAGCCAATCGTTAGGATGATTTATTCCGTTTCCGGTAGTAGCCGAATAATTCTTAAATTCCAGAATCTTTTTATGCACAGCGAACATATCCACAAAGGCGTAGCCGTTTTCATCAGCCAGCTCCTGAAGCGCCGCGCCAAAATATTGCTGATTGCCGTAGAAGCCGGCGGCAGCAGGATTGGGGCAGATGCAGGAGACCAATATAACTTCGATATTGGGATTTTTCTCCTTTATGGTTTCAACAATTTCCTGAGTCGTTGCTTTGAACGATTCGGCGCTGGTGCCCGCATTATTCATGCCGAAGCTAAGCATAAGCAGATCGTAGCCCGAATATTGAGAATAATCCTTGCCAGCATAGCCGCCGGGCTGCAGCGCTGCCAGACCGTTTTCAACCGTCCAGCCGCCTACAGAGATGTTGTCAAAAGTTATGGTGCCCGAACTGATGGTTCTCAAATATTCAGCCATTAATACGTCCATAGTGGGCATCATGGGCTCCCGTCCGCGTCCGCTGCTGGCGTCGCCGCCTGCAAAAATGCTGTCGCCGTAGAAGAGCACCTTAAGGCTCTCGTTATTAGCCAGCTTTTTGGTGGTATTGGGCAGCCTGTCGCTCTGCTGCTGAGTATATACAATGCCATTTGCCTCTACCTGAGACTGGTCATATTCATAGGTAACGGCTATCTGTTTCTCCCAGAGGAATTTGTCAGCGCAATAGAGCACGCCTGCAAGACGGCAGCGGGCCTCGCTGTCCCAATTGGGATAATCATTTACAGGGGTTCCGTTTTCCTTCAAACCTGAAAGAGCGCCGTTATAGAAATAGGGAATGCTGGAGCCCTCCAGCCATTCAATCTGGTTGGTGCCCTCTATCCAGCGATAATCCTTGCCCTCTACATATTCGTTCTGCAGCTTGGCGTCTACAACCGAAATAATTCTGGTGGGCACAAACAGCAGCTTGCCAATGATATTGCCGCCGTTATTTTCCTCCATGCTCAAGCACTCGTTATACATTATATTGGAGGACCAGAAAGGGGTTATGCGCTGTTCGTCCGTATAAGAATATTCAGGATTGGTGATATTGAAATCCACATCGTCAGGAATGGGCGCTACCTCGGGCAGAGTTTCATTAGTGAGGAATACATATCTGAAATCTACAGAATTGCTTTCCTCGCAGTTGACATGGAAGCCCAATTTGGTCCAGGGAGTACGGTTGTCCGTCCACGCGGTGGATTTATTCATATCCGTTCCCGAATACAGACGGGATAAGGGAATAAGAATGGTGCCTTCAAAATTAGCGGGAAGCTGAGCGCAGAAACGCGTCGTCTTCCATTCCACGGTAGTGGCGTAAGCGCGGCCGTTGTCATATGCTATAATGATGTCGTCGCCCGTTTCGCCCAGGAAAATATTATCTCCCTGCAAGCCGAACCAAGCGGGCTCTGAATTATTATTATGCACGCGCACACCCACATAGACGGCGTTTGCATAGTCTCCGTCGTCCAGACCGCCGGTGATATTATCATAGCTGTCCGCATAGCTGCCATTGGAATAGACCTTGAGAACTCCGTCCTCATAAGCGTATTTACCGTAACTGGTCTTAGTGTTTACGGTACCGTCGGTAAAATCGGTGAGCAGAGTGCCGGTAAAGGCCTCGCGTCCTACTCCGAAATGATATGTTCCGTCCGCGTCAATGACAGGCGCCCAGTTTACAGGCTGGTCGGGTACTGTCGGCCCGGCTTCATTTGAGCCTGTAGCCCCGGCAGTAGCAGTAGAATTAGCGCTAGAGCTTGCCGAGGGCTGCGCTTGAGGCGAACAGCTTGCAAATAAAAGACAGCCGCTCAGCGCTAAGGCGATGACGCTTAATGTTTTTTTAAGCATTGGTTATGACCTCCTTTTAAAGATACCTAATTAGTATAATACAAAAAAACAGTTTTTCCAAGGTACAAAATTAGTTTTAGATAGCACTATATTGTTATTAATACCTCAAAACTTCACATAGCATACTAACAAACGGTATTTTTTAAAAATTGGTTATTTTTTGAGGAATTACCGAGCAAAATTTTATTCGCGTTTGAATTTTGTAAATGAAAATAAACTGACGGGAGAAGCCGCGCGTGGGAATAGATAAAGGGTGCGGGGGCGTTTGCGGCCGGAACCGGCCGCGGGCCCAAGCAAGCTTGGGCCCGGCAAGCGCAGCTTGCCAAACGCCCCCGCGCCCTTTATCTATTCCCACGCGCAGTTAATTTTCCAGCGCCCCCGCCCCGCCGGCGTTTGGCAGGCGCATTGCGCCTGCCGGGGCCGGCCCGAAGGGCCGGCTCCGCGGCCGGTTCCGGCCGCAAACGCCGGCGGGGCGCGCTTCAGAAACTGAACAGCTTAAAACCTCTATAACTCACATTCAATATTCTTCTCCAGGCATTCAATCATTTTCAAATACGTTTCTTCTGAAAAATCCACCCCTTCGTCCAAGGTTTCAAGCAATGTCATAACGCTCGCAATCGCATTTTCCTCTTTTGAGGCATACACATATAAATCAGTAAACCAAACGACATTAACCCAGTTTACCAATTCCTCCGGCGTTATATTTTTTAGAAGAAACTGTCTGATAGCATAAATTACATCATCCGCGCTTATTTTTTCCGGCGTAATCTGGGGAACATTATATAAATCGTCGCCCAGCGCGGCTTTTATTTCCTGAAAAGACAATTCAAAACGTTTGTATTTTTTTAAAAAATTTGTCATATCAATTATTTTTAGATTTCTCCCGCACAGATTTCCCCGCCCACCCGCCCCCGTTCGAGCGCGTCCGGGATTTTTGAGAGCGCCCCCGCCCCGCCGGCGTTTGCGGCCGGAACCGGCCGCGGAGCCGGCCCTTCGGGCCGGCCCCGGCAGGCGCAAGCGCCTGCCAAACGCCGGCGGGGCGGGGGCGGAATTACTTTTTTTCTGCCGTCAGCTTAAATGTTGTTTCCAGCATAGACAGCATCAGCACCACAAATATAATAAGATAAACGGGCAGAATATTAAAACCAAGCCATCTGGCCAGCACGCCGAAAAGCGGCGGAATAAAGGTTGTACCCACATAGGCGCTGGCCATCTGTATCCCTATTATCGCCCCTGAATTTTCCGCGCCGAAATTATAAGGCGTCGAATGAATTATGCAGGGATATATGGGCGCGCATCCAAAGCCTATAATTATCAGGCCGATCAGAGAAAGAGTTTCATTCTGAATGGGAATGAGCAGACATACTATTCCGCAGAACAAAATGCCCGTTCCCAACAGAATCATTTTTCTATCGCCCAGCCGGGCCATTATAAATCCGCCCAGGAATCTTCCCGCAGTAAGGCCTATATAAAATAACGACGCAAAAGCGGCGGCGCTCTCGCTGGCAATTCCCTTAGCTTCAACCAGATATGTGCTGGCCCAATACATGGCCGTGCCCTCGGCGGCGCAATAGGCAAAAAAACCAATCAGCAGAAAAGGCACTCCTTTGATTTTAAGCGCCTGGAATAGACTAAGGCTCCTTAGTGGTTCCTCCGCTTTAGCCTTACCCCTGTTGATTTTCCATACGGGAAGAGTGACCAGCAGCAAAAGGCCTATTCCCATTTGAATAAAAGCCACCAGGCGGTAACCGGTATGCCAGGACGCAAGAGTCAGCGCGCGGCTCATAATAAACGGGCTGATAATAGTCCCCACTCCCCACAGGCAGTGCAGCCAGCTCATATGCTTGGGCGCGTAATGAAGCGCGATATAATTATTAAGGGCCGCGTCTATTGCGCCCGCGCCCAGGCCATAGGGAACGCTCATGACAATCAGCATCCAGAAACGGTCTGAAAAAGAAAAGCCCAGCAGAGCGAACGCTGTGAGAAATACGCTGACGACAGTCACTATACGGGCGCCGAATTTTCGCGTGACCCTGTCGGACAGCAGGCTGGAAATAATTGTTCCGCCTGAAATAACCATGGAGATAATGCCCATATAGGACAGGGGCACGCCCAGGTCGTTATGCATAACGGGCCAGCCGGCGCCCAGCAGCGAATCGGGCAGGCCCAGGCTTACAAAAGCAATATAGATGAGTATGAGCAGAAGCGAATACATATATATTCTCCTAAGCAGGCGTGAATTTAAAAAATCAGGCTTAAGGCCCTTCCTGCGCCTCCGGCGCGCGGCTCTTTAAGAGCCTTAATCGGCCCGTCCGCGCGGTCAGCCCTCTATTTTTGCGCAGAGAAAGCGCCCTATTTCCGCGTTCAGCTTTACGGCTGCGGGCATCAGTTGGGGGGGATAGGCCGCCATAAAATTATTGGTTTCAAAGGAGAATACTCCTTTAAAGCCGATTCTTTTAAGCGCGGCGGCCAGAGCGTCCCAATTTATGCTTCCTAAATAAGGCAGAGTGTGCTCAAAGGCGCGGTCTCTGCTGTCGTGCACATGCAGCACTTCCAGGCTGGAATCAAGAATTTCCACGGCTTTTTCGGGAGGAACTCCCGCTATATTGGCATGCCCCACATCCAGACACGCGCATAAATCAGGATGGGATTGAGCAACGGCCTTGTGTATTTCAGGCGTGGCCATCGCCCCTTTATATACCAGCCCGCGCTTTGAATCATAGCAGAAAATATTTTCTACTCCTCCCTTAAGCCCCAAATCCCTTAAAAGTTCGGCCAGGCCGTTAAAATATTCGCTCAGGATTTCCGTTTCCTTATAGGGCGCGGCCATAAAATCCTCATAGGACATAGCCAGGCCAGGATGCATAACAAAATATTTGCAGCCCAAAGCCGCGGCGCAGCGCATGCATTTAAGCTTATCCCCCTCCAGCGCGAAAGCAAAGGGCTCGTGCGCCTGATGAAAGCTGACGCCCTTATCGGCGGCGTATTTTTTTAATTCCTCCGCCCGGCTAAGCGCGGCGCTTTCCTCCATAAAAGGCCAAGGCTCGGCCAGATTTTTTTCATAGAAGGGAAAATCTATGCAGTCTATTCCTGCGCGGGCAACTATGTCTATAGTTTCAAGGCTGCTGTAATGCCTAAGCAGATTGGTTACGCTGAAACCTAATTTCATAATTAAAATTTATCCCCCTTTAACGCGCGGGCGCGGTCGGCCGCAAAAAAGCGCTTTTTGATGATTTATGCCACCATTAAACGCCTGCAGATAAAGCGCGCAGCTCAAAAAGATCAAAGCGCGCGCCGCCGGCGTATATTTTACATATAATAACATAGCGGCCCGCGGAAAACAAGAGGACTTTTTAAACGTTTGACACCTTGGCCGTAAAAAGAATATAATATAATATCCGATTGCGGAAAGCTATATATTTATCGGCTCTTAAAAACATGCGCGGCCGCTGCCCAAGCGCGCGCCGCCGGGGCCTGGAGGAAAATTAAAATGTGCGGAATTATAGGATATATTGGGGAAAAGCCCGTTGCGCCCATATTGCTTAACGGTCTGGCCAGATTGGAATACAGAGGCTATGATTCGGCGGGCATAGCGGTTATGAATCAATCGGGCATAGAAATATATAAGGCTAAAGGCAGACTGAGCTTTTTAAGGGAAAAAACAGATCAGGCCAGGCCCCAGGGCTTTGAGGGCATTGGACATACCCGCTGGGCCACTCACGGCGAGCCCAGCGATTTAAACAGCCATCCGCATTCCAATGCCGGCGGAACCATAGCCGTGGTACATAACGGAATTATAGAGAATTATCAGGAAATTAAGGACGAGCTGATTGCTCAGGGCGCAGTATTCAGCACGCAGACGGATACCGAGAGCATTGTTCAGCTTCTGGATACATATTATAAGGGGGACCCGCTGGAGGCCATTAAAAAGACGCTGGCACGGCTGAGAGGTTCTTATGCGCTGGGCATAATGTTTGCGGACCGGCCGGGGGAATTATACTGCTCGCGCAAGGACAGCCCGCTGGTGGCCGCCCTGGCGCCCGACGGCTCGTTTATCGCTTCGGATATACCGGCAATCCTGGAATATTCGCGGGACGTATATCTTCTGGATAACGGCGAGACCGCGCTATTGACCAGAAAAGGCATAAAAATATTCAATCAGGATATGCAGCCGGTTAAAAAAGAAGTTATGCATGTGGATTGGGACGTCAAGCTGGCTGAAAAATCCGGCTTTGAGCATTTTATGCTTAAGGAGATGCACGAGGAGCCCGTGGCGGTCAGGGACACTTTAATGCCCAACATTGCGGAGAAAGACGGCCTTTTGGAGGTGCAGCTCTATAAAACCTGCTTAAGCGCGGAATACGCCCAGGGAATAAAGAGAATTCATATTGTGGCCTGCGGCACGGCCTATCACTGCGGGCTGGTGGGCAAATATTTCATAGAAAAGCTTATGCGGCTGCCTGTAAACGTGGAATTATCTTCAGAATTCAGATATTCGGATCCTATTCTGGACAAGAGCGATTTGGTTATAGTGATAAGCCAGTCGGGCGAAACTATGGACACCATAGCGGCTATGCGGGAGGCGCAGAATAAGGGCTGCAAGGTGCTGGCCATATGCAACGTGGTTGGCTCTACCATTTCGCGGGAGGCTGATTTTACGGCCTACACCTGGGCCGGGCCTGAAATAGCCGTGGCCTCTACAAAGGCTTATGTTTCCCAGCTTATCATGACATATGTGATTGCGCTGGATATAGCTTTTAAGCGGGGCGCGCTGAATAAAGAAAAAGCGGACGCCTATCTCAAGGAATTATGCCGCATGCCTGAAAAATTAGAGGAGATTTTAAAGGGCAAGGAGGAGATTAAGCGGTTTGCCCAGGCGTTCAGGGATCAGGAAAGCGTGTTTTATCTGGGGCGCAGGCTGGATTATTATATAGCGCAGGAGGCCAGTTTAAAGCTCAAGGAAATTACATACATTCATTCGGAGGCGCTGGCCGCGGGCGAATTAAAGCATGGAACGCTTGCGCTTATAGAGGATGGAACGCTCGTTATCACTCTGGCCACTCAAAAGGCGCTTATGGAAAAGACCATAAGCAATATAACCGAATGCCGGGTGAGAGGCGCGAAAGTGCTGTCAATTACCTTTAATGACGAGCCGGCGTTGAAAAAGGAATCGGATTTTGTATGGACCGTGCCTGAGACGCTGCCTGAATTTGCGCCCGTTCTGGCCATACTGCCCATGCAGCTTTTTGCATATTATGTTGCGTGCGCCAAGGGGTGCGATGTGGATAAGCCGCGCAATTTAGCCAAAAGCGTAACCGTTGAATAATCATACCGGACCATATATTTGCCGGCGGAACAGATACAGCGGCGCTCTTCAGGCGCTTTAATGCCAAAAGATTTTGCGCGGCGAGCGAGGGGGCGGGCCTTCTACTTCAAAGGAAGGCCCGCCCCCTCGCTATGGCAGGCAGGCATTTAAAGGCGCGAAGCGCTTTTAAATGCCTGCCTGCCCCTCCGGCCGATGGCTTTGCCGTCGGCCGGAGCCGCCGCTCCCGCCCAGGCCTCCCCCAACGGGCCGTTTAATTTTTAAACGGCCCGTTGGGGGAGGCCTGGGATAAATTAAAAGGCCTGAGAGGAAAAAGCAGCGGCCGTATTCAGCGCTTTTTTAGGCGAGCATATTAAATTTTGACGTTCTAATTAAGATGTTTATTTCATTCTTTAATATATTTACATAAAATTGCTAATTTTAATTGGGGGAGAAATAAGAAGTTACTCTTGTCAAAATAACGGAATAATGATATTATTATATACGATAACATTGAAAGACAGCATTTGTCTTGAAAAAGAAAAATCAAGCCGAATTTCTTTTTCTGAAAACTAAGGAGGAATTTTGCTATGAAAAAAGCAAGAAAATTAATAGGCTTAATGCTGAGCGTATGCGTATGCGTTGCGCTTTTTTCCATGACGGCTTTAGCCGACACCCAGACGGACGAAATTAAGAACATAATCCACGACGACAATCTGGAAGCGGCCGTTATTGACGCTGTAGGTGGCGAGGAAAATTTGACCTATGAGAACATCGCCGCGATTGAAAGCCTGGCAGTGACCAATAAGGGCATTCAGGACTTGGAGGGTATTCAGCTTCTTAAAGGACTTAAGAGCCTGGATTTAAGCAATAACAAGCTTCAGGTTATAGCTCAGCTTGGCGATTTGAAGGACAGCCTGGAAAACCTTAACCTTTCGGGCAATTTGATTGAGGAGACCGGCCCCCTTTCATTGCTTACCGGCCTTAAAACGCTGGACGTTTCGGGCAACCTTATTGAAAATGCCGGCGGTATCGCCAATCTGACAGCTCTGACGGCATTGAATATAAGCGGTAATATCATTAAGGATTCGGGCGCCTTTGAAAAGCTGGCCGCTTTAACTGAGCTGAATATAAGCGGCAATCAGATTGTGGACGCCGGCGGCATAGCCAATTTAACCGCTTTGAAAACTCTGGATATAAGCGATAACCTCATTGAGGATTCGGGCGCCTTTGAAAAACTGGCCGCTTTAACCGCGCTGAATATAAGCGGCAACCAGATTGCCGATTTGGGCGGCCTGGAAAAGGCGGGCATGCAGCTTGAAACGCTGGACGCGGCTGATAACAAGGTGGAGGATCTGGCTCCTCTGCGCAATATGGAGAGCCTGATAAATTTGAACTTAAACGGAAATATGGTTAAGGAATCCTCCTTGGCCATGCTTCCCGTTTCCATAACGGGCAGCGACGGCTTTGCCGCCTGGAAGGAAGCCACCCTGGGCACTCAGAACGTTTCCTACATCATTACCGTTACCGCGGGTGAGAACGGAACGGTTGCCCCCTACGGCAACCAAGGCAAGGTGACCGTTAAGAGCGGCGACGACCAATCCTTTGCCATTACCCCCGACAAGGACTATATTATAGATAAAGTAATGGCCGACGGCAAGGATGTTACAAGCGAGGTAAAGGATAATACCTATACCTTTGCCAAGGTTTCGGGAGAACATACCTTAGAAGTTACCTTTAAGGCTCAGGTATCTGACAGCCAGGGCACGGGCGACTGCGGCCTGCCTGCTGCGCTTCTGATTCTGGCTATTGCCGGCGCTGGCTTAGCCGGCATAGCGCTCCGCAATAAGAAGCTTAACAATAATAAATAAGCTTTTTACAGGCTTTATAAGCTCCGCACATTAATGGCGGGTGTCCGTAAAACAGTTAAACCAAAAATTTAACTATTTTACGGCATCTGTCAGACGTGGTTGGCTAAACAAAGTTAGCGATACTTGGTTTGATAACCGAGTATCGCTTCTTTTTTACCCGTAAAAACGCTTTTGTGGAGGTACATATGATGCAAGAACTGAACTATATTCGTTGTGGTGATTACTATATTCCCGATATTCGCTTACCGGAAGAAAACAGATCCATTGGTCGTTTGGGGCGTATGCACAGAGATTATCTTAAGGAGCATAACCCTATCCGGTTTGATACTCTTTGCCTTGACGGTGCGCTCTGGGCGTATCTGGCTGATTTGAACGAGCGGGCATAGCACCGCCTGGAAGTTATCATTGAGCAGATGAAAACCGCTGAGGGTGTAACAGAGGACTTGAAAGCAACTGACCAAATGGCATGGGTCGGAGTTATGAACAGCATCCGTAATCGTGCAGAGGAAATTGTACTGCATGAGATGATCTACGAGGAGGATGTGATATGAGAATCCTTGAAGAATTTTGGTATGGCAATATCGAGCCGACAGAGTATGACACATCTGCTTCCAAAGAATACAAGAAGCTATTGGAACTGATCTGTCGGAATGAAGAAAAACTCAAAGCTACTATGACGGATGAGCAGAAAGAGTTGTTTGATAAATACGCTGACTGTGTACGGGAATATCAGACCATCTCGGATTGCTTGCTGTTCCAGAGCAGCTTTAAGTTGGGAGCAAGGATGATGTTAGAGGTCATGGAGGAATAACGGAATAGGAAACTATAGGTCGCAACGCCAAACGGTATTGCGACCTATAGTTTAATTAAGTAAGCGGTTAATTATATACCGGGAAACAATACTGATCTCACCCAGTTTTTCAATGTGTTCTTTCAGCAAATGTTGAAGTTCAGCAATGCTTGTGAAATCTTCTCCGATGACAGCATTAATCTGATCAATATCCCCATCGTAAATACCCATATCTTTGAGCATTTTTTTGCTTGGGGATGTCAAGTAATAAAGAATCTCGATGTTTTTAAGCAATCGTTCGTGTAGAGTATTTATTAATGAGACATCTACATTTTCACAGCGCATAAAATAACGAATCAAATCCACTTTGTTATAAAAATCAAATTCGATATAACTCGACTTATACCGTATTGTTGTATTGATGATCTTAGAAATACTGGTGTTAGGATAGAATTGCACAGTCGCATCAACTACTTCTCGCACGGATTGACGATACTTATAAGTAAGTCGATTTAAGATAAATGTGTTTAAGTTAAAATTCCAATTGTCATTTTCCAGGATCTCATATAATACGCGAACCAATTCTAACTTGCTTTGATCCGGGTCTCTCATTTGGCGATATAAGATATCGAAAAGTTTACTTTTAAATTGAGAATATTTATTTAACAGGTATACGACCGTTGAAAATCTGTGTTTGCGAGCAATTTGGTCCTTATACTCATCATAACTAATCTCCAATTTTTTGAGCACATCAACGAATTCGGGATGTTGGGCATAATCACCGAAATTTATATCCATATCAATGCTTTTGTCCGTCAATTCAAACTCAATTGATTTCAGCGCCTGGGACTTCTCGTAGACCGGATCAGAAGGCGTTTTAATGTAGTGTGCTACTCCAAGATAATGTTGGAACAAGCGCCCTGTTCTTCCCACCAAATTGTAAAAGTCAAACGCATCAAATGTTTGATTATAGGTTCTTGCTGGTTTGGTGATGATAATATTTTTCGCTGTAGTATTGACTCCTTCGAGCAGAGTTGATGTACAAATTAAGCGAGTATATTGAGATGATTCATCATTAAAAAGCGCTAATTCCAACATTCTAATCCCTAATGGCAATTGACCGTGATGGATTAGAAAACCTTTTTCCAACGCTTTGATTACGGACCATTCAGGATGAATTTCCTTTTTGCCCCAAGCTACAAATTCGTTAAGCACAGGGTTAGCATCTGTTTCTAAAGCATCGGTACGGATTGTCGTGTTATCGACAAATTTATCGATTTGAACAACGGTTGGGAAATATATGAGTGTGTTATCTTGAACGGGTATCTCACTTAATATTTTATCGGTATATAAAACCCGTTCCGATTCATTTAAAATTTCATGTGTTTTAACTTCATTAACTACGGGAGAGTAATTAGTTGCATAGAACTCTGGTGTATCATCTAATCGATCCAAATTTTCTACACCGCTAATAAATGGTGCCAGCAGAACATATTTTTTGCTACGTTTGACCATATTGTAATAAGCGATATTCAATATTAGTACACGCTCATTGTTCATATCCTTTTGGAGTTTATATACCTCATCAATAACAAGGAAATCAATGGACTCAAATATAGCAACCGTATTTTCGTCAATAACTCTATCGTGTGTTACAATGAAAATATTCTTCTTTGTAAGATCATATTGCTTTTCGGGATCTATCGATAAATAAATGTTGTAGTCAGCAAACTTATTTTTATATTGCCGGATAATTTTCTGCTTATATTCATCGATGAGAGCCAATGTAGGTACAACCATTACGACGTTTTGCGGTTGCCTCCTACAAATATACTCAAAAACAATAAATGTTTTTCCAAAGCTTGTCGGTGCACTAAAAATTAGCCCTCTATTGGAATCGATAAGGTTCAACACTTTCCTTTGTTCAGGATGTAACGAAATTCGTTCGTCCAGTTCTGACATAGCAAATGAATTATATATCAAAGAATCCAAAGAATAATTTTGGGAATACATAGTAAGCCCCAAGGCGTATAAAGAAGATGCATTGCTTTGGGCATATTCCGTTTTATCGAGACGTTTGTCCAATTCTCGAATATACTCTTCTCTGTAAATTTGAAGATCTTCAAATTTAGGTGAATTTACTTCTGTACTCATTGCTCTTTTTCACCACTTTTCTCATTATTACATCCATCATTTTTGCTTTGTCGATGATTGGAAGCGAAATAAACAGATACTTTGTATCCAATCCAAAGAAACTATTTCGAGTTATCTTTGTATTCATTTTTTGAAGAAAATCTTCGGGTGTATTTTTATTCGCTCCGTTTCCGTGTGCTATAAATGCAGGTACATAAATCTGCGATATGGAAGCAGCCTTTACGAAGCCCTCAAAGGAAATACACACTTCGGTATACCGTTCAAACGCCGATTGAAACTCTTGCGATAATCTGAAGACATCACTGTTTGATAATACAAGTTTGTACTCTTCCGATATTTGAGATTCATAATCAGCGAAAGAGCGGTTAACTAATGTGATTGCATTGTCGATGGTTTTGCAGACTTTCGATTCTCCGAAATAGATTATTCGTTCGGCTGGATCAAAGAAAAGAGCATCAATTCCAAACACGCTCATATTTCTATCTGTGGCACATCTGAATTTTGGAATTATACAATTCACTCTGAAATATTGTGTTAATAGAACGTGAAATATGTATTCGCCAATCTTTCCGATTTTGTCTTTTTGGATAAGTGTTTCACCATCCTTATTAGCAAAGGTGTACTCATCGCCAAGTGTATCCTTAATCTCATTGGAAACATTATCAAACGTTAGTAGTTCCAGTTCTGCGTTCAAAAATGTTTCTAATGTTGAATATAACCTTTTGTAATTTGCTAATGTCGGAGTAAAGGCTGTTGGAGACATTGTGTTAGCATAATTTAATAGATTTGCCTCGCTTAACACATAATCAGAGAGCCCATCCATGAAGCGATCCGGATCAGAAAAGTTCACATATAAAAAAGCATGAGAGACATCTCTTCGATAGACAGTAAATTGTCCAAACTTTTCTTCAAAAATCATCGCGTCACTTCCTCCATACATAATATAATTTCAACTTTGGGTATTAGGATTATATTTTTATTCGATAACAGGTACTTCTACTATTCCATATTTACCCCATATCCATTTGTTAAGCTCTTCTTTGGGAGGATTTGACAGTAAATATTGTGCTTCTTTTTCACTAACACTTGGTATCGAGAAATTGATAATATAATTTTTTGCGAAGGCCATGTAGCCTTTGGAATAGGGCTTGCTCGTGTGGTAAATATAATACCAAAATGCATCCGATTCCAAAAAGCACTTTAGTATCCGTAGCTCTTGCTCATCATCGGAAATTAGTGCGTAGCCGCAGTAGAATAGGAGATTTTCTTCAAGAGACAAAACTGCAATCGGCTCACCTGCGATATATGGTATCAATAGCTTTTTACCAAAGTTATTCATTCCTTGTGTTCTTCCGTATGCATACCATGTAGGATAATTCGCTTTTCCCTTATCACGTTGTTGTAAAACATCTTTGTTGTCAATAAAGAACTGATATGCGTACGGATATTTTGCTATCATTTCATCCTCGCCAATAACCGCAAATACATTATCTATCAACTTGTATGGAAAGATTGCAATTTTGATCTTGTCAATCAAATCCTGCTCATTTTTGATAATGTTGGGTTTTGCCACTTTGATACAAATACTACGCTCAATTCGATATTCTATCCCATCAGAAATGCGGTAATAGTATTTATCATCAGCCTTGCTTGGAGTAAAGAAATAAATATCGTTTTTCAATGTAGCTAATCCATTACGTATCTTCCACTTAGAAAGCGGGGTTCCCACCGTTTCTAATTTTTGAATAACAAAATCTATATCTTTTTTTCTCATACGCCATGGCGCACCATTCGCAAAAGCGCTCGTTTGATATTCAGAGTAACAATGACTGTCTAATGTCTGTTCTTCATTTATGCGGACGTATTTAATTACCGAATCCTTTGCGGAAGTAGCAATAGTAGTTATGCAGGTATAACTTGTAACATTTTTGAATACCTGAGCATCTCTAAAATCCACAATGGTAATAGGGTGATTTTGCAATGTCAAAAACGCCCTTAACTTTCTGCCATTTACTGACTGAATATAACTATTGGGAGTAATATAGGACAACACAGCCCCTTTCTTCAAAAGAGACATTCCCACCTCAAAAAATGGCATATACAAATCCACATTTCCGGTGTCAGCAGAAGTCCAATGCTTTAAAAAACTCTTCGATTCGTCGCTCATGTTACGGAATCTTACATACGGAGGATTTCCGACGACACAATCAAACCCTATTGATTGCCATTTACGCGCTTTAAAAACAGTTTTAGGATTAAGGGCATTTGCACATAAGAAATTAAAAGTTTTTTCTCCGTATTCATTATTGGCGCAAGCTAATAATTCCAACAAAAGTTTTGCTTTTGAGATTGCACTATCATCAATATCAATTCCAAAAATGTTTTGCGATATGATGTCACAATAACTCATATTGAACTTTTGATGGATGTATTGTGCTGCCGTAACAAGAAACGCGCCGCATCCACAAGAAGGATCAATAACTGTTGGGGCATTTTTTGTTTGACAAACACGAGAAATAATATATTCTTTAATCTCACGGGGCGTATATACTATTCCTTTTTCCTTTTTTTCTCCTTCGGGGACAATTTGCTCTAATAGTTCAACAATCGATTCCATCGACAGCATCATATCAGTCTTGCTGAAAAGCTCTACGGCTTTGACACATAAAGCATCATCCAACTCGGACACATAGTCTTTTAGCATATCTGAGTTGTCGTACTTGATGTTTTCTTTTTTTATGAATGCATAAACTATCATATGCTCAATGTCGGAAACATTGTTTGAGTATGTAGTTAATGCCTTTATTATATTTTTTGCGTTCATCAGTTCACACCATCTAACAATTCTATTCTATCTGTCGTTCTGCCAATATCTGCTATTTGTTCTCGTTCCGTTTCGCTTACCTCATACAAACCATAGCATATTTCATCAAGCTCATTCCACTTGGCTTTTAGAGTATGAGATAGCATTTCTCTGACTGCACGAGAAGAACGAGTATACTGTTGTTGCAGTTCAACTATATCATCATACAATGATGAAAGCTTAGTGACGACTGGCGAGTTATTTTTTAGTTTGGATGACGGGAACGGAATCGGAGCGAGAAACTGTTTGTTAAATTTATAATATCCACCTGCTTGCGGATTTGCTCCAGATTTACTCAAAACAGAGAATATTGTCGAATTAACAACGCATGTTATTGCTTTCATCAACGAATCGGTTGCTCCATCTACATAAACAAACCAGACATTTGAGTTGTCCATATAGAGTCCTTTGTCCTTGATAAATGTGGCAATTGTATCTTTGGCAGTCATTGGAATAATTATTTTGTCAACGCTGTATAAAGAGTGATTGTGTTCACGTGTGTATGTATGCCACAAATCCCCCTCCCGATATTCCTTGTTGTGTTTCTTTACTCTATCTTCGTTTTGCTTTAAGTAGTTATACAGAAGTGGATAACGGTTTTCCAAGTCACAAAATGAAATTGTAGTGGTACTTTCACCTTCATATGGAAAAATCGCATATGCATCGGGTTCAACTTTTTTAAACGGATAGAAAACTTTATTGTAAATGACCGCACGCAAAGTATCCGCCTCAACGGATACTTCCTCATTAAAGCCATTAAGCCCTGTAGCGATACCATTATTGAAAGATACACCTTTTAGATGATAAACTTTTTTCCACAATACCTGTATTCCGTCTTTAATATTAAACTTCGGATAGGCAGAAAACGTGCCCCATTTCCTGGATAGATTTTGCGCAATTTGTACAATACTATAGCTTTCAAAATTCCATGGTTGATTTCCCTCTAACAAAGGAAGATCGGCAAAAGAACACCCTTCAAAAGTCCCGTCAAAAGAACTGTTTTCAAATCTTGACTTTATAATAGCGGCTTCACAAGGCATGAAATAATACTTTGTATTTTCGCATGGCTGTTTAGTCAGTATCATGATTGACGGATATACCACACGTCCTTTGAATATGTCTGTAGCTTTAAAATCAACCAACTTTTGCAAATGCTTGCCATTATTTATCAGAGAACGAGTTGGCTTACCATAGTCCGTTTTAAACCATCTTCTCTGAATGATAAAACCAAGTTTGCCGTTGTCAGCTAACAAACCAAGGCATCTCTCAATGAACAATACTGCAAGATCTGCCTTGCCTTCAAAAGTCGTATATTTTTCAGTCAAATACGCGTGCATACAAGGGCTTGCTGCCTTATAGTGCTTAGTCTCTACATAAGGCGGATTTCCAATTACATATGTAAATCCGCCATAAATTCTAAATACATCACTAAAAGCTGTGTGTATGTCCATAGGCTTTATTTCGGGGATTAAATGAGCTGGTAAAGATGAATCAACATTAACAAGCGTATTACCAAGTTTTATGTTATCTGCAATTTCACGTAAAATCTTGTCTCCAAATACACCGATGCCTTCCCAAGCGAGCGGAGCGTTACCATCTACTATTTTCAGTGCTAAAGACATCTTTGTAACTTCAATGGCAGCTTCATCGCAATCAATGGCAAAAATACAATTTTTAACAATAGCACGGCGACCCTCTACAGTTAAGTACCATTGATCATCTCGCAGATAAAAGTAATTAGAAAACTCTTCTCTATCGGCTGCGTTATTTTGAAGCAATTGGATCATTTTTGCTGCCAAATGTTCGTAACAGGACACAACAAAGACACCAGATCCACAGCAAGGATCCAGCACTTTAATTTTTAGTAAATCATCCACACCGGAAACATAATTCAAATCTAATGTTTGCTTACATATCATTTCCACAATATGTTCCGGAGTCGCAACTGCACCGTTTGTTTTGATGTATTCTTCTTTAGTAACTTCATCAAGAGTGGTGCCGTTGATTACAAGTTGTTTGCCAAGAAATTCCTCATAAATATTTGCAATTACTTTAACTGGAATTACATCGAAACGATAAGGGAAAGGATAGTATAACTTATCAATAAAATTGTTTAACACCTCATCATCTATAACAAGTTGATTAAATACCGCATCAAGACTAAACATTGCGCCGTCGTAATGGTTATAAAATTCCATATAGCAACTCTGCTTGAAAGACGCCCAAAAACCATTTTCGGACTGCGAAAAAGATTTTAACTTTTCCTGCTCTTCAATCCCTTTAGACTCACATACGCGAATGAATACAATTCTATCCAAAATAACCTGCGTGTAATAATTTAGGATGTCATCGTTTGAGATATGCTCTACATTATTACAATACAGATTGGTTGCAAGTTCTTTCCTAAAAGCTGATAGAATACCCATAAACCGAGCATCAACACGGTTTCTACCTTCAACAGCTGTAGTAGAGTACAATTCTTCCAGACGATTAGTGCAAATTTTATCGTGCCAAAGATGATCAATTATGATATCGAATTTATCAAGATATTCATCAATGTGTATTTGCACAACACTTGCATCGGCAGGCTGTTCGGGGTTTGGGACAAAACGCGTATCGTAAATTACAAGTTGTTCAAAATTTGAAACAAATGCACAGGGTGATTGCGCAGACCATCCATACGAGCGAATTTGATACGCAGCTTCATTGTCCGTGAAAATATCAACATCCAAAGATTTTGCATCTAAAAATGTCTTTATATTTGTGCCGTTTAACAGAGTGTAGTCTGGCTTTCTATGAGGAGAATGTATTTCGCGTAATCTTTGATACTGAATTCCGCGCAATACATGTTCCTGAAGAACTTGTGTGGTGTTTTGGACATCCCACCCAAAAATCAGAAGAAATTCATTTAACCATGTGCGAATGGTTTCTTCACTAACATCGCTGTGATCAGCTAAGCGAGTGGTAGCATTATATCGTTGAATCAAATCGGCTAATCTTTCTTTGGCAGAATTCTTGATTTGTTCTGTAATCATTGTCATGTTAATAACTCCTTGTTTTGTGAGTCATATTACGCAGTTAGTGTTTTCAGCACATCCATAATCTGCTCATACTCAATCTTCTCAGCATACGCAAACTGCTTGCGGTATTTATCCCACATGGTTTCAAGTTCTGCACTGGTTTCGATATTATGCAGAATACCCGGTACATCGGCGATCTGCTCGGCTGTGCCTCTGTGTGCCGCTGTTGCGGTCAATGCTTCAGCGAATACCGCCTTATCAAATCTCTGCGTCGTTGCCAGTATGTAGGCATCATAAAAATCTCTGGGACGAGTGTTGAACACCCCGCGGCGAAGGATAGTTTCCACCTTTTCCGCCATAACGGTTTCGATGTTGTACGCCCACAGCTCGTAGGATTTTTCATAGTCAAAGATTTCCGAGAACTGATATGGGATTGCATGGGGTGTGATAGCGTCGCCCATGGAAACATCAATGCTCAGCGGTGTGAGCAATGTATCAAACTTGGCGTTCATCATCACGCGGTAGCCGCCGTAAATATCATCTTCGCGGATGGGAGAGATCGTGCCGACCTCAAACACCACGCTATCGTCGAATGGAATATCGCAAATATCTTCCAATGCACTGCGAATGGCTTCCGGTGTAAGTGGAAGATTCTTTAATGTGGTGTCCATATCCATCGTTGCACGGTTATCGAGACCGACAATGGCAGCAACAAGCATACCGCCTTTCAGCACAAACTTCTCTTTATATTCGGAAGCAGAGAGACGGACGAGCAGGCGCTCAAACATATAGTTCTGCAGGATTACCTGGGCGGGAATGTTTTTCTGTTTTGCAATATTGCGGATTTTTGCCTTAAGGCTCATTGCTTTACTCACAGGAGCACCTCCAAATACTGACGCAACACCTTTTCCACGCGCATTTGCTTTGCATAGGTGTTTAACTTGTTTAGATTCTTCTTCGGGCTTGCCGCGTACATTTTGAGGGCAGCTAAAAAAGTTTCTGTTCCCAATTTGTTACGGCTGCGGATAACGTCACAGATCGTGCGTTCCAGATCATATGCTTGCACTTCGTTGCCCGCAGGCGTTATCAGCGTCGTTTTGCCAAGCTCAAACAACTCCGGTTTGATGTAATATACCTTGCATTCGGATTTGATTGCGGCAGACGGAATACAACCGGACGGAGCTGTGACGGTATGTTCAAACGGTGTTCTGTCGGAAATCCCGTGCAGGAACAACGCCGTTTCGTGAGAAAAAATAATTTTATCGGAACGCTTGCTAATGGACAGCAGTTCGTCCTGCATATCGTCGGGAAGGATATACTGTCCTTTTACGATTCTGTGGATTTTATCTTCTTTGCACAGCTTGTAGAGCATGGCTTTGGAGATACCGCGCTGTGCTGCAATTTTAGCTTCTATGATACCGCCGTGTTCAGAAGCAATGGCGGTAAGTTCGGTTATATAATCCATGCACTCACCTCGTTTTAGAATTACTCGATAATATTATACTCTTAATTACGATGAAAGTCAATATACTCGAAAGTATATTTCAAAAATATTTACAATTGTTTTATGATAATAGTCAACAAAAAGCGTGATGCTTTCAGCAAAAACATTACACCCTCTTCTCAAAAATGAGAATGTGTTCGTTTTAAACTTCTACACACATTGTGTACAAGTTGCTTCTTCGGACTTCTACGCAGATTGCATAGAAGTGGTTTTGACTTCGACACAGGTTGTGTCGAAGTTGGATTTCGGACTTCTGTCCACGTTGGACAGAAGTTAACTTTTGCACTTCCGACTAAGTTGGTCGGAAGTCTGTTTCAAACTTCTCGCCAACTTGTCGGGAAGTCACTTCTGAAAATTCTGCCCAAGTTGGACGGAATTTTTTGGGATATATTTCGTGCCACATTGGCACGGATTTTTGCCCGTTGATTTTTCTCTTTCAAATGTCCTAATAAATATAGGAAACTTTTTCTGTATCCGTTGATTTTCGGCTTCTATAATTCCGAATACAGTGAGAGGACTTACAAGCTTGACCGATTAGCCATATATCCGTATAATAATGGCACAGCGGTTCTCCACTACATAAACAACTGAATAAACTGTTCGACCATATTGAGAAGTTGTTGGGCTTGACCGACCGTATTCGGTTCTCCGAAAAGATACCGATCTGTTCCACCACGCATTTGGTTCTGCTGGCGGGGACAGGAAGAAGCAGAACCCGACTTTGATTTTCAGAGCCGATTACATAGAACATCATTTTGAAGCGAGAGCGATGCTCCCGCCGATTTTTGGTGCTCTGTGTAATCGGCTTTTTTATTTTCTCCAAAACATTCAGCCGGTTCGTACATCCTTAAAATTGAATGACCGTCTGAATGGGATATGACTTTGCGATGATATGAGCGAAGCAACGCCGGAGTGAGATTCTCGGGCAGGAACGACATTCGGGTAGAACGGCAAAACACAAAGCACGTCAAAGTGTCAAGTTGGCACTTTGGCAAAAACGCAAAAAACGAAAGAGCTGGGTAGCGTAGAGCAAGATTCTACCAAGGGTCCAAATTTCGCTGCTCGCTCATTTTGCCCACTTGGAATCTTGTTGGGGAGTGCCTTCCCCAAACCCTGCTATGTTCCGTTACACGGAAGCGATACTGCTTACGCCGATTTTTATTTTTACAAAATCAAAGGAGGAACCGAATGCCCAAAACCTACAATACCCCGAAACGCACCAACATTGTAAAACCCGCTTGGACGATGAAGAACACGCCGAGTTTATGCGGCAATTAGAAGTTTACGATATGAACCAATCGGAGTTTATTCGTGAAGCAATCTCCGGTGCTACCATCCGTCCGGTTGTCGTGGCATCCGTTATCAATGACGAGCTGTTGTCTGCCATCGGAAAGCTGACCGCCGAATACGCAAGGATCGGCAACAATCTCAATCAGATTGCCCGACACCTCAACGAGTGGCGCTCGCCTTATCCGTCAATGGCAAAGGAGCTGAAGGATGCCGCAACAGAACTTGCTACGTTGAAATTTGAAGTGATGAAAAAGGTAGGTGATGCGATTGGCGACATTCAAGCATATCAGCTCTAAGAACGCCGACTACTCTGCCGCCGAAGCATATCTCACTTTTGAACACGACGAGTTTACGATGAAACCGACCTTGGATGAAAACGGCAGACTCATTCCAAGAGAGGATTATCGTATTTCAACACTCAACTGCGGCGAGGAGGATTTTGCAATTTCCTGTTTGCGAGCCAATCTGCGTTACGGCAAAAATCAAAAACGGGAGGATGTCAAAAGCCATCACTACATCATCAGCTTTGACCCAAAGGACGTACCCGACCACGGCTTGACCATAGATATGGCACAGACACTTGGCGAAAATTTCTGTAAAGAACACTTTCCCGGTCATCAAGCAATCGTCTGCACCCACCCCGACGGGCACAACGGCAGCGGTAACGTTCACGTACACATCGTTATCAATTCTCTGCGAATTGCAGAGGTTCCGTTTATGCCGTATATGGACAGACCCTGCAATACACAGCCGGGGATGAAGCACTGATGCACAACCGCCGCTATGGAATACTTTCGTTCCGAGGTTATGGAGATGTGCCACGATGCGAGGCTATACCAAATTGATCTGCTGAACGGAAGCCGTAACCGAGTTACCGAGCGTGAGTATTGGGCGAAGAAAAAAGGACAGCTTGCCCTGGACGAAGAAAACGCCGTTCTCGCCGAACAAGGCTTGCCCGTCAAGCAAATGAAGTTTGAAACCGACAAAGACAAGCTCCGTGAAGAAATCCGCACAGCACTCTCCGATGCGATCAGCTTTGAGGACTTCTCTGAAAAGCTCCTTCGCCGTGGTATCACCGTCAAGGAAAGCCGAGGGCGACTTTCCTATCTCACGCCAGACAGAACAAGACCCGTCACGGCACGAAAGCTTGGTGACGATTTTGACAAAGCGGCGGTGTTCGCTGTTTTCGTCAGAAACGCAAAACGAGTACGAGCGAAAACACCTCTTGTTCATTCTGCGCCCACTATCCAAGACCGTATCCGTCAGCAAAATGCCATCGGTCATATGGTGGATATGGAAGTGGCGAAAGAAAAAGGCAGGGGTTATGAGAATTGGGCAAAGACCCACAATCTCAAAAATATGAGCAAGTCGTATCTTCTGTATCAAGAGATGGGCTTTAACTCACCCGAAGAACTGGATGCCGCTTGTGAGGCTGCCCGTGCCAAGGTCGATGACATTCGCACAAGAATGAAAGCCATCGACGCCGCCATCAAGGAGAAAAAAGAACTTCGCAACAACGTGCTGAATTACTACAAAACCAAGTATGTGCTTGACGGTCTGAAAGCCTGCAAAAATGAAAAAGTCCGTCAGAAATATCGTGACGAGAACGAAAGCGACTTCATCATTTTGAATGCCGCCAAACGGTATTTTGATTCCAAGGGCTTGAAGAAGCTGCCGACCCATAAGGCATTGCAGACAAAGGTGGAAAAGCTCATCAAAGAGAAAAATGAGCTTTACAATCAGTATCAGACAGCCGGAGAAGAAGCACAGCGGCTTGATACCATTCGCCACAATATCGAACAGACCTTGGGCGACAGACGGGAGAGAAAACACGAACAGCAGCGCTGACGTTTCTTTTCATTCCCTTCAATTCGATTCACTTCCGATAAAGTGCCGAGTTAGCACTTTATCGACAACAAACAGAAGAAAGGATTTTCAATATGAACGAACAAAAGAGAGCTATTGATATGACACCAACGGAGCTAAAAAAATTCCTCAGTCCTTATCCGCATCTGAGGGCGATGTTTGCTTCTCCGAACCCGACCCGTATTTGAAGCACGAATCTCTGACAGAGGACAAGGTGCTGCGTGAGATTTTCTTTGATGAGAACGGCAATATCCACACCAAAAACATCTCAGCGTACTGGATTCCCGAACTGACGATTACCGAGAAAATCAGCGGAACGATCTACACCGTCACCGGCAGTTATGAGGGCGAGGTCAGCTTTATCAAAAAGCTTGAACGCATCTCATTGAGAAAATTTACAAACGAGTTAGGGGGACATCAATGGCAGATATTCGGAATTTAGATATAATAGAGACAGCCAATCCTGTACTGACAGTTGCTCCGAGTAAGGAGGAAACAGAATTGTTAGGAGCAACAGATAAAATTACCGCCCTCTACTGCCGCTTGTCCGTGGAGGATATGAAGGAAAACAAAAACGGCGAAAAAACTGACGAGTCGAATTCGATACAGACGCAAAAAATGATCCTGCTTTAATATGCAAAACAGAATCATTTCCCGAATCCCACGTTTTTTGTGGATGACGGTTACAGCGGTGTTGACTTTGACAACAGACCAGATTTTCAGCGAATGCTTGCGGAGGTCAAGATGGGTCGTGTCGGCACCATCATCACCAAAGACCTTTCAAGACTGGGACGAAACTCTGCGATGACCAGTTTGTATATCAACATCGTATTTCCGAAAAGTAATGTTCGATATATCGCCATCAATGACCACTTCGATTCCATTGATATGAACAGCACCGAGTGCGATATGGCGGGTATCAAAAACTGGTTCAACGAGTTTTTCGCCAAAGACACCAGTCGCAAAATCCGAGCCGTGCAAAAGGCAAAGGGTGAGCGTGGCGTACCGCTGACCACCAATGTTCCGTATGGCTATGTAAAGGACAAAGAGAATCCGCAGACTTGGCTGATAGACCCCGAAGCGGCATCCGTCGTTAAACGAATCTTTGATATGTGTATGATCGGACGAGGACCGTAGCAAATCGCCAATCAGCTCAAAGCTGATGGCGTGCTGACACCGACAGCCTATAAAGACAGCGTGGGTATCAAGAGTCCGAATACCGCACCCGAAAACCCTTACGGATGGAACGCCAGCACCGTTGTTCATATCTTGGAACGCAGGGAGTACACAGGCTGTACAGTCAACTTCAAGACCTATACCAATTCCATCTGGGACAAGAAGCAGCGAGATAATCCCCTTGAAAAGCAAGCGGTGTTTGAGGATGCACACGAAGCAATTATCGAGAAAGATATTTTCGATAAGGTTCAGATCATCAGAGGACAGCGACAGCGCAAAACCAAGTCGGGATGTACAAGCACCTTTTCCGGTTTGATGTACTGTGCTGATTGCTGTGAGAAGCTGTATTACGGTGCCACTAACAACGGCAAACGTGAAGGGGCATTCTTCGATTGTTCGCTTCATTGGAAGCACAAGGACAAGTGTGGCACGCACTTCATCCGCGAGTCGGTTTTGGAGCATATGGTGCTGAGGCACATTCAGTTGGTGATGGGATATATTCTCAGATACCGTCAGCATTTCATTTCGGTAATGGAGAATCAGCTCCAGTTGGAGTCGGCAGAAAAGCTTCAAAGCAGCCGAAAGCAGCTTGAACGCAATGAGCGCCGAATTATGGAACTGAAAAGGTTGTTCATCAAGATTTATGAGGACAACGCCAAGGGCAAGCTGAATGATGAGAGATTTGAGCTGATGAGCCAAAACTATGAAGCGGAACAGAAACAGCTTGAAGCAGAGGTTATTACACTTAAGCAGGAAATTGAAGTACAGGAAAGACAGAACGAAAATATTGAGAGGTTCATCCGAACGGCAGACAAATACGTGGACATCGAAGAAATCGACCCGTGTATGCTGCGAGAGCTGATAAAGGCAATCTATGTGGAAGCACCCGACAAGTCCAGCGGCAAGCGCAGACAGAACATCCACATCGAATATGACGGCATCGGCTTTATCCCTTTGGACGAACTTGCAAAAAAGGAAACGGCGTGACTTTCGTCACGCCGCCCCTTGAAAACTATGCAGTTTTCGGCTTTTTTCAAAATAACTGTTTTACGAAGCCCCGCCAAAGCTGCGGAGCTTTTTTGCACTCAAATTAATCGTAACGGCGCTGATTTTCGGGAATCAAGCAAATTTTAACAGGCCCGGGCCGGCGCTTTTTCAGGGATGGGAAAAATTTTATAGGTCTGAACGGCGTTTGAAACCGGGCTGCGCCCGCGCTGCCGGCTTGGGCTCGGCCGGAGAGTGTTGCCAAATAGGCTGAAAGGTTACTATCGTGCTAATTTGAGTAATAATCATGTCTTCGTATAGATATATGGGGATGTTATAATAATTAATGAAACACAGCGCAAAAAGGCTTTTACTTTTTACACGCTGCCGAGCGTCAGGCCGCCGGGAGACGTTCAGGCAAATTTCATAAGCCGGCGGAGAAACGGAGTAGAAATGAAAAAAAACAAGCACCTTATTATAGCGGTATGCGTATTATTATGCGTTATGCTATTAACTGCCTGCGGGGGCGGAGACGGAAAAGCCACTGCCAGCGCTACGCCGGCGCCTACGGGCTCGGCGGAAGCTTCGGCCACGGGCGGAACGAACAGCGGCAGCCTGCTTCCGCCGCGGGGAGATAACCTTCAGAATGCAATCAAGGCAGGAGAGACATACCGTTATTTCTGCTGGGCCGTAAAGGATGAAAATGATCCATATTCCTTTGAGCCCACGGTAGTCCAGGAGAATCTGCCCAAGAAACGGGCTGAACTGGAAGAGCAGTATGGAATTACTATAAAATACATAATAAACGACGCGCAGGATTGGGCGGCCAAAGTTATGGAGGCTTCCTTAGCGGGAACGCCTATAACGGACATTCTGCACGGCGGCGGGCCTTTCGCCATGCTGAACATATACAATTTTTCATCTACCGGCGGCAGGCTGCTTCTTCAGCTGGATGAATATTCAGATTACGCCGATTTTTCAGATCCAAGCTGGTGGAGAACTGAGCTTCAGCAGAGCGGTTATTTCAACGGTCACCAATATTTTGCGGTACCCAATGTAATAGGCATTGAGCATGTGGCTCTCAATCAGGTATGCATATTCAATAAAAGCCTTTTGGAAAGCGCGGGCTATCCGGCTGACAAATTATATGAGATGAACCAATCAGGCGAATGGACCTGGGATAAATTCTATGAAGTGGCCATAAGCTGCACTAATCCTGACACGGGCACGATTGGCGTAAATGTAGGGGATTCATTCTCGCTTATCCATTCGCTCTTTTCCAGCGCAGGCGCCAGAGCGGTTACTTCGGAAACCAAGGATGGAGCAACCGAAGTGACTTTCACGCCCAACACGCCTGAAGCGCTGGAGGCATGGGATTTCTTTATCAAGCTGGGACAAGCGGGCGCCGTCGATTACCGTCATGCCTCGGGCGATGTTGAAATTTTCCTCTCGGGAAATGTAGGCATGATTTGCACATACTTTAACAGAGTTATAAATATCGCTTCCTCCAAGAGACATCCTGAATACGGCATTTTATTCCCGCCCAAGCAGGAGGTTGAGGATGAATATACCTCGGACGTCAACTGGTTTACGCCTTATGCGGCTATGAGCCAAATAAGCAATCCCGCCGGAGCTGTGCAGTTGCTCAGCTTATACTGCGCGCCGCTTTACAGCGCTGAGGATGAAAGAAATCAGGCTTCGGTTGAGGCTGAATTGATGCAGTATATTCCCGACGAGGGCTCGTTATACACAATGAACAATATTGCAGACAAAACTGTGGATAACTCCTTGGCCTACGTTATATACAGCTCGGTTTCCATAATGATGTCTGATGGAACCGCGTCTAAAATTGACGCGCTGCTTTGCAATTATAAAGAAGAGTTTGTCAGCGGAGCCAAGACGCCGGCGGTATTCTATGCGTCGGTAAAGAGCGGCGTAGACCAAGCGCTTAAGGATGCATTGGCCTCGGCTGAATAATAAAGAAACTAGGTTCAAATAAAAAATAAAAGGGGGCGCCGCCGAGCCCGGCCGAAGGCCGGGCCGGCGCGGCACATTAAGGGGGGGGAAAGCGTACGCTTTTCCCCCCCTTAATGTGCCGCGCGATTTCGGCTTTGCCGAAATTCGGCGGCGCCCCCGCCTCCCCCTCCCGCTTTGCCTCCGGTAAAACCGGAGGCAAAGCGGGAGGGGGAGGGTTTTAGAGAGGGACGGCAAGGCAAAAGCGTACGCTTTTGCCTTGCCGTCCCTCTCGCCCCGGCGCGCCCCGCGGGGCACGCCGGGGGCTGCGCCCGTTTACGGGCGCAGTGAAAATAAATAAACGGGAAGGAAAAAAGGGGCCATTAGCGCGGCGTTTGGCCGGGCAAAGCCCAGCCGGGCCGAGCCTTAAAAGGCTCGGCCTGCGGCCTGCGGCCGCAAACGCCGCGCTAATGGCCCCTTTTTTCCTTCCCGCTTCCCTTTACTATAAACTATTGCATAAAAGAAACGTTGTTGGAAAAATAAACAAGGCTTTAAACCCCGTTTTAAATTACTCTTACTTTAATTACTCCCTCAATGCCCTTTATATCGTCAATCGCGCTCTGATTAATTTCGCTGTCCGTATCAATAACCGTATAAGCTAAATCCTTGCGGGATTTATTGAGCATATCCGATATATTGATATTATCCGCGGCAATCACCGCCGTAATCTGCCCTACCATATTGGCCTGATTGCGATGCGCTATAGCCAAACGGGTGCGCCCGGTATATTGAAGAATACAATTAGGATAGTTCACGCTGTTGATAATATTTCCGTATTTTATGTATTCATAGAGCTCTTTAGCAGCCATGGCGGCGCAGTTGTCCTCCGATTCAGGAGTGGAAGCGCCAAGATGAGGAATGGTAATAACCCCTTTAACTCCCAGAAGCTCCTCGCATGGGAAATCGGTAACGTAAGCCCGCAGCTTTCCCGAATTAAGCGCCTGAATTATATCCGCGTTATTGACAAGGCCTCCTCTGGAGAAATTAAGGATAACCGCGCCCGGCTTCATCATAGCCAGGCTCTCCCGGATAATCATCTCCCGCGTGCCATCGTTCAAAGGCATGTGCATGGTAATATAATCGCACTGCTCAAAAATCTGCTCTTTGGAGGGAGCGTTTTTAACCGCGCGGGACAGCTTCCACGCCAGGTCTACCGATATGAAAGGATCATGCCCCATAACTTCCATACCCAGCTTTACCGCGTCATTGGCTACTAATGCGCCTATAGCCCCCAGGCCCAGCACGCCCAGCTTTTTCCCCCGGATTTCAGGGCCTACGAACGCCTTCTTGCCTGATTCTACCAGCTTTTCAACGTTTTCCTGCCCTTTTAAGCCCTGAGCCCAGTTGACGGCGTCCACTAAATTGCGGGAAGCCAATATAAGAGAGCCCAGCACCAGCTCTTTAACGGCGTTGGCGTTGGCGCCGGGAGTATTGAATACTACTACGCCTTTCTGCGCGTACTGGTCGCAGGGAATATTATTTACTCCCGCTCCCGCCCTGGCTACCGCCAGCACGCTTTCAGGAAGCTCATAATTATGCATATCCGCCGAGCGCACTAATATCCCCTCAGGCTGCGCGCATTCGCTTTTAACAGTAAATTCGTCCTCCGGAAGATGTTCCTTTACCACGTCGGCAATAGCGTTAAGCTTAAGAATCTCTTTCATATTTTATTATTCACCTTTCTATAAAATATCTGAAAATTCCGCCTTATGCGCTGAACGGCCGCTTTCAGCGGCCTGCCAAACCGCCCGCTGAAAGCGGCTTGCGCCCTTTTTTTATATTACGCTGAAGGGCGCGATGAGCCTGGGGCCGTTAAGCCTTATTAAGGCGGAGGTTTTATCCGTTCGCTCTCTCAAATTCCTTCATAAATTCTATGAGCTTCTTGATTCCCTCCACGGGCATGGCATTATAAATAGAAGCGCGCATTCCCCCTACCAAACGGTGCCCCTTAAGAGTGAGCAGACCGTTCTTGGCCGCCTCCTTGACAAAAGCGTCATCCAGCTCCTTGCTGGGAGTGACAAAGGGCACGTTCATTATGGAGCGGAATTCTTTTTTAACTGAAGTGCGGTAGAAATCGGAGGAATCCAAATAATCATAGAGCAGCCCTGCCTTATAGCGGTTGATTTTCTCAATCTCGCTTATGCCGCCCAGCTTTTTAAGCCAGCGGAATACCAGCATGGCCATATATATGGAATAGGTAGGAGGAGTGTTATAAAGACTGTCCTTATCCGCCTGAGTCTTCCATTTGAGCATAGTGGGGCATTTCTCATTGAAGCGTTCCAGCAGATCTTCCCGGACTATAACCACGGTCAGGCCGGCCGGCCCGATATTCTTCTGCGCTCCTGCGTATATAACTCCGAAGCGGCTTATATCCATGCGCTCGGAGAGGATATTGGAGGACATATCGGCCACAACAGGCACGTTTCGGGCGTCGGGAATAGAAGTATATTTAGTTCCGAAAATGGTGTTGTTAGTGGTGATATGCAGATAATCAGAATCCTGATTGATCATTTCAGGCGTTATCTGGGGGATGTAGGTGAAATTATCCTCTTCGCTGGAAGCAATCACCCTGGCCTCGGTCAGGCGGGCGCCCTCTTTATATGCCTGTTTGGCAAAATTGCCCGTGAGTATGTAATCAGCCTTGCCGCTGACCGAAAGATTCAGGGGAACGGCGGCGAATTGAGTGCTCGCGCCTCCCTGAACAAACAGGATTTTGTAATTGCCGGGCACTTCCATAAGCTCGCGCAGAAGCGCTTCAGCCTCTTTGATAATTTCATCATAGCATTTCGCCCTATGGCTCATCTCCATAACGCTCATGCCTGTGCCGTTATAATCCAGCATCTCCTCAGCGGCCTGTTTGAGCACTTCTTCAGGCAGCATGGAAGGGCCGGCGCTGAAATTATATACTCTCATGGTTTGCATTCCTCCAATATATTAATTTGTTAAAATAATAACATGAATATTATACACTTGCGCGCCTGTTTATGCAAGTGGAATAGCAAAGCTTTTGCCTTTTTGAGGCGTAATAATGGGCGCTTTTTTATAATTCACGGCCGGGGAGCCGCTTTTTAAAGAGAGCGCCCGGCGGGAAGAATTCAAGGCCCAGGGCCTTGAATTCTTCCCGCTGAAATGCGGAAACCGCTTATTTAAAATAATTGCAGCCCGCCTCAAACAGCTTCATATCATAATTGCCCGGCACGTTTTTCATTATATGACGTCCCGCGCGCTCAGTATGCCCCATTTTGCCCATAACGCGGCCGTCGGGAGAAATTATGCCCTCTATGGCAAGCACGGAGCCGTTAAGGTTGCTGCGCCCCGAACCGTCCACTTTCCCGTCGGGAGAGCAGTATTGAGTGGCAATCTGGCCGTTGGCGGCCAATTTTTCCAGGCTGTCCGCGTCCGCCCAGAAGCGTCCCTCTCCGTGGGATACGGGCACGGCGTAAATTTCACCCGGCCGGCATAAGGACAGCCAGGGGGAATTATTCCCCGCCACCCGTATATGCGCTACGGCCGAAATATGCCGTCCCAGCGTGTTAAAGGTCAGGGTGGGCGAATTGCTTTCCAAGGGCGCTATTCTGCCGCCGGGCAGCAAGCCGGTCTTAACCAGCGCCTGGAAGCCGTTGCATATGCCCAAAGCAAGCCCGTCCCGGCTGTAAAGCAGCTCATTTACGGCGTCGCTGACGCGCGGATTGCGCAACACTGTGGCTATAAATTTACCCGAGCCGTCCGGCTCGTCCCCGCCCGAAAAGCCGCCGGGCAGGAAGAGAATATTGGCCGAATTTATAAACCTTGTAAGCTCCTCTAAGGATTGCGCTATATCCTCGGGCGTGCGGTTGCGCAATACGAAGATTTCAGGCGCTCCGCCCGCGCGTTCAAAGGCGCGCGCGCTGTCATATTCGCAGTTGGTGCCCGGGAAAACGGGTATGAGCACTCTGGGACGCGCATTTTTATGCGCCGCGGCGCATAAGGGATATTCCCGGCGGGGCATATCCATGGCCTGAGCCGGGCTGTCCGGGCCGTAAACGGGATAGATGCGATCCAAAACTGAGAGCCCGGCCTGAGCCGCCTCCTGAAGAGTGAGCTGTTCTCCGTTCAGACTGATTATTCTGCCGCCAGTACGGCCTATAATCACAGCACCCAGCTTTTCAGCCGTTTGGGGCGAACGCGTTTCAAACACCACGGCACCCGGATTGTCCGCAAAAAATTCTTCAGGGCTGAGGCCGATAAGAGCCACGCCTATATTATTGCCCAGGCACATTTTTACGGCCGCAGCCGCAGCGCCGCCCCGGCTCACCGGCATAGCGCCGGCAATTTCTCCTGAACGCAAAAGAGCGGCCAGGGCCGTATAGCGCGCCTTGAGAGCGTCGGCGTCAGGCATGAAATAAGCGTCCCTCTCCGGGCTTAATAATCCTATATAATTGCCCTCCTCCTTAAATTCGGGAGAGGATATATCGGCCGTGTTCGCCGTAACAATGGCGAAATTCACTAAAGTGGGAGGCACGTCCAGCTCCATAAACGAGCCGGACATGGAATCCTTGCCCCCTATAGAGGGCGCCTTGAAATCCATCTGGGCCTTAATGGAGCCTAAAAGCGCGGCCGCGGGCTTGCCCCAGCGCGCGGGCTCCGAACGCAGGCGCTCGAAATATTCCTGCTGGGTGAGGCGAGCGCCCGAAATATCCGCGCCCGAGCAGGCCAGCTTGGCCAGGGATTCCACAACGGCGTAATACGCGCCGTGGAAGGGGGAAATGCTGGAAAGAGCGGGATCGAAGCCCCAGCTCATCACCGTGCAGAGAGAGGTTTCACCCTCCGCCGGCAGCTTGGCCGCCATAAAGGGCACGGGAGTGAGCTGCTCTTTGCCTCCGAAAGGCATGACCACGCTGCCAGCGCCTATAGTGGAATCAAAGCGCTCGGCCAGGCCCTTCTGAATATAGGAATTGAGATCGCCCAGAGCTTCAAGCAGGCCGCCGTAAGCGGGCTTTTGGGGATGAAAATAATCCTCCAGAGCGGCGGGCGCGCTTAAAAATGCGTCCGCGCGCTGGGTTACGCCGTTGGTGTTCAAAAAGGCGCGCGGGATGTCCACTATGGCGCTGCCCCGCCAGAACATGCGCATTCTGCCTGTATCCGTAACCTTGGCTACGGGCACGGCGTCTAAATTTTCCAGCGCGGCCAATTCTATAAAGCGCTGGCAGTCGGCCTTATCCAGCACTACCGCCATACGCTCCTGAGATTCGCTTATGGCCAGCTCTGTGCCGCTTAGGCCCTCGTATTTCTTGGGCACGGCGTCCAGATTGATATCCAGGCCGTCGGCCAGCTCGCCTATGGCCACGCATACGCCTCCCGCGCCGAAATCGTTGCATTTTTTTATGAGACGCGCGCATTCCTTATTGCGGAAAAGGCGCTGAAGCTTGCGTTCTGTGGGCGGATTGCCCTTTTGCACCTCCGCGCCGCAGGTGGAAAGAGATTCCAAAGTATGCGCCTTGGAAGAGCCCGTTGCGCCGCCGCAGCCGTCCCGGCCGGTCGCGCCGCCTAAAAGCAGGATTACATCCCCCGCCTCGGGCGCGGCGCGCCGGACGTTTTCATATGGGGCCGCGCCCACCACGGCGCCTATTTCCAGGCGCTTGGCGGCATAGCCCGGATGATATATTTCATGCACCAGCCCCGTAGCCAGGCCTATTTGATTGCCGTAGGAGGAATAGCCCGCGGCCGCGCCCGTGGTAATCTTGCGCTGGGGCAGCTTATTGGGCATAGTGTCCTCAACGGGCACGCGGGGATCGGCCGCGCCCGTTACGCGCATAGCCTGATAGACGTAGCTGCGCCCCGAAAGGGGATCGCGTATAGCTCCGCCCAGGCAGGTGGCCGCGCCGCCGAAGGGTTCTATTTCAGTGGGATGATTATGCGTTTCGTTTTTGAACATAATCAGCCATTTTTCTTCCCGTCCGTCTATGGACGCGTTTACCACTATGGAGCAGGCGTTATTCTCGTCCGAAACGTCCAGATCGTCTAAATAGCCCTGCCTGCGCAATTCCTTAGCGGCAATGGTGGCCATATCCATAAGGGTGACGGGCTTGTCCTCCCGTTTGAGGCTGCGCCGGATATCCATATAAAGGGCCAGGGCGTCCTTTAGGGGGGCGGAATATTTTCCCTCCTCCACGGTTAAATTGTCCAGCCTGGTTAAGAAGGTGGTATGGCGGCAGTGGTCCGACCAGTAGGTGTCAATCACCTTAAGCTCGGTTTGAGTGGGGGCGCGCCCCTCCCGTCTGAAGAAATCCCGGACGAAGATTAAATCCTCGGGAGACATGGCAAAGCCCATACGCTTATGATAGGCCGCCGTCTGCTCGTCGCTGTAATTTATAAAATCGCTTAGGATTTCCACGTCGTCCGGCTGCTCCAGCGCCATTTTGAGGGTGTCCGGCTTGTTGGGAGAGGCTTTGCGGGATTCTACCGGATTGATTATATAATTTTCTATGCGCCCAAGTTCCTCCTCTGAGAGCCTGCCCTCAAAGGCGTATATGCGGGCGCAGCGTATAAGAGGCGCCTCCTGCCCCGTCAAAAGCTGGCAGCACTGCGCAGCCGAATCGGCCCGCTGGTCATATTGGCCGGGCAGATATTCGCTGATTAAAAGCTGCCCTGCGGCGGGCATTGATTCATAATACACCTGGTCTACATTAGGCTCGCTGAAAATCGTGGGCACGGCCAGGGCAAGCTGCTGGGAATCCAGCCCTTCTATATCGTAACGATTGATTATGCGCGCGTTAATAATGCCCGTGAGGCCGAGATTATCTCTTAAATCGGAGGCCAGCGCTCTGGCTTCCACGTCAAAGCCCGGCTTTTTTTCAACAAAAATGCGTTTTACCCGGTTGTCCATTTATGGTACCGCCTTTCGCTTAAATTTACTCTTAAATTTGCGCGGCGCAAAAATACCGCTGCTGCAATTATAGCATAGATTGGGCGGATTTCCTCAAAAACAGCGTATAATTTTGAATTTTATTTAGAAAATGTTCGGAATTATGCCGGCGGCGCGGCGCCCGGCCCAAAGCAGAGCTTTGGGCCGGGCCCGAGGGCGCTTAAAAAAAGGGGGGCGGCTCCTGCGGCCCGAAGGGCCGCCGGGCCGGGCGAAGCCCGGCCCGGGCAGGCGCTTGGCGCCTGCCCGGAGCCGCCCCCTTTTTTTAAGCGCCCTCGCTGTGGCCGGTTCCCGCCGGGAACCGGCCACAGGCCGCGCCGCCGCCTTATAAAAGCGTTCATCTATCCAACTGAATAGTAAAAAGCTCGTTGGGAGTGCATTCCAGCAGCCAGCACAGCACTTCTATATTTTCAAATTTAATCGCCTTTGTTTGATTGTTTATAAGACGTTTGAAATTGGAATAGCCCATACCCAACTGATTATAAAGCCAATACTTGCTTTTGCCCTTTTGTTCTAATAATGTCTGAATATTTAGTTTTATCATATATGAATTACCCTCCTGCTATTACCGCCGCTTTCAGATGGGCGCGGCTTATTTTGCAAAATAATAGCATGTTTAATGAAGGCAATTGGTTATAAAATAGAGACAAATAAAATTTTTTTAATTTAAATGCATGCGGTAATGGGCCGGGCGCTAAAAGGGCGGACGCCTATGCTTGAACGGGGGGCGGCTCCTGCGGCCCGAAGGGCCGCCAGGCCGGGCGAAGCCCGGCCTGGGCAGGCGCCCAGCGCCTGCCAGGAGCCGCCCCCATTAACAAAAGCTTGACCGCCCTTTTAGCGCCCGGCCCATTACCGCCTTAACACTTTTTCAATCCGCCCGGCTGAACAGCTTTTCCGCTCCCTGAGAAAAAATAATTTCTCCGTCCCGGCGTATAAGCACGGCCTCCGTGCCCTCCAGCGAATTGATAAGCTCCAGCGCCTTATCTTCTCCCAGGAGCATGCATATAGTGCTTAAGGCGTCGCAATGAGCCGAGCTCTGAGCGATAACTGTGGCAGAAGCCAGAGAGTTATCCACGGGCAGGCCCGTATCCGGCGAAAGAATATGATGATATCTCCGTCCCTCCCAGGAGGAATATCTCTGATATATGCCCGAAGTTACCGCCGAAGCGTCCCTTAATTCTAAATAGCCCGCAACCTCCTGCGGGGAATCAGGGCAGGCGACGCCTATTTTAAAGGGCTCGCCCTGATTGCTTCCCAGCGCGTAAATATTGCCTCCCAAATCCAGGAGCGCGCTCTTTACGCCGCGGCTGCGCATAAACTGCGCCAGCTCGTCCGCTATATAGCCCTTGGCTATTCCTCCTAAATCCAGGGCCATGCCCTCCTCCAATGAAACTGTATCGCCCGATATTTTTACGCGCGTATAATCCACGTTCTGCACGGCCTCCAGAAGGCTTTGGGCGGCAGGAGGCTCATGAGAGCCCTTGTCAAAATTCCAGAGGCTGCTCAGGGGCAGTATGCTTATATCAAAGCTGCCACCCGATAAATCCCCGTAATATAAGCCCAGCTTGACCGCTTCCAGGCATTCCTCGGATAGGCGCGCGCTTTTATTCATATTCAGCCCGTATATTTCACTGCCCTCCAGATGCGCGCTCAGCTTTTTCTCCAGAGCCTGGACCAGCTCAAAGCCGGGAGCAAATAATTGCTCGTCTTCAGGGTACAGATAGAGAGTAACAAACGTATCCAGCATAAAGCGGGTTTGGGAAAGCATTTTATTTTGCTCCGCGCAGGAGGAGAGAGAACATAAAATAAGCGCGGCCGCCGCAGCGCAGATTATTTTTTTAAGCTTCTTTATAATTGCTCTCCTCCTTTATTATACGCTCTCCGCCGCCGGCCCAGGCCATTGCCGCGCCCCGCGTTGTGGGGCGCGGCAATGGCCTGGGCCGGGAAAAACGCCGGGGCTTAATTAAACATCTCCAAATAATATTTATTATTATGCTTAAAAAGAGAGCCGCGGATTTTAAAGACCTCTTCCAGCGTTTGAGCGTTAAGCACCTCGTTAGGCGCGCCCAGGGCGCGCAGGCTTCCCCGAGATATAAGAGCCAGCCTATTTGAATATTGAGCGGCCAGCGCCAAATCGTGCAGCACGCATACGGCGCACACTCCTTCTTCGCAAAGCTCTCGGACTAAAGCAAGAAATTCATGCTGGAAGCGTATATCCAGGCCGGTTATGGGCTCGTCCAGCAGGAGATAGGGGCTTTCCTGGGCCAGAGCGCGGGCAAGAAACACCCGCTGAAGCTCTCCTCCGCTCAATTCGCGCAGGCCGCGCTTCTTAAACTGCGCCGCGCCCACTCTCTCCAGAGCCTTTTCCACAGCTTCTGCGTCCCGCGCGCTTTGGCCGTGGAAAAAGGGCATGCGGCTATAGCGCCCCATCATTACGGCGTCAAAGACGGTAAAATCGTAATCGGCACGCTTAAGCTGGGAGACAAAGGCCAATTTTTGCGCCCGTTTGCGCGCGGGCATGTGTCCGGAGGGCTCGCCGTCTATAAGCGCTTTGCCTTTTTTAGGGGAAATTTGGCCTGCGAGCAGCTTAAGCAGGGTGCTCTTTCCTGAGCCGTTAGGCCCGCAGAGTATGCTCAGGCCTCTCTCAAAGCTCAGGCTTATATCTTCTACTGCGTTTGTATTAGGCATATAGCCGTAACAGACATCTACAAGTTCCAGCATTTTTAACTCCTTATGCGTTTATTAAAGCGGAGGGATCGGCTAAAGTATGATTACGCGGCCAACGTTAGGGGGATATTAAAAATAAAAAGGGGGCGCGGGCCCGCTTTAGCGGGCCCGCAGCGCCTGGGGTAATCCCTGAGCGTTTTGCGCGCAGAGCGCAAAACGCTCAGGGATTACCCCAGGCCAAAGGGGGGCTGCGGCTCCCGGCGGCCTAAGGCCGCCGGCCGGGCCGAACGGCCCGGTACAGGCAGGCGCATGCGCCTGCCTGAGAGCCGCAGCCCCCCTTAACCACGGCCGCCGAAACCGAAAGATGGAACGCCCCAGGCTAGAAGCCGGGCAAGCGGCTGAAGCTGAATTCAAAGCTCCCGCCGGCGGTAAATCCATAAAAAGAAGGGAGCGCCCAATATGCTCGTAAACACCCCTATGGGCAGAGAAATGGGCGCGGCCAGCGTGCGGGCCAACAGGTCGGTGAGCGTCATAAAAGCGGCTCCCGCAACAAAGGAAAGAGGCATCAGCCGCCTATGTCCCGGGCCGGTAACGACGCGCAGAATATGCGGAATTATAAGGCCTACAAAGGAGATTATCCCGCTTATGGCCACAGCCGCAGAGCATACCAGGGCAGTCAGCAGCATAACACCTATGGTCGTGCCTTTGACATTTACTCCCATATGCCCGGCCTGAGTGCTGCCCATGAGCATAAGATCAAGGGGACGGGCCAGAAAAAAGAGCAGGACGCAGCCGATTATTATAATAGGCGCCGCCCATGCCAGCTTAACATAGCTGGCCGAAGCGAAGCTGCCCATTGTCCAGGAGAGCACCGAATCCATCTGGCTTTTAGCCAGCATCATTATTAATGTCTGCGCGCTTGTTAGCAAAGAGGAAATGCACATGCCCGCCAGAAGCAGACCGGTAGTCGAGCTGCCTGTGTGAGAGCGGGATACAAGATATACGAGCATTACGCTTAAAAGCCCTCCTATAAACGCGCAGACAGTAACGGCGCCCGTTCCCATAACTGTGTTTAAGGAAAAAACAATTGCCGCCGTCGCGCCCAGGCCAGCGCCTGAAGAAACTCCCAAAACGCCCGTATCCGCCATAGGATTTTTAAAAAGCCCCTGAAGAGCGCAGCCGCATACGGCCAGCGCGCCTCCCACCAGCGCGGCGGAGAGCACCCTGGGCAGCCGGATGCTGCCCACTATAATATCCGCCGTTTCGGAGCTTTTAAAAAGCCCTCCTATAAGGGGCAGCTTTTTGAGCATGGCTCCCGCGGCGTCCCCAAAGCCTATATCCGCGCTGCCTCCGAGGCAAGCGAAAACCATAATGCCAAAGAGGGCCGCGCAGCCAATGGCCAGCGCGCCCCCGTATCCGAGCTTTGAACGCATAAAATTATTCTTCCCAAATCAATTTTGCAAGCCGCAGCGCTTCTTCCATCATGCGGGGCGTAGGCCGGCTCATGATATTGCCGTCGGCAAAAATAACAGTTCCGTCTTTTACCGCCGTAAGCTCAGAATAGCCCGCGGCGGCGGCTAAATCTTCAAGAGCAGCCACGTTGCTGTCGCACAGGATCACTTTAGGATCGGCCGCAACTAAATCCTCAATGGAGAACATGGGGAAGGAATATTCCATTCCCTCTGTGATAAATTTAAGCCCAGCCATGCTCATTACATCATATATAAAGGAGCCGGGGCCTACCGACCAATCGCCGTATTCACCGTAGGAGAGAATATAATAGGCGCTCTTTTCCCCTTTGGCCTGCGCTTTGATTTCACTCTCCAGGCTGGTGATGCGCGTTCTGATCTCTTCTATAACTTGATTCTCAGCGCCGCCCAGCGTGCCTATGAGCTGGACTGACTCCAGAAGCTGCTCGTAGGAGGTGGGCTCGGAAGCCGCCACCTTTACACCGGCGGAAGAGAGCTGTTCTATAAGCTCAGCCTGAAGCTGGTTGCTGGCAAATACAATATCAGGCTTAAGCTCTATGATTTTTTCTATATCAGGAGCAATATAATCTCCGACAATGGTTAATTCCTTAACCGATTCGGGATAATCCGAATATGCGTCCACGCCTACAAGTTTATCCTCCAGCCCCAATTCGCAAAGCATTTCGGTATTGCTGGCCGTCAGGGATACAATTCTCTTAGGGGCCTGCTCCAGAGTTATGCTGTTCTCCATAAAATCTACGGCGGTAATGGACGCAGACTGCGTCTGAGACGGCCCGGCGCTCGGCGAAATGGACTGATCCGCAGGAGCGCAGCCGGCAAGAGCACATATTGCCAGCGTTAAAGCCAGCAAAACTACAAGCAACTTCTTTTTCATAAAAAACCTCTCTTCGCCTCGGCATAAACTTAGTTAAGGGCGCCGCAATGCGCTTTAGATTTATTAAGCGAACTGCGTTTAGGGCGTTTTAGAGGGAAACCAGCTTTGAAAATGGATATATTCGCGGCAAGTTTATGTATAAAAAGGCAAACTTAACAGGCCGCATTATATATGCGAAAATTATGGCGCTTTTCCCTCCGAAAAGCCGCTTTTTACCCCGCGGCGCTCATTTATTTATAAATGAGCGCGTCAGCAGGCAGGTCTCCTGGCTCAGGCTGTTTTTCCGGCGCGTCTTCCCGGCCTTTTGCGGCCAGTGACCGCGCATAAAAGCGCTGCGGCGGAATGAGACTCTTTCGCGGCGGAGCGTTTAATCCGGCCGCGTCAGCGTCTGCCCTTACAGTAGCGGGGGCTGCGGCGGATTTTAACCGCCTTCCCTTTTCACCCTCCGAACGAACGGAGGACACCATGCTGAGGCTGTTTAATTATTTGCCTTAATCAGGCATATTATTATGTTATCATACAAAAGAAGGCTTGTCCAGAATATTTTTGCTTTATCTAAACAAGGCCGGGGCAGGCACGGGGTATGACGGGCGGGGGAGGGCAGCGCCCGGCCGCCGGCTTTCAGCCGGCGGCCGGGCCGGGCGGCATGCGGGCGGCGTTCGGCGGCATTTATGCCGCCGGGCCGGGCCGAACGGCCCGGCCCAGGCAGGCGCCTGAAAGGCGCCTGCCAAACGCCGCCCGCATGCCGCCGCTGCCCCTGGGAGCTTTCGCTCCCAGGGGCGCCTCCCCCCGCCCGTCATACCCGGCGCCTGCCCGCGCCCGCCCCGGCTGCGGCAATAATCCCCTTTTTGGTTTTCCGCTCGGGCCGCAACAGCGCAAACGCGCAAGCCGGCCGCAAATAAAAAGCGGCGTCCGCTCAAATCCAAAAGCGGATATAAAAAACCGCCTCATGGAGAGCGGTTGAAAGCTGAAAATATTTCCCCATTCTTTGGGCGTCCCGTTCTCAGCGTTCCCTGAAAACAGAAATAAAACAATTTAAAAAGCGGCAAAACTAATAAAACCAGCTATAAAAAGATTATTTATCCTCCACAACTATACGCGCGCCCAGCCCCTGCAATTTTTGGTCTATGCGCTCATAGCCCCGCTCTATATATCTGCCTCCCAGAATGGTGGTCGTCCCCTCGGCCATAAGCCCGGCGGTTATGAGGGCGGCGCCTGCGCGCAAATCCCGCGCCTCCACGCATCGTCCGTAAAGCTTATCCACTCCTTCAATAATGGCTATTCTATCCTCCACCCGTGCCTTGGCGCCCATGCGTCGCATCTCTTCCAGATGCCTGTAGCGCTGTTCAAAAATAGTTTCGGTTATAACGCTGGTGCCCTGCGCCATGGTCAGCATGGCCGAAATGGGCTGCTGAAGATCTGTCGGATAGCCCGGATAAGTCATGGTTTTAAGATTGATCGCCTTTAACTGGCCGGGAGCGCACACTCTTATCCAGTCGTCCCCTTCGGTTATCAGCGCGCCCGCGTCGCTAAGCTTGGCCGAAACTGATTCCATATGTATAGGTATGCAGTTTTTTATAATAACGTCTCCGTGCGTGGCCGCCGCCATTATCATATAGGTCCCCGTCTCAATCTGGTCGGGAATGATTGTATAATTGCACCCATGCAGGGCGTTTACTCCCGTTATGCGGATGGTATCTGTTCCCGCGCCCTTTATGCGCGCGCCCATATTGTTTAAAAAATTAGCCGTGTCCACGACGTGCGGCTCCTTGGCGGCGCTGTAAATGGTGGTGTTTCCCCTGGCACGGCAGGCGGCGAACATTATATTTATGGTGGTGCCCACGCTGGCCTCGGCATGCACTTCCCCTCCGATCAGCTCGTCGGCCTCAATGGAGACTAAATTGCCTTCGTCTATATTCGCGCCCAGCGCTCTAAAGCCCTTAAGATGCAGATCAATTGGACGCGCGCCTATGCAGCAGCCGCCCGGCGGAGGCACGTTGGCCTTTTTCCATCTTCCCAGAAGCACGCCCATAAGATAGCTGGAAGCGCGCATGCGGGAGACCATATGCTCCGGAGGAGTTTTATTTTCCAGGCTGGAAGCGTCAATAGTTATTCTGCCGCTGGGAGAAAGCTCGACCTTGGCTCCCATATATTCTATAAGCTCGGCCATTACCACTACGTCGGATATATAGGGGAGGTTGTCTATAACGCATACGCCATCGCAAAGCATGGCCGCGGCCAGAATTGCGGCCGCGGCGTTTTTGGCGCCGCTTATTTCCACTTCTCCTTTAAGGGGAATGCCCCCTTGAATAATAAACTGTCTCACATTATCTCTCCAGCTCTGATATTTATGCGCCTTTGATACGAATCTGTTATATCCGGCCGTCAGCTGTAAAAACCCGCCTTTGATGCACGGGCGTATTAATGTCCGCAGCCCGAGCAGCCTGCGCAGTGCCCCGAGCAGCCGCCCTTAGAGCCCGATTGATAGCATTTCCCCTCGTACACGCGGGACGGATTATCCGCGCCGCATTTAGGACATACTACCTGGCTGATATTCTGAGTGTTTTTTACCAGTTCGTCAAATTTAAAGCCGCATTTAAGGCATTTGAAATCCAGAACAGGCATCCCCCAAGCCTCCTAAAGCATTTTTTTCCTTCTCATTATATAAGCTATAAGGGCGCTTAAAGCAGCCGAAAGCCCCAGGATTATCCAGAACCCATATTTGCTGCCCGATAAAGGCAGCGGCACGTTCATTCCCCATATGCTGGCGATAAGAGTGGGAATGCTGATAATTATAGTAATAGAAGTCATCAGTTTCATAACGATATTGAGATTGTTTGAAATTACCGAGGCGAAAGCGTCCATAGTGCCGCTTAATATATCCCGGTAAATATTACACATTTCAATAGCCTGCTTGTTTTCTACTATAACGTCCTCAAGCAGTTCCACGTCGTCCTGATACTTCTTGATATATCCAAGCTTCATCATCTTATCCAGCACCATTTCATTGCTGGTAAGGCTGGTAGAAAAATAAACCAGGGATTTTTCCAAAGCCAGAAGCTGAATTAGCTCCTTGTTTTTCATGGATTTATGCAATTCGTTCTGCACAGCCGAGCTGGCCTTGTCAATTTGCTTAAGATACATAAGAAACCTGGTCGCGTTCTTATATAGCAGCTGCAAGATAAATCTGGTCTTTTTAAAGGTATAAAAAGATTTAACCCGGCCCTTGATAAAATCGTTAATTATGGGAGATTCGTTCAGGGATACGGTTACAATCGCTTCATCATTAAAAAGAATGCCCAGAGGTATAGTGCTGTAAACAAAGCTGCTCCCCTCGGCCTCAACTCTGGGAACGTCTACGATTATAAGAGTAGCGCCGTCATCCCATTCTATACGCGCTCTTTCCTCTTCGTCCAGGGAGGCGCGCACCCAGTCCAGATCAAAGCCCAGCTGGCTGGAGACAAATTCGATTTCTCCCTCGGTAGGATCGCATAAATTCAGCCAACAGCCCTTTTCCGGGCGTTCAAGAGTGAGGAGGGTATCCTCCTCGGTTTTATAAATACTAAGCATTTGCCGGTACCTCCTTTTTTTATTATGCCCGAAACGAGCGCAAGGAAGCATCGGCCGCGGATTATTTCAGCCGTAAATGAATAAGCTTCCCCGACGCGCGTCGTAAAGGAACGTTATTACTGCCCGCAGGGTCGTCCATCCGTTTTACACCTCCGTAAAGCTTAGTTGTTGTTAATACTGATGGCGCTACTGAATATAATAGCACTTTGTCGTTTTTTTAGCAATAGTTTTTAGCTGGATTTATATTCCTCTGAACGCTGATTTAAAGCCGCCCGGCCAATAAAGGCGCGGCGCGCCTTTATTGGCCGGGCGGAAAAGTTTTGGAAGAGCTTCTCGGCATTAATTATATAAAAACCTGCTTAGAATTGAGAAGGG
>QALW01000011.1 GCA_003150515.1 Selenomonadales bacterium | reverse complement strand
CAGATTGTATATTATATGCATTCTCTCAATAACAAAACTGTGCGCGAAGTTTATTCCAGCATGTATTCTAAGCCCGAATATGAGGACGCCTGGTATAAAATTGACGGCAAGCCTGTCATTATCGCTTATACCGATACCGAAAAGGATAAGGCCGAAGCGGCCACAAGAGGAGTGACTGATTTTTCCTCGTCCGATTATGATCCATTAAGCCAGGAAATTCTGGATTACTTCTATTTTGTGGAGCCCCGCTGGCCCAACGACACAATGGGCAGCCTGGTTAACACCCCCATATACGACCCGGATAAAAAAGAGGGCTACGCCTGGATTGAATGGACCCAGCCCCTGCCCGTAAGAAACACCTCTCTGGGCTCATATATGAACGTATCCGTGGCCAGCCACCCAGCCATACCCTTCTCTTTCAGCATTACCCACGGCGCAAATAACTGGAGCCGCGCATATAATCCCGTTCTGGGAGTGGACGCTAAAAACGGCGTTATGGAGGGCACCTATTACCAGGCCTGCTGGGATCAGGTTATAGAAAAACAGCCTGATACTATAATGCTGGTCTGCTGGAACGGCTGGAACGTGCTCAAGCTGCCCTATCAGAACGGCGAATATATGTATGTGGATACCGTTACTTTAGAATATTCCCTCTCCATAGAGATGGCTAAGGGCGCATACGAGGACAACTATTACACGCAGACGGCTCTTAATATCAGGGATTACAAATATACTGGAGATTCCCCCGCTTATGAAACGCAGACAATTGATATTAACGGTTCATATGCCCAATGGTATATAACTGAAGCCGTCTACCGCCAGATTGGCCAGAAGGCATACAGGCGGGCCTCTTCCAGCATAGACAACAGCATTGCCTACCGCACAACTCTTCCGGACAACAACATTCAGGAGATACGCGTTGCGCATGATAAGGACAATCTCTATTTTATGCTACGCACTGAAAAGGACATAACCTCCCGCGGCCAGGCCTCCGATTGGATGAATTTATTTATCGGCGCGGGCAAGCCCGCTTTGGAGGGCTGGGAAGGCTATGAATACGTTCTGAACCGTTCTGGCTCGGAGAATTCGGCCGATATAGTCAAACTGAACGCCGATTTTACGGGGGAAACTGTAGGCCAGGCAGATATGAAAATTGACGGAAACAGAATGTTTTTATGCGTGCCCCGCTCGTTGGTGGGAATGCAGAACGAGACTGAATTCTATTTCAAGGCGGCCGATTCCGTCGCAACGCCCGAGGATATCATGGAATATTATGTTTCAGGCTCGGTTATGCCCATGGGACGGCTGTCCTATGAATACAAAATGGCGGATTGATTAAACGCCCGTTTATTTTTAAGAATATCCGCGGTTAATAAAGAGCGCCTCAATATTTATATCCGGCAAAAACATATCTTTATCCTCCGCGGTTGTTCATTATAATAATTAAGGAAGGGGTAAACATGAAGAAAAAAGTTTTAGCGTTAGCATTGACATTATTTATGGCGTTGAGCGTCACGGCCTGCACAAACGGCCAGACGGGAGCCCAGGTGTCGCCTTCTCAGACCGGGCTTGCACCCGATCAGACCGCTCAGTCGCCAGAGGCGTCCAATAGCGCGGAGGCAACCCTCCCCACTCAGGACGACCCTTATAAATGGTACGAAGAGCTGGATAAGAACAGCGATAAAGGATACGACGTTACATCTTTAGTTACCATAGACGACGTAGGGCGCGTATTAAAATCGGCAGGCTCCGAATTGGAGAATAAATCGGTAGGCATATTCTACACCCAGGCCAACGGCTTCCATTCAGGGCTTATTTCAGGCATATACGACGTTACAAAGATCATGGCTGAATACGGTCCGGACGTTATTTTCCACGAGGACACTCCCGTAAGCCCCAATAATAACGAGCATTGGTGGGGCGAACCTCTTTACGGCTATTATAAATCCACCGATACTTATGTAATTAAAAACCACGTCAGGCAATTAACGGCGGCGGGCATAGATTATATAGTTATGGACTGCACAAACGCATGGCTGTATAACGAAGCGCTTAAAAGCACCCTGGAATATATAACCGAGCTGCGCCAGGAGGGATGGGACGCGCCCCAGGTAGTGCTTTACATACATTCTCTCAATAATAAGACCGTCCGGGAAGCCTATAATGACATATATTCCCTGCGCGAATATGAGGAAGCCTGGTATAAAAAAGACGGAAAGCCGGTCATTATTGCTTATACTGATACTGAAAAGGATATAGCCGAATCGGCAGGGCGCGGAGTTACTGATTTTGACGTGCCTGAATACGAGCCTTTAAGCCAGGAAATTCTGGATTTCTTCTATTTTGTTGAACCCCGCTGGCCGGACGATTATCTGCGGCAGGGCTGGCCGCAATACGACCCGGGCAAGGATACGGGCTATTGCTGGATTGAATGGACTCAGCCGCTGCCCGTGAGAGAAACCTCCTTGGGCACATTTATGAATGCGGCCGTGGCCAGCCATCCTTCCATTCCCTTCTCTTTCAGTATTACCCGCGGGGCAAAAAACTGGAGCCGCGCGTATAATCCGGTTTTGGGCGTGGACGCTAAAAACGGCGTTATGCAGGGCACCTATTTCCAGGCCTGCTGGGACCAGATTATTGAAGAGAGCCCCGATACGGTATTTCTTGTGGCATGGAATTTCTGGACGGCGCTTAAGCAGCTTTACGACGGAGAATATATGCTCTGCGATACTGCAACTTTGGAATATTCTCTTTCCATAGAATTGGCCAAGGACACTTATAAGGACAATTACTATTTGCAGATGATGGAGAATATGCGCGATTATAAATTTACAGACGAAGCAGAAGCTTACGGGGAGCAAACCATAGACATCAACGGATCATACGCCCAATGGTACAATGTTGGCGCAGTTTACCGCCAGATTGGCCAGAAAGCTTTCAGGCGGGCCTCTTCCAGCGTAGACAACAGCATTCCTTACCGCACTGCTCTTCCGGACAACAACATCCAGGAAGTACGCATTGCGCACGATAAGGACAACATTTATTTTATGCTCCGCACTGAAAAGAATATAACCTCCCGCGGCCAGGCCTCCAATTGGATGAATATCCTGCTGGGGACGGGCGAGCCCTCGCAAAAAGGCTGGAACGGATATGAATATATAATAAACCGTTCGGGCTCGGAGAATTCGGCCGATATAGTCAAGCTGAACGCCGACTTTACGGGCGAAACTGTTGGTCAGGCAGATATGAAAATAAAAGATAACTTCATGTTTATTTCCGTACCCCGCAATCTTATCGGCATGAGCGACCAGAACAGCCTCTATTTCAAGGCGGCCGATTCTGTGGAAACAGCCGACGATATTATGGATTACTATGTAACCGGTTCCGCCCTGCCTTTAGGACGGCTTTCATATGAATATAATATGAAATAATTGAGGCCCAGGCATAAAAATAAATAATACAGGCCCGGCGCGTAAACGCGCCGGGCCTGTATTATTTATTTTTATGCCTGGGCCGGAGTCGGGCGTAAGCGGATTAAGATTTAAAGGGGGGCGGCGCGGATTTCGGCGCCCTTTTAAAGGGCACCGAAATTAAGCGGCTCCGTAAAAAAGAAGGCGGCGTTTACGGCCTTTGGCCGTAGGCCGAGCTTTCGCTCGGCCTGGCCGGGCCCAAGCCCGGCCAAACGCCGCCCTTTTTTACGGAGCCGCTCGCCCGGCCGCAGGCCGGGCGCCGCGCCGCCCCCCTTTAAATCTTAATCCGCTTACGCCCGAAAACTCTAAAAAACAGCAGTTTGGGAATCCCGTATTAATTCAACCAGTTGTTTAGGAGAATCCAATATGTAATCCGCGCCGCTCGCTTTAAGCTCCTCCCTGGAGCCATATCCCCAAAGCACCCCAACGCTTGCCACGCCATTGGCTTTTGCGGCAATTATATCATACTTCCTATCCCCCGCCATAACACAATTCACAGCGTGCGACCGCCGCAGCAATTCGGCAAGCCCTTCCGCTTTATCATTATATTTGCCTTCAAAGGTAGGCCCCAATACATCCTCAAAATAATCCAAAAGCTCAAAATACCGCAGGACCTCTCTGGCATACGGCTCAGGCTTGCCCGTACAAAGCATAAGCCTGACGCCCATTTCGCGCAATTCCGCCAGCATTGCGGGCACATTATGATAAACATTGTTTTCATATATGCCCTTCTGCGCAAAATATTCTCTATAGGCCTTTAAAAATTCCAGACTCTCCTCCTGCGAAAGCCCCAGTATGCCCATAATATGCTCAGCCAGAGGCGGACCGACGCAGGAACGCAGCTCAGGCGCAGTTAATTCCCTGTATCCCAGCTTGGCGGAGGCATATTTTATACTGTTGATAATGCCCGGAGCTGAATCGGTTAACGTACCGTCCAAATCAAATATAATAGTATCAAAGCGCGGCATGTATTCCTCCTTATTATTCTGCAAGCTGATATTATTATATCACATCCCTCCTGACCGGGCAAACAAAAGCCCGCGTTAAAGCGGGCCTTGATTTAAAGACAGCCTATAAAATTATGTACGGCTACTTATCCTCAGAATAATCAAACGCCGTATAAAGCTCTTCAGGATTGGAAAGATCTTCGCTGGCAGTACGCTCCGCGGTATAGCTTGCAATATCCAGCTTATCAAATTTAAAGACCACGCCTATGCTCTTAGGCACGTTACCGTCAAATTGCTCAAGCATAGCTGCAAAATTCTCTTTATTGAGCAGCGCCTCTCTGGTTTGTTTAAGCACTTCCTCTATTAACGCGTCGTCTCTTTCGCCGTCTACAAAATAAAAAATTGAAATGCCCAACTCTTTATAAATGTAATTATCCTGTATACCGTTGATTTCCAGATGTTCCGCTTGGATTTGCCTGAAAGCTTCGGCTATTTGGGGAACATTATCGCTCAGGCTGGTCTTTTCATTTATATATTTAAAGCCCAGATAACCGCCCAGAGCTATGACGACCAGGAGTATCAGCGCCAAAAAGGACTTAATGACTTTAGTTATCAATAATATTATAACCACCAGGGCAAGCAGCGCCGCGGCAATAATAACTATGGTGCCAGTATTCATAAAATAATTCCTCCGATAAAATAGGGCTTTGAGCCATACTCTCTTTATATAATATACCAATTATTCAGAAAAAATTCAACCGCTTTTTTAATTTACAATTCAATTGCCTGATCGGCTTTTGAATATCAAAGCGCGCAAAAAAGCAAAGGGCCCAGGGGGGCGGCGCGGAGGCGGCCGTAAGGCCGCCCAGGCGTTTGCGCAAAGCGCAAACGCTCCATTCCGGCGCGCATGCGCGCCGGAATTCCGCGCCGCCCCCCCTGGGCCCTTTGCCTTTTTGCGCGCTTTGATATTCTATCCAAACAAAAATGTGAATTTATTAATATGAAAACTTAATTAAATATCTATCTCAGGTTAATTTTGTGTATTGCGTTCTATTAATAAAAGTGCTATAATTTGATCATAAAAACTTTAAAAAGGAGTAATCAACAATGAAAAGAGCACTTGTTCTTATTTTGTCCCTGGCATTGGTTATGTGCATTGCCATTCCCGCTCTTGCAGCTGATGATGTGGTAATCTATGATTTCACAAACACCGCTGATGTAGACGATACTTTCGGCTTTAATACTGGTTTAACTACCAGCTTTGGAGTGCCTGCTCCCACCGTAACTATCGAGAACGGCCAAATGAAAATGCTTTTTAATCATGCTATAGCGGGCGGATATCTTAGAGCGGAATCCCGCAGCTGGGTAGCTACGCTTGCGGAAAAAGCGGCTGATTACAAATATCTCAGGCTTTATGTTGAAAACAACACCTCCGCTGCATTCGCTATCTCTTTCATATTTGAAGACGCGGCTACCGGCTGGGGCAGCGCCGATATGACCAAAGCTGTATTAATTAACACTAAAGGCGAAAAGGTTACTGGTACTGTTCGTCCTGATTATAATGGTTTTACCAACGGTTATATTGAATTGCCTGCCGGCTTTAAGGGATGGCTGTTTATGGATGCTAACGTTTCCACCTTTGGCCCCGGTCCTGATGGTTGGGGAAAAACCGCTCTCAACGCTTGGTCGGATGTAACTTTCATTGAGTGGGATATACGTGATGCGGCCGCTGACGGAGAAGGCTACATGATTTGGGACGATCTTGCGCTTGTAAACGAGGCCGCGGCTCCCGAAGCTTCAGAGCCTGGAACGGACAATCCCGGAAATGGCGGAGATATTTCCATGCTGCTCTATGCTGCGGCTGCTGTAAGCGGCTTAGGCGCTCTGGCAATCAGAAGGAAGAAATAATTATTTCTCCTAATATATCTGCTTTTTTACCTAGCTAGGCGTATGGTGAATCCATGCGCCTTTTTATTATCCTCTCATTACAATCGCGCTTGAGCTAATACAGCCAAAACACAAAGCTTTTAGCAAAAACGATATTCCGCGTTGCTGCGCTATGCTAAAGATTCCCCTCTGCGGCGCATTCCGCCCTGCCCGCTTTATCTATTCCAACCCTCAAAAATCATAATAACAGGATAGTTTTGTCTAGATACAGGTTAACTTTGTTCATTGAATTATTAGGTTAAAGCTTTATACTTAAATTAAACTAATCAATAAAGGAGAATTTATATGAAAAAGCTGTTATTAACAATCCTGGCTTTAACTCTTGCAATTTCTATGGCGATTCCTGCTTTAGCCGCAGATCAATTGCTGATCTATGATTTTACCGACGCAGATAAAGATGGTTTAATAGGCTGGAACGAAGGGCTGAGCGCAGCTCCTTACAACATTCCCAAGCCTGATTTTATCGTTAAAGACGGCCAGCTTGCTATAACGCCTAAAGCGGGCAATTTCTGGGCGGGAAGCTTTTACCTGGACAAGGCCAAAGGCTGCGATTGGCTGTCCGAGCTTTCAACCGGCCTGGAAAGCGGAGAATACAGCTATATCCGGCTGTATATAAAAAACAATATGGCCTGCGACGCTGAGGACGGCCAATTCGCCTTTTCCTTCAGTCTGCAGAATATGAACGATACGGGAGAATATTCGGTTAATTGGGGAGCGGCTGATTTTACCAAGGCAGTATTCCTCAACATGGATGGCAGCAAAGCCGAGCTGGAGATTATACCTACTGACGATTCTCAATCCAACGGATACAAAAACGGTTACATTCGCATACCCAAGGGCTTTGAGGGATACATTTTTATGAGCGCAAAGCTGGAGGACTTCCCCACCCACACCAATTGGGGCACTAATCCTCTGGCAGACTTTTCACAGCTCGGAAGATTGGAAATAGATATCCGCAGGGCGGGCAACTGCGACGGCAGCACTAACAATCTCATTCTTGATGATTTAGCTCTGGTTAAGAGCGCCCAAGTGCCTGCAACCGACAATCCGGACGACGGCAAGACAGATGATTCTGGAGATGAGGGCGACCTCTCCATAGCGCTTTACGCGGCCGCCGCAATCAGCGGTTTAGGCGCTCTGGCTATAAGGAAAAGAAAGTAAAGCATAATAAATACTTTTGCCGGGCATAAAGCCCGGCTTTTTTTACACAATAATACATAGACCTGTATTGAACCGCTTTAAAGCATAAGTCTTTCCGCCCGCAATTCGTCACGCCGGGCTGTCCGGATTTATATAAAAGCCAAAATACTGTTGTAATTAAGAATACCGGCTGATTTTATTTCTTGCAATAGTTCCAAGAAATGATATAATAAATCATAGAGGCTTATATATTTTCTGCAAGGAGATTAGGGTATGACTGTCAACTATGTCTTTCATGAATTCCCATATAGCGCACCAATTAGAAGCAATGAGCTTTATTTAGGATTGGGCAATCAAGAAGGCTGCGTTTTTGCAGGCGCGGGCGGAGATTTAATCCGGAATATCCTGGAGGCTCCGCAAAAAATAGACGATATATTGACAAATGAGGACGTCGTCGTCAATTTGCCCTATATGCCCGGCATAGAACTTATGGCCGGAGCATACCTTATAAAGCATTACGTTGAAACGGGGCGTATCCCTAAAGCCGCAAGCAGGCTGGCCGATTATCTGGACACTATCAACAGCGGAGAATATTCCTTAAATAAGCAAAGTATTTATACCCTTTATTTTATAATAACCGTAATAGGAAAATATTATGACGGCATTAATAAAGCGGAGCGTTCGGCGCTGCTTATAAATAAATCCGAAATACTGTTCAAGCGCGCCATGATCAACTTCCTTCTGGAGCCTGAATACAACTTGAAAACCGCGCCCATAGCCAAAGACGAGCCCCAGTTTGCCGCGGAAATAGCCAATGCTTCCAATGATTTGGACAGCTATATTGCAGACAGAGACTCTATCTGCCAAACAGGCGAAACAATTTTGCCCGATGGCAGCGGAATTTTTGGAGATAAAAAAGAACAGTTTATAATATGGCCTCAGCCACCCCAAAGCAAATTATATGATTTTTGGGCAGGTCTGGACGGATTTGCGATTGCCGCCGCCGTTACCGGCAGTGCAAATTTTACTGCGCCCAATCAAAACATATATCCAACGCGCCAAATTAAGATAACCGTGCTTAACGACAGAAACGGGCTGCCCCGAATCTGCGACGCGGAAATTATTGCAAGGGAAATGGAATATGCAGAGCTTGCCTTGGAGGAAGAATATTTTCCCGGAGCGGCGCACGCACGGAGACTGCGCGGCACGCCGGGAATCCCACCTTTCTGCCGCACAGAAAACCCCTGGAGCTTTAATTCCGCGCAGATTGATTCGCCCAGAGAAGGCTCACTGCTATCTATAAAGCAGCTTGCAGGCATTTTAAAACAATTGAAAGAGCACAGCGCGGAGAGGGCGTTTTATAAATTAATCCTGCCTTTTTCCTTTCCCTATAAAAAATTCGCGGCGCTTTGCGCCGGCTTTGAAAAAAGCGGATTAAAGGAAAGCGCTCTGCCATACGATATTATTGATTACAGCGTGAACCCACAGCCCAGATGCTTCAAATCCGAGCTTTCTCTGGAAAATCTCACGCCTGAATCCTTAAAAGCCGGCTTTGAGATATACGCATATCCTAACGGCACTGGAATGGCGATTGTTTATCCTGAAATCAACTGCAAGGCGCTATATGCCGATTACGCCTCAGGCAGCCTTATTAAACTCAAGGAGAGTCTCCAGACGCTTACCGCCGAAAAGCTTTTTGCTCACGCCGGGCTCACGCCTGCATGCAGGCTTATCTATCTCCCCTCCGTAAGCTATTTAGGCCTGCTCATTGCCGGAACGGGATATATGCCTGCTAACGGCTCATATTTAAAAAAATGCTGCTTTCAGATGGCCGCGAGCGAACAATGGGCGCCGACGCCGGACGAAAATATATACTGCCCGCAGCCGGACAGCGGCATATGCTTTGAGCAATTCGCATGCGCCGGAGCGTTCGCCCTTAAACACCAAAGCAGCGGTTATTTTGAACAATTTGAATGCGAATGGAGCATGCTGCTGCTGACGCTTATACAAAGAAGATATACCCTTAATCAAATCAGCGCAAAATTAAATATGCTGTCTCCCGCAAACGGCCGCGCTTTTAAAAATACCGGCGAAGCTTTGCTTTGCCTGGACGGGGCCGCCATTCTTCCCAATTCCAAAGCCCCTGAAGCGGCCAAGGAATTTTATGAGGCAGGCATTCGGGCTTACCGAATAAGCGAGATTACCTCTGAACTGCATGAACGGATTAAAAATATAAGCGACTTTTTATCCGCTCAGGCCAACGGCATGAAAATAAACCTGCTTTCCTTTGCCTGCTCGGTGCTTTTTGCGTTTCTGTTATTAGGCACGGGACTGATTAAGCTTCCCTGGACTTTAGATTTTACAGGCACAGTCCCATTAAGCGCCGCTTCCCTGCTCGTGCCTTTGGGAATAATATTAATTACTATAGCCATAGCGATATTATTAAGCCGAATAATTAAAGGACGCAGAAAATAAAAACGACTCCTGCATAAAAACATAAAGCAAAGCGAAATTCGCTTTGCTTTTTTGCTTCCGGAGAAAAAATACCGGCGGGGCAGGGGGCGGCGCGGCGCTTTTAGCTTTGCTAAAAGCCTGGGCTGGCGGCCGGAGGCCGCCGGCCCAGCCCGGCCGGAGGCCGGGGCCGCGCCGCCCCCTGCCCCGCCGGTATTTTTTATTCGGAAGCAAGATTTCCCAAAAAGACTATTCCTGTTCGCCGTCCAACGCCATATATCTGAGCCTTTCAGCCGCCAGAGCTATAAATCGGCTGTTTGTAAGCTTATCTCCCATATTATAAGCCTCGCAGTTTAATAAACTATTCAGCTTTATCATGGAACCCTGCGTCTGAGACACCAAAATTGCATGCCTTATTCCGCGCTCCACCTTTTCAGGCTGCGTCTTATGCTCTTTGGCTATATCGGGATATAACTCTTTAGTAATGTTAGTAACACATTCAGGACACTTAATGGCCATCTGCAATCCGGTTATCAAATAGGCGTAACCTTTAAGCCTGGAAGTTATGCCCAGCGTGATCAACATTCTGCTAATCCTTTCCTCCATGCGCATTTTTCTTTCTCCTCCGTTCATTTGATAAAAACTCTCTTTCTCCAACATAATAACAACCTCCCGCTAATCATTTTTGTTATTTTTTCTCATTATATACTATATATGGATATTTGGCAAGCGATTTAAGCAGAAAATTCCCAAATATAAACATTTAATATATATAAATGCAATAACTGATATATGCCCGCGTATGGCCGAGCTATGCAAACAATAAAGAGAATGGGCAATTCATGCTAAATTGCATTCTGCTATAAATAAACTCTTGACAGAATAAAGAGGGGCTTTTATAATATAACTGTGTTATATAGCAGTGTTATATGGAGGCGCAAATGGAAAGCGGGGAAAGCACTCTTAACTGCATATTGCGTTCCGCCCAGGAGGAATTCCTGCTTTATGGATTCAGGGGAGCTTCTTTAAGAAGAATAGTAAAAAACGCAGGCGTAACTACGGGCGCTTTTTACGGCTATTTTTCAAGCAAGGAAGCTGTTTTTGACGCGCTGGCAGGCCCGCATGCGCATATATTTCTGGAAAAATTCAATCAGGCGCAATTTCTTTTTAACCAACTGCCTCCTGAGCAGCAGCTGGAAAATATGAGCAAGATATCGGGCGAATGTATGGAATGGATGCTGGATTATATGTATGCTCATATTCCCCAATTCAAACTCCTGCTTTGCTGCGCGGAGGGAACGAAATATGAAAATTTTCTTCATGAGCTGGTGGTGACCGAAGAGGATAGCACTCACCGCTTTATAGAGGTATTGGAGAGCCTGGGCTATCACCCTAAACATATAGACAAGCAGCTTGAACATATATTAATCAGCGGAATGTTTACCGGTTTTTTTGAAACGGTAATTCATGATATGCCCAAATCCCAGTCCAGGCAATATATAAAAGAACTGCGGGAATTTTATACGGCTGGCTGGATGAAAATTATGGGACTGAGCCTCTGATTCTTTTTTTGCAATAGAGTTAGTAATAACTAACTTTAAATTATTTAAAGGAGGTATATATGAAAAAACCATCCAATCTTTTAAAACTGCTGGATTACGCCGGTAATTTCCGCTATTTTACCATAGCCTCGTGGATTTTATCGGCTCTCAGCGCGTTATTGGCTCTTATACCCTTTTGGTACATATGGCGCATTATTAAAGAGGCTATAGAAACGGCGCCCAATTTTTCAGGAGCAGGCAATATGGTGCATAACGGCTGGATGGCCGTAATTTTCGCAATTATTGCAGTGCTTATTTATATAAGCGCCCTGATGTGCTCTCATGTGGCCGCTTTCAGAATAGCTTCAAATATACGCGTTAAAGCCATGCACCACATTCTCAATCTACCCGTTGGCGAAATTGAACTAATGGGAAGCGGTAAAATGCGCAAGATTGTCAATGAATCCAGCGCCGCCACTGAAACCTATTTGGCCCACCAGCTCCCTGATAAAGCCGGCGCTATTGCCACGCCTATAGGCCTTATATTCTTATTATTCGCCTTTGACTGGCGGCTTGGGCTTTTAAGCCTGGCGCCAGTATTTATAGCCTTTATTATAATGATGTGCATGACCGGCGCAAAAATGCAGGCCAAAATGACCGAATACCAGAATGCTTTAGAGGATATGTCCAACCAGGCGGTAGAATATGTGCGCGGAATACCCGTAGTTAAAACCTTTGGGCAGACAGTCTTTTCTTTCAAGCGATTTAACGGCGCTATTGACAATTACGGCAAATGGGTTATAGCATACACCAAAGATTTGCGCACGCCTATGATATTTTATACTGCGGCAATAAACGGCGTATTTGTATTCCTTATAGCAGGCGCCCTGCTTTTGAGCGGAAAAGCTGCGGACAGCGGTTTTTTGCTTAATTTGATTTTTTACATTATCATAACGCCTATAATATCAATAACGCTGACTAAAATTATGTTTTCAAGCGAAAACGCCATGATTGTAGACGACGCCATGAAACGCATAGACAGCATTTTAAATTTACAGCCTCTGCCCGAAAAGGGCCGGCTGCGTCCTCAAGACGCTTCCGTACAGCTCATAAACGTCAGCTACAGCTATGACGGAGCTAAGGACGCCGTGCACGGCATTTCCATGGATATAGCCGGCGGGCAGACTATAGCGCTGGTAGGAGCGTCGGGCGGCGGCAAAACCACCGTTGCCGGGCTTATCGCCCGTTTTCTGGAAGCACGGAAGGGAAAAATACTTATAGGCGGAACGGATATTAAAAGCATTCCTAAAAACGAACTAATGGATAATATTGCTATCGTATTTCAGAACAGCCGCTTATTAAAAGCGTCTATTTTGGATAACGTCCGGCTGGCGCGACCAAACGCAGGCAGAGAAGCCGTTATAAAGGCGTTGGAAGCGGCCCAATGCTCGGATATTATAGAAAAACTGCCTGAAGGCATAGATACGGTTATAGGCTCCAGGGGCATATTCCTTTCGGGAGGCGAGCAGCAGCGAATCGCCATAGCGCAGGCGATACTCAAGGACGCTCCTATCATAATCCTGGACGAGGCAACCGCCTTTGCCGATCCGGATAACGAAAGCCGGGTACAGGCGGCGCTTTCCTCTTTGGCCAAAGGCAGAACTGTTATAATAATCGCCCATCGCTTAACCACCGTCCTGGGCGCGGACAGAATATTTGTGCTTGACGGCGGAGAAATAAAAGAGCAGGGAACTCATCAAGAGCTGATTGAGCAGAACGGCTTATACTCTCAAATGTGGAAAAGCTATCAAACCTCCATACAATGGAAGGTTCAAAAGGAGGGTTAATCATGATAAAGCGTATACAAAAAATGTTTGCTCTATCCGAGCAAGGCGCCAAAGATATGCTCAAGGCCTGCGCTTCCTGCATATTATCCAATATTGTTCTAATGCTGCCCGTAGGGCTGTTATATTGGCTTGTAAGCGATTTTTATACTTTTGGCCGCACGGAGCGCTGGGCGTTTTATATATTCGGCTGCATTGTCTGCGTAGGGCTTATAGCCGTTACCTACTATTTTCAATATAACGCCACTTATTTTGCCACCTATAAAGAAAGCGGAATCCGGCGCAAAACGCTGGCCGAAAAATTGCGCAGGCTGCCCTTATCCTTTTTCGGAAAAAAGGATTTAGCCGATCTAACCAGCACTATAATGGCGGACTGCGCCTTTTTAGAGCAATGCTTTTCCCACTTTGTGCCCGAATTAATCGGAGCAATTATTTCTACTGCTTTAATCGCGGTCAGCCTGTTCGTCTTTGATTGGCGCATGGCGCTGGCGGCGCTTTGGGTGCTGCCAATATCTTTTGGTATTGTAGCCCTTTCGGCCAGGGTTCAGAAAAAGCTTAATGACAGACAGATGTCGGCAAAAATGCAGTGCGCGGACGGAATACAGGAATGCCTGGAATGCGTCAGGACATTAAAATCCAATAACGCCGAAGCGGAATATTTAAAAGGGCTGGATAAGAAAATCAAGCTTGTAGAAAAACGCGCGGTTAAAACCGAATTGGGCACCGCCGTCTTTGTAGTGTCAGCTTCTTTAATTCTCAAGCTGGGCATTGCAACGACAGCCTTAATAGGCTCTGCTCTGCTTATAGAGGGAAGCATCAGCATACTGACCTTCTTCATGTTTTTATTGGTCGTATCCCGAATTTATGAGCCGCTGCAATCCGCCTTGCAGAATTTGGCCGCCGTTATAAGCACGAGAACCAATATTGCCCGAATGAATGAAATTTTGGAGCATCCGGTGCAAACGGGCGCCTCCCTGCTTACCAATAAGGGCTATGACATAAAATTTGAGAATGTGGGCTTTAGTTACGAACAGGGAGAAACCATTCTTAAAAATGTTTCCTTTACCGCGCGGCAGGGAGAAGTAACGGCGCTGGTGGGGCCGTCAGGCGGCGGTAAAACCACTGCGTCCCGTCTTGCGGCGCGATTCTGGGACGCCGGCAGCGGTAAAATTACAGTAGGAGGAATGGACATAAGCAAAATTGAGCCTGAAACCCTGCTGTCCTTATACTCCATAGTGTTTCAGGACGTAACGCTGTTTAATAACTCCATTATGGAAAATATAAGAATCGGACGCAAAGACGCAACGGACGAAGAAGTTATTACCGCCGCGCGGCTGGCCAACTGCGAACAATTTGTCAGCCGTCTGCCCGACGGATGGAACACTCAGATAGGCGAAAACGGCTGCGCGCTATCGGGCGGAGAAAGGCAGCGTATCTCCATAGCGCGCGCATTCCTAAAAAACGCGCCTATAATACTATTGGACGAAGCGACAGCCTCATTGGACGTAGAAAACGAGACTATAATACAGACGGCGCTCTCCAGGCTGATAAAAAATAAAACCGTGCTTATCATAGCGCACAGAATGAGGACGGTGGCAGGAGCGGATAAAATAGTCGTACTGGCCGGACAGACTGTCGCTGAACAGGGCCCGCCAAAGGAATTGCTGGCGGCCGACGGCATTTACAGCAAAATGGTTAAGCTTCAGGCCGAGAGCCAGCAATGGACAATAAATTAAATTGCCTGGGAATATATATCCCCCCAAAATCAGCCCGGCTGATATGAATAAAAGGGAGCAAAGCTTGCTCCCTTTAGGCCGCCGCAGGGCCGGGCCTCAGGCCCGCCCCCCGGCAAATCGCCTTAAACCCGCCCGGGCCGGCCCTGAAACCGCTTAGGCCATATCCCCTGTTATAAAAATCAGCCGGCACCTTATCGTACCGGCTGATTCTTTCATTTCTTTTACTTTATTAACCGTTGATCTTGGTTACTACTCCAGAGCCTACCGTGCGTCCGCCTTCTCTTATTGCAAAACGCAGCCCTTCTTCTATCGCTATAGGGCTTATCAGCTCTATATCCATCCGGATATTATCTCCAGGCATTACCATCTCTACTCCGTCCGGCAGCTTAACTACTCCCGTTACGTCCGTCGTTCTGAAATAAAACTGAGGACGATATCCATTTACAAACGGAGTATGACGGCCTCCCTCTTCCTTCTTCAATACATACACTTCGCTCGAAAATTTCGTGTGCGGATTGATCGTCCCTGGCTTCGCCAGCACCTGCCCGCGCTCAATCTCGTTCCTCTGAACGCCTCTCAGCAGCAAGCCTATGTTGTCTCCCGCATACGCTTCATCCAGCAGCTTCCGGAACATCTCTACTCCTGTTACTACTACCTGCCTCTTCTCCTCCGTCAGCCCTACTATCTCGACTGTATCCTGTACCTTTACCGTTCCGCGCTCTACTCTGCCCGTAGCCACTGTTCCGCGTCCCGTTATGGAGAATATATCCTCTACCGGCATCAAAAACGGCTTGTCTACCGCTCTTTCCGGCGTGGGTATGAATTCGTCTACCGCTTTCATCAGCTCTATGATGGACGCGCACCATTCGTCCGCCGTTACGTCCGCTCCGCTGTTCGCCGCTTCCAGAGCCTTCAGCGCCGAGCCCTTGATTATCGGCACTTCATCCCCAGGGAACGAATACTCGCTCAGCATCTCTCTGATATCCATCTCTACCAGCTCAAGCAGCTCCTCGTCGTCCACCATGTCCGTCTTGTTCATATATACTACGATATAGGGCACTCCTACCTGCCTCGCCAGCAGTATATGCTCCCTCGTCTGCGGCATTGGTCCGTCCGCCGCGCTTACTACCAGTATCGCTCCGTCCATCTGCGCCGCGCCTGTTATCATGTTCTTTACATAGTCAGCGTGTCCCGGGCAGTCTACGTGCGCATAGTGCCTCGTATCCGTCTCATATTCTACATGAGCCGTATTTATCGTTATTCCTCTTTCCTTCTCTTCGGGCGCTTTATCTATCGCGTCATACGCCATCGCTTCCGCTTTGCCCATCTTTGCCAATACTGTCGTTATCGCCGCTGTCAACGTCGTCTTGCCATGGTCTACGTGTCCGATCGTTCCTATGTTTACATGCGGCTTGTTACGTTCAAATTTCGCTTTTGCCATTTCTGTAAAACCTCTCTTTAATTATTTTTTAATAACCTTTTCAGCTATAGATTTAGGCACTTCCTCATAATGAGAGAACTGCATGGTATATACGCCGCGCCCCTGCGTGCGTGAGCGCAGGTCGGTAGCATATCCGAACATTTCGCCCAGAGGAACTATGGCCTTTACCACCTGCACGCCCGGACGGCTCTCCATGCCCTCCACGCGCCCGCGGCGGGAATTGATATTGCCTATAATATCTCCCATATATTCCTCAGGCATAACTACTTCTACCTTCATAACAGGTTCCAGAAGCACAGGATCCGCTTTGCGCGCGCCGTCCTTGAAGGCCATGGAGCCTGCAATCTTATAAGCCATTTCCGAAGAGTCCACTTCGTGATAGGAGCCGTCCAGCAGCGTTACCTTGAAATCCACGCATTCATAGCCGCCCAGCACGCCGCTCTTGGCAGCTTCCTGAATTCCGGCGTCAATCGCGGGGATATATTCCTTGGGAATAGCGCCGCCTACAGTCTTATTCTCGAAAGAATAGCCTTCGCCCGGCTGAGTGGGCTCCAATTCGATAATACAATGACCATACTGACCGCGGCCGCCCGACTGACGGACATATCTGCCTTCCTGCTTAACCTTGCGGCGAATAGTCTCCTTATAGGCCACCTGAGGCGCGCCTACAGTCGCTTCCACCTTAAATTCGCGCATCATGCGGTCCACTATAATTTCAAGATGCAATTCGCCCATACCCGCTATAATGGTCTGGCCGGTCTCGGCGTCCGTATAGGTTTTAAAAGTCGGATCCTCTTCAGCCAATTTAACCAGAGCCATGGTCATCTTTTCCTGGCCGGCCTTGGTTTTGGGCTCTATGGCCACGCGGATAACCGGCTCGGGGAATTCCATAGATTCCAGAATAACCGGATGCTCCTCATCACAGAGCGTATCGCCGGTGGTGGTGTCCTTCAGGCCCACAGCCGCGGCAATATCCCCCGAATAAACCATATCTATTTCTTCACGGTGATTAGCGTGCATCATAAGAATACGGCCCATGCGCTCCCGCTTGCCCTTAGTGCTGTTATACACATACGAGCCTGCGGTAAGCGTGCCCGAATATACGCGGAAGAAGGCTAACTTACCCACAAACGGGTCGGTCATGATCTTAAAGGCCAGCGCTGAGAAAGGCTCGGTATCGGACGAATGCCTCTCCACCTCTTCCTCGCTGCCCACTTTCGTGCCCTTAATGGCAGGGATATCTATAGGGGACGGCATAAAATCCACGATTGCGTCCAGCAATTTCTGCACGCCCTTATTCTTATAGGAGGTGCCGCAGACCACGGGATTAAGCTGATTGGCTATAGTCGCCTTGCGCAGGCCGGATTTAATCTCTTCCTCGCTTAATTCTTCGCTCTCAAGATATTTCATCATGAGCTCTTCATCTGTTTCCGCGACTGCTTCCAGCAGCTCATGGCGATATTTTTCAGCCAGTTCAACCATATCGGCGGGAATATCCAGCTCGTCTATAACCTCGCCCTTATCATCCCTGTAATAATAGGCCTTCATTTTTACCAGGTCAATTATTCCCTCAAAGCTCTCCTCTTTGCCTATGGGAAGCTGAATAGCTACCGCATTAGCATGCAGACGCTCCTTCATCATATCTAAGACCCTGTAAAAATCGGCGCCCATTATATCCATTTTATTAACATACGCCATACGGGGCACGCCGTAGGTATCCGCCTGGCGCCAAACGGTTTCAGACTGGGGCTCTACGCCGCCCTTGGCGCAGAATACTGAAACAGCGCCGTCCAGAACGCGCAGCGAACGCTCCACCTCAACAGTAAAATCCACATGGCCGGGGGTGTCGATAATATTTACGCGGCAGCCCTTCCAGAAAGTGGTGGTAGCCGCAGAGGTTATGGTTATACCCCTCTCCTGCTCCTGGGCCATCCAGTCCATAGTAGCAGTCCCCTCGTGGGTCTCGCCGATTTTATACGTTTTTCCCGTATAATAGAGTATGCGCTCGGTGGTAGTGGTCTTACCTGCGTCAATATGAGCCATTATACCTATATTTCGGGTATTTTCAAGTGAATATTGTCTTGGCAAAAAAAGCCCTCCTTCTGATAATGCCGATAATTCTATTACCAGCGATAATGCGCAAAGGCCTTATTGGCCTCAGCCATTTTATGCGTATCCTCGCGCTTTTTAACGCTCGCGCCGTTATTATTGGCGGCATCCATGATTTCGGCGGCAAGCCGCTCTTTCATGGTGCGCTCGCTGCGCTTGCGCGTAAACGTGACCAGCCAGCGCAGGCCCAAAGTCTGGCGTCTTTCGGGACGCACCTCAATAGGCACCTGATAGTTGGAGCCGCCTACGCGGCGAGCCTTTGTCTCCACCATGGGCATAATATTTTCCATGGCCTGATTAAAGACCTCCATAGCGTCGCGTCCGGTCTTTTCCTTTATTATGTCAAATGCGTCGTATACAATACGCTGCGCAATCCCTTTTTTTCCGTCATACATCACCTGGTTGATAAGCTTGGTTATCACCTTGGAATTGTATATAGGATCGGGGAGTACGTCGCGTTTGGGAACGCCACCACGTCTTGGCATGTTCTTTCCTCCCTGAATTATTTAAATTAAAACTCTGCCAGTGCGCCCCGCCAGCATTTCGGAGCATACAGACTTAAGAAATAACACGTTCAGCGGAAACAATTATTTCTTAGGTCTCTTAGCACCGTATCTGCTTCTGCCCTGCATACGGTTGGCCACTCCGGCGGTATCCAGAGCGCCGCGGATGATATGATAACGCACACCAGGCAGATCTTTAACTCTGCCGCCGCGGATTAACACTACTGAGTGTTCCTGAAGATTATGGCCAATACCAGGAATATAGCAAGTACCCTCCATACCGTTGACCAGTCTAACCCTAGCAACCTTGCGGAGAGCCGAGTTAGGCTTTTTAGGCGTCATGGTCTTGACGTTTAAACAAACGCCTCTTTTTTGGGGGCACTGCTGAAGGATAGGAGCGGAGGATTTATATTTTACCTGCTCCCTGCCGTTTTTTATAAGCTGATTAATGGTAGGCATTTTAGGCATATACCTCCTTTCATCATTGATAATCTATAATTTTTCCGCAACCCTCGGAATAATTAAAGCATAATTAATCCTGTTTCAGCACGGCGCATACGGCCGTACCTACCGCAATACGGCATTTGCCGCCCAGCTCGCGCATAGTGGGAACATAAATTATTTTTACGTCCCCCGCGGCCTGAAGCAGCTTCGCCTTTAAAAACTCATCGGCGTCCTCGGCTATATATAGCTCAAGCACCTTTTTCTCTGAAAGCGCCCTGATTGTCTGCTTTGTGCCTACAACAAGGCGGCTTGGCTCATGAAACTGACACATGAACGCAGAGCTCCCTCCGAAAACATGCCGACATTGCGTATAATAGCATTGCCGGGGTTATTATGTCAAATGGTTTCTGCTTTAAACGCCCCTTTTGGCGGGAAAAACGCTTAAAGTATTATTTCAGCGGGCGCCTCCTGGGGCTCCTCAGCCTCGACGGGGGGCTGCTCCACTTCCAGCACTACGTTTTTATAGCGTCTTGCGCCCGTGCCTGCCGGAATGAGCTTGCCTATCATGACGTTTTCCTTCAGCCCTGAAAGAGTATCCGTCTTGCCCTTGATTGCGGCTTCGGTCAGCACGCGGGTGGTCTCCTGGAAGGAGGCTGCCGAGAGGAAGGATTCAGTAGCAAGAGAGGCCTTGGTTATTCCAAGCAGAATGCGGCGGGAAGTGGCAGGAGCGCCGCCCTCGGCCGCTACTTTAGCGTTAATGGCCTCCACTTTATAAATATCCACCATTTCGCCGGGCAGAAGCTCGGTATCCCCCGAATCCTCAATGCGCACCTTGCGCAGCATCTGGCGGACTATAAGCTCTATATGCTTATCTCCTATTTCAACGCTCTGGCGCTTATAAACCGTCTGCACCTCGCGCAGGAGATAATTTTGAAGCTGAGTTACGCCCTTGATTCTAAGCAGGTCGTGCGGATTGAGAGAGCCGGGAGTAAGTTCGTCTCCTTCGGCCACCACGTCGCCGTCGGCCACGCAGGGAATAACGTTAAAGCCTGAATTGTAGGTGCGGGCGTCTCCGTCCTCCGCCGTAACAGTTATCTGATACTGGCCTTTGCCCTTGGTGGTCACTTTCACCGTGCCCGCTATATCTGAAAGAATGGCCAGCGTTTTGGGCTTGCGCGCCTCAAATATTTCTTCAACGCGCGGAAGTCCCTGAGTTATATCGCTTCCGGCAACGCCGCCGGTATGGAATGTGCGCATCGTAAGCTGAGTGCCCGGTTCGCCTATGGACTGAGCCGCGATTATGCCTACGGCCTCGCCCTGGCTGACTAATTTATTTGTGGACATATCCGCGCCGTAGCATTTAGCGCAGACGCCGTTATCCGAGCGGCAGGTAAATACCGAACGGATCTGCACCCGCTTATAGCCCGCGGCCACTATGGCGTCGGCTATTTCCTCGGTTATAAGCTCGTTGGCGCGCACCAGCACCTCGCCCGTCTCCGGATGCTTTAATTCGTCTACCGAAACGCGTCCCTTTATCCGGCTCTTGAGCGGCTCTATTACCGCCTTCTCATAGACGATATCCTCCACCCAGACTCCCTTGGGAGTGCTTAAGGAAGGATGTGTCTCCTGGCAGTCGTCCTCGCGGATAATAACGTCCTGGCATACGTCTACCAGACGGCGGGTAAGATAGCCCGAGTCGGCCGTGCGCAGCGCCGTATCCGCCAGACCTTTGCGGGTGCCGTGCGAGGAGATGAAGAAGTCCAGAACGGTCAGGCCCTCGCGGAAATTAGCCTTAATGGGAATTTCTATTGTGCGTCCCGCAGGGTCGGCCATAAGGCCGCGCATGCCTGCAAGCTGTCTGATTTGGTCTTTATTTCCGCGGGCGCCCGATTTAATCATCATGTTGATGGGGTTAAGATCGTCAAAGGAAGTCATCAATGCGTTAAGCACGTTCTCGGTCGTCTCCTTCCAGACGGCTATAACATTGCGGTAGCGCTCGTCGTCCGTGGTCAGGCCGCGGCGGTATTTGCGGTTAATAAGAGCTACTTTATCCTCCGCCTCTTTTATAAGCGCCTTCTTTTCAGCGGGCACAACCGCGTCCTTAACACCCACGGTAATGGCGCCCTTAGTGGCGTAATCAAAGCCCAGACGCTTAATGCGGTCCAGCACCTCGGCAGTGCGCGCCGCGCCATGGCGGGCAAAGCATCGGGAAATAATCTGCCCCAGCTCGGATTTGCCCACTAATTTATCAATTTCCAATTCCACCTCATTGCCCGGCACCGAACGATCCACAAAGCCTAAATCCTGAGGAACGGCCTGATTGAATATAGCGCGCCCCACGGTAGTTTTAAGGACTTTTGTGTATTCTTTGCCGTTGACGACCGAGCTTATGCGGATATTGGTCTTGGCATGCAGGGGCAGATTGCCCGTCTGATATGCCATAACCGCTTCGTCTATATTGGAATATATGCTCTCAGGCCGAGCCAGGGCAGGCTCTTCGATTGTAAGATAATAAACGCCTATAATCATATCCTGAGTGGGAACAACCACAGGCCGGCCGTCGGCGGGCTTGAGGATGTTGTTTGAGGCCAGCATGAGGAAGCGTGCCTCAGCCTGCGCCTCAGAGGAAAGGGGAACGTGCACGGGCATCTGGTCGCCGTCAAAGTCGGCGTTGAAGGCCGTACACACCAACGGATGCAGCTTTATCGCCCTGCCCTCCACCAGCACGGGCTCAAAGGCCTGTATTCCCAGGCGGTGCAAGGTAGGCGCGCGGTTGAGCAGCACGGGATGCTGGACTATAACTTCCTCCAATACGTCCCAGACTTCAGTGCGTCCGCGCTCAATCAGCCTTTTAGCGCTTTTGATATTATGCGCCAGGCCTAATTCCACCAAACGCTTGATTACAAAGGGCTTAAATAATTCCAAAGCCATTTCCTTGGGCAGGCCGCATTGATACATCTTCAATTCAGGGCCTACTACTATAACCGAACGGCCCGAATAATCCACGCGCTTGCCCAGCAGATTCTGGCGGAAGCGTCCCTGCTTGCCCCTGAGCATATCGGACAGGGATTTTAAGGGACGGTTGCCCGGCCCGGTAACGGGACGCCCACGGCGGCCGTTATCTATAAGCGCGTCCACAGCCTCCTGAAGCATGCGCTTTTCATTGCGCACTATAATATCGGGAGCGCCTAATTCGAGCAGCTTTTTCAGCCTGTTGTTGCGGTTGATCACACGGCGGTAGAGGTCGTTAAGATCGCTTGTGGCGAACCGGCCGCCGTCCAATTGCACCATAGGCCGGATTTCAGGGGGGATGACGGGCACAACGTCCATAATCATCCATTCGGGCTTATTGCCCGATTTGCGGAAGGCCTCCACAACCTCCAGGCGCTTTATTATCCTCACGCGCTTCTGGCCCACGCTGGCATTCTCCAATTCATGCCTGAGCTCCTCCGAAAGCTGCTCAAGATTAATGCCCGTTAAAAATTCCTTTATGGCCTCGGCCCCCATGCCCACTCTGAAGGAATTAGGACCGAATTTTTCTATTGTTTCGCGGTATTCGCTTTCAGTAAGAATCTGCTTGAGCTTAAGGTCGGTATCTCCCGGCTCCAATACGATATACGCCGCAAAATACAGCACCTTTTCCAGCTCTTTGGGAGTAAGATCCAGCAAAAGCCCCATACGGCTGGGAATCCCCTTAAAATACCAGATATGCGAAACGGGCGCGGCAAGCTCTATATGCCCCATGCGCTCTCTTCTGACCTTAGAGCGCGTCACCTCCACGCCGCAGCGGTCGCAGACCAGGCCCTTATATCTGGCGCCCCGCTTATATTTGCCGCAGGCGCATTCCCAGTCGCGGGTGGGCCCGAATATGCGCTCGCAGAAAAGGCCGTCCCGTTCGGGCTTAAGAGTGCGGTAATTGATTGTTTCGGGCTTTTTAACCTCGCCCGAGGACCATTCGCGTATCTTTTCAGGAGACGCAAGGCCGATTTGTATGGAATCAAAATTGTTTAATTCAAACAAGGGGTAACTCTCTCCCTTCTAATTTATCTCAAAAATCCTCGTCTTCCTCAAGCTCGTCCTCGCCCGCCTCGAATATATCCAGGCCGTCCAATTCGAGCTCGTCCTCTTCTTCGTCCTCGTCTCCGTCCTCATCCAGAGCGTTGAGATCAAAATCCTCGTCTCCGAAAAGATCCAGCATGGGATTCTCAACCGGAGCGCCCATATGTTCGGGAGCCAGTTCGATTACGTCGCGGTCGTCGTCCAGCAATTCGCGCATATGCACTTCCTTTTTCTCCTCCGTAAGGATTCTTACATCCAGCGCGAGGGAGCGCAATTCCTCCAGGAGCACCTTAAAGGATTCGGGAATGCCCGGCTCGGGAATATTCACGCCCTTTATAATGGCCTCGTAAGCCTTAACGCGGCCTACGACGTCGTCTGATTTTATAGTGAGCAGCTCCTGAAGAGTATGAGCCGCGCCGTAAGCTTCCAGCGCCCAGACTTCCATTTCTCCGAAACGCTGGCCGCCGAACTGCGCCTTGCCGCCCAGAGGCTGCTGAGTAACAAGCGAATAAGGACCTGTGGAACGCGCGTGAATCTTATCGTCTACAAGGTGAACCAGCTTTAAATAATGCATATAGCCCACTGTAACGGGATTATCAAAGGGCTCGCCCGTACGGCCGTCATAGAGCACAGTCTTGCCCGAGGGAGCCATGCCCGCCTTTTCAAGGCATTCCTGAATATCTTCCTCCGTCGCGCCGTCAAATACGGGAGTGGCTATATGCCAGCCCAGCTTTTTGGCCGCCATGCCAAGATGCACCTCCAGCACCTGCCCCATATTCATACGGGAAGGCACGCCCAGAGGATTAAGCACTATCTGAACGGGAGTGCCGTCAGGCAGGAAGGGCATATCCTCTTCGGGAAGTATGCGGGAAATAACGCCCTTGTTGCCGTGGCGCCCCGCCATCTTATCCCCCACGGATATTTTTCTCTTCTGAGCTATATAAACGCGCACCATGCGGCTTACGCCGGGTGAAAGCTCGTCTTTATTCTCGCGCGTGAAAGTCTTGACGTCCACAATCACGCCGCCCTCGCCGTGAGGCACGCGCAGAGAGGTATCTCTTACCTCGCGGGATTTTTCCCCGAATATTGCGCGCAGCAAGCGTTCCTCGGCCGTCATTTCCGTCTCTCCCTTGGGAGTGACCTTGCCCACGAGAATATCCCCCGAACGCACCTCCGCTCCTATGCGGACAACTCCGTTTTCGTCCAGGTCGGTAAGGCTGTCCTCGCTGATATTGGGGATATCCCTCGTGATTTCCTCGGGGCCCAGCTTGGTATCCCGCGCCTCGCATTCGTATTTTTCAATATGAATGGAAGTGAAAACGTCGTTCTTGACAAGCGCTTCGCTTATAAGAATAGCGTCCTCGTAGTTATAGCCTTCCCAGGGCATAAACGCTATAAGTATATTGCGGCCCAGAGCTATTTCGCCCTGATCCGTGCTGGGGCCGTCGGCAATGGTCTGCCGTTTTGAAACATATTCCCCCTGCTTGACTATGGGGCGCTGATTAATGCAGGTGCCCTGGTTGCTGCGCTTGAATTTTTGCAGCTCGTAGGAATATTCCTTGCCGTCGTCTCCCATTATTATTATCTTGTCGGCGTCCACAAAGCGCACGACGCCGCTTTCGGCCGCCAGGACGCTTACGCCCGAATCCATAGCCGCCTTATATTCAATGCCCGTGCCTACTATAGGCGCTTCGGGCACCAAAAGGGGCACGGCCTGACGCTGCATGTTGGCGCCCATAAGCGCGCGGGAAGCGTCGTCGTTTTCCAAAAAGGGAATCATTGCCGTAGCCACTGAAACCACCTGCTTGGGAGAAACGTCTATATAATCCACCTCTGAAACAGGCACTTCTACAAATTCATCCCGGACGCGGACAGGCACATGATCGGCTATAAAGCGCCCGTTTTCATCCAGCGCCTCGTTGGCCTGGGCTATAACGTATTTATCCTCGTCGTCCGCAGTAAGATAATCCACTATATCGGTTACCACTGCGTTTTCTTTATCCACCCGCCTGTAAGGGGATTCTATAAAGCCGTATTCATTTATGCGGGCGTAAGTGGCCAAAGAGCCTATCAAGCCTATATTCTTGCCTTCAGGCGTCTCTATGGGGCACATGCGGCCGTAATGCGAATGATGAACGTCGCGCACCTCAAAGGAGGGACGGTCGCGGTTAAGACCGCCGGGGCCCAGAGCCGAAAGACGGCGCTTATGAGTGAGCTCGGCCAGGGGGTTATTCTGATCCATAAACTGCGAAAGCTGGCTGGAGCCGAAGAATTCTTTAACGGCCGCCGTTACAGGACGGATATTAATCAAGGAAGTGGGAGTGGCCCCCTCTATGCCCTGAGTGCTCATCCTTTCGCGCACCACCCGCTCCATGCGGGAGAAGCCCACGCGGAGCTGATTCTGAAGCAATTCGCCCACGCAGCGCACGCGCCTGTTGCCCAGATGGTCTATATCGTCCACGTTTCCGTATTCGCCGCAGAGATTGACGCCGTAATTGACAGAAGCGATTATATCCTCAAGATATACCGTCATAGGCACAAGCCTGTCTTTTTCCTCTATAAGCCGCTCTTTGAGCGCCTGGCTGTCCAGCCCCTCATCCAATATGGCGCGCAGCGTGGGATAATGCACCTTTTCCCTTATGCCCGCCTCAATGGGCTCAAAGGGCAAAAAGGGAGCGGCGTCCACAAAATGGTTGCTTATAACCATTTGCAGCCTCTCAAAGGGCTCGCCCTTTTCGTTTTTATGATGAGTCCTCAGCAATACGCTTTTAATTCCGGCGTTCTGAATCTCCACCGCCAGCTCGGGCGTAATAAAGCCGCCCTCCTCCAGCATGATTTCCCCCGTTTCGGGATGGATTATGCTTTGAGCGGCCGTCTGATTTTCAATACGTCCCGCAAGAGAAAGCTTTTTATTGAATTTATAGCGCCCGACGCGCGCTAAATCATAGCGCTTGGGATCAAAGAAAGTGGCCAGCAGGCGCTCGCGCATTGTGTCCACCGTGGCGCTTTCGCCCGGACGCAGGCGCTTATACATTTCAGCCAGGCCGTCCGTTTCGCTCTCAATAGGAGCGGCTCCCGAACGGTCGTGAGCTATAGTGGCGTCCGCCACTTCAGAATGGCCCAGGGCCTCTATAAGCTGCTCGTCCGTTCCTAATCCGAGACCGCGCAAAAGAGCGGTAATGGTGGTCTTGCGGGTGCGGTCCACCTTCACCCAGAAAATGTTGTCCTTATCTATCTCATATTCCAGCCAGGCGCCTCTATTAGGAATAAGAGTAGCCGTAAACTGGCTCTTGCCGGTTTTGTTATCCCGGCTGAAATATACGCCCGGAGAACGAACGAGCTGACTGGCTATGACGCGCTCGGCGCCGTTGATTATAAACGTGCCCGTAGGAGTCATAAGAGGGAAATCGCCCATAAAGACCTCCTGTTCGGCTATATCCCGAACAGCGCCGTCCTCTCCCTTGACCGTAAGGCGCACGCGCACCTTCATGGGAGCGGCGTAGGTGGTATCCCTCTCCTTGCATTCCTCGATGGTGTATTTGGTCTTGTTCTCCAAATAGCAGTCGAGAAACTCAAGGCGCATATTCTGGGAAAAATCGTCTATAGGCGAAAAATCCTTTATTATGTCTTTAAGCTCCTCGTGAACAAACTTATCAAAGGAATTTTTCTGGATTTCAATTAAATCAGGCATATCCAGCGGTTCCCTTATGCTTGAAAAGCTCATTCTGGTACGTTTCCCCATTTTCACTTCGTGAAGCATACATCCACTCTCCGTTTCATAAAGTCAAACATAGCCCTCCGGCGCCGTGGTTAAATGGAGGAGAATATAAACAGCCCTATTAAAACGCTTGCCTTTTTTAAGCTTATTATGTAAAATAACCTTAAGGAAAAGCACACATTCCCCTTCCCCGCCGCACAGCAGGCAAGTATTCCCACGTTACCTTATAATGCAATAGTTAAGTCTATCACAGCAGTCAAGCTCTGTCAACTATTTTGTGCCATAAAATTGGTTTAAAATTTTAAATATGCCGAGGCGGACGCGCGCCCCCCTATATATGCCCGCCGAGAAAAAAACAGCAAAACGGCCCGCGGCGTCCGCCGCGGGCCTGCGTTTCAGGCATTTTTTCTTTTTCATTCCGCAGAATATTCAATAAGACCGGCGCGCGTCCCGGAAAAGCCTGCCCGGCTTATCAAAAATCAGCCTTTAACCGCTTCATCCGCCATAGCCAGAACTGCGCGCAGGGAAATATCCATTTGGAGCCCTTCATGGCTGGGAGAAACGATATAATTTTCAGAAAAGACGCGTTTAAGCCGTTTGACCTCATTTTTGATTTCCTCATCCGTGCCGTTGGGAAGAAGCTGCTGCGTGTCCACGCCTCCCATAAAGGCAATTTGCCCTCCGAAATTATTCTGGAGATTTTCCGCATCCATTCCGGAGGCCAGCGCCTGAAGCGGATGCAGCCCGTCAATGCCCGCTTGGATTAAATCGGGAATCAGTTTAATTATGCTGCCGCAGGAATGCACGACAACGGGCAGGCCGTAGCTGTGCGCCAAATCTATAAGCCGCTTATAATGAGGCAGAATGAACTGCCTGAACTGTTCGGGCCCGACCAGCAAGGAAATCTGCGTGCCGAAATCGTTGCCCATAAACGCCGCCGTAAATTTTGAAGCGAAGCGCTCGAATATAAGCTGATTGGCGGTATAATAAAAATCCACCACTTTTTGCGTGAGGGCCTCCACCACTTCGGGCTCGGTATACATTTTCACCATATAGTTTTCCATGCCGAAGAAATCGCTGACCACATGAAAAAAGCAGGACCACATTCCTCCGAATACAGCCAAATCGTATTCTTCCGCTTTATCCAGCGCCTGCTCTATTCTCTCAAAATTCAGGCTGGTCGGATCGCTCCAATCATAGGCCTCTATTTCCTCAACGCTTTCGCAGTCCGCAAAAACGCCCGGCTGGGACAAGGAAACTTTAGGCTTGCCCCCCATGATATCAAACATGGGCTTGCCGTTTCTGCTCTCATAGTATTGATCGCACATAATCCAGATGATATCTTCATCCAATTTTTTGGCCAGTTCCCAGCGGTCGGGAACATTCAGGGCCTGACAATACGCTGCCAGCGTTTCGGGCCTCGGTTCGCCCAGCCAGAACGCAGTGCGGTCTACCGGCTTTTTTGACAGAATATTTTTCACTCTTTCACGATGCGTCATACCATTACCTTCTTTCTTTTTTCAAAAATATAATTAAGGAAATATATTCAAGACGGCGGCCTTTTGAAATTGAAAGAACGCCGCCGCCCATAAAACGCGCTGCTTTCAGCCCGCTTTATTTATGCTTTTATAAAAATGTCAGCTCCGGGAAAAAAGATTGCCGCCGTGCGCGTCCACGGCCGTTATCAGGCGCATATCCGCCACTTCCAGCCTATGCACGGCCTCGCTCTGCAATTCCTTAAAGGCTATAACCTCGCAGGATTTTACGCAGGAAGCCATATAAGCGCCGGCACCGCCCGCGGCGGCCAGATATACGGCTCCGTATTTTACGCAAGCCTTGCATACTTCCTCGTTGCGCGGGCCTTTGCCTATCATGGCGGCCAGCCCCAATTTTATAAGCATAGGCGCGTAAGCGTCCATGCGGCCGCTTGTCGTGGGGCCGCAGGCGCCGATTGGATAGCCAAAAGGCGCGGGAGCGGGGCCGGTATAATATACGGCCTGGCCGTTCAATTCAAAAGGCAGCTCCCCGCCCGCTTCAATAAGCGCGCAGATTTTCTTATGCGCCGCGTCCCGCGCGGTATAAAGCACTCCCGAAACGCTGACTTCCTCTCCTGCGCGCAAATCCAGCAGAATTTTTCGCTCGGACAACGGAAAAATTAATTCTTTCATTTTGCCTCCTTAAATACAAACCGATTTATGCCGCGCGCAATGGCATTGCATATTTACGGCTACGGGCAAGCCGGCAATATGAGTAGGGAAGCTCTCTATATGCACGGCCAAAGCTGTGGTTTTGCCACCCAGCCCCTGCGGGCCTATGCCCAGGAGATTGATTTTCTCCAAAAGCTCCGCCTCCATAAGAGCCAGTGCCTTTTCCTCCGAGGGCCTGCCCAGGGGCCTTATAAGGGAATGCTTGGCCATGATAGCCGCTTTTTCCATAGTCCCCCCTATGCCCACGCCCACCACTACGGGAGGACATGGATTGCCTCCGGCATTCTGCACGGTTTGAATAATAAACTGTTTAACCCCTTCCGCGCCGTCCGAGGGCTTAAGCATTTTCAGGGCGCTCATATTTTCGCTGCCGAATCCTTTGGGCGCCGCTTCAAGAATTATCCGTTCGCCTTCAATAAGGCTTATATGTATAACGGCGGGCGTATTGTCCAAAGTGTTTATTCTTTCCAAAGGCGAGAGCACGCTTTTTCTCAGAGAGGCATACGCTCTGCGCACTCCCTCATTGACGGCGTCCTCAAAAAGACCTCCCGTTATATGCACGTTCTGGCCGATTTGCGCGAAAACCACAGCCATACCCGTATCCTGGCAAAGCGCCAGCCCGGTTTTTTCAGCTATGCCGGCATTTTCCACTGCCAGCCTAAGAAAGCTTTCGGCGCGTTCCAGCTCCTCGCTTTCCGCTGCTTTTTCCAGAGCGGGAATCACTTCGGGCGGATATGCCCGGCACGCGCTTTTAAAGAGCTCTTCCACGTTCCGGGCAATTTGTTCGACATCTATATTTCTCACTTTATTTCCTCTTTCGCTTTAATATTTTTGAGAATAATTTCAGAAATCAGCGGCTGAGCTGACTTTTTATTCAATGGCTTTAAGCACGGAGCCGCGGTCAGCCCCGTTCATGCAGCCGCTATTTTTGCTCCGGGCTATGCAGATTAACATCAAGCTGATTAAAGGGGATGGTAACGCCTTCCCTGTCAAAGGCAAGCTTCACCTGTTGATTCATATAGAAATAAATATTCCAGTAATCTTCTTTTTTGCACCAGATACGCGTCACCAGCTTAATTGCGCTCGCGTCATGCGAAACGACTTCCACAAGGGGCGCGGGCTCGTTCAGCGCCCCGGGAGCGCCTGAAATAACATCTCGTATAATTTCCTTAGCTTTAAGTATATCGTCCGAATAGCCTATGGAGAAATTCATATCCACGCGGCGCAGCTCGTTATGAGAATAATTAGTGACAATATTGCCCGCCAGCACCGAATTAGGAATTATTATCCGCTTGTTGTCCGTTGAATTGACGGTAGTATATATGAGGTCCACGCTGTCTATGCTTCCGGCCGCTCCCTCCAGCTCTATATAATCGCCTGATTTATAATTCTTGCTGGCAATAATGAGCATGCCGCTGGCAATATTAGAAAGGCTGTCCTTCAGCGCAAGGCCTATGGCCACTCCGGCCGAGGCAAGCACGGCCAGCAGCGAGCCGGTATCCAAGCCCAGGGAACTTGCCGCCATAAGCACTATTACTACCCATAAAATAATTTTAACCGTGGAGCGTATAAACGCATGCATGGTTTTATCTATCCGATTGGCAAGCCCTTTATGCAGCCATTTAAGCAGCAGATATTGAATAAGCATGCCTATAAAAATTATAGCGGCCGCTATAATCAGCCTTGGAAGAAAGCCTTTAACCGGCTCCCAAATATGCTCTGTAAAAAAATCACCCATTGCCTGCCTCCATTTAATAGCTTATTATTTTGCCGCCCGCTTCAATTTCCCCATGGGGAAGCAGAATCGTAAAGCCGCTTGCTCTGAGCAATCTGTTGGTGACCGAAAGCCCAATGCCCGTTTGACTGTTCCAGAGCGCTATAACCAGCTGCTTGCCTAACTCATCCGCCTCTCTTAAAAGCGCAAAAAGGCGCTGCGCGGCCTCTTCGGGATGCTCCCGGCTGCAAAGGGAAGCGGCGGAAAGCCCGGAAAAGCCCTCCAGCTGAGCGTCCGGAGCCAGCAGCCACGCGTCAACGCCGGCGCTGAGCGCCTGAAAATATACCTGCCGCGCGGTTGAGGCCTCATGCGCGATTACCACGCGGGCGCGGGGAGAATAATGCTTATATTTCATGCCCGGACTGGCCGCTTTATCCACCATTCCCTGATTGAGCACGCTTTTATGCACCTGGACGTTAGGCAGCACGCTCTTAAGCTGTTCCAGCGTAACGCCGCCCGGGCGCAAAAGCATAGGCTCCGGCCCGGTCAGAGATAAAACTGTGGATTCCACTCCCACGGAGCACGGGCCGCCGTCCAGAATTATTTCAATTCTGCCTGACAAATCTGCCAAAACATGCTGAGCGGACGTAGGAGAGGGACTGCCCGAAAGATTAGCGCTGGGCGCAGCTATAGGACGCCCGCAGGCGTTTATGAACGCGCGCGCCGCCGGATGGGAGGGAATACGCACTCCCACAGTTTCCAGCCCCGCCGTTACTTCATTAGGAATATTATAATTTCTCTTAAGCACGAGCGTCAAAGGGCCGGGAGCAAATCTCCGCAGAAGCGTCTCGGCCTCGCGGGGAACTTCGCGCACTATCTGAGGAAGATTTTCATGCGAAGATATATGCACTATTAAAGGGTTGTCGCCCGGCCTGCCCTTTGCCTCAAATATTTTTTTTACAGCCTGAGGAGACAAAGCGTCGGCGCCCAAACCGTAAACCGTTTCGGTAGGAAACGCAACCAGGCCGCCCGACCGAATTATAGCTGCGGCTTGGTTAAGAGATTGTTCATTTATTGGCAGAATTTTGGTCGTCAAAGCTATCCCCTCAAATTATATGCAGTATTATGGATTATACACTAGCCGGCAAAAACTTGCAAGCCCCGATTAGATTGCGGCGAAGCCCAGGGGCGCGGGCGGGAAGAAATATATGCGGCCCGTATACGGGCCGCGAGCGCAACGGACGAAATTGAGCCGGAGAAAATAACGGGAAGCGAAAAGAACGGCTGAGAATGGAACGTGCCGGGCGCTCACATTGAGGGCGGGGCGCCCCACCCTCTAAGGAGTCCCCGCCTTCGGCGCGGACATATCCCAGCCCTAAGGCTCTTCCCGGATTAAGCGATCCTCCCCGCTTTTGGCTTTTTTCCAAACGCAGGCTTATATTACACCCACCCGCGCCCCTTACGCAGCCGCCGCGCCGGCGCATCATCCAGGCCTGTATCCGTTTCCGACAAAAATAAAACGCGGCGTTTAAGCCGCGTCTTACTTAACAAGTTATTTTATTTGCACATTAACCGCGCATAGCCTTATAGCACTCGTCACAATAAACCGGACGATCTTCTTTAGGCTGGAAAGGCACCTGAGTGGGCGCTCCGCACTGCGCGCAAACCGCGTCATACATCTGACGGGCGCCGCGCTGGGCGTTCTTTCTGTTCTGACGGCAGGCGCGGCAGCGGCTGGGCTCGTTCTTAAGCCCCTTTTCCTCATAAAACTCCTGCTCACCCGCGGTAAAAACAAATTCCTCGCCGCATTCCTTGCAAATTAAAGTCTTGTCCTGAAACATATATTATGTCCCCCAATAAAAAATATTTTGTTGTACGTATAGATTGGAAAAAGCTACCTCGGACAGGGAAACATAACCAGACAAAACATGCAAGCTAATCCACTCTCTAGCGGGCGCAAATCCTAATATTTAACGTCAACACAATCATTATATCCTATATGCAGTTAAAATGCAATACATTTTTTAGAAAAAATAAAATATATTCTTTAATAACATACGCCTGGCATTAGCCTCCGGCCAGCGTAAGCACATAAACTCTTTCCGCCCCGGCCGCCTTCAATTCAGACGCACAGCCGTCCGCCGTGCTTCCCGTAGTCAGCACGTCGTCAATAAGCAGTACGTTGCCGTACACATTTTTGAGAGCCTCAAAGCACCCGTTCATGCTTTGATGTTCCTTGCGCAAACTTTGCTTGCGTGTGTAAACCGTTCTTTTGAGCAGTTCGTCATATTCAATTCCCAGCCGTTTCGCAACTCCCCTGGCCAAAATCTCAGATTGATTAAAGCCTCTCTGCTTAAAACGCCGCGGATGCAGCGGAACCGAGGTAACCACAGAAATATTTTCAGCTACGCGCGGCGGCAGCTTTTGAGCCATTATATCAAAAAATCTTTCGCCGTAATATCTGCGTCCGGAAAATTTATAGCCCTTAATAATCTCCTTAATCGGCTCCTCGTATGAAAACACCACAAACGCTCTGTCAAAATCATGTTTGGCGCGCTCGCAGAACGAACAAAGATCGCCCTCCCTGGTTGCATGACCGCATACCGGACACGCGTTTTCTATTTTCAGCAGCCTCAGCCGCTCCCTGCATTTATCGCACAGTCCGTTTTCCCGAACCGCTTCCCCGCCGCAGCCCATGCACGGAAAATCCCTCGGACACATTATCTGAACCATGCGGGACAACGTCTCTTTAACTTTCATCGCAAAGCACCCTCTCCGCCGCCGCCATCCTCTCATCCAAGGCTGAATAACGCTCGCTGAGCTGATTGTTGTTTACCATATAGCCCAGCATGCTCTTGCTGCCCGTCAGCACAACGGCCTCTCTGGCCCGGGTAACGGCGGTATAAAGCAGATTGCGCGTATAAAGCATAGGATTCCCCTGCCATAAGGGCATAACCACCACCCTAAATTCGCAGCCCTGACTCTTATGCACGCTTATCGCATAAGCAAGCATAAGATCGTTAAGCGCGGCCTGGTCATATTCGCATTCCCTGCCGTCCTCAAAACGCACAGTAACGTCTCCGCGCGGCTCAATCCGCTCTATAGAGCCCATATCCCCGTTAAAAACGCCCTCGCCCTTAATTACCGCTCCGTTCTCGTTAAAACGCTTAAACGCAAGCTGATAATTATTGCGGATATGCATTACCTTATCCCCTTCTCTGAAAACATACTCGCCGGCAGCGCGCTCGTTCTTAAAGGGCGCGGGAGGGTTAAGCGCGTTCTGCAATAAAACATTCAGCCTGTTCACGCCGCATTCTCCCCGCTTCTGCGGACATAAAACCTGTATATCCTTAAGCGGCTCCGCCTTGAAATGCGAAGGCAGCCGGCTCTGGCAGAGAGCAACCACATTGCGGGCGGCTTCATATTCGTCGGCGCAGCTCTCAAAGAAAAAATCCTTGCCCTTTACATTTAAAAGAGGCGGCTCCCCTCTGTTAATCCTGTGGGCGTTCACTACTATCATGCTCTCCATGGCCTGCCTGAAAATTTCGCTCAGCCTGACCACCGGCACCGCTCCCGACGCAATAATATCCCGCAGCACATTGCCCGCCCCTATGCTGGGAAGCTGGTCGGCGTCCCCCACCAGCACCAGGCAGCTTCCGGGCTTAAGCGCGTCCAATAGGCTTTTCATCAAAAATATATCCACCATGCTGGTTTCATCTATTATGCATGCGTCGCATTCCAGGGGCGCCTCGGCGTTCCTGGCAAATTTAAATCCTTCATCGTCGGGCGAATATTCCAAAAGCCTATGGATGGTGCGCGCCTCCCGCCCGGTGGCCTCCGTCATGCGCTTGGCCGCCCGGCCGGTAGGCGCGGCCAATTCCACCCTTTTGCCCTTAAGAGTAAAAATTCTTATTATACAGTTAATAGCCGTAGTCTTGCCCGTGCCCGGGCCGCCCGTAATTACGGCTACCCCCCGGCTCAGCGCGGCCTTAACGGCCTCGCGCTGCCCCTGAGCCAGTTCTATGCCCGTCTCTTCCTCGCATATTTTTATATCCTCGTCTATATTCCCCGAAACGCTTTCGGCCGAATTTTTCAAAAGCATCAAAGAGGCGGAAACCTTAACCTCCGCGTAATAATAGGGCGCGAGATAAACCGCCGCTACGCCTTTAACCTCGCGCGTTATAAGCCGCCGCTCCAATATGCCGCTTTCCAGCGCGTCTTCTACCGCCGCCTTTTCAATTTCCAGCAGCCCGGCGCAGCGTTCAACCAGCTCCTCGCGGGGAAGAAACATATTGCCTTCTCCCCCCGCCTCCGAAAGGATATGCCTTATTCCCGACGCCGTGCGGAACGCCGAATCATGCTCCAGGCCTAACTGCCGCGCAATTTTATCCGCGCTTTTAAAGCCCACTCCGTCTATATCGTCCACAAGCTGATACGGATTGGCCTTAATCCGTTCTAATGTCTCAGCGCCGTAATGCTTATGGATTTTTACCGCCATAGCCGTGGAAACCCCCAGCTTCTGAAGAAACATTATGCTCTGGCGCATACCCGAAACTCCGGCATAGCTCTGAGCAATTTTTTCCGCGCGCGATTTGCCCAGGCCGGGAATCTCGCGCAGGCGTTCAGGATTGAATTCCAGAACGTCCAGCGAAGCCTCCCCAAAAACGTCCACAATAGCCCTGGCTGTGCTTGGGCCCACGCCTTTAATCAGCCCGCTGGCCAGATAGGCCTCTATATCCTCCAGCGTTTCGGGCCGCTCTATGCTGTATGAGGAGGCCTTAAACTGCATGCCGTAATTCTTATGCTGCTGCCAGCAGCCCTCCACCGTTATATGCTCTCCCTCGCTGAGCACAGGAAAGGAGCCCATCACCGTTTCCAGCGTGGCTCCGCAATTCAATTCAAAAACCGTATATCCGTTAGCGTCGTTCCGGAAGATTATGTCCTCCACAATTCCCGAAAGCCTGAGCGTTTTTTCCTGCATGTCAAGTTTTCCTTATACCTATTTCCTGCCGTTCCAGCGTTTCTATATTAACTCTGAAAGGCTTGCTGTTCTCATTGGGACTGATATAATAAATATATCCGTCGGCTATGCCGTAGCCGTTATCCAGCGGAACCGCCGCCGACATAAGGCGTTTTTCGCCCGTTTCGGGATCCAATTCATATATGAAGCCGTTATCGTCGTTGTTAATATAGTATATCCTGCCGTTATAAAAGCTCAGCTGCTCGGCGTAATCTGTGCAGAGCTCCCTCTTCTCTCCCGTTTGCATATCGGTAACCACTATTCCCGGGGTTTCCTCCGCCCGCGCTCCGTAGGCCAGCATATTCTCAAAATCAATAGCAAATTCCTCATAGGGAGTATATACCATACCCGTGGATTTGCCGGTGCTCTTATCATATCTGCTCAGCTTGGAGCCGCCCTCATGCTGATAATAAAGGGAATCTCCCTCCATTTTAACTATAAAGCATTCGTCGTTCACCAGCCTGACGGCGTTTTCCCCGTTGAAATCCATGCGGTAAAGCCCCGCCTCCAGGGCGCCGACGTAAGTGTAATAGATGTGCTCCGCGTCAAACGCCGCGCTGGTTATATCCAGACGGCATATAGCGCGCTTATCATGCCCCTCGGGGGACATGCGGTACATAATATTTCCGTCCAGCACGAAAAGATAGCCGCCGGCATATTGTATGGAGCCCGATTCAATAGTAGTTACGCGCTTATAGCCGCTGCCGTCCAGATTGCATACGCCCACCTCGTAGCCCTCGCTGTCCTTAAGCACGCTTACGGTATATATTCGCTCTCCCGCAATCTGATATGCCCCTATACACATGGGCACTATAATCTGCCTGAACGAGCCGTCCTTCTTCATTCTGCAAAGAGCGCCCGACGCCACGTCGTAATTATCCGCAATCATGGAGGGATAGCCCCCGCCGTTTATGTAATAGATATAATCCCCGCTCGTAAGCGTATAGCCGATTTCGCCTATAATTTCATCCCGCGCGGAACAGGAGGACAAACTGAATAAGAGCGCCGCGCCCATAATCAGGCATAATATTTTTTTCACTTGCTCTCTCCTTAATTAAAAACTATTCGGCCGAAAGATTCTGAGCTTCCGAGCCCTGAACGGATACTCTCCATATATCGCCGCCGTTCTGCTTATTAAAGAAATAAAGCCATCCGTCCGCCTCGTCCATATAATAATCAGGACCCGTTTCGCCCGGGCCGGCCGCGGCCGGCTGGCTGCAAAGCAGAGTAAGATTTTCGCCGCTGTAATCCACTTTATATACGCTGCTGTCCGAAGGCATGCAGAAATACAGGCAATTTTCCCCCGCAAGCAGAGCGGAAGGCATTTCCTCGGTTATTTTGACTCTGGAGGAGCCGTCCAGCTTCATAACATACAGCCCCTGGCTGCCCTCGTCCGAAGAAACTCCGGCCATGGCCGAAGCGTCGGGCGCGAGCACTAACTGCTCGTAAACAGAATTGGAAAGGGTTTCCCCCGCCGGGAACGTGCCGTTTGCAAAATTTTCAGGGGAAATGCTGAAACGGGTGAGGTTATCGTCCGCCCGTTCGTAATAAAGGCGATTATCCAGCACGCAGTAAATATGGCCGTTGCGGTTGGTCATAACCACAGGCTCCTTGTCAAGCTGCGCAAGATCAATCTGGCGTATGCCCGCCTTATTGGAAATATAATAATAGATATGAGCGTCCGTCATATATATCTGCTTTATATCTCCCCGGTCCTCCTCGGCAAGGGCCAGCTCGGTAATCTGGTTGCTCTTTATCTGAATAACGCTCAGGGAAGAATTCTTTTCCACGGCTATGGCGTTTTCACCCAGGAAATAGGTGTCCCCGTTGCCTATGCTTATTATTTTCTGAGGGCTGCCCCCCGTTATTTTAGTCATATAAAGGGCAAGCTGATCTTCTGAAAGGGGAGCGATAAAATAGAGCAGTTCGCCGTATATGCGGAAATCATAAGCGGATTTGTTGGTAACCTGCTCCGCTTTGCCCTCCTTATCCAGGCGGAAAATGGCCGCCTGCCTGCCGCCCGAAAGCGCGTCTGAAAGCATAGCGGGCATGGAGCCGTTTATATAATAGACATAATCCCCCTGCACGGCGGCTATGCCTCCGTTGGAGAGGATTTCCGCCTCGGGCTGGCCTCCGCTGAGGCTGGGCGCGCAGCCCGAAAGGACCACGCAGACCGCCGCGATAAGAGCGGGAAGGGCTTTCCATTTCCTATTAAACAATATTTATCATCCTTTCGTTGCGAACCTTCAGCCGCCTATAACGCCTGAAGGCTCATATTCGACGCATTCATATTTCAATGTTTCAAGATTAATTCTATATATCCGGCCCTCGTCCGAATCAGAAAAATAATACAGATAGCCGTCCAGCAAATCAGGAAGATCCAATTCGGACACCGCGTCGGGGCAGACGCTCTCCCGGCCTGTGCCGTCCGGCCTTATGCGGTATAATTCATAGAGCTCCGAAAGATTGATATAATAGATGTAGCCGTCGTAATAAAGCATTCTTTCGGCCCGGTCGTCCGATATTTTTATTCGCTCGCCGCCCTCAATGGGCATTATATACATGCCCTCCTCGGAGGAAATATACGAGCCCACCAAAAAGCCCTCTTCGGGCACAAACAGGAACTCCTCATAACCGCCCATGGCTATGGCCTCGGCCTTGTCCTCCTTTTCGTCATAGCAATAGCAATAGCCCGTGGCCAGCGCGTAATAATAGGCGCAGCCCTCGCCCGCCTCGAGCAGAAACGCCGGAACAAGCGTCAGCTGGACGGGCTCCGTTTGGTCGTGGCCGGCTTTATAAAGCTCGCCCGGCTCCCCTTCTTTATTAACCGTATAATATACATATTCAGAGCTGACGCGAAGATTATAAATCTCATGCGAGCCTATCCGTTCGCTTTTAAGGGTGGCTTTATCCAGGCGGTAAAGGCCGCCGTCCTTAACGTAATAAATTATATCATCCAAATAGGCGTAGCCGCCCCAGTCGTACACGCTGTCAAAGCTCAGTATTTCGCGGCGCTCAGTACGGTCGGTGCGCACCCGGCAGAGCACGCTTTTGCCGTCTGTATAAGCCACATACCATATATATTCGCCGTCTATATTAAACAGGGAGACGTCTTCTTCCACTATTACGGCCTGCTCCGAGCGATCCTGCCTCATGCGGCAGAGCGCGCCCCTGTATTTATGTATGCGCACGCCCTCGTCCCGGACGTAATTGTCTCCGTTTATATAATATATCCAGTCGCCCTGACGCGCCGCCCACAAGCCGTTTGAAACAACCTCCGCATCAGGCTGGGCGCCCGCAAGCGGCTCGGGCTGAGAAGCGCAGCCGCTCAGCAGCATCAAAACGCACGCGGCTGCCAGGGAAAAAATTCTTTTCATTTTAACAACCCTTTCAAATATTTTCCCCCGGCGCGCTTAAAAACGGCGCTTGGCTGAAAGCCTTCCGATTAAAAGCATCCTCCTAGCATAATATTATATACACAAACTCAAAATCTTTCAATTACTTTTTGTTTGATAAAAAATGCCCGGGAGTATTGCCTTGGCTTTAAACGTATGATATACTTGAATAAAACTGAAGCACGCCGCCCAAAAGCGCGGCATAATCCGAATATGTCTGATAAAATATGCTATATAATAGGCGCGGGAGAATGCGCGAGACTGAATTTCAGCCCCAAAGCGGAGGATATGGTAATAGCCGCGGACGGCGGATACGAATATTTAAAGCGCGCGGGCATACGCCCCAGCCTGACCATAGGGGATTTTGATTCCCTGCCCTATTCTTTGGAAGGAGAGCGCGTTATAAAGCTGGCGCCCGAAAAGGACGATACTGACGCCCTTTACGCGGCACGCCTGGCCGTGGAAGCGGGATACCGCAATTTTTATATCTACGGCGGAACGGGCGGCCGGCTGGCGCATACCGTCGCCAATATTCAGCTGCTCCAATATTTAGCCGAGCAGGGCGGACGGGGATATCTGATCGGCCTGAACGAGACCCTTACCGTGCTGCGCGGCGGCGGGATGGATTTTCTGCCCGAGGCCAAAGGCTATATCTCTATTTTCGCCCTCAACGGGCCCGCCCTGGGCGTTACGCTGAAAGGGCTTAAATACCCCCTGGAGAATTATGATATGAGCGGCTCCTATCCCATAGGCACAAGCAACGAATTCACGGGCCGCCGCGCGCATATAGAAGTGCAAAACGGCTCCCTGCTTATAATTTTTCATTTTGAGGGCGGCGTTTTGCCCATAGCCCAGCCTTTTAAATAGAATAAATTCGCTCCGCGCCTTATTTTTGACGGGCGCCCCACGCGCCGTCGCGGCGGTTGTTATATTCCTGGATAAGACGCCGAACAGCCCAATCTGCGCGCAGCGCGCCCGCAGCAAAGAGCACGCCGCAGAGAGGGAAATTTTTGCGTTTTACCCCGCATTAAAATACGCGGCGGGCCTGCGCACGGACGGCGGCCGAGCGGAAATGAAACATATTCAGCAAAAATATATAAAGGGGATTTAAAAACATGAATAAATTCAGCACCAGTCAAAACGAGAAAAACAGAGCCCAGGCATATTTTGAAGAGCTTTTTTCAGATATGTCCAAACTGCCCTTTTCCTTTAAATACGGTTCTCAAATTTATCACGGCCTGGACAGGGATTTCAACGCCGTCTGGGAAAATGGCAGCATAATCGGCCGGCACAGGGACGGGCTGGAAGTGCGCGTGGAAATCAAATGCAATTTTGAATATGCGCAGTTTGAATGGACGGTATATTTTGAAAACACTTCGCAGCAGGAGAGCGAGACGCTCTCAGAGCTGCTGGGAGCGGATTTGAAAATAAACAAGCCCCATCCCGAGCTGTTATATTTTATAGGGGACGACGCCATGGATTCATATGCATACGCGCCCATGCGCGTACCCATGCGCGCGGGCACATTTTTAGAATTTCAGCCCGTGGGAGGGCGCCCCACCAGCTTTATGACCCCCTATTACCGCTTTGAAACGCAGGATGAAGGCATGTTTCTTACCGTGGGCTGGCCGGGACAATGGCGCGCCCGATTTGACGCGCGGAAAATAGACAATTACGATTATGTAAACGACTACACCGTTTTATTTACCGCCGATTCTCAGATTAACGGACGGCTCAGGCCGGGCGAAAAAATCCGCACTCCTCTTATATCGGTAATGCTTTACGACAGGCAGAGCGATATCCGCACCGTCAATCTTTGGCGGCGCTGGTTTATGGACTGCAACATGCCCCGGCAGAACGGCGAGCTTATGCAGCCGGGCATATTTACATCCACCAGCTGGCTATATAACGAAATGGGGCAGGCGACCGACCAGAATCAGATTGAGGCGATTAAATGGTACAGAGACGCGGGCATAAAAACCGACTGGCATTGGATGGACGCGGGATGGTATTTCATCAACGGCCAAACCTCCATTTCGGACTGGGGCTGGCAGACGGGCTGCTGGGAAGTGGATACCAGGCGCTTTCCCAGCGAACTGCGCGCCGTATCCGATTACGCCGCCCAGGAGGGAACAAGAACCCTTCTATGGTTTGAGCCCGAACGGGTGCAGCCGGACACCTTCCTTTGGGACACTCCCTGGTGCCTGGAAATTCCCTCAGCCGGCTCCAAGCTGGCCGATTTCGGCAACCCGGATTTCCGAAAATGGCTTTTGGAGCGGGTAATCAGCGTATTAAGCAGGGGCGGAATCTCCCTTTACAGGCAGGATTTCAATATTGACCCGCTGCCCTTCTGGAAGAATCAGGACGCCAAAGAAGGCCGCACGGGCTTTGCTGAAAACAGATACGTTCAGGGCTATCTGGAATATTTTGATACGCTCCTTGAACGCGTGCCCGGCCTTATTATAGATTCCTGCGCCTCAGGCGGAAGGCGCAACGATTTGGAAACCATGCGCAGAGCCGTTCCCCTGCATAAGAGCGATTCCCCCTATTCGGACCACACAAAGAAGCAGGCCATGCACCATTCCCTCTATCAGCTTTTCCCCTATTTTACCGCCATGACTGCGCAGCGGGGGGATATTTCCCACGCCGACCAATACGCGGCGCGCTCCTCTTTCGCGCCCGGCCTCGTGATGCTATACGACGTTACCAGCCAGGACGAAAGCTTTAAGGCGCAGATTCGCCGGCACTGCGAGCAATGGCGCCGGATCAGCGCATTTTTCGACAAGGAATACATACCCCTTACCGCCTGGAGCAATAATCCGGAACAATGGATAGCCTGGCAGTTTATGGATGTTGAAAAAGGAGAAGGGCTTATTCAGGCATACAGAAGAGAAGGATGCGCGCAGCCCTCTTTAAGCGTCCGTCTTTACGGAATTGAGCCTCAAAGCGTCTACGAATTGGACGATTTTGAAACCAAGCGCCGTTATTTGGGCAGCGAACTGGAGCAATATACAATACATTTAGAGCTCCGTGCTTCAGCTCAGATTATCATAAAGAAAATTCAATAGCCTTTGGGCGCGCGAGGCTGGCATATAATTTGCCTGCGGAGCGTTAAACCGGCGCCGGTTTAACGCTCCGCAGGTTCTTATTTTTATAAAGCGCGCCGCGGGATATGCACGAGCCGTTTCCTGCGGGGATATTCCAAGCCGTCCGGGCCTATGTTCAGGCGCCCATTAAAAATTTACTCCTGAAAATTCAGGCGCGGACGCCGCCCCGGGAAGCCGATTTGGCAATCTGCTCATGGTAAAAATAATTCACAATAACGGGCGGCGCGTCAAAGGGCCGCTTTAGGCTGTCGTCGTTAGCAACATATTCCAAGCCCAATTGAGAGGCGCAGGCTCTGATTTTTTCATCCAGCCTTTCCCAGTAAGCGCGGCTTTGCTCATAATAAATTTCCTTATAAAGAGGCAGCAGGCGGGCATACTTTTCTTTAATATAGTTCATAACAGCAGTTTTATAGCCGCCTCTTAAATTGAGATTTTCAAGCCAAATCAAATTGCACTGATTTTTCACCCGGCGGATAATCTCCTCCGCGTCTGTAATGCCCGGAAAAATAGGCGAAATAAAGCAGGTTGTGCGGACGCCCGCGCAATAAAAAGCCTCCATGGCGGCAAGCCGGCGCTCAATGGAGGGAGCGCCGTCCATTTCAGCCCTGAAATCCTCGTTAAGAGTATTGACCGACCAGGAAACGCGGGCTTCCGGAAAAGTTTTAATCAGCTCCAGATCGCGCATAATCAAATCGCTTTTGGTAGCAATGCTTATTTTCGCGCCGCTGCCCTGGAGCTGCTCCAATAACGCGCGGGTGCGCCCGTATTTTTCCTCCTCGGGAAGATAAGGATCTGTCACCGAGCCTATAAATAATTCTTTTCCGGCATATTTTTCAGGATTTTTAATTTCCGGCCATACCTTTACGTCTAAAAAAGTTCCCCACGGCTCTGCATGAACGGTAAAGCGCTTCATAAAGCAGGCATAGCAATATTTGCAGCCGTGCGTACACCCGACGTAAGGATTGACAGAATATTCGCACACGGGCAGATTGGATTTGGAAAAAATGCTTTTAACTTCAATTTCCCGAATGATTGGAGAACGCGCAAACATTATTATCAGCCTCCTGCGCGCCCTTACCATTTATTCCAGTGGACCTTATTTTCTACCGTCGCCTTAACCTGGGAAGGCAGAAGCGCGTCCTTGGCCGGCACGCCTAAAATAACCAAGGCGGGCAGATAATAGCCGTCTGGAATTTTCATAAAAGCTTTAATCTTTTCGGGCTCTTTTTTAACCGGAATATGCACGACCGAACCCAGCCCCTCGGCAGTTGCGGCCAGCAGCATATTTTCCACCAGCGCCCAGGCCGCGCCGTAATCCATAAGCCCGTAACCGTTTTTATCATTGTCAAACGTATATTTCTGCTTAAAGTAAGGCAGAATTACGCAGGCGGATTCCTCAATCATGCTGCGCTGACGGGGATATGCAATCTTAAACATTTCCTGCTGCGGAGTTTTGGGCTCCTGAATACGGCAGGGATATGGGCGAATAAGCTGAGCCAATTCCAAAATGATGGATTTTTCAGTCAGCGCTACCAATTCCCATTTTCTTTGATGATTGGAGGACGGCGCCTTAAGGCCCGCGTCCAAAATTCTCTCCAGAGTCTCTCTGGGGATTTTTTCGTCCTCAAATTGGCGTATACTCCTTCTTTTATTGATTACATCATAAAATTCCATTTTTATTCCTCCTTTTCCCGCGCTATCAGCATGGCAAGATTTTTGGTGAATATTCTGGACAGCTCAATGAGCTGTTTTTGTTCCTCGGGCGAAAACATGGACATTGCCGTATCCTCCGCCCATGTTATATGCCGGACGACCTTTTGGCAATACGCGCGGCCCGCTTGAGTCATCCTCACAATTTTATTCCGCTTGTTTCCAGGCATTTCATTAACTGTGACATAGCCGTCTGATAAGAGGTTTTTAATAATCAGATTCACTGTTTGCTTAGATTGAAACGTCCTCTGACATATATCAGCCTGCGTCATTCCGTCCTCTGCATAAAAGAGAACGTTCGTTACCAATAACGTTTTCATCAGCATGCCGTGGCGCTTTGCATATTGGTCATACAAAGCAAACTGTTCATCTCTGAATTTACAATACAGATATGCGTTCTTTTTATCCTCTTTAGTCATTGCCCGCCGTCCTTAGTATATTTATTTACCGTCAATTTATTTACTATTATAGCATGCTTTTATTGAATGTCAAGCCCTAAATGCAATTAAGCGTTTTTTTATTTTCGCCGGCAAACCAGCGGATAAAGCCCCGGGCGGAAGAAAATAAGGGGGGCGGCTCTTGGCAGGCTTTTAAGCCTGCTGGGGGACGCGCTGCGCGCGTCCCCCGCGGCCGTTTCCGGCCGCCAAGAGCCGCCCCCCTTATTTTCTTCCGCCCGGGGCTTTAATCCTTAATCAGCTTATATTCATATATCTGCTCCGGCTCGCCGCTGTGCAGCACGTTAAAAGTTAGCTCGTAAGCGCCCTTTTCGCTGTCAAACCACGTCTGCCAGTAATCGCTGCCATGCACCGATTGATCCACTAATTCATAGCCGTCCTCTGTTTTTTTCATAAGGCTGTAGCCCGAATAGGAGTTAAGGCCCGTAAAGGTAACGGGCACATAGCCCAAGCCTCCCTTAATGCTGATATACGCGGCCTCGCCGCCCGCGGCAGTCTCTACAATCAAAGGATAATTCTGAATTATCCGCCCGACAGAAGCGCTCGCCTCAAAATGCTCTCCCTGCGCAATAAAATGGGCCAGCTTCCATGAATCAAACATTTCCTCGGGCAGGCTTTCCAGCGTTTGATTGCCGCCGTAATACCAATCTTTAAAATTGGGCAGATTTATATACTGCACAACGCCCGTTACCCTGCTGCCCGCCTCTATTTTATTCCCCACATCTTCAGAGGGCCCCAGTTCGGCTGAAAGGGAATATACGTTAACCTGGTTATAGCCGTCATACTGATGAGTATATCTTAAATTCAAAGCAGGCTTGGAATATTCCCGGCCGTTAATGCTGCCCGAGAATTCCAGCAGATTAAGCATGCGGTTGCTGGGCGTGCCGTAGCGCTCAGTTAATACCTCAGCCTTGGACATAGCCACCCAGAGCCCTTCCCCTTCTATTTCTATTCTCTGCATATCCCCGCCTCCGATATACTGCCCGCTTTGGGGATATTCTGGAGTAATTATACCGTTATAAAGCGTATCTCCTATAGTGAAATCGCACAGCCCCTCAAGATTGCCCACGGCCAGCTCCCGCCAAAGCCCGGTATTATAATCATCGCTGCCTATGGAATAATAGGCCAGGCGGCTGAAAGAGACGTCCTTTAAAAAAGTGTAGGAGAAAGTATGCGTGTTTTTTGCAAAATCATTGCTCCGCCCCAGATTGACCTTATATTCCACCTGAATAGCGCCGTCGTCCGTAACGCCCGTATAAATTACTTCAGTCAGATTGGGGCCCTGCTTTTTAAACCAGGTGCGCACGCTTTTGAGACCCACCCTGGAGCCCGACTGGTTGTAATAAATAAGAAAATTGCCCCCGCTTGCTCCGTTGGACCAATTATATTTCATGCCGCTTCCGTCAATGCCTCCTAAGGTGGCAAAGGGCAGCGCGTCATTTATAAACGCTCCGGTGGCGTGAGCCATTTCGGCGTCATAGCACATATTCTCCCCCGAAGAGCCTAAAGCGCTGGTTTCCCATTTCTGAAGATTGCCGCCCCATCCCGCAAGACAAAGCTGAGCATGGCTGGCCGAATAGGTTTCCCCCCATTGACTGTAAGCTATGGTCAATTCATAGCTCACTTCTTCCCCCGCAGGCACCTCCAGGAGAGTATAGCCATGATACCAGATGCCCTCCAAATATCTTTTGACGTCGTTCTGAGCTATGTCCGAGCCGTATTTATGCCAGTTTTTAGAGGTTTGCACCTGCACGCCTATAGGTTCGCCCGTTTGGACGTCCCTGAGCATGCCCGCCATGCCCTCCACGCCGAATTCCCCTTTTTCCTTGGAAAAAAGCAGAGCCGCTTTTACAGTCTGGCCGCTGTTGTTTTTGATAGTAAAGCACAGACGGTCGTAATCGTTGCGCCTCTTCTCCACGGCAAAATCAGTCGTCCGCCCAGAGCTCATGCCCGAAATATCTATTACATATAAGCCCCGCTCGCTGTCAAGAGTCACCTCATGCTCCCGTCCCTCGCGGGGGGCAAGCTGTTCCGCCTCTATATCCAGAGCGAACATCCCCGCGCGCTCGGCTTCAGCCTGGGCAAGGCTCTGCCCGCTTAAAGGCAGAAAGATTATCCCGAAACCGTTAAATTCATTTAATTCCATCTCCATAGGAGCGCATTCAAAAATCATGGACGTTCCTTCAAGCCGCGCGGAAACATCCTCCCTCTCAGGCAGCAGCGCAGCCAGGCCGTCCCCCTCCGCGCTGCGCAGGATAATTACCCTGCCGTCCCCGCTCCGCTCCATGATGGAATATTCCTCAGCCATATTCAGCTTAAAGCTCATACCGGTCTGAGGCATTTTTTCCGAAGTGTGCACTGAAAAATGCAGGGAGAAATAACGGGGCTGAGCCTTTATTTCCACCCGCCCGCTGACGGCGTCCGCCATTCCCCTAAAGCGCAGGCTCATAATATCCATGCTCTGCATATATCTGCCCGATTCCATTATTCTGGAGCCGACGCCGTCCACCGGCTGCACATAGCTGAAAGGAAATTCTTCTCCCTCCTGTTCCAGGGAATAGCTCATGCTTACGGCCGGCATGGTTTTTATTCTCTCGGGCTCCTGCGTCATGGCCGCGCTTTCTGTTATAACTTCGTTTATAACTCCCAGATTGGTCAAAGACGCCTTTAGGATATTGACTTTCATGCCGTAATAGCCCGTTTGGAACAGCATGGCCCTTTCTCCCTTATTAAAGCCGTCCTGCCACCACATATGCGCATAATCGCGCGCCGAAGGAGTCTGAATGAATTTGCCGAGATCTTCAACTGACGGACGTTCATATTCCTCAAAGCCGTTTTGATATTGAGCAGAGGCAGAAGGCTCCGCTTCAAAAGAAGCCGTTGCCGCAGGCTCTCCGCATGCAGTCGTCAAAAACAGCGGACAGGCGCAGACCATAATGCATATCCACCTCTTAAATTTCATAATTATACCTCCCTCCGCGCCCCGCAAGGCGGCAAAAAGCAGAACAAAAGCTCCATAAGCCTTGTAAGAGCGCCGCATAAGAAAATCATAAGCCACCTTTCTCCTTTTTGCCATACACAATATTAATATTATTAAGCATAAAATTAACCTGTTTTTAACATGCAGGCATAATAAGGCGCTGTTTTACGCCCGCGGGCTATTGAGTTTTCGCTGTAAATAAGAATTTCCCGAAATATAAATGTAATAAAAAAGTAATAATTAAAGAAAATGCGAGATAACCTAAGCTTATAGCCATTATTCCGGCCTGAAACCGCGAAACCAGGGTTGCCCGGCAGAAATAATGCTGATATAGTATAATAGGCAGTAAAAACAGGCTGCATGCCCGCCGGTTTTTTCAACAATTTCAGCGGAGGCGCGGAATTTGTGCAATTAAGGCTTGCAGTTCAAATATGATGTATGATAATATATATAAGAAGTTTTATTTAAAGTATTATGCCTCTTTTATTACAATTTTATTAAAAGGAAAGGGTAACGATGAAACACGGCAAAAAAATAATCAGCGTTATAGCTGTGACAGTCATGGTTCTGGGGCTTTGCTTCGGCCTGATTTCAATAAATCCAATAATTTCTAACGCGGCGGGCAACTGCATAGTGCGGGTTAAATTGGATTCTCTGGGGAGAGTTTCAACGGTCAAGCTGGGCATTAACGGTTCTTATACGCTTCCCAACGGCTCCTATTTGGAGCAGGACTCATATACGGCTTATATTACAGACGGAAAAATCGCCCTGCGGGACAGCGCGGGAAGCAGCGTCTACACCTCTGAATCAGGATATATAAAGCTTACCAAGCGGAACACCCAGGCCTCGGGAATTAAAATAGGCAATTACGAATATCTCGGAGATTTTGTCCTTGCTAAAAACGGTTCTTATATCAATGTAATCAACCACGTTGATATGGAGACTTATCTCATAGGCGTCGTACCCTACGAAATAGGAGAAAACTACAACCTGAACGCTCTCAAGGCTCAGGCCATCTGCGCCCGTTCCTATTCCTACGACCGGCTTAACGGCAACACTTCGGCCACCGGATACGATATCGGGGACACTTCCAGCGACCAGGTATACCGCGGATATAACGCCCGCTATGTAAACTGCGCCAAGGCGGTTATGGAAACCGCCGGGCAGGTGCTTACATATAACGGCAGCGTTATCTCCACTCTTTATTCCGCTTCAAACGGAGGCATGACTTCCAGCAATTATTACCGCTGGGGCTCCTCCCGTCTGCCTTATTTCCAGGTAAAGCTGGATGAATACGATAAAGAAGCCAGTTTTCAGAGCAGTTCCTACAACACCAAATTTTATCTGCCCAAGGCCGGCTCTGACGTTCAGCTCAACAGCTACGTTTATAAAACCATGCTGCCCGAGCTGCTGATACAGCTCTATGAGCAGGGCTACAGCGCGGACGAAAATAATTTTGAGATACTGGGCTTTGACAACCTCTCTCTGCACACTCCCCGGTTTACCGACCAATACTGCATAATGTACCTCTACTTAAAAGCGGACGTCACCCTTAAGGCTTATAAAGGAGAGCAGGGCGATTCGCCCAAGCCCTCGGACGGCGCCGACGAATATATGCAGGTTTTAAATACCGGATATTCGGGAAGATGTTCCCTTTATGAAGGGCCGGGCAGCCAATACAGCGTGCTCGCTTCCCCCCGCGAGGGCTCATATGTGCAGATTCTCTCCAAATCGGGCAGCTATTACGAAGTGCTCGCCGCCAACGGAGATTACGGATATATAAACAAAAGCTACCTTTCCAACAGCGGATATACTGAAAAAACAGCCGTTAAGCAGGACGCTGAAGCGGAAGAAATAACCCTCACCCTGAACATTCCCATAGAGGGCCTGAAATACACCGCCACCTGCAACGGAGGCTTCTCTTTTTCCGCGATAAACAACAAGCTGGTGCCCTATGTGCAGGAACAAAGCGACCGCTGGCAGCTTAGCATAAACGGAAACGGCCACGGCATAGGGCTCAGCCAGATAGGCGCCCGCGCCCGCGCGGAAGCGGGGCAGACTTATGAGGAAATACTCGCTTTTTATTTTGACAATACAAAAATCACCACTCTGGATTATGAAGTTCTGGGCCCTAACGCCAATCCCGATCTGGATCCTAATAAGTGGTACGGAATTGTTACGCTCAGCGATTCCGCCAGCAATTTGAACGTGCGCACCTCGCCCAGCACCTCGGCCGGCAAATTAGGCAAGCTGAACCACGGCGCCTATGTGGAGCTGGTTGAAAAGCTGGACAGCGGCTGGTATAAAATCATATTCAACGGAACCACGGGCTACGTTTCGGCGGATTATATAACCGAGCTGGAAAAACCCACGCCCGCTCCTTCCGCTTCAGCCACTGCTCCAACTCAGCCTGAGATATGGACGGGAGTGGTTACCTTAACCGATACGGACAGCAGGCTGTATGTAAGAGAAACTCCCGAGCCGGACGGCACCCCCCTCGATACCCTTTACCACGGGGACGAAGTGGAGCTTATAAGCGAGCACAGCGGCTGGTTCAAGGTTAGATATTTCAAAAACGGGCAGGAAAAAACGGGCTATGTAAACGCCAGCTTTATAGTGGCGGGCGAAAAGCCCGGCGAGGGCCAGAGCACTCCCACGGCTTCGCCATATCCTTCGCCTTCAGCCAGCGAAAACCAGATTTATATAGGCACCGTAACGGGCACGGAGCAGCTTCGCATAAGAAAAGAAGCCAATTCGGAAGCGGAAACGCTGGCCGTGGCCCTGAAGGGCGAAACTTTAAAAATTCTGGACGACAGCAGCGAGGAATGGCTGCTTGTTGAAAACGCCCAGGGCGTTCAGGGCTATTGCAGCGCGAATTATCTTAAAATCAACCGGTTGTTTACATACGAGCCTCTGCCGGGAAGCATGGTAATGGGCACGGTTATTGATATGGACCTTAACGTGCGGGCCGAACCCAATTCCAGCTCCCTGCTGCTGACTGAAATAAGCCTGGGCTCCAATGTAAGAGTTCTGGCAATAGCGGATAACGGCTGGTATTATATCCAGCTTCCCAACGGCATGCGGGGATATGTATCCTACCGCTATTTGAAAATAGAAACTGCCGCCGAGCCGTCGGCCACTTCTCCGGCGCCCACGCAGACGTTAACGCCGACATCCACGCCGACATCTACGCCGACATCCACACCGACGTCCACGCCGACATCTACGCCGACATCCACGCCAACATCTACCCCGACATCCACACCGACGTCTACGCCGACATCTACGCCAACTTCTTCGCCTACAACACCGGCGGCAACCACTCCCGCTCCTACGCCTACTCCCACGCCCGAGCCGGTTGATAAAATAGGATTGGTGCAGCTTAAAAATTCCAGCAGCCGGCTGAACGTGCGCAATAATCCCAGCGATTCCGCATCCATCATAGGCAGGCTTAACCACGGAGCAAACGTTACTATAACGGGAGAATCGGGAGACTGGTATAAAATTGAGAGCGGTTCCCTTAAAGGCTATGCTTCAAAAGAATTTATAACCATAATTTCCTATGCCGAGGAGCGCCTGGGCACAGTTACCGGCGCCAGCTCCTTAAAGGTGCGTTCGGGCCCGGGCACCAGTTATTCGCGCATCACGGCCATAAGCGGCGGAAGCACAGTTACCGTGCTGGGCGAAACCAACGGCTGGTATATGGTGCGCCTGAATAACGGCACAACCGGCTATTGCAGCGCGCAATATATAACTCTGCGCGATTCCAGCCCCGATCCATCCGATCCTGACGCGGATACGGGCATAGTTACGGGCACTCAATCTGTAAACGTGCGTTCAGGAGCGTCCGAAACCAGCGGCGTGCTCTTTACCGTCAGCCCGGGAACAAAAGTCACCATACTTGAAAAAACCTCCAACGGATGGTATAAAATTCAAGTGCTTAATAAAACGGGATATATTTCGGCTCAGTATATAACATTGGAATCCCCTTCGGCCTCCCCCTCGGCGAGCGCCTCCAGCCCCGCAAGCACGCCTGCAAGCACTCCCACGGGCACGCCTGAGCCCACTCAAAGCCCTCAGCCTTCCAATAAAACGGGCACTGTAAAGCTTGAAAATTCCAGCAGCCGGCTGAACGTGCGCAGTCAGCCCAACGGCTCCGCCTCCATTATAGGCAAGCTCAATCACGGGACAACAGTTACCGTTACGGGGGAATCGGGAGACTGGTATAAAATTGAAAGCGGCTCGCTTAAGGGTTATGCCTCAAAGGAATATATCGTGCTGGGCACAGTTTCAGAGGAACTTTCGGGCGTTGTAACGGGCGCAAGCTCTTTAAGAGTGCGTTCGGGCCCGGGCTCCAGTTATTCGCGCATTACATCTATAAGCGAGGGCACAAAAGTAACCATATTGAGCCAGTCGGACGGATGGTATAAAATCCGTTTGAGCAACGGCACAACCGGCTATTGCAGCGCCGAATATATTAAAGTGAGCTCGTCGGGCGGCAGCTCGGATCAACCGTCCGGCGGCAGCACGGGAACAGTAAACGTCAGTTCTTCCTTAAACGTGCGCAGCGGCCCGGGCACCAGTTACAGCGTCGTGGCTTCCCTTAGCAATAACGCAAAGGTAACCGTGCTTAAGAAGGAATCAAACGGCTGGTATTATATCCGGACTGCCTCGGGCAAAACGGGCTACGTCAGCGGCGAATATATAAAGCTGGACGGCTCGCAAAGCTCCCAGGCGCCCTCCGAAAGCCGCCAGGGCAAAGTTAAATTAAGCAGTTCCTCCAGCCGGCTGAACGTCCGTTCAAACGCAAGCATGAGCGCCGGCATAATAGGCAAGCTTTCCGACGGCGCAGCAGTAAGCATTCTGGGAGAATCGGGCGACTGGTACAAAATCAAATATAATCAAACGACAGGATATGTAAGCAAGGAATTTATTCAGATTTAAATACTGCGAAGGGATGTGAACAATATTGAAGATTAAAAGGCTGATTGTTATTTTAACCATACTGACGCTTGCAGCGGCATTGCTGCCTCTGACGGCTCAGGCAGTTACTCTTAAAGAGGGCAACAGGAGCCAGAGCGTGGAGGCCTTGCAGCAGGCGCTTAAGAGCAAGGGATATTTTTCAGCTACTTCCACCGGCTATTACGGCGACATAACGGCAGCGGCTGTAAAGAGCTATCAGAAGGCTCAGGGCCTGAACGCCGACGGCGTGGCCGGAGAGGATACTCTTACTGCTCTTGGACTGATTTCAGACGCTCAGGCCATTAAAACGGGCACTGTAAATATAAGCGAAGGGCTTAATCTCCGATATGGACCGTCCGCATCCGACACGCTGCTCTGCGAGCTGGCGGACGGCGAAAGCGTAAGCATTTTATCTGAAAACGGCGGCTGGTATAAAATCCGCACCTCCTTTGATATTGAGGGCTACGTTTACAAGAGCTATATTTCCGCTTCGGGCGGTTCAAGCGCATCGTCGTCAGTCCAGCAGGGAAAGGTAAAAGTGGATACCAAGCTCAACGTGCGCAGCGGCCCGGGCACCTCCTATTCAATTAAAGGTTATCTGCTCAACAACGCCTCTGTAGTTATTAACGGCTCCCAGAACGGATGGTATTCCATTACCTCCTCTTCCGGACTGAGCGGCTATTGCAGCGCCGATTATATAACGCTCAGCGGGCAGGATTCGCAGGACGGTTCCTCTTCCCAGGATCAGGGCACGGCCGTAAACAAAACGGGCAAGGTAAAAGTGAGCACAAAGCTGACCGTGCGCAGCGGCCCGGGCACCTCCTATTCAGCCAAAGGCTATCTAACCAACAATACCTCCGTAACAATTTCCGAAATACTTAACGGCTGGTATAAAATCAGCACCTCTTCAGGCATAACGGGCTATTGCAGCGCCGATTATATTACCATAACGGGCGAGAATTCCGATTCTTCTTCGCAGAGCAAGCAGGGCGTAGTAAAAGTAAACACGCGCCTGACCGTGCGCAGCGGCCCGGGCACCTCTTATTCCGCCAAGGGCTATTTAAACAACAACGCCTCCGTTACCATTCTTGAAACCTCCAGCGGCTGGCACAAAATAACCACTCCCAGCGGCATGAGCGGCTATGCGAGCGCCGACTATATCACAATAACCGGCGAAAACAATCCCTCCTCCCCTGGCGAAGGCGATTCTTCCGCGCCCAGCGAAACGCTGAAATACGGCATGAGCAGCAACGACGTGGTTAAGCTTCAGCAGCGCCTCAAGGAGCTTGGATATTTTTCGGCCAACTGCACCGGATATTTCGGAAGCATAACCCTTACCGCCGTTAAAAGCTTTCAGCGCGAAAATTCTCTGGACGTAGACGGTATTGCCGGGCCTCTGACTCTTAAAGCTCTCTTTGACAGCAGCGCCGAGGCCAAGCCGGACGAAGAGCCTGAAACCCCAGACGAACCATCTGACGAAACGGAAAAATTAATAGACGAGCTCCTGGCTTATGCCAAGACCTTCCTGGGCACTCCCTATGTTTACGGCGCTAACGGCCCCGATTCCTTCGACTGCACGGGATATACCTGCTATGTGTTCAAGCATTTCGGATACACTCTTCCCCGTACAGCATATAATCAGGGCTACTCCAACTACGCGCCCAAGATTGAAAAGATATCTGATTTAAAGCCGGGAGATTTAGTGTTTTTCAATACTATTAACGACAACGACCTTTCGGACCACGCGGGCATCTATTTGGGAGACAATATGTTTATTCACTGCAATTCGGGCAGCTCCATGCAGGTGGTTATTCAGGACATAACCAACAGCTATTACAAGCCGCGCTTCTCCTGGGGACGCCGGGTTATTTCCTGAGAATCGCTTTTAAATTAACGGGCTTATATGGATTATTCCATATAAGCCTTTTTAATGTATAAACACATGGAAACTAATACAAAATATAATAAATCATGAACAGAACGGAGTTGATTGGCATGGCCAGAGTGCAATGCGGCGTATGCGGACGAGAAGGGGAGGAACGGAGCATGGAGAGGTGTTCCCAATGCCATAAATATCTGTGCGCCGACTGCGCCTATGAAAACAACGGCAAATGTCCTCAGTGCGCCTATGAAGATATGTAAGCATTTATAAAATCCTTTGCCCGTTTACCGGGCGTTCACCGGCAATCACGAACGGCTCTAAGCGGCATAAAAAAAGCTCTGTGCGGCGAAAATCTGCGCCCGCACAGAGCTTTTTATTATATTATTTTAGGCTTAGACAATACAATCAGAGCACAATGCGCCGCAGAGGGAGAGATTTTCCGTTTTGCAGCAGCTTATGGATATTTTTTAGCGTAGATATATTCGGATACGCCTCTGTAAAAAATAAGCAAAAGGCCGCTGGCTGTTTGATAAAGCGCGAGTATTATAAAAAGAATTAAAGGAAGCGGGTTAGGCTCAGTTATAACTGTCAGAATACCTGCTATTAAGGGTATAACACTGGCTAAAGCTTCTATAGCCAAAAAATATCTAACCCAATTAACTCCGGAAAATAAAGCAAGGGCTAAGCAAACCTGCACCACAAGCACGCAGAGGATAGAAAAATCAAAGCCTTTTACGATAATGAGTGCAAACGCGGACGCCACGTTTACAACGCCTATGACAGCCAGTATTATCTTACCTATTTTGATTTGTCTGTCCGCATTATCCTCCGGCTGTTTTTCAGTTTGCCCTTTTTCCTTATGGGAGTTATTCATAATTCTCACTCCATTATAAATCAAAGTAAATATGCGTTGATATCTTATTGCATTATATTTTATGCTTATCCGCCATGCGATCCGCGCAAGATCCGCAGCCTTTTTAGAGCGGACAGCTAAGCGCATTGCCTGAGACTGGTTGTAATAGCGTAAAAAATTGGGGAACGAACGGAGGGATGGAGAAGATGGGGGCGGGGGCGGCGTTCCGCGGCCTGCGGCCGCGCGGCCGGGCCGCAGGCCCGGCAGGGCAGGCTTTAGCCTGCCGAACGCCGCCCCCGCCCCCATCTTCTCCATCCCTCCGTAAAAAATCGCCCGCAGACAACGCAGTCAAAGCACAATGCGCTTCTGCGCCAAAACTGTCATAAGCTTATAATTTCTACAGCTTTTTTATTCGCTGCCCTTCCTTAGAATCCACCGCCTCATATCCCTTGGCGCGCAATTCCTCACGCAAATTATCCGAAAGCGCCCAATCCTTATTTGCCCTGGCTTTTTGACGTTCCTCCGCCAATTGGGCTATCTCGGCGGGCAAAGGCTCATCCTGCTGTTGCTCAGGCTCATATTGAGCAAGATTCAGTCCCAGAATGCCGTCCATCTTCAAAAGCGCGTCATATATATCAGCCGATTTGATATTGCTCCTTATAAGCGTCCAAGCCACGCCCAGCGCCTTGGGAATATTTAAATCGTCTCCGGCAGCCTCCAGGAACTGCTCCCAGGCATCCTGCGCCAGCAACGCCGCCTGGGGCGAGCGGGGCGCGTTTTTATGCCTGTACGCTCCCTCCAGCAGCCTTATATAGCTGACCTGCGCGCCCGACATGGCCTCCCAGGTGAAATTAAGCTTGCTGCGGTAATGCGCGTTCAGACAGAGATATCTAAAAGCCAAAGGAGCATATCCCCTGCTGATTAAATCGGATATGGTATAAGTATTGCCCAGGCTCTTGCTCATCTTGCCGCCGTCCACCATCATAAATTCCCCGTGCATCCAATAATGCACGGCCGGATGGCCCAAAAGCGCTTCAGACTGCGCAATCTCATTTTCATGGTGAACCGGAATATGATCCACTCCGCCCGTATGCAAATCAAACGTATCCCCCAGATATTTGCGGCTCATAGCCGAGCATTCTATATGCCAGCCCGGATATCCCATGCCCCAGGGGCTCTCCCATTGCATTATATGCTCTTTAGGCGCCTTTTTCCAAAGCGCAAAATCGGCCGGATGCCTCTTCTGCTGATTAACCTCAACCCGCGCTCCCGCAAGCTGCGCCTCTAAATCATTGCCCGACAGCTTGCCGTAATCAGGAAATTTGCTTATATCAAAATATATGCCGTCGTCCGTCTCGTATCCATAGCCCCGGGCCGCCAGGGCCTGAACAAAATCCAGCATTTCCTTTATATGCTCGGTTGCCTTGGGCGTTAAATTGGGCCGTTTTATATTAAGAGCCTGCAAGTCCTTAAAAAAGACGTCGGTATAATACTGCGCTATCTCCCAGGGCGTTTTCTTCTGCTCCTGGGCGGCGCGCGCCATTTTATCCTCGCCCTCGTCCGCGTCGCTTGTAAGGTGGCCTACGTCCGTAATATTCATAACGCTTTTAACCTTATAGCCGTATGCCTCCAGAGTACGGCGCAGAACGTCCATAAAGACATAAGTGCGCATATTCCCTATATGGGCGTAATTATAGACCGTTGGACCGCAGGAATACATGCCCGCCTTGCCCGGCTTTATAGGAATAAATTCCTCCTTGCTGCGGCTGAGAGTGTTATAGAGCTTCATTTTTCTTCTCCTTTATCTTCTTTTTCCTTTTTAACGGCGCGCTCCAATTCGCATATGCGGGAGCACATTCTCTGAATTTCTTCCAGCATCGGATCGGGCAGGCGCTGATCCATAAGGGAATTATCCACCCGTACGTTATTGCGCTTGACTATACGGCCTGGCACTCCCACCACCGTGCAGTTTTCGGGCACCTCGCAAAGCACCACAGCCCCTGCGCCTATTTTGGAATTATCTCCAACCTTAAAGGGGCCCAGCACCTTTGCGCCCGCGGCCACCATTACGTTATTGCCCAGGGTTGGATGCCTTTTGCCCGTCTCCTTTCCCGTCCCGCCCAGCGTTACGTTCTGAAAGAGAGTGCAGTTATTGCCTATTTGAGTGGTCTCGCCTATGACCACTCCCATGCCGTGGTCTATAAAAAGCCCCTCGCCTATAACCGCGCCCGGATGTATATCTATTCCGGTTTTTTTACGGGTGCGTTCGGAGACAAACCTTGCCAGCAGCTTCATATTATGATTATAAAGCCAATGCGCGCGGCGATGCCTGCGCACGGCCTTATAGCCCGGATAGCACAGCATGACCTCTAATTTGCTGCGCGCGGCCGGATCTCTATCCAGAACGGCCTGAATATCAGTCTTAAAATGCTTTCCCATATCCTGCTCCCCTTCCGCCCGGCGTCCGCAGCGGGCGGTAATAATAACAAAAAAGCCTCTATGCCAAAATAACGCACAGAGACGGCCTGAACCGCGGTTCCACTCCGCTTGGCGCGCATAAAAGCACGCCCGCTTATAATTCCTTAACGCGGAAAAACGAAGGAAAACTAACGCTTTCCCCGGCTCTGCCGGCGCATTGGAAAATCTTCTGCGCGGTATCCGCCTCCCAGCAAAACGGCGGACTCTCTATTAAGCGCGCGCAAAAATCCATCCGGCTTCACAGCCTTTGTTTTTATCATTATACTCAAATTCGCCGCCGCGCGCAACAATAATTTTTTAATTGCCCGCATAATTGCCCTCTTGACGTCATAGAGTTAGTATAGATAAGCCCGCCGGGCTATCAAATTATGCAAATGGGAGTGAATGCCATGAGAGAAACAGAGGATATACGGCTTAACCCCGTAGCGGCCGGAAAAGGAAAGCCTCATAATATCACTATAGAGGGCCGGCAGCGAATCAGCATGACGGGCGTTATAGATGTGGAGAGCTTTAACGAGCAGGAAATATTAGTGCGCTCGGAGGCTGGCATGCTGACCGTCTTTGGACAGGGCCTGCATATCAGCAAATTGGATTTAGATTCCGAAACGCTGTGGGTGGACGGTTTTGTGGAGGGGCTGGAATATCACGAGCAGCCTCAGAAACAGGGCGGAATGTTCTCAAAGCTCTTCAGATAAAGGGAAAGGAGTTCCCGCATGCCTCTTTTTGACAGCGTAAATCAAACGGCCGAAATGCTGGCCATGATATATTGCGGCATCGTTATAGGAATAGTCTATGATTTGCTGGGCGTATTCAGACGGCTTTTCAAGCGGTATAAAATTGCCATACATATAACGGATTTGGTATTTTGTGCCGCTTCTTTGCTTATAGCATGCGTTTTTATATTCTATACTACCGAAGGAAGGCTAAAAATTCATTTATTGTTCGGAATTTTAATAGGAATTCTGTTGCAATTTTTCGGCATTAAGCCTATAATAAAGCTGATATTAGATATAAACTTTTATTTAGGTTCAAAAATATTGAAAAAATTCAAAAGCACAAAGCTCTATAAAAGACTGATAAAATGAGTTTATTCTTCGGAGGGAAATACATAAGAAAAACGAATCCTATTTTAGATTATTAAAAATACGGAGAACAGCAGCTATGAAGAACAAAGGAAAAAAGAAACATTTACCGCTCAAGCTCTTAGTAACAGCCCTTGCCGCAGCGTTTATCTGTTTTGCGGTGTATCAGTTTTGCAATCAGCGCGCCATACTGGCCAACCAGCAGGAGCGCATGGAGCAGCTTCAGCAGCAGCAGCAGAATTTAGAAGACGAGCTGGAGAGAATTAACAGGCTTAAATTAAACGCGGACACCTTAGCCTATGCGGAGCAATATCTGCGCGAAAAGCTGGGCATGATTAAAGAGGGCGAAATTTTATTCACCACTCAGGATTAATATGCGCTTGAATGCATTATCATCACATGCGGCCGCTTTTCCGCATGTGATTTTATTATAAGCCGGACCCTTGCCGGACAACCCTTCCGGCCTGCCGGCGGCGGCCTGCGCCGCAAAACAAACTCAACAGGAGTTCTTTTAAATGATATACGCCGTAATAGATATAGGCACCAACAGCACCCGCCTTTATACCGCGGAAATAAATAAAGGCTGCCAGCGCGCCCTGGACAAGGGGCTGGAGACAACCCGCCTGGGCCAGGACGGCCTTGACGGGCTGCTTAAAGAAGAGCCCATGGAGCGCACTGCCGCAAGCGTCGCCCGCTTTGCAAAGAGAGCGCAAGACACGGGCGCGGCGAAAGTTTTTATTTACGCTACTGCGGCGGTAAGAGAGGCCGCTAATCAAAAGGATTTCGCTCGGCTGATCAAGCTCGGGACGGGGCTGGATTTAGATATTATAAGCGGAGAAACAGAAGCGCTGATTGCCTATCTGGGCGCGGCAGGAGAGAAAGACAACCGCGCCGTAATAGATATAGGGGGCGGCAGCACTGAAGTAATAATAAAAAAGGGGGAAATACGTTCCCTGAGCCTCAAGCTGGGCGCCGTAAGAATGATGGAAAAATACGGCGCAGAGCAATTAGACGAAGAGAGAATAGATCAGGCCGCCCGTTACGCAGACGGCATAATCGCCCAATATGAAGAAATATCGCCTCGGGGTGCGCAGGAGCTTATAGGCGTTTCGGGCACGCCCACCACCATAGCGGGCATCAAGCTTGCTTTGAAAGAATACCAGCCCGAACGCATACAGGGCTTAAAGCTAACCCTGCCTGAAATCCACAGCGCAGCTAAGCGCTTGCTGGGAGCCTCTTTAGCCGAAAGAAAAAGCATAACGGGCATGCCGCCCGAACGGGCGGACATTCTGCAATACGGCAGCTTAATATTATGGCGCTTTATGACTTTATACGGATATGAGCAGCTTACGGTAAGCGATGACGATTCGCTTAAGGGATATATAAAATACATGATTCTTAAAGGCGGGATAACCGAATGAAAAATGGCTTGGGAAGGGCGGACAAGATTTTCATAGCTCTGGGGGCAGTTTTTGGCATACTGCTCTTATGCTCGGGCGTATTCTATAACGAAATATACACCAAAATAAAATTGGGCGCCGACATTCTGCTTTGGAGCTCGGTAATCGCTTTAATACTGCTGTTTATTGCGGCGTTTTTCAGAATTCTATACCGTTCGGGCAACTCCGAAGCTTTTAACGGCGCCATAATTATACCCGCAGCAGTTATTCTTGCATGCGGACTGGCGGCATACATGCTTACGCAGCCTATATTTGATTACCGGCTGGATACAAAATATGAAAACATCCGTTTTGAAATGCAGGAATGCATAGACCAAGAACTTTCAAACCAGGACAAAACAGCCCGCGCTCTGCCCCTTAGCGAAAAATACGCTCATTTAAGCATAACGGGAGAGGTTATACAATACGAAGGAGGCGCCTTTTACTTCTTTCCCACATTCGAGCACGAAAGCCGAATTGAAGGTTTCGCCTATATGCTGGGCGATACCCCCTATCAAAGCGTTATGGAAGATTATTCCAATTATTATATTGAGCTGCTGGGCAATAACTTTTCCTATCTGACGCTGTATTATTAAGCCGCGCATCATTATGCCGTTTCAGGATTTTCTTTATGTCTCAGGCCCCTCTTTCAAGGACGCTTAAGCGTCCTTGAAAGAGGGGCCTGAGACTCAGAACAGGGCGCAGCCCTGGCGCATGGCGCCAGGGCTGCGCCCTGTTCTGAGTGTTAATAGGCAAAATAAGCTTAAGGCGGCGCGGATGGCCGGCGCCCGTTGGGGCGCCGGCGTACGGCGCGGCAGTATACTGCCGCGCCTGGTCGGCCTGCGGCCGACCCATCCGCGCCGCCTTGCCAAGATAGGTTAGAGGCTCCCCTCCCGCTTAAAAGGTTAAGGGCTCCGCCCTGGCTTTGCCAGGGCGGAGCCCTTAACCTTTTAAGCGGGAGGGGAGCCTCAGAGTCCCTATAAAGCGTTCAGCCTAAGCGCATTCTGCGCTTAGGCTGAACGCTTTATAGGGACTCTGAGGGTATTTTTATTTTTCCTTATTTATAAAAAACCGCGCCGTCCGGAACCGGACGGCGCGGTTAAATATAATAAAATCCGGCAGCCAAATAATTTCCCCAAACAAAAACATTTTGTTCTATCTTATATTTACTGGCTTAAAATAATTGTCATGCCCGGATAGATTAAATTTACATTTGTTATTTTATTAATCGCGGCCAACCTGGACACAGTAGTATTAAAACGAGCGGCAATTTTGCCTAAAGTGTCTCCCCTTTTAACAGTATACTCCCGTACAAGCGTCCCGCTCCTGACCAGCAGCCTTTGGCCGGCATAAATCAAATCAGGATTGGATAAATTATTCAGCTCCGCTATTTCCTCCACGCTCGTATTATACCGACGCGCAATTTTATACAGCGTATCTCCCCGCTGCACAACATAATAAACCGCGCCCTCGGGAATATCCCCTGACGCTTCAATGCGGAGCCGCTCTCCCACTATTATCACATCGGGATTGCTTAGATTATTCAGGCTGACAATGCTCTGCACGGTAGTATCGTACTTCTTAGCCAGCTTATACAAAGTGTCGCCGCGCTCCACGCGAACATAAATATATTGCTTTGACGGATTATCCGGCTTAGGTTCGTCCGGATGCGGTATCTCGCCCGAAGCCTCAAGCAATATATCCTCAGTAAAATAATCCAAATCCACATTCCCGTTTATGCCGTCTACTCTGCCGGTATTGCTGTATTGGAAACCAACCCATTTGTCCCACTGGCCGTCTTCAGGCTCGCTTGGGCCGTATTCGGCCACCCATATCGGATATTCCTCCGCCATGGTTTCATCCCATATTGCCCGTGCCGTATAGGCGCTGCTGTATATTACAGTTTTCAAGCCGCTGAGACGCTCCGTCTCCTCCAAAAATGCTCTGGCAATAGAATTGCGCTGCGAGGCGCTTAGACTGCTCGCCGCTCCGAAATCCATAGCCAGCTTGCAGTCGGGCTGAGTGCCGCTTATGGTCTGAACAAAAAAACGCGCTTCCTGAACGGCTTCCGTCTCATTTCGGGCGGACATAGCGTGATAAAAACCGATTTTCAGCCCGGCAGCCTTAGCCCGCTCATAATTCTGGCGAAAATAAGGATCCACATAATCGCCCGAAGCGCTGGAACGGATATACACCATTTCCACGCCGCTGGCAGCCACCCGCTCAAAATCTATATCTCCCTGATAGCGGCTTACGTCTATACCGTCATATATAACATCGCTTGACGGGCCGAAGGCCATAACGGGTATGGCCAAAAAGCATATCGCAACGCATAACGCCACCGCTATAATTCCTCTTCTTAATTTTCTCATCTTAAAACCTCCCGTAAGGACAGGATTATTAAGCAGCTTAAAAAATTAAAGAATTAAGCCCTCCTGCCCCATATTAAAAGCATGCTTGTACTCCTTAAGCATACTATGCAGCTTAACCGCATAAGGTTATCCTGCCCGCCGTTTTCCCCGCTTTGGCTTAGTCAAGCGAAACGCCCTTTTTGCTTCGGGCGTTTTAGAACGCGGTCCGCCGTCTTGCCCCCAAAAAATAATTAAGACGCTCAATTATAAAATTGTTGAAAAAATTTTTGTTTAAACCATTTACATTTCGGCCGCGATTATTTATAATACCTTTTAAATAAGAGGCCGTAAGGCCAAATATTATTATTGAAAGTGAGTAAGTATTATGAAAGACACATTAAAGCTTGTGGGCGTAGATCAATTCGGCCGCACAGTAGAATCGGTAAAAGGTTATACCGATAAAAAAGTGGGGATGTTTTTCTGGCTCTGGATAGGTCAGCCGCTGGCTTCAGGCGCATATGACGCCACCGTTATTTCCCAGATGGACAACGGCAGAGAGATCCTTTATTTTCAGGACAATAAAGAAATCAGTCCCTCAGGGCAAGCTCATTTCTGGGGAGAGCCCATCTGGGGATATTATAATTCCGCCGACGAATGGGTGCTTTCCAAGCAGCTTGAGATGCTGGAGAGCGCGGGAATAGATTTCCTGCTCTTTGACGCCACCAACACCGTTACATATCCCAACGTATATCAGAGACTTATGAAAATTGTGCAGCAGCGCGTTGAAGCCGGCTTCAATCCGCCCAGAGTAGGCTTTTACACCCATACTCAATCCATTAAGACCACAAGAGTGTTATATAATGAGCTTTACAGCAAAAATCTTTATCCGGACAGCTGGTATCGCGTGGACGGCAAACCCTTTATAGTGGCTTTCACCTCGCCTGAAGCCGATATAGAGGCGGAGGAAATCACCGTGCGCCGCCGCACCGGCTACGATCCCGGCCCCTTGGAGCCTGAAATCAGAGATTTCTTCCATTTCCGCACCCCTCAATGGCCCTGCTCGCCCTATAAGGAGGACGGCTTTGCCTGGGTGGAATGGACTTTCCCTCAGCCTGTGCACAGAGATATGATTAACGTAACAGTAGCCAGCCATCCCAACGTGCCCATGAGCTTCAGCCATACCCGCGGCCTGCTTAATTTCGGACGCGGATATGATCCGGATACTCAAACCAATATAAGAGAGGATTGCGAAAAGGGCACTTTCTTCCAGAGAGAATGGGACGTCGCCCTGGCCTCCAAGGTAGATACTGTATTTGTAGGCGGCTGGAATGAATGGATAGCCTATAAGCAGCTTTATGACGGCGAATATATGCTTTGCGACGCCGCAGATTTGGAATATTCCAGAGATATAGAGCCCATGGTAGGCGGATATGAAGACGCGTTCTATCTCCAGCTCATACGAAACGTCCGCGCTTTCAAGGGCGTTAAAGGGGAAACCCGCCCCGCGCGCAGAAATATTGATATTTTCAGCTCGGACGCAGCTCAATGGGAGGGAAGCGAGCAATATAACAAAATAGGTCCCGAAATAGAACGCAACAATACCGGCTGCTGCGCGCAGTTAGTCTACCGTCAAAGCGCTCCCTTAAACGCCATTAAGAAAGTCAACGCGGCGGACGACGGCCAAAAGCTTTATTTCCGGATTGAAAGCCAATATGCGCTCAAGGATTCGGATAAAGGCTTTATGAACGTATATCTCGGCGCAGGCGTTCCCAGTCAAAAGGGCTTTTACAGCTATTCTCATGTAATCCGCCCCATTGACGGCAAATTTATGCTTTGCACGCTGGACGAGGACAACAACGAAACGCCCGTAGCTGAAGCGGAAATGTCCCGCAGCGGCAACGTGCTCAATCTGTCCGTGCCCCTTGAAAAGCTGGGCGAAAATATACAGCGCGTATATTTCAAGGTTTGGGACTGCCCCGGCCTGAGCAAAGATATAATGGACAGCTATTCAAAGGGAAGCGCCCTGCCCATGGGACGCTTAAGCTGCGAATATATTCTCGGCAAATAATATAAAGAATTCAAAAACGGGCGCTTTTATATAACAACGCGTCCGTAAATAAAAAAGACGCGCGCGCGGGCGTTTGCGGCCTTCGGCCGCGGGCCGGACAGAGTTCGGCCAGGCAGGCTTCGCCTGCCAAACGCCCGCGCGCGCGTCTTTTTTATTTTACCGCAGTCAAAACGGGAACCGAATTAAAATATCTGCACTTAACCGGCCTATCCTCCATAACGGCGGTCACAATCTCCTGAACCGCATGATAGCCCTGCATATATACGTCCTGAGCGACATATGCATAAATCCGCCCTCCCGAATATCTTTCATCCGAAACTGAATGCTCGTGCCCTAAACATATTGTATTCAGGCACGGACTGCCTGCCGTGCGGTTAAGCTTATCCGCAGCCATACACGCCACATATAAAAAGCCGCTGCTGACATATATGCAGTCCAGCGCTTTAGCGCGGTAATGATTCTTTAAGCATCCGGCTAATTCGGACGCAGCCAGCTTATGATTTAATTCCAGCACTATTTGCTTTATATTAATATCAGGATTAACCGCCTTTGCCGTCTTTATAAAACCGCTTATTCTCCGCCCAAGCAGATATTTTTCAGAATTGCCGTCCGAAGCCAGAACGCATATTTCTTTCATCTCGGCTATCTTTTGCGCGGCCAGATACGCGCATGTCGCGCCCTCCTCAAAATGCTCCGGCCCGACATAAGCTATAAACGCCTCTTTTTCAATATTCTCCTGCATGTCGTTAAAAAATATCAGTCTTCCCTGCGCGCTGAGCTGCGGCGCAAATTCCCTCCAATCCAAAGCCGGGAGTGGATAAATTATATACGCGTCGCATTCCGAAAGAATGAGCAGTTCAATTAGACGCAGCATTTCCTCCTCTTTGCAGGCGTTAGGATAATAATAAAAATTAAGCTTGATGCTGTTTAACGCCCCTGCGGCGTCCTTCATGCCCTGAACTGCTCTCTCCCAGAAATACGCGGGATATTTAGGAATTAAAACGCCTATTTTAAGCGAGCCGCCTCGTTTCCCCTGGCTGTTTCCGCCCGAAAAATAGCCGTATCGCCCAGCGAGCTGATACACTAGCTCTCTTTTTTCGGATGAAAAAGAATCGCTGCCGTTAAGGATTTTATATACGCCCGATATGCTCAGCCCCGCCTGTTCCGATATCTTATGCACTATTTCACAGCCGCCGTTGCGTCCGCCCATTATATGCTCCCTTCAAATTATTTATATTGCTTTATTCGCCTTTATAAAAGATAATCCTGCTATACAACGCCATCAGATTGCTACGCGTTTTGCCAGGACTGCCCTCCCTCCTGCGCCGATATTTCGCCTGTCCAAATTGTCTGAGAGCTGAAAAGTTAAAGTCTCTTTTATATCCAGACGCTTTCCCGGGGACGAAAAGCAGGAAATCTGATTGCAGCCTGGAAGCGGCAGGGGCGGGGGGCG
>QALW01000039.1 GCA_003150515.1 Selenomonadales bacterium | reverse complement strand
CTTCTGCCCGCGCTTTATTCAGCCGTCCGCCGTTTTGAGTCCGGCTTTTATATTTATTCTCCGGTAAATTGTATGTTTATATCTCCGTTATTGTTTTCCACTTTTAAGGTTTTCACGCCCGATTCTTTATATTCGGGCAGATTGCTCTTGCCCTTTTTAAAGCTGCATGATATGGAATAATCCTCATAACTGCCTGCGACGCAGCCTGATATATCTCCGTTTTTAGCCTGGAGCTCAATGCCATTGCCCGCGTTCAGCCTTTCAAAAGTTATATTGCCGCCGTTTGTATATAGGGAAAGATTCTCGGAAACGCTTAAAGCCTCAATCAGGATGTTTTCCTTAGTAGTGGAGACGGTTAAAGAGGCTAAAAGCCCGTCCGGCACCCGCAGAAAGATTTTTCTGTTTTGGGCGGGGGCCTTAACGCCTATATAATCCGTCCAGCTTTTGTTCTGCACGGCGCGCATGGTTAATATGTTATCCTGAGAAACGGAAAGATCGTAATATTCTTTGCTGCTGCTGTAATATTCAATATGCACCTGATCGTCCTCGGAGGGCGCGATTTCAATCAAGCGCTCCCGGACGTCAAGAACTATTCCTTTAATCTCGTTTGCGTCGGCGGCAAAGCTTTCTTCTGTAAAAGACTGCGCGTTATTGGCGCAGCCCGCCAGCCCGGCGGCGCTTAATATAAGACAGGCTAAAATCATTATAAGCTTTTTCATGAAAATACCTCCGTTTTTGAATTGACTGCGGCTTCCCGGCAGGCTCTTTAACCGCGCTTAAGGCGATTTTCTGCGCTGACCGGATGGCTTGACATATTGGGCCGTTCCCACTAAAATATATTATAAACTTTTGTGTTGCACAAATGTCAAGAGGTATTTTTAAAAATGAAAAAATATTATTCTGTAAGCCAGGCGGCAGAAATAGTCCAAACTACCGGCGAAACTCTGCGGCATTACGATCGTATAGGGCTGGTTAAGCCCAGCTGCCGGGATGAACATACAAATTACCGCTATTATTCAGAGCAGGATATCGTGCGTTTGAATACTGTTCGCGCCTTGCAGAGGATGGACATCTCTCTGCCGGCAATTAAGGAAGTGCTGGAATATGAAGATTTAGGCAGGGTGGTTGAATTTTTAAATGAAGCGGAGAAACGGGCGGACGCCAAGATTGCCGAGCTGCAGCGCAGCAAGGAGAAAATTCAGAGGGCAAAAACAGATTATCAGCGCAAGCTGAGGGAACAGAAAATTATTCCGGAGAGCGAGCTCCGGCATTTTCCCGAACGGGTTATTCTGCTTTCAGAGGATTTGAACGCGCCCGCGCTTGAAAATCTCTGGGATTATTTAAAACATTTTTATAATATGCTGGAGGCTGAGCAAAGGGAACAATTTGAATTTGAGGATTGCGCGGGAATATATACTCAAAAGGGCGTTTCGCGGCTTTTTGCCGTATGCAGGCGCTGCGGCGAGGCGGACGGCCTTAAAATTCTGCCTGCGGGCCGCTATTTATGCGCGCTTTGCAATGAAGAACAAAGGGAAGCCAAAATTAACGAGCTGCTTTATACGGCCCGGAGGGAATATAACGCGCGCCCTGAATTTATTGTGGAGCAAATTATTGTTTCGGGCATATTAAGCTGGAATTATCAGATACAGCTCTATTTGCCGGAGAACGGCGCGGTTTAGCAATATAATAAGGGCGTGATGCGCGCGCGAAGAGAATATAATCCGGTTTTTTAAGGCTCAGGGCCGGGCGGCAAATAGGGCGCGCCGTTATTCTGAAAAATCCCTTTGCATTCCGCTTGTATTAATTTGGCCAAATCCTTTTGAAAACGGGCGGATTAAGGCCGCGAATAATATTTTCGGCGGGAATTTGCAGTATAATTTAAAACAAATAATAAACAATAAAAAAATATGCTTGCAATTTTATAGCACTATCTATATAATTGCTGTATTATTATATTAGCACTTGTTTTGGAGGTATAGCATGGCGTACAAAAAATGCCCGAGATGTGAGCTTAATTATATTAAAGATACAGAGCAGTACTGCAAGGTTTGCCTGGTGGATATGGGCAAGCTGGCCGGAGACCACATTCTGGACGACGATATACTGGACGAGGATTTGAGGCTTTGTCCCGAATGCGGAGAGAATTATTTGGAAGAAGGCGAGGAGATGTGCTACGCCTGCCGCATAGAGCAGATGAAGCAGCTTTCGGCAAAGGATGCTATGAGCAGTCTGGAGGACGGCATGGAATTTGAAGAGGAATTTGTGCCCGTTGTCAAGGACGAGCCCGAAGAGGTGCTTATGGATTCGCTGGAGATGATGGATGACGCCGAATCAGACGAGGAAGCGGAAGAAGAATAATTATAATTTTAAGCTTTAACGGGGCCGGAAGAATTTCCGGCCCTTTATGTTTCTGCTGGCGGGGGCAATCGGATAGCCTGATAAAAGCCGCTTGTTATAAGCTGGGATAAGTGGTATAATAACAATATTGTGAAACGGTAAATTTCCATTTGGAGGTAAACATGGGCGTTTTCTCATCAATATTTGGCAGTATGGATCAAAAAAAGCTTATTAAGCTGGATAAAATGGCCAGCAAAATAGAGGCTTTGGAATCGGATACGGCCGCTTTAAGCGACGGCGAGCTCAGGGGCAAAACTGAGCAGTTCAAGCGCCGCCTGGAAGCGGGCGAAACTTTGGACGATTTGCTTTGCGAGGCGTTTGCCGTGGCCAGAGAGGCGGCCTGGCGCGTGCTGGGCATTAAGCCCTTTCATGTTCAGCTTATAGGCGGCATAGTGCTTCATCAGGGCAGGCTGGCCGAGATGAAAACGGGCGAGGGAAAGACGGTAACGGCTACTTTGCCGGCCTATCTCAACGCTCTTAACGGCAAAGGCGTGCATATAGTTACTGTAAACGAATATCTGGCCAGCTATCAGGCGGAAGAGATGGGCAAGGTATATAATTTCCTGGGCCTGAGCGTGGGCACGATTATTTCCCAAATGGACAGCGCCGCCCGCCGGGCGGCCTATAACGCCGATATTACCTACGGCACCAACAGCGAATTTGGCTTTGATTATCTAAGGGACAATATGGTTATATACGATAGCGAGAGATGCCAGCGCGGGCTGCAGTTTGCCATTGTGGACGAGGTGGACAGCATCCTTATAGACGAAGCGCGCACTCCGCTTATTATCTCGGGGCCGGGCGAAAAATCCACTGAAATGTATAATATAGTGGACGCCTTTGTGCGCAGGCTCAAGGAGGAAGAGGATTTCACGCTGGACGAAAAGGGCAAAACCGTTTCTCTGACCGAGCAGGGCGTGGCCAAATGCGAGAAGGCGTTTTCTCTTGAAAATCTTGCCGATCCGGCCAATATTGAATTAAATCATCATATCAATCAGGCGCTCAAGGCCAATTTCCTCTTTAAGAGGGACAGGGATTACGTCGTGCAGGACGGCCAGGTGCTTATAGTGGACGAGTTTACGGGGCGCATTCTCATAGGCCGCCGTTACAGCGAGGGCCTGCATCAGGCTATAGAGGCCAAGGAGCATGTCAAGGTGGAGCGGGAGAATAAAACTCTTGCGACTATAACCTATCAGAATTATTTCCGCATGTATAAAAAATTATCGGGCATGACGGGCACGGCTAAGACTGAGGAAGAGGAATTCAACGGCATATATAATTTAGACGTCGTATGCATTCCTACCAATAAGCCCATGATACGCAAGGATCAGAACGACGTTATATACCGCACGGTGAAGGCTAAATACAACGCGGTTGCAGACGAGGTCATGCGCGCGCATGCAAAGGGGCAGCCTGTCTTAGTGGGTACGGTCTCGGTTGAAAAGAGCGAAATTATCAGCGCCTTAATTAAGAGCAGGGGAATCAAGCACGAGGTGCTTAACGCAAAGAATCATGCCAAGGAAGCGGAAATTGTGGCCCAGGCAGGACGGTACGGCGCCGTTACTATAGCCACTAACATGGCCGGCCGCGGCACGGACATAATGCTGGGCGGAAACGCCGATTTTATGGCCCGTAAAAAGCTGCGCAAGCTGGGATTCGAGGAGCATATAATAGAGCTGGCGGCGGGCAAGCAGGACGCAAGCGAGCCGGAGGTTCTGGACTGCCGCAGGCAGTATAACGAGCTTTACGCGCAGTATAAGCAGGAGACGGACGCCGAGCATGATAAAGTAGCCGAGGCGGGCGGGCTTTATATAATAGGCACAGAGCGGCATGAAAGCCGGCGCATAGATAATCAGCTCCGCGGGCGTTCGGGCCGGCAGGGGGATCCGGGCGAAAGCCGATTCTTCATTTCGCTGGAGGACGACTTAATGCGTCTTTTCGGCGGAGACCGCATAATGAATATAGTGGATAAATTGGGCCTGGAGGAAAATCAGGCGATGGAAGCAGGCATGCTTTCCCGGCAGATTGAATCGGCGCAGAAAAAGGTAGAGGGGCGCAATTTTGAAATCCGCAAGCATGTTTTGCAGTATGACGACGTTATGAACGTTCAGCGCCAGATTATATACGAGCAGCGCAGGCGGGTGCTGGAAGGGGAAAATCTTCGCAGCTATATAATGGATATGATTGAAAGCGTAGTTAAGCGCGAGGTTGAATTTTTCACGCAGGGCGAGCGGGCGAACTGGGATTTAAACGGCTTATTTAAATCTCTTTATACGCTTTGCCTGGATTCCGGCTGCGCGGCTTTAGCGGATATAGAGAACGCCGACCGCGCGGAGATGGAGCGCTTTTTAACCGAACGGGCGAACGAGCGCTATGAGCGCCGGGAAGAGGAAATCGGCGGCATGGGGCTGGATATGCGCGAATTGGAGCGCATAATACTTCTGCGCAGCATAGACAGCCATTGGAAGGACCATATAGACGCTATGGATCAGCTTCGCCAGGGAATAAGCCTTCGTTCGTTCGGCCAGCGGGATCCTGTTGCGGAATATAAGATAGAGGGCTTTGAGATGTTTGACGAAATGGTGCGCCTTATTCAGACGGATACTGTGCGCGGCCTGAATTTCGTGAGCATAACCAAAGAGCCGGAGAAACTGGAGCGCACGCGGGTGGCTAATCCTGTATTCGCTTCGGCCGGCGGAGAGCAGCCCAAGAAGAAGCAGCCTGTTAAAGCGGAAAAACAGGTGGGCAGAAATGATCCGTGCCCATGCGGCAGCGGCAAAAAGTATAAATATTGCTGCGGAAAATAGAGATATTTATATATGTGCATAAATGCATGTTTGCCTTGGAAGATGATTTTTGCCAGCGAACAGCTTGGGGCGCGCGGGGGCCGGCCGCTTGGCGGGCCTGCGGCCCGCCCGGCCCCGGCTTCGCCGGGGCGCCCCGCCTGCGGCGGGGAAGCGGCCGGCCCCCGCGCGCCCCAAGCTGCCTGCTGGCAAAAGCTTTATCCGGCGGGTTAATTTAAATTATTTCTCAGCCGTTCTATAAGCTTATCTCGGGCTCCGTTTGCCCAGCGCTCTATTATGAGTTCCAGCATTAATTCCCTAAGAGCTTGGGGGATAAATTCCGCTTTCCTGTGCACTGTCGCCATAACGGGAATTAAAATATGGAATTTTTCCATGTTCAGCCGTTCAATCAGGCGCTGAAACATGCCCGGACTCATATTCGGATCGCCGGGCGTGCATATAATACGCCAATATAATGGATGCCTTTTTATCCATTTCAGCAGGCGCAGGGCTGAATCCGCGCCGTCCAATTTATTCCTGCCGTTCTGCGTCATGCTTGGCCGTCCTCCCTGTCCAGCATCAGCTCCAGCAGCAGGCGCTTAAGCGCGGATTGCATAAATTCCGCTTCCCTGTGCACGCTTAAGAGCACAAAGATTAATTCATAAAAGCCTTCCTGCGCCAGCATGGCTGTTAGCTTCCCGGCCGTTTCGCAGTTCATATCCGGCTCGCCGGGAGTGCATATAATACGCCAGTATGCCGGATGTTCGCGTATCCATTTCAGCAGGCGGATGGAGCGGCTGTTATGTATATTAGCGGAATTTTGCGGGGTTATTTTTTGGTCGGTGGTTTTGTTCATAAAATGTTTACATCCCTAAAAATAATCATTAATTAATGAATTATTTTCACTAATTAATAAAAGTATAAGGTATTAAGTGAAAAAAGTCAATAAGAAATAATCACAAAATCATGAAAATATACGAATTATAATTTGATTTTTTCATTTTAAAGTGTAAACTATTTAAAAAGGGGCGGTTAATATGAATACAACAAATAAATTAAGAGCAATAATGGCTGCGCGTAATATAACGGTTACTGAACTGGCTAGAAAAATGGGTGTTGTTCCATCTAATTTAAGTAATAAATTTAAAAGAGATAATTTTTCAGAGAAAGATTTAAGAAAAATAGCGGATGCCTTAAACTGCGATGTAGAAATTATCTTTAAGTTTCGGGATAGCGACAGCAGAATTTAAATAATCAGAAAGTAGCGATTTTATATGACTACAGCATGGAAATTAAGAATTATAATGAAAGAACGCGGCATGACGCTTACTGAATTGGCGAAACGATTAGGTATAAGTTTATCTACTTTAAGCGATAAATTCAGGAGAGATAATTTTAATGAAAGGGATTTAAGAAAAATAGCCGACGTCTTAAACTGTGATGTAGAAATTGTCTTTAGTTTTAGAGATAGCGATAGTAAGATTTAAATATGGTAATTTTATTTTAAGGAGATGATATATAATGGTGCAGTTTGATATTTTCAAGCAGAGGCTTGCCAAGCTTAACGCCAAGATTAGACAGGTAGGTGAATCCCTTTGACCTGGACCGCATGAAGGAACGGGTTTTGGAGCTTAATGAGGAGATGGCTCAGCCTGAATATTGGTCTGATCCAGATAAGGCTCAGGTTAAGAATAAAGAGTTAAAGCAATTGGAGGACGGCATAAAGGAATATGAAAGCATGCTTTCCTCAGCCGAGGATATAGATGCGCTGATTTCTCTGGGCATGGAATTGGAGGATGAAAGCACGGGGGAGGAAATTGAGCGCGAGCTTTCGCTTTTGGAAGGCAAGGCCGAGCAGATGCATTTATCTACGCTGCTTACGGGCAAATATGATAAAAACAACGCCATTCTTTCTCTGCATGCGGGCGCGGGGGGCACGGAGGCCCAGGACTGGACGCAGATGCTTTATCGTATGTACCGCCGCTGGTGCGATAAGCACGGCTATTCGGTAACTGAATTGGATTATCTGGACGGGGACGAGGCGGGCATAAAGAGCGTTACTATGCGCGTGGAGGGGCTTAACGCCTACGGCTATTTAAAGGCTGAAAAGGGCGTGCACCGCCTGGTGCGCATTTCTCCCTTTGACGCCAACAGCCGAAGGCACACTTCCTTTGCGGCGCTGGAGGTTATGCCTGAAATTATAGACGACGAGGAAATAAAAATTCCCGCCGAAGAAATCAGAGTGGAGACTCATCGCTCCACGGGCGCGGGCGGCCAGCATATAAATAAGACTGAATCGGCCGTGAGGATTATTCATATTCCCACGGGAATAGTGGTGCAGTGCCAGAGCGAGCGCAGCCAGATTCAGAACAGGGAAACGGCCATGAGCATGCTTCGTTCCCGGCTTATAGAATTGCGCGAACGGGAGCGGGAAGAACGGGACGCCGAATTAAAGGGAGATATAAAGAAAATAGAATGGGGCAGCCAGATACGTTCCTATGTTTTCCATCCCTATAATATGGTTAAAGACCATCGCACAAACGCTGAAACTGCCAATATTCAGGCCGTAATGGACGGCGAGCTGGATATGTTTATAAACAGCTATTTAAGCAGAATGGAATAGATAATGCAATCAAACTGTAATGCGCCGCGGAAGGGGATATTTTAGAGGAAAATGCCCGCTGATGTCCGCGGGGCGCTCGCTCTCAGAGATATGCCGGGGCCTTTTTAGGAGCGCGCGGCAAAGCGGCAAAAACGCATTATATATTTATTGTATTGTTTGACGAAACGAGCGGGTGCTTTTAAAGGCTGCCGCTTTTTCAAAAGGCCGCTGGCCGGGAGGGTAAATAAAAGGCATGAGTGAAAATAAAGAGAGCGTTTTATCTAAGGGCAGCGGGCTGTATATCTTATTAGGCGTAGCTTTTGCCGTGCTGGCAATGTTTTTTGTTACCGTAGTAGCTCTGGAATCGGTTTTATTCAGTCCCAGCTATTATATCAAGCTGGAGGACAGCTTCAAGATGTCCGAGCAGATGGATTTAACTAAGGACGGATATATCAGATATTATAATTGCTATATGAATTATATATCCGAGGGAGACCAAACTGCTCTGGAAGCGCAGGCGGGCCTGGAGGATAAGCGCCCTTTATTCAGCCAGGAGGATAGAGAGAGCCTTGCTGAAGAGAGAGGGTATTATGTATTCCTGAGCATTGCAAAATGGGTGGCTTTAGCTCTTTGCGCTGGAATATTAATAATAGTGTTTGTGCGCGCCACCAAGGCAGAGGTGCGCATAATAGGGCGGAGCAGCGGGATAGCCGTGCCTTTGCTGGCGGCAATTCTGTATGTCGTCTATTTATTAATTGATAAATCCGTGTTTCCGTTTATTCCTAATCTCACCCAAGACGGCCTGCTGCATATTTTTTTGAACAGCCAGGTAACGGAAAAATTTTATTCGAGCTGGGTTACAATGTGCATAGTTTTTTCGGTAGCTCCGCTGGCCGTCAGCTTGTTTTTTGCAAAAGTGGGCAGGCGCAAGCACGAGGATTTGTCAGACGATTATATGTATCAATAAAGCTCAGGGGCTTTAGAGCTTTTTTAATGTGAGGCGGCGTTGGTTTGTATTATGACGAAATGAAAAAAAGGGTTCAGGCCCTTAAGAGAAAAAAGGAAATTTTAATGCTGGCGGTTGAAACTTCCTGCGACGAGACCTCCTGCGCCGTTGTGAAAAACGGGCGGGAGGTGCTTTCTAATGTTATTTCCTCGCAGGTGGAGGTGCATAGAAAATATAAAGGGGTTGTGCCTGAAATTGCTTCCCGATGTCATACTCAATGTATAAGCGCCGTGGCCGAACAGGCCGTTTCAGAAGCGGGCCTTGATTTTTCACGGCTGGACGCCGTGGCCGTTACCTCAGGGCCCGGGCTTATAGGAGGGCTGCTGGTGGGAGTGGCTTACGCCAAAGGCTTGGCCTTTGCGCTTAAAAAGCCGTTGGTGCCCGTGCATCATATAGAGGGGCATATATGCGCTAATTTTATTACCCATCCTCAGCTTGAGCCCCCTTTTACGGCGCTGATTGCTTCAGGAGGGCATAGCCATATAGTGTACTGCCCTGATTATTGCTCCTACAAGCTTTTAGGGCGCACAAGGGACGACGCGGCGGGGGAAGCCTTTGATAAGGCGGCCAGAGTGCTGGGCCTGCCCTATCCGGGAGGCGCGCCTATTGGGGAATTAGCCCTGCAGGGCAATGACAGAGCCTTTGAGTTTCATTCATCCCTTGCGAAAGAAAATAATTATGATTTCAGCTTCAGCGGAATTAAAACGGCGGTTATCAATCTGGCTCACGGCTATGAGCAAAGGGGCGAACTTCTGCCAAAGGCGGATATAGCGGCGTCCTTTCAGAGGTTTATGGTGGATACGCTTGTTCAAAAGGCTGTAAGCGCGGCGGAGCATATGGGCTCGGAGCAGCTTTTGCTGGCCGGAGGCGTGGCGGCTAATAAATTGCTGAGGGAGACGCTTTTTGAACGCGCCCGCCAACGGGGAATAACGGTATATTTCCCTGAATTGATTTTATGTACGGATAACGCCGCCATGATTGGAGCGGCGGGTTATTTAAGGCTCAGACGCGGAGAACTGGCTTCGCTGGAGCTTAACGCTCAGGCAAATATGCCTCTGTTTTAATTGTTTTCGATTATTTTTATGGCCGTCCGTGCAAGAGCATTAAAGGGGGGCGGCGTTTGCGGCGCTGGCGCGCCGCCGGGCCGGGAGGAACGCCCGGCCCGGGCAGGCCTCGGGCCTGCCAAACGCCGCCCCCCTTTAATGCTCTTGCACGGACGGCCTCAGAAGGAGCTCTTTATATATAAAACGTTATATGCTTATCCGATTGCTTGTATAAATTTCACAAAAGTTATATTTGGGTATTTACTTTTATATAGCCGCGTGCTAGAATACTTCCTAATAATACAGCGACTGCGCATTAGGGAGGGATATAATGGACTTTTTTTCTATAAAGGGCAAACGGCCGGTGAGATTAAAGGAAAGCACGCGGGCTCTTGCCGCGCGGGCTCTTTCGGGCGAATTCGGGCAGGATGCATTTCATACTCCGTTTGTGGATATAACCGAGCCGTCCTATGAGAAGCTTTCTACTGAAGAACAATATGTATATATGCTTAAAAAAATAGTCTCTGAAGCGCCTCTGCGAATTATTCCGGGCGAGCCTTTTGTGGGCTCGGCTACGCTGGGAGACGCAATTTTCGCGCTTGTTCCTGCGAGATATCATGGTCAAAACGTCTTCTGCGGCATAAATCATATAACAATTGGCTTTGATAAAGTATTGTATATAGGGCTTAACGGCGTGCGCGCCAATATCAGGGGCCGTTTAAAATGGGAAAAGGATGAGCGCAGGCGAAAATTTTACGGTTATCTTGAAGAATGCATAGACGCAATAGAAATATGGCATAAGCGGTATCTGGACGAGCTGCTCAAATTGGACGCGCTTTATCCCGATCAGGGCTATAGGGAGGTTTATGATAATCTCAAGGACGTGCCCTTATCTCCTCCCAAGAATTTCAGGCAGGCGCTTCAGTCCCTTTGGTTCCTGTTTGCCTTTACCAGGCTTATAGGCATATGGTCGGGAATAGGCCGGATAGATAAAATGCTGGGCGGCTTTTTGGAGGATGATATTGCTCAGGGAAGGCTGAATATGGATGAGGCCCGCGAACTGGTGGCCCATTTTTGGATTAAAGGCTGCGAATGGTGCAAGGGAGATATAGTTAGGGGCAACGGAGACGCGCAGCATTATCAGAATATACTCTTGGGCGGCCGGGACGCTTCAGGCCGGGATATAACCAATACTCTCTCCTATCTGGTGCTGGATGTAGTTGAGGAATTGGGCATAAGCGATTTCCCCATAGCTATACGCGCGCATAAGAATATGCCCGAAAAATTTCTGCGCCGGGCGGCCGAGGTGGTGCAGTACGGCGCGGGCATAATTGCTTTTTACGACGAGCAGAACGTTATAGATACCCTGACGGGCTACGGCTATCCATACAGCGACGCCGTGAATTTTACCAATGACGGCTGCTGGGAGGTGCTCATTCCGGGCAAGACGCGTTTTAGTTACTGTCCTATGGATATGCTGCATTATTTGCAGACGGATGTGCTGGCTGTTAACAGGCCCGTGGAGAACGACGGCAGCTTTATGGGGCTTTATCTATCCCTTATTACTGCCTCTCCGGCGCAAAAGGACGATCCCATTCCAGAATATGCAAGCTTTGAGGATTTATATAAGGCTTTGCTTAAATCAATTGAGGGCGGAATTTCCTGGCTGCATGGCTTATTGGATTCCCAGGCGTTTTATCGTTCAGAGGAGGCTCCAGCTACGGCTTTGGTCTTGTCTCTTTTTGTGGAAGGCTGCATTGAAAAGGGAACGGATTTTTCCAAGGGCGGCGCTTATTATGATGTGCAGTCTATACATATGGGCGGAGTGCAGGATTGCGCTAACAGCTTGCTGGCCATTAAAAAGATGGTGTATGAGGATAAAATGCTGACTCTTTCCGAACTGATTGCTCTTTTGCGCAGCGATTGGGAGGGGCAGGAGGCTCTAAGGCTGTACGCGCTTAACAAGCTGCCGCATTTTGGAAATGATAATGCCCAAAGCAATCAGATGTGCATAAGGCTTTTAAAGGATTATATCCAGCTTGCGAACGCTTATGATAACAGGGCGGACGGCATAAAATGCCCGCCGGGAGTCTCCACTTTCGGCCGGGAGGGCGAATGGAGAAACGCGAGGGGCGCTACGGCCGACGGTCATAAACGGGGAGAGATACTTTCGCCCAATCTCAGCCCTGCGCCCGGAGCGGATAAAAACGGGGCTACTGCCGCTATACAGGCGTACTGCGCCTTGCCCTTAACGCAGCTTGCGGGTTCCTGCGCGCTGGATATAAAGCTGAATCCGTTTATGGCGCGCGGGCAGGAGAATATTGAGGCCATTATGGCTTTGATCAAGGGCTTTTATTCTCTGGGCGGCTATTTTATGCAAATAGATATTGTGGACAATGAAATACTCAAGGACGCGCAGAAGCACCCCGAAAAATATCCCGAGCTGGCCGTCCGCGTTTCGGGCTGGTCGGCGCGCTTTGTTACTTTAGATGCAAACTGGCAGGAGACGGTCATTAAGCGCGCGTCGGCGGGCGGAGCTTGATTAATTAAATTGAAAGGCTTTGCGCTCAATTTTTGCTGCGCGCAAAATAGAGAAAATTTATATGCTTGTAAGCAATATACAGCGCTTCTGCGTTCACGACGGTCCGGGCATACGCACGACGGTATTTTTTAAAGGCTGCCCTTTGCGGTGCAGATGGTGTCATAATCCTGAAAGCATGCTGCCCGAAAAAAAGGTGTTTTTAAATGCACATTGGTGCGTAATGTGCGGCGCGTGTCAGGCGGTATGCCCCGCGGGAGCTCATAAAATAACTGAACAAGGGCATGAATATGATTCAAGCGGCTGCACGGGCTGCGGAAAATGCGCTCAGGCCTGTCCTACCGGCGCGCTGGAGGAGGACAGCCGGGAATATGATCTCAGCCTGCTGGCGGAAGAATTGCTTAGGGACAGAGCGTTTTACGGAGCGGAAGGGGGCGTTACCTTTTCGGGCGGAGAGCCTATGCTTCAGGGCCGGCCGCTTCTTGAACTGGCCCGGCTCCTGAAAAAGGAGGGAGTCAATATATATATTGAAACCTCCGGCTTTGCGCCCAGGGAGAATTTTGAAAGCATGCGGGGGCTGGCGGACGGCTTTTTATACGACGTCAAGGATACGGATAACGCCAGACATAAGCGCAATACAGGGCAGTTCTTTGAATTATCCAGAACCAATCTGAGCCTGGCTGATACTTTTAACGTGCCTATCATTCTTCGGTTGATTATGCTCAGGGGTATTAATATTACGCCCGAGCATGCGCTGGCCTCGGCTGAAATATATAAGAGTCTGAATAATGCGGCCGGGCTGGAATTGCTGCCTTGCCACGGCATGGGAGCAAGCAAATATAAAAGGCTGGGGATTGATTATGAGAGCATTGACGGCTGGGCTCCCGAACAGGAGGAATTGGAGGATTTCAGGCAGAGGCTGATTGATTGCGGAGTGCCTGCTATTATAAGAAAATGGTAGAAGCTTAGCCGGCTGAATATCTATTGATATTGGGCGCGGGGGGCAAAAAGCATATTAGGGGGGCGGCGTTTGGCAGGCCTAGGGCCTGCCCGCGCCGGGCGGGACGCCCCGGCGCGGCGGCGCGCCAGCGCCGCAAACGCCGCCCCCCTAATATGCTTTTGCCCCCCGCGCCCTGAATTAGGCTCTATTGATATTATGTCATATAAAAGCGCTTTTTGCTGGGCGCTTTTTTATATTTAATTTATTTACAATTAGTTTAAACAATATAAATATTAACGCCGGCTTTTTTCACCTAATTTTCAATTATGCCGCCTATAATATAATCAGTTGATAAGTTAAAAGCAGTCGGGCGGCCGCGGCGCGGCGATTAAAAATATAACCGCGGAGAAAGGAAGTTTAATTATGAATGAGCATTTAAATAATCAGACTAACGAGCAGTATTTCAATGAATATAGTATTCAGGAGCCCCAGATTAAACAAAGGCCTCCCAAGAGGAGCAGAGGCAAAAAAGCGCTGGCCGTTTTTGCAGCGGTAACAGTTATGGCGGCTTGTTCCGTATGCGGCTATTTGGGCGGCGTCTATGCAAACGGCAAAGCTCAGGAAAACGGAAATTCCGCCAATTTAAACAATTCTTCTAATAATTCCAACGTGGTTTATATGAGCAATAATACTTCTCCGGTCAATTCGGAGGGGGGAGATGAGCTCTCAATAAGCGAAATAGCGGCAATGGCGGCCGATTCGGTTGTGGAAATAGTGGTTCAAAGCGCCTCTGATACGGGTTATATTGGGCAGACTATTCTTACAGGAGCGGGTAGCGGGGTAATATTAACGCAGAGCGGCTATATAATAACTAATAATCATGTGGTGGAAGGCGCCGACAGCATTAACGTAAGGCTGCGCAACGGAGAAGAATATGAGGCGAAGCTTATAGGCACCGATTCCAAAAGCGATATAGCGGTTATAAAAATAGACGCTGAAAATCTTACGGCCGCCGTAGTGGGCGATTCCTCTCTGCTTCAGGTAGGCGAGTTGGCAGTAGCTATAGGCAATCCCTTGGGGGAATTGGGCGGAACGGTAACGGACGGCATTATAAGCGCGCTGGATAGAGAAATCACTATAGACGGAGTGAATATGACTCTGCTTCAGACTAACGCCGCTATAAATCCGGGCAATTCGGGTGGCGGCTTATTCAACGGCCGAGGGGAGCTTATTGGCATAGTCAATGCCAAAAGTTCCGGAACGGATATAGAGGGCCTGGGCTTTGCAATACCTATAAACGACGCCATGAGCGTATTTGACGACCTTATTGAATACGGCTATGTGAGCGGCAGGGTGGATGTCGGCATGGAAATGCTGGAAATCAGCGATACCGCAACCGCTTATATGTATAGAGTAAGCCAGCTGGGCGTGTATGTTTATAGTGTGGAAAGCGGCTCATATGCTCAAAGCGCAGGCCTGAAAGCGGGAGATTATATTTTGAGCGTGGACGGAAAAGAAATTTCTTCCCTGGCCGATTTCAACAGCGCAATAGACGCGCACAGCGTGGGCGAGCAGGTGGAAATAAGCGTGCTGCGCGGGAAAACGGTGCATGATTTTACAATCACGCTGACCGAATATGTTCCCAATGCGCATTCCAGCTCGGTCTGAATGGAAAATCTGACGGACGGCGTTAGAAATAAGGGGCGAAAATAGAATTATTTATATATGCTCATATATTCATAATAGCGGGAAGCAGCGTCCCGCTATTATTTTGTCTTATTGCCTGGGCAATAAAATCAGATTGCAATTCCGCGGAGGGGAGATTTCCCGTTTGGCCGCGTTGCGCTATTGAATTATTCCAATACGGCTGCGTTCTGCCGCCTTGCAAAACTGAAAAACGGCCTTTTTTGTTCTCTCTAATTTTGCAGGAATAAATTCGTCCGCTTTGCGGGGCAATGGAATTCTGCCTGCATTGTTCAATCCGTTAAAGACAAAAATCATTTCAGAGCATGCGCGGGGAGGTAAAGGATTTTATTGCGGGCGTTCGCCAGTTTAAAATGCTGCATGGAAAATAAAAAGCCCCGCTGAGCGGGGCCGAGAAAATGCAAACGCTGCTATGCTTTTTAGCTCAATCCGTCCAAACCGGCGTCCGGACCGATATTGCCGCTAAAATCAGCAAGATACCAGCTTCCGTTAATCTTAACGACTACGGCCGAGCCTTCGGAAGTCATCTCGTCGTCGTCGCCCTTGATGGTCATATCCGCGTCAATTTCATAACCTTCGGTGATGCTCTTGCGGGTTATTTCATATTTGGAATTAGCGCCTTCTCTGATTTTGTTCAGTTCGCTTTCCGTCAGCTTATCTTCCTTGGTTACTTTATACGAAACCTTGATATTCTTGCCGTACCCGTCTTCCAGCATATCAATAATGAGCTCCACCATGTCTTCCGCTTCTTTTTCTACATCGTCTATATCCTTATCATAGGTATCCTCGTAGTATTCCCAATATTCTTTGGGAGCCAGCTTTTCAATTTTATCCACTTTGCCTTTAATCATAACGTCTATATAGTTGTTGATCGCGCTTTTATATCCGCCTCCCGAAGTTAACGCAACAATCAGCACGATAATAACTACTACTGCGGCGGCGGCTATTATGGCGATATTTCTGTTGTTAAGCTTTTTAGGAGCAGGCGCTCCCTCCTGAGGCTGAGCGTCAGCTTCGGCGTTAACGGACTGCTGATTATTTTCAGGCTCCTGTTGTAATTCTAAGCCGCAGGCTTCGCATTTAACTGCATCATCTTCAAGCTGGGCTCCGCATTGTCTGCAAAACTTACTCATACTAAAAAAACCCCCAATATCATTGATTTATTAATGTTATATTAGCATAAGTGTTTCTAATATGCAAGAAAAAATTTAATTTTTTTTGAACATTATAAGGAAAATTAATGAAAAATAGGCTTGTCAGCCCAAAGGATGTTCCCAAAACGCCCATAGTACCGCGTTTTTGCCCTTTGGAGGCAAAAGCGGCCCGCTTTGCTTTTTATCAAAATTGAGTTATAATAATCTAAAAATACAATGAGAGCGCAATGCGCCTAAAAGGGGGAGATATTCCGTTTTGCCGCGCAGCTTTCAGGGAAATATTAGGGTATTTCTGCTTTTTGCCGCGTTGTAAAGCCGAGTGCATTACATTCTGATTGTATTGTCTAAATAAAGCTTTAAAAATTCATGCGGGCGGGGATTCCTGGCCGTTAAGGGCGGCCGGCGTGAATTATGCTTTTGGCGAGGCGCATTTTTGTTTTTAAGGCGCCGTTTTAGTTCAGGGGGTTGATTTTTTAGTGAAAACCTATCACGCGGGAATAGATGTTGGCTCTACAACAGTAAAATTAGTGCTGCTGGATGACGCGGGCCGCATAATATACGGGGAATACCGCCGCCATTGCGCGCATATCCAGGAGGCTTTGCTTTCCCTGCTCAAGGAAGCCCGGGGCGCGCTGGGCGAATGCGGGCTTTATGTGGGCGTGACGGGCTCGGGTTCTATCAATTTGGGCAAGGCTCTGGGAATAGAATTTGTTCAGGAAGTGGTGGCCGTTGCTTCGGCGCTCAAGGCCGCGGCGCCCCAGACGGACGTAGCTATAGAATTGGGCGGGGAGGACGCCAAAATAATATATTTTAAAGACGGTTTGGACGAACGCATGAACGGCGTCTGCGCAGGAGGTACGGGCTCGTTTATAGATCAAATGGCCGCCTTAATGCAGACGGACGCTCAGGGGCTCAACGCCTATGCTGAAAATTATAAGGAAATATATCCGATTGCCGCCCGCTGCGGAGTTTTTGCCAAATCGGATATCCAGCCCCTGATTAACGAGGGAGCGACTAAGCCCGATCTTGCCGCTTCTATATTCCAGGCCGTGGTCAATCAGACCATTTCGGGCCTGGCCTGCGGCAAGCCCATACGGGGATGCGTTGCTTTTCTGGGCGGACCGCTTCATTTTCTGCCCGAACTGCGCAAAGCCTTTATACGCACTCTGCGCTTAACGCCCGAAAATGCGGTGCATCCGGAAAATTCCCATCTCTTTGCCGCGATGGGCGCGGCCCTGGAAGTTTCCGCAATCCAGCCCGTTAAACTGGATCGGCTTATTGCTCAGCTTGAAAAAGGAGTTAAGCTGCGCTTTGAGCTCAAGCGCCTGCCTCCTCTCTTTGAAAATCAGCAGGAATATGATGAATTTTCAAACCGGCATGCTAAAGCCGTGGTGGCTAAGGGCAAGCTCTCTGAATACAGCGGCGACTGCTTTTTAGGCATAGACGCGGGCAGCACAACCACTAAGCTTGCGCTGATAGGCGAGGAGGGGCAGCTGCTTTTCTCCTATTACGCCAATAATTCCGCCGGCCCCGTAAACGCGGCGATTGCCGCTATGAATATGCTGGAAAAGGAGCTGCCTGACGGGGCGCGCATAGTGCGTTCCTGCTCTACGGGCTACGGCGAGGCTTTGCTTAAGAGCGCGTTCTGCCTGGATGAAGGAGAAGTGGAGACTATTGCCCATTGCACGGCCGCGGCGTTTTTTGAGCCCGAAGTGGATTGCGTGCTGGATATAGGCGGGCAGGATATGAAATGCATCAGGCTGCGCAACGGCTCGGTGGATAACGTGCTGCTCAACGAAGCCTGTTCTTCGGGCTGCGGCTCGTTTTTAGAGAGCTTTGCCAATTCTCTGGGCTATTCGGCCGCGGATTTTGCTCAAAAGGCGATTTTTGCGCCGCATCCAGTAGATTTAGGCACCCGCTGTACGGTGTTTATGAATTCCAATGTTAAGCAGGCTCAGAAAGAGGGAGCTTCGGTCAGCGATATTTCGGCAGGCCTGGCCTATTCGGTTATAAAAAATGCGCTGTATAAGGTAATAAAGCTTAATAATGCTTCGGCCTTAGGCAGGCATGTGGTGGTTCAGGGGGGCACGTTCTATAATCGCGCCGTATTGCGCGCTTTTGAAAAAATTTCCGGGACCGAGGCGGTCTGTCCGGATATTTCGGGAATAATGGGAGCTTTCGGAGCGGCTCTTATAGCCCGGCAGAGATATACCGGTCAGGCAAGCGACATGCTGCCCCTTAGGGAAATTTCCAGCCTGAGCTTTACGGCTTCCACACTGCGCTGCGGCAAATGCGCCAATAACTGCATGCTGACAGTCAGCCGATTCTCAAACGGGAGCAGGCATATTACGGGCAACCGCTGCGAAAGGGGAGCGGGCGGCGCGCTGAAAGAGCAGACCGAATTGAATATGTTTGAATATAAGCGCAGGCGCATCTTTGATTATCAGCCCCTGGAGCCGGGCAGCGCCATGAGGGGAGTGCTGGGAATGCCCCGCGTGCTGAATATATATGAAAATTATCCGTTCTGGGCGGTATTTTTTAAGGAATTGGGCTTCAGCCTGAAACTGTCCCCCTTTTCTGAGCGCAGGCTCTATGAAATGGGCATGGATTCTATTCCTTCCGAATCTGAATGCTATCCGGCCAAGCTGGCTCATGGCCATGTCCAATGGCTGGTCTCGCAGGGCGTCAAGCGTATTTTTCATCCCTGCGTTTTCTATGAGCGCCAGGAGCGCGCGGACGCTAAGAACCATTTTAACTGTCCGATGGTGGTGGCCTATCCGGAGAATCTCAAGAATAACGTAGAGGCTGTTGCCGACGGAGAGGTTAAATATATCCGCCCGTTTATAGCTTTTACCAGCCTTAAAACTATTTCCGACCGGCTGGCCCGTTTTTGCAGGGAGGAATGGGATATTCCCGAGAGAGAAAGCCGCGCCGCGGCGGCCCTGGCCTGGCAGGAGCAGTTAAAGGCCAAGGAGGACATTCGCCGGGAGGGTGCGCGCCGGCTGGAAGAGATGGAAAAGAGGGGAGGCAGGGGAATAGTGCTGGCCGGCCGGCCCTATCATATAGATCCCGAAATCAATCACGGTATTCCTGAATTAATCGCCTCCTACGGATTAAACGTTTTTACTGAGGACAGCCTGCCAGAGACGGATAATTATCCGCGCCGGCTTAGAGTGGTGGATCAATGGGTGTTTCATTCGCGGATGTATTCGGCGGCCGAATTTGTCAGTCGGCGGGACGATTTGGAATTAATCCAGCTCAATTCCTTCGGATGCGGACTGGACGCAGTTACAACCGAACAGATGAGCGAAATTCTGGAGAACAGCAATAAGCTGTATACGGTGCTTAAAATTGACGAAGTGAATAATCTGGGCGCCGCTAGGATACGCATACGCAGTCTGCTGGCCGCCATGAATATGCGCCGGGAAAAGGGAATAACGGCGAATTATAAGCCTATGCTCTATCAGCGGGCGCAGTTTACGTCCAAAATGAGAAAAGAAAAATATACTATACTTGCGCCCCAGATGAGCCCAATACATTTTGATATTCTGGAGCCGGTATTCAATCAGTACGGCTACAATATAAAAATTCTGGATAACGACAACCGCACTGCCATAGATACCGGCCTGCAATATGTAAATAACGACGCCTGCTTTCCTTCTATAACGGTAGTAGGCCAGATTATGGAGGCTGTTCTTTCGGGCCGGTACGACACTCAAAGGCTGGCCGTTATTATGACTCAGACGGGAGGCTGCTGCCGGGCCAGCAATTATGTAAGCTTTATAAGGCGAGCTCTGGATCAAGCCGGTTTATCGCATATTCCCGTTATTTCTCTCAATGCAATCGGCATGGAAAAAAATCCGGGCTTTAAATTAAGCGCGCCTCTTTTGCTGGCCACAATCAGGGGCATAGTCTGCGGCGACCTTATTATGAAATGCCTTTACCGCACGCGGCCGTATGAGCTTGAACCGGGCTCAGCCCAAAGGCTTCATGAAAAATGGCGGAAGCTGTGCATATCCACGCTGACAGGCGGAAAGAGCGGCTATAATTATAAAGAGCTGTGCTCGGCAATGGTGAAAGATTTTGACGCTCTGCCTCTGGATGAGAATCTTAAGAAGCCCCGCGTGGGCATTGTGGGCGAAATATTGGTTAAATATATGCCCCTGGCCAACAATCATTTGGTGGAACTGCTTGAAAAGGAAGGCGCGGAGGCGGTAGTGCCTGATTTAGCCGATTTTTTGAATTACTGCCTTTATAATACGTCTTATAAACGGGAATTTTTAGGCGCGTCTCTGGCTGCGGCCGCAATGTCAAAGGCGGGGCTGAAGATAATAGAAATGATTCGCCGTCCCGCCGTCACTGCCTTAAAAAACAGCCGCCGCTTTGAGCCGTCTATGCCCATAGAACAAATAGGCCGGCTGGCCGCGCCCCTTTTATCATTGGGCAATCAATATGGGGAAGGCTGGTTCCTGGCAGGGGAAATGGCCGAGCTGCTTAATTCGGGAGTGCCCAATATAGTCTGCATACAGCCGTTTGCCTGCCTGCCCAATCATGTTGTGGGCAAAGGGGTTATAAAGCAGCTTAAAAAAACTTATCCCCAGGCCAATATAGCCGCCGTGGATTATGATCCGGGCGCGAGCGAGGTTAATCAGCTTAACAGGATAAAGCTTATGCTTTCGGCGGCTAAGAGCGCTCTTAAGCAGAATGAAGAACAGGCTGCCGAAAATAATCAAACCGCTGCCGGCCATTCGCCTGAAAGCGAAAAAGCATGCAGTTAAAAGAAACCGGAAAGGGTGAAAAAATAAATGCTGGAATTAAAAAACATCAAAAAAGATTATCCCAGCGGGGGAGAGACAGTTCAGGCTCTTAAGGGAATCAGCCTGCAGTTCCGCAGAAGCGAGTTTGTATCCATCCTCGGCCCGTCGGGCTGCGGAAAGACCACTATGCTTAATATCATAGGAGGCCTCGATCATTATACGCAGGGAGACCTTATAATCAACGGCAAATCCACAAAGGATTTTAAGGACAGGGACTGGGACGCATACCGCAACCATTCTGTGGGCTTTGTGTTTCAAAGCTATAATTTAATCCCTCATCAGAGCGTTCTGCAAAATGTTGAATTGGCTTTAACCCTTTCGGGCGTAAGCAAGGCCGAGCGCCGCAGCCGTGCGAAAAAGGCTTTGGAACAGGTGGGGCTGGGCTCTCAATTGAAAAAGAAGCCGAGCGAAATGTCGGGCGGGCAGATGCAGCGCGTGGCCATAGCGCGCGCTATTGTAAACAATCCCGATATAGTGCTGGCAGACGAGCCCACGGGCGCCCTGGATACTGAAACCAGCCTGCAGGTGATGGAAATCTTAAAGGAAATCTCCAGAGAGCGGCTGGTTATTATGGTGACGCATAATCCCTCTCTGGCTGAAAAATATTCCACGCGCATTGTGCGCATGCTGGACGGCCTGATTACGGATGATTCCGCTCCTCTTTCTGAGGAGGAGGCGGCCAGGGAGAATAACGAGGCCAGGGCCAGGGAAGAGAAGGAAAGAAAGGTTAAGAAGCCGTCCATGTCTCTTGCCACGTCTTTTGGGCTGTCTCTTAAAAATTTATTCACTAAAAAGGGCAGAACGGCGCTTACATCCTTTGCGGGCAGCATAGGCATAATAGGCATAGCTCTTATTTTTGCGGTTTCTCAGGGGACGACCGCCTATATAGATGCGCTTCAGGAGGATACTCTTTCCTCCTATCCAATAACGCTGGAAGCGCATTCTATGAATCTGGGGGCGCTTATGGAGGCCTTTATAGGCACGGCTCATTCAAGGGAGGAACATGATTCTGACGCGGTATATCAAAAGCCTATGGTATACGATTTGGTTAATGCGCTTAGCTCGGCTGAGAGCATAGATAATGATTTAGCTGCGTTTAAAAAATATTTGGAGGAACGGCGCGCCGATGTAAATGACGCCGGCGGCTTAGGCGAAGCTATAAGCGGAGTGCAGTATACATACGATACTGAGCTGCTGGTATATACTCAGAATGTGGACGGCAGCATAATCCGTTCTGATTCGCAGGCGCTTATGCAGGAGCTGCTTATAGAATATTTCAGCCTGGATATGTCCTCTATGATTGAAATGGGGGAGGAATATGGCTTTATGGACAGCATGGGCATGTTCTCCATGGGCTCTTCCATGACTCTTTGGCAGGAAATGCTCAGCGGAGACAACGGCAAATTAGTCAGCCCTATGCTTGAAAATCAATACGACGTTATATACGGCTCATGGCCCACTGATTACAACCAAATTGTTTTGGTGCTGGATGAAAATAACGAGATAGACGATATGGCGCTTTACGCTCTCGGCCTTAAATCAAAGGAGGAGATAAACGCCATAATGGAGGCGGCTATTAATAAAACCGAGCTGGAGATAGAAACGCAGAAATGGAGCTATGAAGAAATCTGCGATATGGAATTCCGTATAATTCTTAATTCCAGCTGCTATACCTTAGACGAGAGCACGGGGCTTTATACTGATCTGCGTACGAGCGATGCCGGGCTTAAATATCTTTATGACAATGGAATCTCTTTAAAGGTTTCGGGCATTATCCGTCCCAGCGATAACGCGGTTTCCTCTATGCTGACCGGTTCAATCGGCTATACGAGCGAATTGACGCAGTATATTATAGAGCAGTCTAAAAATTCCAACGCTGTAGCGGCTCAGCTTAACGATTCTTCCACAGATATTTTTACCGGCCTGCCTTTTAAAGACAGCGCGGGAGATTTAACTGTAGAGCAAAAGGAAGCTGAATTTAGGAAATATATTTCAGAATTGAGCGAGCAGGGCAGGGCGGAAGCCTATATAACCATAATGAGTATTCCCACTCAGGAGCAGACGGACGCGGCTGTGGCTCAGATTATGGGCAGCATGACGCGCGAGGAAATGGAAAACAGGCTTAAAGAGGCTCTCAATCAGCAGACGGGAGTAAATAAAGACGAACTGGCCGATTATATTTCTGCTATGACGGACGAGGAATTCAACGATATGTTCACTCAGCTTATCGCAGAACAGTTTAAGCAGCAGTATGCTGGGCAGGTGGAGGAACAGCTCGGCGCTATGAGCGCGCAGCAGCTTGCCGCGGCTCTGGAGATGGCTATGCCTGAATATACTTCCGAGCAATGCGCCCAGTATTATGAGCAGGTGCTGGCTTTTTCCGAATCCAGCTATGAGGATAATCTGCTTGCTTTGGGGTATGTTGATTTAGACGATCCTGCAAGTATTAATATTTATGCCTCCTCTTTTGAGAATAAGGAAATAATAGAGCAGGCGATTGCGGATTACAATGCTACGGTAAGCGAATTGGAGCAAATTGAATATACCGATTACGTTGGGCTTATGATGTCCTCCGTTACTTCTATTATAAACGCCGTTACTTATGTGCTTATAGCGTTCGTGGCTGTTTCGCTGATTGTTTCATCTATAATGATAGGGGTTATAACTTTAATTTCCGTACAGGAGCGAACAAAAGAAATAGGAATACTGCGGGCTATAGGTGCTTCTAAGCGCAATGTTTCCAGCATGTTCAACGCCGAAACGGTTATTATAGGCTTTACTTCGGGTGCCCTGGGAGTATTGATTACCTATCTTTTATGCATTCCTATAAATATTATACTTCACCATCTGACGGGTATCAGCACGTTGAGCGCTTTTCTGCCCGTTCCGGTGGCTGTCATACTAGTTCTTATAAGTGTGGCCTTAACGCTGTTTTCGGGCATTATTCCTTCCAGGAGCGCCGCGAAAAAGGATCCGGTTGTGGCTTTGCGTACAGAATAATTTTTTAAGGCTTTTTATTTAATCCCGTCTCTGCGCCGCTTTTAAAGCGGCGCAGAGACGGGATTTTTATTTCCGTGCCCGGCCGACGGCCGGGCACGAAGTCTCCCCCTTTAGCCTCGGCGGGCGTTTGCGGCCTTCGGCCGCTTGGCCGGGCAAAAGCCCGGCCAAGGCAGGCTTTGCCTGCCAAACGCCCGCCGAGGCTAAAGGGGGAGACTTTGCCGCCCGGCTTTTAAAAGCCGGGCGGCAGCTTTATATTATGCAATCCGGTTTCATTAATTTAAAAGCATATCAAAATACAGGAGCCGGATTCAGGCTGCGTTTAAGTTTTATACAGCAAAATGAATTAAAATTCGTCACTGCCATTTATTTTTATTCAATTCATCTAGAATGCTGAAGCTGATAATTGCGCCTTATACGGCCTTGAATCTAGGCTTGTTAAATTCCGAATTAATTTTTTTCCATATTGGTGTTGACAAAGACGGCGCCAACATTTAAAATAAAGGTCACAATATCAAAATTAAAGAATGGAGGATCATTTTCATGAAAAAAGCAGTTGTTGTCATTTTGACAGTAATGCTGACGCTGGCCATGTGCTCTGTATCACTGGCTGACGTTACTACCCCTTTTGATGACGAAAGTCTCAATGTAAACGTAGCCTTGAAGATGGACGAAGGCGATTTTAACAGCCTGTTTATTGGTACGGCTAATGCTTCGGCTCCTGTGGAGGATATACTCTATTATGGAGATTTGTATGAGGGTGTTCTTTATATGAACGCTTCCTCTGCCGGAAGCGCCTGGATAGGCTTTGTAACTGATAAGCTTGCCGGCATAGGCGAGGCTGAGGGCTTTGGCTGCTATTTGCAGAACAATACGGGCAATACTCTGACTTTTGCCATAGCCTTGCTGACAGATGCGACGGGCAATCTTAACAACGGAGCTTATACTACCGGTTCCAATGCGGAATATGCGCTGGTGGACATATACGGAAATGAGACGACCATGACCACTGCGGAGCAAGTTCATCCTTATGACAGCTATGTTACTCATTCCAATATTGAGATTCCCGCTGATTTTGAAGGATATCTCGTAATACCTTTCAGCAGTGTTTGGAAGCTTTGGGGAACCGAGGAAGATACTTTCCCTGCTGACGCTACTATAACCGGTTTCGGCTGGCTGAACGCTACTGGCGATTACAGCAACGGCGATTTGGGCATTGATAACTTCTTCTATTATGGCGCGGATGTTGAATCGGTTGACGCTGATTTAATCACCATTGATGAAAATGCTCCCACTCCTACTCCTGATGAGGAGCCCGAACCCACAGCTGATGCTACTCAGCCTGCCGGCGACACCACTCAGCCCGCTGACGACGCTACTCCGTCTGCTTCGGCCAATACCTCCGATAATGAGGGAAGCTTCCCCTGGTGGATTATAGCCGTTATAGCTGTTGTCGTAATTGTTGTTATAATAATTGCGGTTACTGCTTCCAAGAAGAAAAAGAACCAGGAATAATTAAGCGTGCTTAATTGATTTAAAAGGCCCCCTGAACAGCTTTAAAGCTGTTCAGGGGGCTTTTTTTGCTGGGGCCTGGCCTGCTTCCCTTTAAAGGGAAGCAGGCCAGGCCCCAGAGTCTCCCTGTTTGCCTGAAAGCTATGCTTTCAGGCAAACAGGGAGACTGCGTGCCCGGCCTTTGGCCGGGCACGCCCTTTTTATTTTATAAATCTCAATCTGTCCGGATAATGCAGGAAGGCTACAGCGCGCCGCAGATAGATAATTTCAGATATGATGGTATTCTTTAAGCGATTAATCCAATTAAGCGTTAAAATGGTATAAATATAAAAACGCGTTTTCAATAAAACGCGCCGCAATTAATATATTCTGTAATTGGTGCCTTCGGGCGGAATCGAACCACCGACACGAGGATTTTCAGTCCTCTGCTCTACCGACTGAGCTACAAAGGCAAATGGCGATCCGAATGGGGCTCGAACCCACGACCTCTAGCGTGACAGGCTAGCGCTCTAACCAGCTGAGCTACCGGACCTAAAAAATTATTGGTGGGCCTTCAGGGACTCGAACCCCGGACCAATCGGTTATGAGCCGACCGCTCTGACCAACTGAGCTAAAGGCCCTTAAAAATAAATGGTGACTCCGAGGGGAATTGAACCCCTGTTACCGCCGTGAAAGGGCGGTGTCTTAACCTCTTGACCACGG
>QALW01000024.1 GCA_003150515.1 Selenomonadales bacterium | reverse complement strand
CACCCACCCCTTTGAGCCCCGCCTTCTCCCCCGCCTCTTAAAGGCGGGGGAGAAGGCAGGGCGTCAATAAAGCGCCCCGGATGAATACATATAAAATGCCTTCGGTTTTTAAAACCGAAGGCGTTTTTAATCGCTGCTTGGCGGGCGCTTTATTTTTATCTGGGCATAGTGTCGGTCAGCTCCAGGCCGCTGTTATTTTCCAAAGCCCAGCGTATGCTCCAGTCGTTTTCAAAGAGTATAACGGCTCTGCCTTTTCCGTCCTGAGCGCTTTTAGCTGAAGAGGATAATTTAAGCCGGGAGACGTCCTCCGCGCCTTTTATCCAGCGCACATATTTATATGGCAGCCCTGAGATATTGACTTCGGCGTTATATTCGGCCTTTAGCCTATATTGCAGCACTTCCAGCTGAAGCATGCCTACTACGCCTATAATCAGCTCTTCCCGGCCTATATTTGTTTCCTTGAATACCTGTATGGCGCCTTCCTGAGAAAGCTGCTCTATACCTTTTATAAATTGCTTGCGCTTCATGGTGTCGGGGGTATATACCCGGGCGAAATGCTCCGGAGCAAAAAGAGGTATTCCGTCGAATAGTATGGGCGCGCCTGTGCAGACGGTATCGCCAATGCCGAATACGCCTGGATCAAACAGCCCTATGATATCGCCCGGATAAGCTTTTTCTACGCTTTCGCGCTCCTGAGCCATAAATTGCTGAGGCTGAGCCAGCTTTATCTCCTTATTTGCGTTTACATGCTTCACGCTCATGCCCTTTTCAAAGCAGCCCGAGCATATGCGCATAAAAGCGATGCGGTCCCTGTGGGCGGGATTCATATTAGCCTGAATTTTAAATATAAAGCCCGAAAAACGCTCGTCCTCAGGAGTGATGAACTGTTCGCCCGCCTGGCGGGGAGAAGGAGGAGGGGTGAAATCCAGGAATTTTTTCAAAAAGGATTCAACGCCGAAATTATTCATGGCGCTTCCGAAAAACAGAGGCGTGAGCCGGCCTTTTAGAACCTTATCCATATCCAGCGCATCTCCGGCTACATCCAGAAGTTCAATTTCTTCCATAAGCCTTTTATGGTAATGCTCTCCCAGGAGCGTTTTAAAAGCTTCGTCCCCTATTTCCCCTGAAACTGAATCCACCTTTTTTTGGCCGTGGCTGCCGCCGCTGTACAGCTCTATATTGTTTTCAGCGCGATTATAAACGCCCTTAAAATCGCCGTCCGTGCCTATGGGCCAATTTATGGGACAGGAGCGTATTCCCAATACGTTTTCCAATTCCTCCATAAGCTCAAAAGGATGCTTGCCCGCGCGGTCCAATTTGTTTATAAAGGTGAAAATGGGTATACCCCGCTCCGAGCATACCTTAAACAGCTTTATGGTCTGCGCTTCCACGCCTTTAGCGGCGTCTATAAGCATAACGGCGCTGTCCGCGGCCATAAGCGTCCGGTAAGTGTCTTCTGAAAAGTCCTGATGGCCGGGAGTATCCAGAATATTAATTCTGAATCCTTCGTAATCAAAGGCCATAACGGAGCTGGTTACGCTTATGCCGCGCTGTTTTTCTATTTCCATCCAGTCGCTGGTGGCATGCCGGCTGGCTTTTCGGGCTTTAACCGAACCGGCAAGATGTATAGCGCCTCCGTATAAAAGCAGCTTTTCAGTAAGAGTGGTTTTTCCGGCGTCAGGGTGAGATATAATGGCGAAGGTTCTGCGCCTGTCTATTTCATTTTGAGGTGCCCGCATATTATACTCCTTTTATAATGATAATTTATTCTATACTTTGCCGTCCTTTCTGTCAAACTATACCGGAGCTTAAAAGAAAAACAGCGATTTATATTGAGGGAGGAAGACGGAGCCCATTGACGGCGGGGGCGTTTTTATTTTTCCGCATGGGCGTTTAAAGGGAGCCGGGGGCGGCTCGCGTCCGCATTCCGCCGTTAGGCGGAATGCGGACGAGGCGGCCGCCTCGCGGGCCCGGCCTGCGGCCGGGCCGCGCGAGCCGCCCCCGGCGCCCTATAAACGCCCATGCGGAAAAATCCGCAAAAGCAGCCTGCAAAATAATCTTATAAAATTCCATATTGCGGCGTCTTTCTGAAACGTCCCATTCCAAAATAAAAGCCTGCGCATTTTTTTATGTTTAACTATTGACTGCTCTTAAATGATGTATTATAATATAAAAAGCGTTTTGCGGACTCTGGTGCGCTGCGCGGAACCGCGGCCGGCGGGCGCGGTTTGTTATATATAAAGGAAATCTTTCCGCCGGAGAAATGGGAATGTTATGAAAAAGATCGTTGTTTTAGCCGCTGTTTTGGCGCTTATTTTGGCCTTTGGCGGATGCGCCTCATCCGATACGATTGATAACGACCAAATTGCCAGAAGGCAGACGTTGGTTAAGAGCTATCTGGACGGGAACAGAATCGTCTATGAGAGAATAACTTACGTCGGCCAGATTAAAGTGAACGGCGGAAGCTTTTCCGAACAGCTTTCATATGTGGAAGAGGGCGGCACCCAGCCGGTTGTAAAGTCCAAGGATGTCAGAGTAATAGATAACGCCGCCGTGGAAAATAATCTGTATGTGTTCCATGTTCAGATAAGCGCTGCGAATAAGGCGACGGTGCTTTTAGCGGCTGACGCCGAGAGCGGTTCGGTTTACCGCAAATATACCGATACAGACGGCAATGAGGTTTATCTGCGGGTTAGCCCCGCATTGTCGGAAGATTATATAGACGGACAGGTATCTCTGCCTTCGGCCACTCCTCTGCCCACGGCTGAGGCTACGGCGACTGACGGCGCCGGCGAGCAGACGGGGGGCGTTGATTCGGAAATAGAGGAGACTCCGGCCGCCGAATAATAGTTTAAGCTCTTTAATATCCGCGCGGCTTGTCCGTGCGGATTTTTTTCTGCGGTTATGGGAGGGTTCCTTGAAATATTGGATATTATCTGGACGACAACGCGGCAAAACGGAAAATCTCCCCCTATGCGGCGCATTGTACTCTGATTGCATTATCTACATATAATAAGAAGAGGGCGCTAATAAAAATGTGAATTCCCGTCTTAAGAATGAAAGGGGCGAATCAATATGAGGCTGACAGATTATAAGGATAAGGTTATACATTTCATAGCCATAGGCGGCTGCAGCATGAGCGGCCTGGCGGTATTGCTTGGAAAAATGGGCTTCAAATATATTCAGGGCTCGGACAGCGCCCAAACCAAATATCTTGCTCCGCTGAGGGAAATGGGCATGAAAATTTTTATAGGGCATGACGCGGCGCAGGTGGAAAATGCGGAATTGGTAGTATATTCGGCCGCGATAGGAGAGAACAACTGCGAATTAAAGCGCGCGCGCGAATTGGGCGTACCCGTTTTAAGGCGGGATGAACTGCTGGGCTTTATATCTGAATTAAGCCCCAACTGCATAGGCGTAGCGGGCACCCACGGAAAAACCACCACCACCGGCATGATAGCGCAGATTTTTGAAGAGGCGGGGCGGGATCCCGTCATACATATGGGGGGCACTCTGCCCTTAATAGGCTCAAGCGTAAAATTAGGGCATGGCGGCGAATTCATTACTGAAGCCTGCGAATATGTGGATTCCTTTTTAACATTGCATCCTTCCTGCGCAATAGTGCTTAATATAGACGCGGATCATCTGGACTATTTTAAAAGCATGGAGAATATAATAAAATCTTTTGCTCAGTATATGAGCCAGGTGCCTGCTCAAGGCATTGTCATAGGCTGCGGGGAGGACGCCAACACCTTGAAGCTGCTTCGGGAGTGCGGCCGCAGATATGCAACCTATGGCCTGAGCCCGGAGAATACTTATCATGCCGAGAATATAACTTTCTCTCCTGAAGGCAAGCCTGCGTATGAATTTTTTAAGGGAAGGGAAAAATTGTGTGAGGTTAAATTAGGCATTGTGGGCAAGGTAAACGTGCTTAATTCCCAGGCCGCCCTTATTTGCGCCATTGAGCACGGAATCAGCCTGGACGCCGCCGTTAAGGCGCTGGCCGATTTTAAAGGGGCGGGAAGACGCTTTGAATTGAGGGGCGAATTTAACGGCGCCAGGATATATCATGATTACGGCCATCATCCTGCGGAGGTGGCGGCCACAATAGCCGCCAGTATGCCCATAGAAAAGAAAAGGCTTTGGGTGGTATATCAGCCTGCGCTGTTTTCGCGCACCCGCGCTCAGTTTGACCGGCTGGCTCAATGCTTTAAGGGCGCGGATAAAGTAATTATAATTGATATATACGGTTCGCGCGAGCCTTTCGATCCCGGTATAACCAGCAAAATGCTGGTGGACGAGGTTGTTAAAAGGACGGGGCAGGACTGCATATATATTCCCGGCATGCCGGAGGCGGCCCAATATCTTAAGGAGCATTTGCTTCCGGGCGACCTCTGCCTGACTATGGGCTCAGGAACTGTGGATAAATTGGACGGATTTATTTTTAATGAAGAAAGCCCGGCCTGAAATGTTTATATATGAAGGCCGAGGCTCAAGGAGGACTTATGAAAACATTAGGCAATATTCTCTGGATTGTTTTAGGAGGGCTTCCCCTGGCCGTTAGCTGGGCTGTCGCCGGGCTGCTGTGCTGCATTACGATAGTAGGTATACCTTTGGGCAAGCAATGCTTTAAAATTGCGGGCCTTGCGCTTACGCCCTTCGGCAAGCATGTGGAATGCTCTAAAATCGGCGTTACAAGCTGCCTGGGCAACGTGCTTTGGATTCTGATTTTCGGCATTACTCTGTTTTTGGAATCTTTGCTTTTGGGAGTCGTGCTTTGCATTACCATTATAGGCATTCCTTTTGGCCTTCAGCATTTCAAGCTGGCAAAATTGGCTATATGGCCTTTTGGTGCTAAGGTGGAGTAAAATTTGGCGTGCAATAAATAAAGCCCCTGCCGTTTTTTGCGCAAGCAAAAAACGGCAGGGGCTTTATTTATTCAATATTCAGCCCAGATTGAAAATATATTCGCCGGCTTCCAGCATATATTCGGCCGTGCCGTTTGTCGATTTGCCCGTATATTTGCTGCCGTTCATGGAGAGCTGAGAAGGCTCCAGGCCCAGCAAAGGTATAATAACGTGCGCTTTGGTATTAAAGGGCAGAGAAAGCGTAAATTTAACCGTTCCGCCCTGCCGCTCCCAGGCGCTGGACACCTTGCCGGCCGCAAGCTGCACGGAGGCTTCCACTTTATTCAGTGCGGCTGTGAAATCAGGAGCGATGGTTATGTAGCCTTTTTCAGGCAGAGTGTAGGGGATAATGCCGGCCAGCGCCTTAAAGAACCAGGGGCAGAAGGCGCCCTGCATGGGATGATTATGCGAATTCATGGTGTCGCCGGTGGTGTTTTCCCAGCGTTCCCAGAGGCTGGTAGCGCCGTTGGCAAGCATATAGCCTATGCTGGGATAATCCTTTTTGGATAATATCTGAACGCCTATATCGTTGCGCTTAATGAGATTAAGCACCTCAAACAGATATTTTGTAAGCTGGCTGCCGGTCGTCACATGGCATTCGTTTTCCTGCACGATATCCTCTATAAGCATATTGGCTATAAGGTAATCTGCTCCCAGAGGAATGATTCCCAGGAACATGGGGAATACGTTGGAGCCCTGCGAGAAGGGGACGTAGTAGCCGTTGCGGTCGAAGAAAGCGGAATTGATATTGTCCTTTAATTCAGCCGCCTTTTGCGCATAAAACTGCCCCTGATCGTCTAAATTGAGGTGCTGGGCAGATTTCTGCATTACCGTCAGGCAGTAATAGAGATAACAGGTGGTTACTAATTGGTTGTCTATATTGGCCGGCAGGGCGTCCCAGGTGGTGCTGAAAGCGCTTTCAGAGAGCGGGGGAGCCCATTCTCCCACATAGCCGCTGGCCATGAGACCTCTTTCGTCCAGCTGAGAGAGCATAAAGCCGGTATATTTTTTCATGCCCTCATAATGCTCCTTAAGCGCAGTGTCGTCGTTATAGAACAGATAGATAAAGTAGGGCAGGAGCACATATACGCTGCTTATATGGCAGGCGGGACGCCCTCCGTAGAAATAAGGGGCAGTGTCCCCGATTTCGCCGTTTTGGCCGCCGTCCTGAGCGTCTTTTATATCCCTGAGCCATTTTTCATAGAAGAGCAGCATATCGTAATTATACATGGCCTCTTCAAAGCGCACCGTCATATCGTTCAGCCAGGCCAGGCGTTCGTCCCTCTGCGGGCAGTCTGTCGGGATTGAATGCAGGTTGTTGCGCTCGGTTGATACTATGGTGTCATAAATATCGTTCAGCATTTGATTGTCGCAGCTAAACCAGCCCGTTCTGCTTACGCTGCTGTTTACACGGTAGGCGGTAGCGTTAAGCAGAGAGCAGCTGCTCTGAACGAAAATCTGCACATATCTGAAGCCGTGATAGGTGAAGCGGGGCTCGTATTCCTCTATGCCCTCGCCTTTAAGGATATATTCATCCATTGCTCTGGCGTTGCGCAGGTTTTCCTGATTTACTGAAAAATCCGAATTAATGGTTTCAGAATATTTAACGACTATTTTGGAACCGGCCTCACCGCGCACCCGCAGCTTAACCCAGCCGGCTATATTTTTGCCGAAATCTATAGTCATGGAATCGGCTGTAGGACGGTAGACCGTGCGGGCGCGCAGCTTTTCAAAGCGCTTGATGGGCGGCAGCAGGTCGCGGTAAAGCGCGCCTTTGGGGCCCTGAACGGCTATTGCCGGCTCGAAAGGCTTTTGAGCGCGGAATTCTTCCCCTTCAGGCAGCTTTATTTCCATGCGCGCGTCATAAGTTTCTCCGTCATAGATGTTGTTCATGATTACGGGGCCTTTGGCGGCGTACCATTTTAAGCCTTCGTCAGTATAAATAGTTTCGGTTGTACCGTCAGAATAAAACAGCAAAAGATTCATAAGGAGACAGGGAGTCCCCAGCCAGGATGGGTTTGTCCCGAATATTTTCATAAAGAAAGTGTGCTCGTGGCCCAGCCAGCCTTCGCCCAGCATAACAGAAATAAGATTGGCGCCCTTTTGTATATTTTCAGTAACGTCGTATACGGAATATAGTACCCTTCGGTTATAGTCGGTCCATCCGGGCTCAAGCACGTTATCTCCTATTTTGCTGTTGTTTATGTAAAGCTCGCTGTAGCCCGGCCCGCAGATATACGCATAGGCGTGTTCTATATTTTTGCGTATGCGGAATTTTTTTACCAGCATATAATTCTCGCGTTTTTTATAATCCTTATAGCCTATAAAGCGTCCCTGCCAGTCCTCCTGATTATAAAGAGCCGTAAGAAAATGCTGCGCGCCGCTTTTAAAGCTGTCCCTGCCGCACCATACCTGTACGTCAAAAAAGTAGAGCCGGGCGCTGGATAATTCAGGGCCGGCGTATCTGCATTTGTTTTCTGAGCCTGAAAGCATGCCTGAATCCCAAAGGAGGCTGTCTTGTTCTAATTCCTGCTGAGAAAGGGCGACGCGGACTCGGTAGGCCGTCTGCATCCGGGGACAATTTTCTATTCTCCAGCTAAATCGGGGGGTCTTGCTATTTACCCCCAGGGGGTTGGAAGAGTATTCGCAGTATGCGAGCAGATTTGAGTTTATCATTTTTCATTCTCCTGCCAAAGTATTTTTGTACATAATTGTATTTTCTATTATATATCATAAGTTAGTGTAAACGCAATAGGATATGTTAGTGTTTTGAGAGATTTATTTTATGAACGGGAAACCATCATGCGCGCAGGGATTGGCTAAGGGGGGCGGCGCGGAGTTTTGGCGCCCTGCGGGCGCCAAAATCCGGCGGCAGCTACGCTGCCGCCGGCCCGGCTTTCAGCCGGGCTCCGCGCCG
>QALW01000012.1 GCA_003150515.1 Selenomonadales bacterium | reverse complement strand
CTGCTGCCTCCCGTAGGAGTCTGGGCCGTGTCTCAGTCCCAGTGTGGCCGATCACCCTCTCAGGTCGGCTACCCATCGTCGCCTTGGTGGTCCGTTGCACCCCCAACTAGCTAATGGGACGCGAGCCCATCCTATACCGAATCTCTCCTTTGACCTCACTACCATGCGATACTGTGGTCTTATGCGGTATTAGCAGGAATTTCTCCCTGTTATCCCCCTGTATAGGCCAGGTTGCTCACGCGTTACTCACCCGTCCGCCGCTAAGGTCATCTCGTATTACTACTCAATAACCTCCGCTCGACTTGCATGTATTAGGCACGCCGCCAGCGTTCGTCCTGAGCCAGGATCAAACTCTTTCGTTTAATCTTAGCTCTTCTTTACGTCTCTTCTGACGTCTTGTCTTCTCTCAGAATTACTCTCGTGGTCTCTTCTTTTCTTGTCTCGTCTTTTCTTCCGCTGTTCAGTTTTCAATGAGCTGTCCTGCGCTCTCAAAAGCCCCGCTTCCGGAGCGCTCGTCTATAATACCAAACCTACCCCCTCTTGTCAAGCTCTTTTTTAAGGTTTTTTAAATAAAATTAACTTTTTAAAAATAATTTCTGACAATAAGCCTGTTTTAATTGTACGCATGAGCCCATTTCAGAAAAATATAATGAATAATCTTAAAAATCACCAGTCTATAATTATTATTGGTTCAATATAACTTTTTTAATCGCTTCAAAGGTTTCTTTGCTTATGCAATGTTCTATACGGCACGCATCCTCCGCCGCTATTTTTTTATCCACGCCCAGACTGGTCAGCCAATCGGATATAACGGTATGCCGCTCATATATGGTTTCGGCAATGGCCGCGCCCTGAGCTGTCAGAGTTATATATCCCTCGTCGTCCACTCTGATATATCCGTTCTCCTTTAAATTTTTCATCGCAACGCTTACGCTGGGCTTGGAAAATTCCATCTCATTAGCTATATCTATAGATCTGACCATTCCCTTGCGGTTTTTCAGAATTAATATGGTTTCCAGATAATTTTCTGCGGACTCATGTATATTCATCAGCTTTCCTCCCACTATTGACGGCTTAAAACCTATAAATATTATAACATATGTGCGCCAGAAATTTCAATAATAAAAATTCATGCTGAATAGCTGGGCTAAAACTCCAATTTTAATTGACAGCGTAAGAATAACATGTTATATTATACATCAGCTTGACAAGCTTATTTTACACACATCATTATTCCGGTGATTATTTTCATGGCGGGTATAGCTCAGTTGGTTAGAGCGCCAGATTGTGGCTCTGGAGGCCGTGGGTTCGAATCTCACTACTCGCCCCACTTTTTTTATTTTGGGGTGTAGCCAAGCGGTAAGGCATCGGATTTTGATTCCGACATGCGAAGGTTCGATCCCTTCCACCCCAGCCAGACAGCTGCGTTTTATAGATTTGTAATTAAATATAAAATGCTTTTAAAAAACCGGCGTTTTCTCAGAAAACGCCGGTTTTTATTTTAGTTTTTAAATCAAACGTCGTCAGGCTTGGTCTCAAGCTGAAGAGGATAATCTCCCAGATGCTTAACCTTAAAGCCGTTGGCCTTATATTCTTCATAATTGAAAGCGTCCAGCTCGTCAATAGCCAGCTTATGGAACTCATAGAAATTATGCCACCATTCATATCCGCTGCCCAGATCGTTATTCAGATAAGCTTCAGCGATATCTATACCCATCTGAGGGGCAACATAAAAAGCGCCCATAGCCAGAACGTTTACGCCGTTGCCGGTAATAGCGCGCAGAGCGGCGGGCACGGATTCTACAACGCCGGCATGAACTCCGGGGCACTTGCTGGCCGCGATATGTATTCCCATACCGGTGCCGCAGAAAATAAGGGCGCGGTCAAATTCCTTTTCGGTTATTAACGAACCCACTCTGAGACCTATACGATGGAACATAAGGTCGGTGTCTTCCTGGTCGGGCGAAGTTACGCCTACGTCAGTGATCTCCCAGCCCTTCTTTTTAAGATGGGCGACTACGGCCTCTTTAAGAGGGAAACCGGCAAAATCCGCGCCAACCAGCAGCTGCTTGTTCTTTACAGTCTTCATAAATCCTGTTCCTCCTTAAAATACGGATTGAATAACCCGCATCATTTTATTTTTTATAGTATAACACAAAAACTTATTCTTGCATATATCTAATTTATTAATAATTGCCGTTTGGGCATAATATCAGATAATACGGACGGGTTATATTAAAAAAGCTTCCCGGCAAAACATAATTTGAGCGGCCGAAGCCGTATCGCCGTTTGGGCCGGGCATTTTCTTGAGCGCCCCAAGCGCTGAATATATAAAAATTTTGCCCGCCCCATAAAATTCGGGCCCGAAAATACGCAAATAAAGGAAGAATTTTAACAGAATTAAAATTCTGTCTAATAAAAAATTCCGGTTGTTTGCTATAATTAATTATAGCGTTTTTTCCAGCCGGGAACCTGCCTGTATAATTAAAAAACAAGATTTTATTTTTACTGACAGACATAAAACCGAAATGCTCCGCGCGCTCAGCTTTCAAGCGTCCGTCCCCAAGCTAAAGGGAAACGCCCGGCTGAATTGCAGGGCTTAGAGAAAAAACAAATATTAAACGGGAGGAAAATGCCTTGACATTTCACAGCCAATCCATCGACGAAACATTAAAAGAGTTGTCGGCCCAACCGCAAACAGGCCTGAGCGCCTCCAAAGCCGCCGCCCTTCTCGCCCAATATGGCGAAAACCGCTTAAAGGAAAAGAAAAAGAAAACTAATTTACAGCGTTTTTTGGAACAATTCAAGGACGTTATGATACTTATTCTTTTAGCGGCCGCTTTAATTTCTTTTGTAATAGCCTGCATAGAGGGCAATCCAATAGAATTTTTCGAGCCCGCGCTGATTCTTATTATAGTAGTGCTCAACGCCGTTATGGGCATGCTTCAGGAAAGCAAGGCCGAAAAGGCTCTGGACGCTTTAAAAAGCATGTCCGCTCCCCACGCAAGGGTAATAAGGGACGGAGAAGAGAAAATAATCGACGCCTCCGGGCTGGTGCCGGGAGATATTATAAAGCTGGAAGCCGGAGATTTTGTGCCCGCCGACGCTCGCCTGCTTAAAAGCGTAAGCCTTAAAAGCGAGGAATCCGCGCTCACAGGCGAGAGCGTTCCCTCTGAAAAGGACGCGCAGAGTCAAGTTAAGGAGGACGCGCCCCTCGGGGACAGAAGCAATATGGTTTTTTCAGGCTGCAGCATCACTTACGGCACAGCCTTGGCGGTTGTTACCCAAACGGGCATGAATACCGAGATGGGCAAAATTGCCGGACTGCTTGAAGGAGAAGAGGAAACTCAGACTCCCTTGCAGAAAAAGCTGGCTCAGCTTGGAAAATATCTTGGCTTTATGGCTCTTGCGGCCTGCGCGGTTATATTCATAGTAGGGCTTATAAACGGAATAAACGTTCTGGAAATTTTCATGACGGCCGTTTCGCTGGCCGTTTCGGCAATTCCCGAGGGGCTGCCTGCAATAGTTACCATAGTCCTGGCCATAGGCGTACAGCGCATGGTTAAGAAAAACGCGCTTATACGCAGACTGCCCGCCGTTGAAACTCTGGGCAGCGCCTCCGTTATCTGCTCGGATAAAACAGGCACTCTTACCATGAACCGCATGACTCTTACCAAAGCCTATATAGACGGCGCCGCGCAGCCCGAAGAAATCGGCAGCAGCAATTCAGAGAGCATTAAAAAATTGCTGAGTTTCGCTTCCCTCTGCTGCGACGGCTCAGTAATATTTAATCAGGACGGCTCTCAACAGCATATAGGAGATCCGACCGAGACTTCCATTATAGCGGCGGCGCACAAAAACGGGATAGAAATTGATGAATTAAACAAGAGCTGTCCGCGCCTGGCCGAGCTGCCCTTCGATTCAGACCGCAAGCTTATGAGCACAATTAACCGTATTGACGGAAAAAATATAGTGATTGTCAAAGGCGCGTTTGACGTCATGAGCTCGCGCTGTATTTCAGGCGATCTGGAAAAAGCAAAAGAAATAACCGAGCAAATGAGCTCGGACGCGCTGCGCGTTTTGGCGGTGGGCTATAAAGAAATAAGTCAGGCGCCCGATTCCCCCACGGCTCAGGAATTGGAAAACGGGCTTGCCTTTATGGGACTGGTAGGAATGATAGATCCGCCGCGTCCTGAAGCCAGGCAAGCCGTAGCCGTCTGCCGGCGGGCGGGCATTAAGCCCGTTATGATAACCGGAGACCATATTGTCACGGCTTCGGCAATAGCTGAAGAGCTGGGCATTTTAGAGCAGGGAGACAGGGCTATTACGGGCGCGGAATTAGACGGCATGACAGATCAGGAGCTGGATAAAGAGGTTGTTAATATTTCAGTATATGCGCGCGTTTCTCCTGAAAACAAAATCAGAATAGTTAAGGCATGGCAGCGGAACGGGCACGTTGTTTCCATGACCGGAGACGGCGTAAACGACGCGCCCGCGCTGAAAGCGGCGGATATCGGCTGCGCTATGGGCATAACGGGCACGGATGTGGCCAAAGGGGCCGCCGACATGACTTTAACGGACGACAATTTTGCAACTATAGTGGACGCAGTTAAAGAAGGGCGGGGCATTTACGCCAACATTAAAAAGGTTATAGGCTTTTTGCTGGGCACCAACATCGGAGAAGTAATAACAGTATTTGCAGCGATGCTGCTATGGCATAAATCCCCTTTAATGTCCATGCAGCTTTTATGGATTAATCTGGTTACCGACAGCCTGCCCGCCATAGCGCTGGGCATGGAAAATGTAGAAGCGGACGTTATGGAGCATAAGCCCCGGCCAAAGAACGAAGGAATTTTTGCGCACGGGCTGGGCGTAAGAGTGGTGCTTCAGGGATTAATGTTCGCAATACTGACTCTTATCGGATATAAGGCGGGCGAAATGGTCACCCAAACGGCCGCGGGCGGCCAGACTCTGGCATTTATGGTGCTGGCTCTTTCGCAGATTGTACAGGCTTATAATATGCGCTCAGAGCATTCCCTTTTCAAAATCGGGCCTTTTTCCAACCGCAGGCTGAATTGGGCGGCGCTGGCCTCTCTGGCCCTTATGGCATTGGTGCTTTTCACTCCTGTACGCGCGGCGTTTCAGCTTGTTGCGCTTCCCTGGCAGCTGTATCTGCTGGGCGCAGGGCTTATATTGGTTCCGCTTGTTATAATGGAGCTGGCTAAGCTCATCGGGCTTATAAAAGCAAAACATTAATAGTTATACCGGCACTTGGCCGGGCGGGGCGGCGTTTGGCGGCCGTTTCACGGCCGCCCGGGGCGGAATTTCCGCCCCGGGGCAAGCTTTAGCTTGCCCAAACGCCGCCCCGCCCCCCTGGCCTCCATGTTTTCAGACGCACCCGCAGGGGGCGCCTGAAAATATAGAGGGTAAACGGCGCATTCAGCGCCGTTTTTTTATTTTCCTATAAGAATAAGTCCCGCAGCGCAGACGCCTATTCCGACAATTTGCCGTATTGTTATATTCTCATGATAGATAAGAAACCCTACCAGCACCAAAATGCAGGCGAGAGAAATATTGGCCGTCAGCGAAGCCGTATTGATTTTCCAGCCGGCCCGATAAACATTTATATAACCAAATTCCAGCGCCAGAATACACACTCCCAAAATAGCCGCCGTCCAGTTTAACTTGGAAAATTCCACCGATAATTTCTGATGGCCCCCCTGAATAAAATACATAACCAAAGCGCAGAGCGCCGCAACGCAGTATGTCACCACCAGCGAAAGAAACGCATTAGCCTCAGAAGGCGTGGATTTTGTCGCTATATTATATATGATATTTGCAAACACAACTAACGCTATAGGCCAGATATAACTAAACATAATTCCTCCCCTGAATAAAAAAGCAGTCAGTTTAGCCTGACTGCCGGTAGGTGCTCACCCGTTTTTTTATTATAACGCCAAAGCCTCCATATGTCAAAGAAGCGCGTTGAGCTCACAGCTCATATTGCCCGCGCCCGCAGCGGGGCTTTTTTTAAACAAAACCCCTTTTATTTCATCAGTCTTTTAATTAAGCCAAGCTTTCTGGCGCTGAACGGAGGAAATGCAGCGTCTGTTTTTATGCGCACGCTCTTTGAGAGCACGCTGCGCTTATGAGAAAAAGTATCAAACGAATATTTGCCATGATACGCGCCCAGGCCCGAAGCCCCTCTTCCTCCGAAAGGCAGCGCGGGGTTAAGAATATGGCTAACGGTATCGTTTATGCAGGCGCCGCCCGAGGGAATCCGAGCCAGCATGCGCTCAGCAAAAGCTTTGTCTCCGCTGAAAATATAAAGCGCAAGGGGCTTGGGCTGAGAACATATATATTCCGCCGCTTCTTCCTCGTTTTGATATTCCAAAACAGGCAGAACAGGCCCGAACAGCTCCTCCTGCATACAGGCCGCCTCTATAGGCGGGCATAAAACAGCGGGCTCTATATAGCGGGCGTTTTGGTCTCCGCCGCCGCCCGTCACTATATATTCGCGGTCCCTGCGGAGTATTTCAAGCAGCCTGCGGGTATGCTCGGCGCTGACTATTCTCCCGTATTCTTCATTATGAAATAAATCCTCGCCGTAAAATTCCTTAATCGCATTCTGCAATTCCATTAAAAGCTCCTGCTTAACCGATTTATGCGCAAATACATAATCAGGAGCAACGCACGTTTGCCCGGCGTTAAGCAATTTGCCCCAAATAATCCGCCTGGCCGCTGTTTTTATATCCGCGCTTTGATGAACCAAGACCGGGCTTTTGCCTCCCAATTCCAGCGTAACCGGAATCAGCCGGCGCGCGGCCGCTTCATAGACTATCCGCCCCACTCTATAGCTTCCAGTGAAAAAAATATAGTCAAAGCCAGCTTCCAGCAGAAGGGCATTATTCTCCCTGCCCCCCTCCAGAGAGCATATATATTCAGGGGGAAATATCTCTCCGATCAGCTCGTTTATAGCCTTAGATACATTCGGAGTGCATTCGGATGAGCAGATTACGGCGCAGTTTCCGGCGGCTACCGCTCCGATTAACGGCTCCATTACAAGCTGAAAGGGATAATTATACGGCCCGATTATAAGAACGCTCCCATAAGGCTCGTAAATAATCCTGCTCTTTGAATAGAAAAGAGTTACGGGCGAAGGACACGTCTTAGGACGCGCCCATCTGCGAAGATTTTTCAGCGTATAGCTTATATCCGAGAGTACAAATCCGATTTCTGTGGCATATGCTTCAAAAGCGCATTTCCCCAAATCCTTCTTAAGCGCCTCCAGCAGCCTGTCTTCATATTTTATAATACCCGCATAAAGCTTTTTAAGCTGCTCGGCTCTAAAAGCTATTTCCCGCGTGCGCCCTGAGGAAAAATATTTTCTCTGTCCTTCCAGAATTTCCTCCGCCCCAGCTTGTGTTATAAACTGCATAACCGCAAATGCTCCTTATTATTTTTTAGCATGCGCCCTAATGACATGCGCGTATCATATTCGCAGACATTCCAAACCTGTAATAAAAATATTATAACACACTAAAATATATCAAACAACAGGCCGAGATCTAATACAAAATTATAAGCCGGCCTTAAAATCTTTTAAAAGAAATTTCAAAGCCGGCGCAAAATAACCGCGATATTTTTATTTAATCCTTCAGACAAGCGACTTGCCCAAAGCAATGCAATCAGCGTCCGCCTGACTGTCGGGAGTTTCGTTGCATATAACGCTTTCGCATGCAAATACCGCTCCGTCCTGCTCGCAAATTTGCTCCCAGGAGCGCATCCATTCGCCGTCCCCCCATCCGTAGGAACCGAACAAAGCTATTTTTTTGCCCTTGAGCCTGCTCTCACAGCCGCTGAACATAGGCTCAAATTCGCTCTCCTCAAGCTGCTCCGCCCCCATAGAAGGGCAGCCGAAAGCAACTGCGTCAAAGGAATCCATCATATCGGCGCTGAATTCAGCCGCAGTAAAAATTACCGCCTCCGCTCCTGCCTCCTGGACTCCCTGCGCAACCTTTTGCGCCATCATCTGAGTGTTGCCCGTACCGCTCCAATAAACTACCGCTATTTTGCTCATAAAATATAATCCTTTCTCTGAAATTTATTATTCAAGCAGCTACGGTAAGCTGCTGAACAGACTTTCCCTGCCTCCAGAGGCGCATATACACCTCTCGGCACTTATTAAATCTGGCAAATGCGCGTTCAGCTTCGCATTGATTGCAATATACCTTCCAGCAGCCTACGCATTTGCTGTTCCGGCCGTTATGCTTTATAAAGCCCTTAACATCTTCAACGGGATACCCTAAAAACACCCCTATTTCATGAGGAAAGCCTCTTTGCAAAGCCAGCCGTTCCCGCAGCCTTTCAATCGCTCCATCCGCGTCTGAGCATTCATAGCCCAGAGCATTTAAAAATGACGCCGCCGCCGGATTATTTAAATCCCGCTCCAGCCTCGATTTTCTGTACACATATATTAAAGTGCATTGGGGAGACGCGCTTAAAACGGCCAGGGAAATCCCCTTGGGGCCAAGAGTATGATTTAATTGTTCCAATTCCGCCCGGAGCCGCTCTTGAGAAACGCGGTTCATATTAAACAAGCTGCCCGTTTTAAGAGAGGCCAGGGTAGGAGAGCAATGCTCAATCAGTTTTTGTTCCAGCATAGACAATTTAATCAGGCTTTAACGCTAATAATAAGGATGATTTTGCCTGTTTGCATTCCTTAAAATACTCCAATATTTCTTAACGGCGCCTAAGGCGCCGTTAATGTTAGTTATAACTAACCGCAACGGCAAAACAAGAGGCGTACGCCGCCGCCTTGGTTAGTCATTACTAACTATTTAAAGAATATCACGCGCCTGACCTTTTGTCAAGCGATTTAGATAAAACAATTATGCCGCGGCGTATTTCAGCGCCTGGAAAATAAGCCCTTTTTTTCATACGGCTCAGATTCATACTCCAGCAGCCTGTATCCCGTCGGCTCCAGCGCGGCCGCAAGCTGCTCCTGAGCAATATCCTGTTCGCTTAAAATAACCGTTTCGCCTTTAGAATGAGATGAACTTACCCTTTTCACCCGAAACGAATTCCTGATAGCGTCATTAACATGACTTTCACACATTGAGCACATCATTCCGTCAATACGCAGCGTAATTTTTCTCATAGTATCCCCTTCTTCCGTTATGGTTAGTTTTTGCTAACTATAAATGTTTATATCAGCCGCTGGTGTTTTTCATCAGCGGCTTATTAATATTGTAACAGAAATATTTATATATTTCAAGTGAAATTTACGCGCTTTGCGCTCGGAAAAAAAAGGGGGCGGGGCGGCGCGGAATTTTTCCGCCCGAAACGGGCGGAAAAATCCGCCGCCGCATGGCGCGATGTCCGCGCAGGCGCTTTGCGCCTGCGCGGAGGCCGGGCTGAAAGCCCGGCCGGGCGGCCTAAAGGCCACCCAACATCGCGCCATGCGGCGCCGGGCCCAGCTTCGCTGGGCTCCGCGCCGCCCCGCCCCCCCTTTTTTCATATAATCCCTTTCATTCAAACGCTTCTTAAATATTGACATTCAAAAAGCTATAAGTTAATATATTAATAAAGAACCAACAATAGTCTTGCAAATTTATTTTACGCTATAAGGACTGAAAATGGCCGAAAAAATCAGCATGCCTGCGCTTGAGGGATTAATTCTTCATTTTATGGCCGGAGGGCTGTCCCAATGTCCGGATTGGTGGGGCGAAGAAAATATAAGCGTATGCTATAACAAGCTCTATTATATAGTGGACGGCGAATGCTATATAAAAATAAATCAGCAAGAATTTATAGCCCATCCGGGACAAATATTTTTTCTGCCCAGCGGTTCCAAGCAAACCTATTATAATATCTCAAATAACCATGTGCAAAAATACTGGTTTCATTTTTCCGCCCTGGACGGCGATAGAGATGTCTTTCGGGATATACCTCTGCCCTGCTGCATTAACGTTTCCGTTCAGGATAAAGAAAAAGTAATGGAAAATTTCAAGGCGGTATCCCTTAGAGACGGCGCTAAGGATATAGTTGATATACTTATACAAAATTACGCCATGATGGATATCCTGGCCTATTATATAGATAAAAGCCATTTATGCGGAATTAAAGCGGCTCCGGACGAATTAATCAACGCAGTTATAAACTATATAGATAATAATTTGGACAGCGAGCTGACTCCCGAGACGCTGAGCGAGCTGGTTCATTTCCATCCAAGCTATTTTTCCCGTTACTTTAAAAAGAAATTAGGAATGCCGCCCCATGAATACATTAAAAAACGGCGCATAGAAAAGGCGCAGTATTTATTGGAAAGCGGCAGCATGCTTATTAATGAAATAGCCGCTTGCGTGGGCCTGCATGATATGTCTTATTTCAGTAAGCTTTTTAAAAAATACACCGGCATGACTCCCAGCTATTACCGTTTTACCACTACTCCTCTTGCGGTAACTGTAAAAAATGGCCTGGAGAGCCGGTATAACGGAGGACAGAATGGAAAACAAGATTAATAAACTGCTGGATTTTCTAATTGAATGCGACAAAATGAAAGGCATACAGCGCCGCACGCTCATTGCCGACGGCTCCCGCCCAGAAACAGACGCCGAGCATTCCTGGCATCTGGCCTTAATGGCGATAACCCTTGCGGATTACGCTCCCCAGGGAACTGATATAGACCGCTCAATTCGGCTTGCGCTTGCTCACGATTTAATTGAAATATACGCAGGAGACACATTCTGCTATGACGTGCAGGCCAATAAGGACAAGGCCGAACGGGAAAAGAGCGCGGCCGAACTGCTTTTTAAATTACCTCCAAGGGAAAAGGGCGAAGAAATTCGGGCATACTGGGAGGAATTTGAAGAATGCGTCACTCCTGAAGCAAAATATGTCAACGCCTTGGACAGGCTCCAGCCCTTTATAAATAACTGCATTACGAACGGACATACCTGGCAGGAGGGAAGCGTTCGTCTTGCGCAGGTGTATAAGCGAATGGAACCAGTTAAATTATATCTGCCTGCATTTTGGCCTTTTGTAGAAGAAAAATTAGAATGGGCTCTGCAAAATAATCTTTTGATTAAAGATTGACGGCGCGGCCCGGCTGAAAGTTTGAAAACTCCTCAAAATCTTTAAAACAGAGCTTAAAGCGCGAAAGCGCTTTTCTTTTTGCTTTATAATTTACTTTATTTTTATTTATTTCAAATATTTAGTAAAAATAACTTGCGTAAATTTGGATATTAGTATATAATTAAAATAACAAATGTAATTTATTGAGGAGGATTATTATGAACACCATTTTTGAAAACTCAGAAAACCGCGAATTAGACGCAAAAATAAGCCGTCTGCTGATTAATCTCGGCATAACGGCGCGCTTAAAGGGATATGCTTATCTAATTACAGGTATTAAAATGGCTATAATGGAGCCCGAAAGAGTATCCAGTATAACAAAAGAGCTGTATCCGGAAATCGCGCAAAAGCATAAAACCAGTCCGGATAAAGTAGAAAGAGGCATTCGCCACGCAGTACAAAGCTCCATTATACAGGGACGTGCGGGCGAATTAAACAAGCTATTGGAATGCCAGGCTTATAAGGAGGGAGAACGCATAACCAACAGCCAGTTTATAGCGCTTTCCGCCGATGGTCTGAGATATAAGCTTAGGAGCAGATAATAAAAAATGCAGGCAGTCTAAAAAGGGGGGGGCGGCGTTTGCGGCCGGAACGGCCGCCGGGGCGAGCCCGTTCGGCTCGCCCCGGGCAGGCGTAAGCCTGCCAAACGCCGCCCCCCCTTTTTAGACTGCCTGCATTTTTTATAGCAAGCTAGATGCAAAATAAAACCGTTTAAATAATTATGTTCATATGCTCATTATCGCATATATTCCTTTTATTCATTATTCCAGCGCCCGCACGCGCATATTGCACGCCATAAGCGGCTCCTCCGAATAATTAAACGGGCCCTCCTGCGCGCAGCCTATAAAATCCTCGTTCAGCAGCCGAAATATATTGCCGCTGAGCATTAATTCAGGCAGCCGGCCCAGCAGCCGGCCATCTTCATATAAGAACGCAAGCTGAACGGGCATGCCCACATCTCCGTTCCTGAGCATATCTCCGCCCGAACTCATAGCGGCATATATAGCCCGTCCCTTTAAAACCTCCTCTATATTTGACGCCCCGGCCCCAAGGGTTAATCCTCCGCATCCCGCGTAAGGCACTCCGTCAAAAGCCGCGGCGGCAGAACCTGAAAGAGGCAGCGCGTATTCCTCCGCCGTCCGCTTGGTTGTAAGCATGCCCGAAATTACCCCCTGCTTAACCAGATAGAACTTATTTTCCTCTTTAACCGTTCCCTCCGCATCAAAAAAGCATGTGTTGGGCTTTTCGCGTTCCAGAAGCACGTCTAATTTCTTATTGAACAATCTTTCATTAAGCTTCCCGCTTAAAATACCCGAGCCCGCGGCATACTGTTCGCCCTTGAAATCCTTTATAAGCATTCCCAGCAGGCTTAAATCCAAGATTACGGGAAGCTCGGCTCCGGGCAGCTCCAGCCGTCTAAGATAAGCGCTGGTAAAATTTATTATATCGCTGGCCGCCTTATCCTCGTCATAGCTGTCCGTAACGCAATTATACGCTCCGTCCATGATATTAGAAGAAGCCTTGTCCTTAATTACTATGCTGAGATTCAAACTGCTTCCTCTATAATCAAGGCTGGAGCCCCTGCTGTTGGAATAATGCTTCCAGCTCTCTCTTAAATCAATTTTATTGCTGAATATAAAATGAGGACAGCTTTGTTTAAGCCGGGCCAGCAAATTTTTGACCGCAGGCAAAAAACGCTCAGGCTTTATGATTTCCTTAAACGCGTCCCTTTGGCTTACCCGGCTTTCCAGCATGCAGGGATATGGGATATTCATGCTCAGCCTGTCCTCGGCGCGTTTAAGCAGTTGAGCTATATCATATTCGCCCATCTGCCCCGCCACTCCTATGCGGCCGTGCTCATAAACGCGCACCGTCGCCTGTTCCTGACTGCTTTTAAGCAGGGCTTCAGCCTGGGAATTGGTTATGCTGACGCTATACCGCTGAGAATGCGTCGTTATGCTTTCGTATTGCACCCTGAAAATCCTCCTACTGCACGTTCATAGCCGAAACGCTCACATACGGCCCGCCCATGCCCACGCTGAGCGGAAACTGCTCCATCTTGCCGCAGCCCCCGGTGACAAAGGCGTGTATCTCGCATTGCTCGGACAGCCCGTCTATAAGCCCAAGAGTCTCAAAAACGCTGCCCGTTATAACCGCGATTTTTACCGGCCTCCCTATTTTGCCGTCCGCTATCTCATAGCAGAGCCCCGGCGCGAGAGTAAACGTGCTCATGCCGCTTCCATGGCGCACCGTTTTTATAAAATAGCCTTTTTTAACAGAACTGAAGAGCTGCTCCAAAGACTGGTTTCCTTCCTGAATAACCGTAGTGGTCATGCGCACTATGGGCTCAAACCATGCCGACACAGCGCGGGCATTGCCCGTAACCGGCTCCTTAAGCTCGGCAGCCGTGCGCGCGCTGTGCAGACGTCCGGAAAGAACCCCGTCTTTTATGAGATAGGTCTTGGACGCGGCGCTGCCTTCGTCGTCGTAAGGCGTGTATCCGCTTCCCTCTATAAGCCCCGAATCGTAAATGGATAATTCCTTAGGGCCCACTTGCCTGCCCAAGGCCCATTCCTTTTTAAGGGTTTCATCCCCAAGCATGAAATCCGCCTCTGATTTATGTCCAAAGGATTCGTGCGCGAATACCCCCGCGGCAATGGGAGAAAGTATAACCGGAAAGCTGCCCGGCTGCGCAGGAACCGCGTTAAGCAGGAAATTTTCGCATTCAGCCGTAAAGGCTGCCGGAGCCCGTCCGTCTAAAATGGTCTTTAAGGCCTCAAAGCTGGTTTCCGCCTGCGAGAATTGCTCCTCAAAGGTCTCGTCGGCATGATTAAGCCCCAGACGGCACGCAATTCCCGCCGTCTGGAAATCATGTTTCAGGCGCGCGCCTTTGCTGGAATAAAAAGTCCGCAGGATATGTCTGTCCAGATAACTGGCCGCCAGGCTTTTTTTATAATCGCTTTGGAAAAGCTCTGAAACTTTCTTTAAAAATACGCGCTTTGTCTCAATATCCAGAGCCCGAACGCAGTTGTTTGAAAATTTCAGTTTTTCCTCCGCATTAACCTGAAAGCTCCTGACAATTTCATTTTCCTCCAGCCCTTCGTCCGGGCTGCCCATGCTGTAAAGCTCGTCCAGCTCTCTTTGTATATCCTCCAGCCGGCCGGTTGAGGAATAATACCACATCCTGCCGTCAAACACCCTTATGAAAGCCCTTTTGACATTTGCCTCCCGGCAATCCTCCAAACGGCCGTCTCTGTATGAAATAAACGTGTTGAAGCTGTCCTCTATGCGCACGTCTGCATAAAATCCCGCTCTAAACTTATACATAGGCAATTAAAGCGCTTTCTATTAATTTCCGCGTTCAAGCAGCTCGCGTATATCTTTAAGCGTATTGAGCATCTCTTCACTGCGGGCCTCTTTATGCGCCTCGGCTTCTTTAAGCAGCCTGGCTTTTTCTTCCGCTTCCTTTTCCTCCGCTTCCTTTTTGGCCGCAGCAGCTTCCTCTTCAGCCCGGCGCTTCTTTTCCGAATATTTTTCGCTCATCTTCTTCATGGCGCTTATAACGCAGAAGATGCTCAGGGCTATAATCAGAAAATCCAGAACGTTTTGAATAAAGCTGCCGTAGGCTATGCTTATGCCCGGCTCAGTCTCTGTCGGCTCCGCAATCACCCAGGCCAGCTCGGAAAAGCTTATATTTCCTATAAGCAAGCCCAGCGCCGGCATAATTATATCGTTTACAAGAGAGGTTACTATTTTGCCGAAAGCACCGCCTATAATTACGCCTACGGCCATATCCACCACATTGCCCTTAATGGCGAACTCCTTAAAAGACTTAAAAAACCCCTTTTTCTCGCTCATAACTGTTCCCCTTTCCTTTGTTAATAAAAATACATAATTATATTAATCTCTGCGCGCGTATTTTGCAAGAGTTTTTTGCATCCGCCCAATTAGAGAGAGCCTTATTCCGCAATGCCGCGCGCCGCCGGAGGACGCTATTTTTCAAAGCGGCTTATTCTTATAAATACCCCCGCCAGGAATAAAAAGGCCGCCCGCCTATGCGGCGCAGCGCGCCCACAGCATAGTCTGAATAAATATTTCAATTTATCCGGCTTATTCTTTGAAATATAATTAAAAAGTAATATATTTTTAACGGCTGACCGGGGCTGATATGATAAAATAATTATTGATTACGGCTATCTTTAAGGAGTATTATATGAAGCAAAAACTGCTGCGCCTATTCTGTGTTGTTTTTACCGCTATTCTGCTTATATCCGCTCAGGGCTGCGCCGGCGCCCCCCATTCTTCTCCGGGCGAAACAAACGCCCCGACGCAGACTATTGAAAATCCCCTTCCCACCCAGGAAGCTTTTGAGCCCTTTAAGCTTTATCAGCCGTTCGGCAATTACGCCGGGATGTATATTTTAGACAAGCTGAGCGATCCCAATTACGCTTATATTAATTCCTGCCTGAATAACGGCAGGCTGCTCCTGCTGCGCATGAATATGCAGACGGACGTTATTTCGGCGCTCTTAATGGATGTTGAAAAAAATCACATACTGGCTCAATGCGAGCTGGAGGGAAGAGCGGACGAAAACGTCTCCTGGAAAACAGGCGCCGCCGGAGAAAACGGTTTTTATATAATGAGCGCCTTTCCCTATAACCTTTACATTTACGATTCTCAGCTCAACCAAACTGCAAAAGCAGACTATTCCCGGCATGCGGATAACGATATATACGTCGAACCTTCGGGAGAACGCTACTGGTACTGCGACCAGCTTAACGGGCAGATTGTCAGCGTGCCCATAGACGGGAGCGAGCCTTTATATTATCCAATGAACGCCGAATGGGAAGAAGATTCCTATGTGTTTGTAAGCTCGTCCTTTGAGCATTATCTGCTTTTAAGCAGCTATGCGGCCAATCCAACGCTCTATCTTTACGATCTGCAAAATAAGAGCTACGTCCAAAGCGGCGTAATTCCCTCTGAAATTAGCATTTATAAAGACTGCCTGGCCTATCAGCAGGACGGAACCCTTACCTACACTCATCTTTCCCAGCCCGGCCTGACGCACAGCTTTGCCCTGCAATGCGGCGATTCGGAGCTCACAGGCGAATATGAATTAAACCTTAATATGAATTCTGAATGGTTTGCAACCGCGCAATACCAGGAAGAGAACGTTCTGCTGCGGCTGTACGATATGCAATCGGGCCTGCCTGCGGCGCGCGTCGTATTTGACGCATTGAAATCATCTGTCAATATAAACGCGCTGCATTTTGCGGAGCATTACGCCCTACTCTCCATTTTGGAGGGAGATAATTCCCATATAATCATATGGGACTGTTTTTCAGACGTTAATAATGAATCGGACGTCTCCCAGGCCGTCTCCTCCCTGGGGCGGCCGGACTGCGAAAGGCTGAATAAGCAGTTAAAGGCGCAGCTTGCTCAAAAGGGCATAAACGTATATTACGGCCAAGAGGGCGCAGGAGATTTCCCCGATTATACCGCGGCAGTAATTGACCAGCCCGAATTAATCTACCGCGGACTCACTCAGCTTATGAGCACTATTCAGAAATTCCCCGACGGCTTCTTTAACGATTTATTAAGCGACGAGGTAAGAGGCATAGACATATATTTATGCGGCGCGTTCACGCCTATTAACCCTCAATGGGGCATAGATACGGCCTCCGCTTTCGCCGTTGTATACAACTCCCGTCAGATAATTGCCATGAATCTGGATTATATTTATTCCTTCGAGCAGACGCTCGCCCATGAATTTATGCACACTATTGAAAGGCGCATACAGCAGATGGTATGGGATAATCAAATAGAAAGCGGATTTATTCTATGGGACGCCTTTCTGCCTGAAGGCTATTATTACGCCAACTCCTACCGCGCTCCCGACGGGACGGAATACGACAGTTCCAACCGCCCTGAATACACCCCCTACGACGCGGACAGCTATAACGATATCTCCAACGTATATTTTGTGGACGGATATTCCACTACCTTTGCCAGCGAAGACATGGCCCGAATATTTGAAAACCTGTTCGCGCAAAGCGAGCTCCCCTATTTTTTTGAGAGCCCCCATCTCATGGTTAAGGCCGAATACCTATGCGCCGTTATACGCGAATGCCTGCCCTCGGTCAAGGCCGCAAAAGAAGTTATCTGGGAAAAATCAGTGCAAATTAAGCCGACGTCATGGTTTGAAGAAAGATATGAGATTACAGCGATGGGATAAAATGCCGCAGGGATTTTTTTGCACGCCCTTCTTCATCCAAACGCGCGGCGGCGCAGAAATATAAAAGCATAAAAGGGAGGCTGAATAATGGAAGGCGCCAAATGGATATGGCTGAATAAGCGCGGGCCCTTTAAAAACTGCTATGCGCGCTTCAGCCGGAAATTTTATATATCTCCGGAGCGCGGGCTTAAAGGAGAGCTCCGCGTCTCCGTCTCGGATAATTACGTTTTATGGCTTAACGGCGTTTTCGCCGCCTGCGGTCAATATAAGGACTATCCCTTTCTGAAGCATTATGATCAAATTGAGCTGGACGGATTCCTGCGCGAAGGGGAAAACATATTAACTATAGACGTATATTATCAGGGCGCTCAAAGCTTTCAATGCGCGCAATCCACGCCCCGTCTCTGGTACGAGCTTGAAACGGCGGAGCAGACCGTATTCAGCAACGAAAACACTCTCTGCCGTATTCTTTATGAATACAGGCAGGGAGAAATGGAAAATATCAGCCCCCAATTATCCTACACCTTTGAATATGACGCCAGGCAGGTTAAAATCGCGAACGAAGCGCCCAAAACAGAATTTGATTCTGACTGGCAAGAGGATCAGGAGTTTCTTCCCGCGGCGGCTGCGGATGAAAAATGGAGCGCGCGCCTGATTCCCCGCCCTATAAAAAAATGCGTCGTCAAGCCGCCCGTTAAATCAAGCATAATTATGCAGGGAGTGCTCCTGGAGCCCGCTCCCTCTTCAAAGCCGGAATGGGCCTTATCTCAAAATGCCGTTCAGGACACGCCCGCAAAACGCATATATTACGCTCTGACCGCCCCGCGCTATGCTCACGAACTCATAACTCTTCCAAAGGAGCGTCCAAATCCCAATGCCTTTGCTTCCGCTTTGCTCGCCCTGCCTTCGCCGGGCTGCACTTTGCGCGCGCCTGAAAATTACGGCGGCTGTTATATAATAGCGGATTTAGGAGCGGAATACGCGGGCTATCCCTTAATAGACATAACCGCTCCTGAGGGAACCGTTCTGGAGATTGGCTACGGCGAGCATTTAGAGGACGGACGGGTGCGCTCCTATATAGGCGGGCGGAATTTTGCCTTCAGATATACAACCCGCGCAGGCAGGCAGAGATTTATAAATTATTTCAAGCGAATTGCCGGCAGATACCTTCAAATGCATATATATTCAAATGAGAATATAACTATTCATCACCTCTCTGTTCTGCCTGAGGAATATCCTCTTAAACAGGTGCCCCAGCCCGTTGGGCTTAACGATTTTTTAGGCAGGCGCATTTGGGAAGTTTCAGCCAGGACGCTTCAATTATGCATGCACGAGCATTACGAGGACTGCCCCTGGCGGGAACAGGCGCTTTACGCTATGGACGCGCGCAACCAGGCGCTGGCCGGATATTATGCGTTTGAAGAATATGATTTCCCGGCGGCCTCCTGGGAATTGATGTCCCAGGCGCTGCTGCCCGACGGCCAATTAAGAATTACCTCTCCGACCGACAGCGAGCTTCGGATTCCCAGCTTTACCTTCGCATGGGCCGTGGCCTCCGCGGAGCTGGCGCAATACGGCGGCGCGAACCGGATAAAATATATGCCCGCCTTGATTAAAATGCTGGATATGGCTCTGGAGCGCAGTCGGGAAGGACTGCTTTTAAATCCAGAGGGCGCGGAATACTGGAATTTTTACGAATGGTCTCAGGGGCTGGCCGGACATCTGGGCCAGGCGCAGCCCCAGAATCATCCTGAATGCCCATACAACGCTTTCTTCGGAGGGGCGCTTCAGGCGGGAGCCTATCTATGTCGCGCCTTTAACGATATTGCCCGCGCTGAAAAATATGAAAAGGCATATAAGGCTCTTAAAGAGGCCTTTGAGTTATTCTGGGATAAGGATGTTCGGGCCTACCGCACAGGCGGCATAGAGGACGGCCGCCCTTTTTCCGAGCTTACTCAGGCTTTGGCGCTTAATTTCGGGCTTGTCCCCTCGGAGCGGGCCGGAGAATTAAGAGCGCGCCTGGCCCGGCCGCAGAACGGCCTGGAGCCCATCACCCTCAGCCATTACATCTATAAAATAGACGCTTTAATGCAGGAAGAAAAATATTTTCAAACGGTATATGAGGAAATAATGCAAACCTGGGGAAGCATGCTTTTTAAGGGAGCAACCTCTTTCTGGGAGACCATTTCAGGCGCGGACGCCTTTGACAAGGCGGGCAGCTTATGCCACGGATGGAGCGCGCCGCCCGCCTTTTTTGCATGCTCCTTGCCCGCCGCTCCATATAAAAACCGATAAATACCAAAAAATAAAAAACCGGCGTTATAACTAACGCCGGAAAAAGAGCTGCCGCTATTATTTTTTCTCTTCTTTTTCAGGAATGAGCCCCTTGCGGGTAAGATTTACCCGTCCCTTATCGTCAATTTCAATAACTTTTACCATTATTTTATCTCCGATATTAACGACGTCCTCCACCTTTTCAACCCGCTCGTTTGCCAGCTTGGAAATATGCACCAAGCCGTCCTTGCCGGGCAGCAATTCTACAAACGCTCCGAAGGGCATTATGCGGACGACCGTTCCCAGATACACCTCGCCTACCTCTACGTCCTTGGCAATTGCGTCTATCATCTTCTTGGCCGCCGCGCCCGAAGCGCTGTCCACAGCATATATAATTACCCGGCCGCTGTCCTCTATATCAATCTTGACGCCCGTCTCATCAATGATTTTATTAATCATCTTTCCTCCGGGCCCTATAACCTCGCGGATTTTGTCAGTATTAATATAGAAGATTATAGTCTTGGGAGCATATGGCGAAACCTCATCCCTCGGCCTGTCTAAAGTGGCCAGCATTTTATTGAGTATAAACAGCCTGGCGTCCTTGGCCTGGGCCAGCGCGCGCTTAAGTATAGGCTCGTCTATGCCCTTTATTTTTATATCCATTTGAATGGCGGTTATGCCCTTTTCTGTGCCCGCCACCTTGAAATCCATATCTCCCAGAAAATCCTCCAGCCCCTGAATATCCGTCAGGACCGCCACCTTATCGCTCTGCGTGTCTTTAATAAGGCCCATTGCCGCCCCGGCGACAGGCGCCTTAATGGGCACTCCCGCGTCCATAAGCGAAAGGGTGGAGCCGCAGACGCTGGCCATGGATGTGGAGCCGTTGGATGAAACCGCCTCGGATACTACGCGGATAGCGTAGGGGAATTCCTCCTCCGACGGTATCATGGGCTCAAGCGCTCGCTCGGCCAAAGCGCCGTGGCCTATTTCGCGGCGCCCAGGGCTGCGGATGGGACGCGCCTCGCCCGTGCTGTAAGGCGGCATGTTATAATGATGCATATAACGCTTCTGCTCCACTTCGTCTATGCCGTCCAACTCCTGCGCGTCGTTAAGCGCGCCTAAAGTGGTAAGGGAGATAACCTGCGTCTGTCCGCGGGTAAACACAGCCGAGCCGTGAGTGCGGGCAAACATATGCACGTCGCACCAAATGGGCCGTATATCAAATACGCCGCGGCCGTCCGGGCGCACGCCGTAATCTAAAATCTTGCGGCGCATGGTCTCCTTCTTGATGGCGTAAAGCGCGTCTGAAATCTCGCGCGCCTTTTCAGGATAAAGCTCTGCGAAATGCTCCTGGACTTCCTGTTCAACCTGGTTTTCCCTGGCCTCGCGCTCCTTGCGGTCAAAGCATTCCATAACCCAGGCTATTTTATCCGTGGCAAATTCGCGCACGTCCTTCTCAATATTTTCAGGCACTGCGTAATATTCAAAAACCTGTTTTTCCTTGCCCACTTCGGCCTGAATCTGCTCCTGCCAGGCCACCAGCTTCTTAATTTCCTCATGGGCCAGCATGATGGCTTCCAGCATTTCTTCTTCAGTTACTTCCTTAGCGCCCGCTTCCACCATCATAACGGCGTCCTTAGTGCCCGAAACAGTAAGATTCAGCACGCTCTTTTCCCGCTGCTCGCTGTCCGGATTGATAACGTAAGCCCCGTCCACCATGCCGATAGAAACGCTGCCGGTGGGCCCGTAAAAGGGAATATCCGAAATGGTAAGCGCTACGGAAGAGCCAATCATGGCGTATATCTCCGGGGGAATATTATTATCCACGCTCATGGCCGTGGCCACAATCTGCACGTCATTATAAAAGCCCTTGGGGAATAAAGGCCGGATGGGCCTGTCTATAAGGCGGGAGGTTAATATGGCCTTTTCAGAGGGACGCCCCTCCCTGCGTATAAATCCGCCCGGGATTTTGCCCACTGAATATTGCTTCTCCTCAAATTCTACGCTCAGGGGAAAGAAATCTATCCCCTCGCGCGCCTGCTTGGACATAGTGGCGTTAACAAGCAGCGCCGTATCCCCGCAGCGAATGAGGCAGGAGCCGTTGGCCTGCTCGGCATATTTGCCGATTTCCACAGACAGCTTGCGCCCCGCGAACTCGGTTTCAAATGTTTTAAACATACTTTTTTCTCCTTCTGTACTTTTAAAAGCCGCATGGCTTTTAAAAATGGTGAAAGAGCGGATATGATTCCGCCCTTTAAATTTACTTTCTCAAATTGAGTTTTTCAATGATAGCCCGGTAACGCTCTATATCTACTGATTTAAGATAGTTGAGCAGGCCGCGGCGCCGTCCGACCATCATAAGCAGGCCCCTTCTGGAATGGTGATCCTTCTTATTGATTTTAAGATGCTCGTTAAGATGATTGATTCTGTCGGTCAGAATGGCAATCTGAACCTCGGGCGAGCCCGTGTCTCCCTCATGAAGCTTGTACTGCTGAATGATTTCCTGTTTTCTTGCTTTGTCCATAAATATGGAACCTCCTTATAATTTATCCAACCGCCGCGCGCTGAGCATGCCGTCAAGGAGGGACGCGCACCCCGGCGTCCGGCTGCGGAATTGTTTTTATTTTAGCATAGTATATTCCGTTTGTAAACCGATTATTAGCAATTTTGCGCTTCAGGACAGCTTTCATATTAAGACGAAAACTAATTTGCAATTTTGGCTGTCCAAGATAGCCAACAGCTTTTTTATGATTTACTAATTTACGATTAAGTAAAATTGTCGTTTTATGATATGAGATTGAATGCCCCTCGATACTACTTTATGCATTTTTAGGCGATTTACACGTTTTTCCGACATTTTTATGCTATACTCTTAAAAAAAAGGGGGGAGATTTATGCGGCCACTCAAACGAAAAATCAGCATATCTCTGGACGAAGATGTGATATTAAAAATGCAGGAGCTGGCTGAAAAAGATATTCGTCCCTTATCTCAATATATAAATTTACTTCTCAGAAAATACATTGATGAATATTCTCCTATTAACTATTCAAATCACAAAGGCGACCGAAACGTTAATTGAGCATTTGCTGTTTTATCGGACACCGCACCATCTATAATATACCGGCCGTAAAGGAGCGCGTAAAAGATTTGGTGCAGGGGTTAATAGAAAATGGCGTAAAAACTTTTTATAACGGAGGCATGGGAAAATTTGACGCCTTATGCGCCAGCGCTGTACATGACTTAAAGCGGGAATATGGCGATCTGAATAACGTGCTGATTTCTCCCTATCCCAAAGTGGATAAATATAAGGCCCGATTGTTTGATGAGGTTATATATCCGAGCCTGGAGAAAGTGCATCCCAAATATGCTATTCTGTACCGGAACAAATATATGGTGGATAATTCGGCGTATGCTATTACCTACGTTACCCACCCTTGGGGAGGTGCGGCCCAAACGCTGGAATACGCCAAAAAACGCGGCCTCTATATAATAAACGCGGCGGACACGCCATTGATAGATTGAGCCCGCCCACCGCCCGCTAAAACCGCTGCGCGCGCCCATTTATAGCGTGAACAGGATACGGACAAATTTTAAATAATTTTATTATTTTTTCGAGTTAATATTAAATTATTGATATTAACTCTATTTTTTCACTTTTATATGACATTCTTTTCTCTTGATTTTTTATAATACTGAATTATAATAAAACTATAAAGCAGAAAAATGTTTTATTATAAGTAACTCAAAATTATTTGACTTTGAAACTATTCTTGCTCAGATTATGTTGTTCAGGCAATACAGTCGGGGCGTATAGCGCGGCAAAGGGGCGGCCGCAAAAATACGTTGATATTATGGAAGAGGGATGAATATGCGGCTGGTTACTATATATGCAAACGGGCGAATTATGCTGCCGGCGGAAATAAGACGAAGATTAAATATCAAGGCCGGAGACTCTCTGGCGTTTTTTATAAGCCAGGATGATGAAATTATCCTGCGCAGAGCCTGCTGGCGTACATATAATTTCTAAACATTTTTGCAGGACGCGGCCAACATAATAGCCAAAAATAAACAAAACGCCGCTCAGGCGTCCGCAGCAAGAGATTTTATAAACATTATTTTTAAAATTATTACAAAGTATATTTTAAATTCCTAATTATACGATATTGCAACGTAACTTCCTATTGCATTTTAAGTAAAGTAGCTTATAATACTTATATAATAGAATAATGTATTAATAAAAAATATTGGGATCTGGTTATGTATAAATTGTAAAAATCTATGCGGTATATTGCATTCCGCATATTTCATAATTTAAGTTTGTTGTATTCACTAATTTAAATAATGAAAGAGTGATTTTTATGACGCTTGTTACTGTCTACACAAACGGCCAGATTATGCTGCCGGCAGAAATCCGCCAGCGATTAGACATTAAGCAAGGAGACGCCTTAGCATTTTTCATTACTGACAGCAGGGAAATTATAATGTGCAAAACAACCGCGATACAGGCAGTTTTAAAGGCGCACGCACATGAACGCGAGGAAAAGGAGCGCGCCCGCCAATTAACGCCTGTATAATTTTTTGCTCGTTATTAATCTTAAAACCTGCTTTTTTCCGCAAAATTATCTATCCCAGCAAAACTTAGGCTATATAAAAACGCGGTGAAATTTAAAATAAGAGGCTGATTTTTAATAAAAAGCCTTCCTCCTCTATTTACAGCGCACTATGAGATATGTTATTATTTTTATGCAGCCCAAACTATGAATTCAGGAGGAAGGACATTAATGAAAAAGAACTTTTTTGCCGCGTTCATATTAATTTTGGTGGGAATCGCGATTATTCTCGCCTCGGCCGACGTAAGCTTTCCCGTGAGCTTTTTCTCCATTGCTATAGCTTTGGCGGGGCTGGGAATAATGGTTGCCTCAAAACGTTTCAATCCCGCAGGCATGACTCTTTTGCTGGTGGGGCTTTATATGATTGCCAGAGATTTGGCTCCCGATACCTTTAAGGCGCTTAGCTTCTGGTATATTCCCGGCATTTTCTTTATTGCCCTGGGAGCGGATCTGCTTATAAATCCGGCTAAATCCCGGCCCAGAAAAACTCAGTCCAGCACGTCAGGCGGGCAGATGGATTCCAGCGTTATCTTTTCAGGAGAAACGCTCTCCCCTCAGGGAGAATATTCTTCCGGGCGCCTGAGCGCAATATTCGGAGGCATTGAGCTTAATTTATCCGGAGTAACTCCGCAGAACGGCGAGCTGACTCTTAATATAAATGCAATTTTCGGAGGGGTGGAAATATACGTTCCCGGCTCCTGGAAAGTGAACCGGGACAACGCGCGCGGCATATTCGGCGGAATAGAGATAAAAGGCTCAGAGCAGGCGGAAACGGATAAGATTCTATATATTGAAGGATGCGCAGTATTCGGCGGAATAGATATAATCAAGCTGCCCTGAAGATTCAATCGCGCCTATTGAAATAAACAGGAAAATTATTAAGAGAGTTCAAAAAGAGCTCTCTTATTTTTCGCATATAAAATGACAATATTCTCGTTTTACAAAAATATATACTTTATTTTTCCATAACCTCCTATTGCTTTTTGAATTTAATGCCTTATAATATTATTAGATGTTGTAAAAGTTCACTAATTCATTGTTGATAAAATGTTCTGTATAACTTATGCAGTTATTTACATATATGCTCATATTTTGTCGCGCATCAGATTGAACAGTTTATATTCCGCCGCAGAGCAGCATAAGAAAAGCCGGTTTTTTATAAAACTGCGCGTTTATGCTTCAAATTCTTTATTTCATAATTTTAGCTAAAGCATAAAATCAGGGAATACTGCGCCGCAAAGGCAACCAAATAAAATAAAAATGAAAGGGCGGTTTTTATGATGCTTGTAACTGTTTATACCAACGGACAAATTATGCTGCCAGCAGAAATAAGGCTCCAGCTGGATATTAAAGCGGGAGACAGTCTGTCATTTTTTATAAATGACGGCAAGGAGATTATTATGTGCAAAACCGCCTGCGTACAAAAAATTTTGCAGGCTCAGAGCAGTAAGAACGGGCAAGCGCCTCAATCTTTTTGCAAACAGGAGGAACAGGAGCCCGCGGAAAGCATGCTCCCTTCCAATAGATAAGACGCAAAAGTGCAAAAGCCCCCTGAAAGAATTTCAGGGGGCGGCGCGCGGGATGCGGCGAAGCCGCATCCCGCGCCGGGGGGCGGCGTTCGCGGCCGCAGGCCGCGGGCCGGGCGCCAAGCGCCCGGCCCAGGGCTGAGCGCAGCTCAGCCCGAACGCCGCCCCCCGGCGCATGGCCCGGCCCTGCGGGGCCGGGCCATGCGCGCCGCCGCCTCCCTGCTAAAAAACTCGCTTTTGCACTTTTGCGTCCAATGCCGAAAGATAAGCCCGCGCTATAAGCTCATCCTGCCTCAACTGCGCCGTAAGCGCCTCGCGGGAAGGAAATTTTTTCTCTTCCCTTATTCGCTTTATAAAAGAAACGCTGATATCTTTTCCATATAGATCAGCAGAAGAGTCAAACAAAAAGGTCTCTATGGTTGTATTGCCGGCGTCCGAAACAGTAGGACGCACTCCTATATTGGTCATGCCCTGAAACTCCCTGCCGTCTATATGGGTAACAGTTACATATACTCCTCTGGCAGGCACCAATTTCTGAGCGGAAAATTCCAGATTAGCCGTAGGATATCCCAGCGTATGGCCCAGGGCCTGCCCTTTGGCCACTCTTCCCGCAATAAAATAATTATATCCCAGTAATTCCGCAGCGGAATCCGCCTCTCCCGAAAGAAGCTTGCTGCGTATTAGGGTGCTACTTATGCGCTCTCCGCTTTTGGAAAGCAAAGGCGGAATGATAAAGGTTTTATAACCGTATTTCCCGGCAAGACGCACAATTTCAGCAGGCGTTCCCGAAGCGCCGCGGCCAAAAGTATGATTGCTGCCCGCAAGCAGCCCGCCTACGTTAAAACGGGAACAGATAAAAGCTATATATTCTTCGGGATTCATGCCGGCCAATTCCGCATTAAAAGGCAGCACCCGGCATTCAAGCCCGGTATTTTCAAGCATATGCAGCCTTTCGCTGTTCAGGCTCAGCAGCATGACCTCCCGGCCCAGCAATTCGCGCGGATGCCGGTCAAAAGTGAGTATAGCGGGCCGCATGTTATTTTGCGCGCACAGCCGCCTGGCCTGTTTGAATAATTCTCTGTGCCCTCTATGCACTCCGTCAAAAGTGCCCAGCACAAATACCCATTTTTTCTCCATAGCCTTAATGGATTATGTTCCCCTTTCAGCTGATATATAATTTATACTATAAATTCTCTGAACCATACATTCAAAATGCAATGCTCCATAAAGGCGGATTCTGCGGGCAATCCTGCAAAAAGAATTGCGCTCTGAGCGTATTGTCCAATTCAAACGCAATTTCCATACTGGCGCACGGCCGAATCAGGCCAGCAGGCAGAGCACCTTTAACCTTCCTCCGCTCATAACGCTTAACGCGCTGAAGCCTCCGTTTAAATAAACTCTGGCCCGCTCCCCCTCGGATAAAGCCTCCGAAATATACATTTCGGGCAGCAGCGCCCCTCCGTTTAAAAACTGCTTTGCAAATTCCGGCCTTACGTCGGCGCGCTTAAGCATTTTCAGAGGCTCGTCCATAGGACGGATAAAAGAAAAATCGTCCGCCGCAGCCATTTTCTCAATCTGCTCCAGGCTGAACGCATCCGAAATATTATAGCATCCCGCCCTAGTCCGAACAAGGGAGGACATATATCCGCCCGCTCCCAGCGCATCCCCTAAATCCGCGCATATAGTTCGTATATAGGTGCCCTTGGAGCAATGAACGCGCAGAATATACTCCCTTTGATTAAGCTGTTCCAAAAGCTCCAGCTCGTAAACCGTTACCCTCCGGGGCTGTCTGATTATTTCCTGTCCGGCGCGCGCATATTCATATAATTTTTTGCCTCCCATTTTTATAGCCGAATACATTGGAGGCGTCTGCATAATTTCGCCCGTAAACGCCCGGAGCGCTTTATTGACCTCCTCCCGGCCGGGAACGGCGTCCGAACGGGATATAATTCGCCCTTCTCCGTCCTGGGTGTCTGTGCGCGCGCCCAGCGTCAAACCGGCGACGTACACCTTATCCTTTTCCATTATGTAATCAGAAAGGCGGGTGGCCCTGCCCGTGCAGACCGGAAGCACGCCCGTGGCCATAGGATCCAGAGTGCCCGTATGTCCAATTTTTTTCTGGCCAAGTATGCGCCTCAGCCTGGAAACAACGCCGCTGGAAGTCATGCCTGCGTCCTTATTGACATTTATAATCCCGTTATGCTCGTCCATCTCTAAAGCCTCGTCTTCTTTTTAGCCAAAACTGTTCTCTCATATATTAAACAGAGCGCGTCCGGCTCGCCTTTTACGGCTCTCCCGTTGAAAATCCGTACGCAAAAATGATTTCCGAATAATTTTGCTATTCCTTTTCAAAGCCGGCGCTGAGAGCTATAATATCTATAATAGTCCGCCGCGCTTCGGCCAGGCCGCCCTTGAAAGCGCATCCGGCCGCCATGCGGTGCCCTCCGCCGCCCAGCCGGGAAGCTATAACCGATACGTCCAGGCCGCCTGCCGAGCGCAGGCTGATTTTATATGAATCCCCGCGCTGGCGCAGGAACACGGCCGCCTCCACGCCCGGAATCTCCAGCGCATAATTGACAATTCCCTCGCTGTCCGCTTCCTGCGCTGAGCAAAGGGCAAAATCCTGCTGAGTAAGGGATATAATTGATATCCGACCGCCGCAGCATAGCTCCAGGCTCTCTAAAGCGCGGCCCAGCAGCCGGCTGGCCGCAAAAGTGCGCGTTCCGAAAAGCAATTTATTCACCCGCGCCGTATCAAAACCGGCGTCATATAATTCAGCGGCTATAAGCATGGTATCCCGCCCTACGTCTCCATGAGAAAACCGTCCGGTATCAGTCAGAAACGCAGCGTAAAGGCATTCGGCCGTCTCTCCTGTTATATCCGCGCCCAGCTTATCCAGCAATTCGTAAACCAGCTGCGCGGAAGCGGGAACATTTTTTATATAATTAATATCTCCAAAGCCGCGGTTAGTTATATGATGATCTATAACCAGCCGCAGGGGCGCGTTTGAAAAAAGCGGAGCATAGATTCCCAAGCGCTCCATATCGGCGCAGTCCACGGCTATGGCCGCGTCATATTTATCTATCGGGGGCAATTCCAGCAGTTTCTTTATGCCCGCAATTTGGCAAAGCTGATCCGAAAAGCTTCCTTCTCCCTTAAAAAAGCATCGCTTGCCCATATTTTGAAGGGCAAGCGCAAGCGCGGCCGAGCTGCCAAGAGCGTCGCCGTCCATATTTACATGAGCTATTATAAGAAAGGAATTATTTTGTTTTATGGCCTGAGCCAAACTTTCAAGCGAATTCATTCCTGATTTCCATCCGTTTCCAGATCATCATCCGCCCCGCCCGTATTCAGGCTGTCTATAAGCTTGCTTATATGAACGCTGTATTCTATGGAATCGTCATATATAAATTTAAGCTCAGGCAGCTTGCGGATGGTAATCCTCTGCCCTAAACGCCGTCTGATAAAAGGCGCCGCCTTTTTCAGCGCGGCAACGGCCTCGGCCTGCTCTTGGCCGCCGCCGTAAACCGATATATATACCTTGCATATATCCAAATCGGGCGTAACCTCCGCGCGCAGCACGCTTATCATACTGCTCGCTCTGGGATCGCGCACATCCTCGCGCAGAATCTGCGCAAGAGCGCGCTGTATTTCAGAGCCCAGCCGCTCAGTTCTCTGATTCGCCATTAAATTTTATCTCCTTATCAGTTCAGGCGCGCCCGGCGCGATTTTTAATAAAAACCCGCCCGACGCCCGCGCCTTCCCTTATCGTTTTACCTGTTCCTGAACAAACGCCTCTATAACGTCGTTTTCCTTGATATCATTATAATTATTTATGCCTATGCCGCATTCAAAGCCCTCAGCAACTTCCTTAACGTCGTCCTTAAAGCGCTTAAGCGAGCTTATTGTCCCTTCATGGATTACTATATTATCCCTGAGCAGACGCACTCCCGCATTGCGCTGGATTTTGCCGTCGGTGATATACGCGCCCGCAATTACGCCCGCGCCCGGCACTTTGAAAGTGGTGCGCACTTCGGCGTGCCCCGTTACCACCTCTTTAAATTCAGGCTCCAGCATGCCCTTCATGGCGTTTTCTATATCTTCTATCGCGTTATATATAATTCTATACATGCGCATATCCACTTTTTCCGCTTCGGCCGCGGCGGTCGCCATAGCGTCCGGGCGCACGTTAAAGCCTATTATAATTGCGTTGGAAGCCGAGGCCAGAATTACGTCCGATTCCTTTATAGCGCCCACTGCTCCATGAATAACGTTTATGCGCACTTCCTCGTTGCTCAATTTTTCCAGCGCCTGGCGCACTGCCTCCACGCTGCCCTGCACGTCCGCCTTGACAATCAGATTGAGCTCTTTAATATCCCCTTCTTTGATTTGATTGAACAAATCGTCCAGAGAAGCCTTTGCGCGGGCCTTAAGCTGATCCGCCTTAATTTTATCCCGGCGCTCCTGCACAACCTGTCTGCCCAGCTTGTCGTCGTCCGTGCCGTAGAGAATATCTCCGGCGTCGGGCACGTCGTTAAAGCCCAGCACCTCCACGGGCATAGACGGCCCCGCTTCTTCCACGCGCTCTCCCTGAGCGTTCATCATGGCGCGGACGCGGCCGCCCGTTGTGCCGGCCACTATGGTATCGCCCACCCGCAGCGTACCGTTCTGCACCAGAACGGTGGCCACAGGCCCTCTGCCCTTATCCAGCCTGGCCTCCACAATCGTGCCTCTGGCCTTTTTGTCAGGATTAGCCTTATACTGATTGACGTCGGCCACCAGCAGTATCATCTCTAATAAATCGCTCAGCCCTTCGCCCGTAACAGCCGAAACGGGAACAATTATGGCGTCGCCGCCCCATTCCTCGGGCAATATGCCGTGATTGGTCAATTCCTGTTTAACCCGTTCGGGATTAGCCGTAGGCTTATCCATTTTATTTATGGCGACTATTATAGGCACCTTAGCGGCCGTCGCATGATTAATGGCCTCAATGGTCTGAGGCATAACGCCGTCGTCCGCAGCCACCACCAATATAGCGATATCCGTCACCTGAGCGCCCCTGGCGCGCATGGAAGTGAACGCCTCGTGGCCGGGAGTATCTAAGAAGGTTATGGTTTTGCCGTTATGGCTGACGGTATACGCGCCTATATGCTGAGTTATTCCGCCCGCCTCATGCGCGGTTACGTTAGTGGAGCGAATCGCGTCCAGAAGGGAAGTCTTGCCGTGGTCAACGTGCCCCATAATGGTAACTACCGGAGGCCGCTCGCAGACATCCTCCTCCGAGCCCTGAACGGCCGCGTCCGTTAAAGTTTCCTCAAATGTCTTGGCAATCTTCTGTTCCAATTCTATGCCGAAATCAGTCGCCACCAGCGCGGCGGTATCACTGTCTCTTATA
>QALW01000048.1 GCA_003150515.1 Selenomonadales bacterium | reverse complement strand
TCCGCCGCCGCTCCCGCCAGGCTCATAAAAAGCGCCGTCTTTTCTCCTATTCCACTCTTATTCTTCAGGCCGCTCTCCCCCAGCCTGCCTATTTCCCTTACTCCTTCTCCTCCCAGCAGCTCGTGCGCCGTTTGATTCACATTCCTCCGCCTTATCGGATAATACAACAGCAGTTCCAGCACCTCATGATCCGCCAATACCTCCAGTCCTCCCCGCACATATTTGCTTCTCATCCGCTCCCGGTGCCCTCCGTGTACTCCTCCTGCTCCCATGATTGATTTTCCTCCCAGGCTAAAAATTTAATAACGCATATCAAGAGCTCTTACGGGCTCATTTCGCCATGCTTGCATTATCAGCCTATTAACGTTTAAATTTTATGCAATAATTTCTTTCATTAAAATAATTTCCAGCGGTTCGTCAGGCAAAATTAAAGAGCCGCAGTCCATATAACCGTTTTTGCGGTAAAAAAACTGCGCCCGTTCGCTGGACAATGTGGAAGTCAATATTTTTTTATAGCCTTTTTTAACCATTTCCTGTTCAAAGAAACGCAAAATTTCTCTTCCCCATCCCTTATTCCTATAGCTTTCCAAAAAATAAAGCATATTAATAAAAGGTATGCTGTCCCAAAACAGATTATATCTCAGCCAGCCCGCAAAGGAAGCGTTCTCCTCAGCAATAAGAACCCTGCCTTCATTTATGCTTAACTGAAGCTGGGCCGTCTGAATATGCGTATCATATTTCCGCAATATATTCAAATCATCTGTATCAGCATATCTAATCACACTATAACTCCAATTTAATAAACAGGATAACAAAAATCAAAGCAAGCGCGCCTTACTTCATATTAGCAAAACGCTCCACGGCCTTTGCAAAGCTTTGGACGGTTTTATTCATTTCTCCATATTTAAAGCATAAAACAAATCAGGGCCCGTGTCAAGCCCTGATTTTAATATTGCCTCTCAGCCATAATATTATAAATAACCGCGCATACTGACGGCAAGCTCTTCTTCCTGCTTAATGAGCCGCTTGGTTATATCCTTGGACTCTTCATCCGCCGCCTTAAACTGATTGAGATATCTGCTCAATGATTTAATCCCCATATTGCAGCCGTCCGTTATTAAATCGGCAATAGTTCCGTCCGATTGATTAACGGCCAGCTTAACCTCTGTTTTCATCCAGGACATGCTCTTAGCCACGGCGCCGGGCTCCTTGCCCTCGTCCTGATATTTATCCAGCAGCTCCCTTATTTCTTTCTTGAGCCGCTCGTGCTTATCCCTGCATTGGTCGAGAGAGCGTTTCAATTCCTCTGATTCAGCATAATTCATAACCTCGTCAATAGCCTTTAAGCCCATTTTAATGCCCGCGTCGCATTCGCGCAAAAGCCTAACGGTATCCTTCTCAATCATTAAAAATCTCCTTTTAAGCCGTAATTATTTCTGCCCGGGAGGCCGATAAATCATTAATCCTTCCCAGCCCGGCCGTCTGTTTTATTTAATTTTCAGATTAAGTTAATCTTTATCATAATTTTGAAGCAGCACCAGCAGCTTTGAAGCATGCTCCGCTTCATTTTCGGCCATGCGGGCAAAGAGCCTTTCCAGCTTATCATCCTCAGTCTCCATTTCGTGCGCATAATCCTGATATTCACGAACAAGCTGAGTAGAAGCCTGCCACGCTCTCAATACGCGGTCGCGGTTGGTGATTATAAAGCCGTTTTTGTCGTTCATAATATAAACCTCCGTTTTTATTTTTCGGATAAACGCCTTGATTACGGCGTTTCCGTTTTTTTATTCTGTTTTAGACGCCGTTATTATCAGCGCTTCAATTATTTAAATCGCCTGTGGACGGATTATCAATAAGCCTGCCCTCTTCGGTAAAACGAGAGCCATGGCAGGGACAATCCCATGTATGCTCATATTCATTCCATTTCAAAGCGCATCCCAAATGCGGGCAGCGTTTAGACGAGGGAGTAAGCAAATTAGCAACCGCTTCAAAAGCGTTAACGGCCAGCTGGGGACGCATAATGCTTCTGGAAGGAGAAAAAAGCTTTTCATAGGGATTGCGCTTTTGTTGAACCATATCGCATAAAAGCAGCGCCGCGGCCATTGATGAAGTCATGCCCCATTTATTAAAGCCTGAAACCGCATATAAATCGGCTGTACCTGAAGAATAGGCCCCGATATAAGGCATTCCGTCCAGCGTCATACAATCCTGAGTAGCCCAAAAATATTTTTCTTCCGCATTGGGATAATGCCGGCCTGCAAAATCTCTAAGCTCTTGCCACGCTCCCCCTTTTTTGCCTGTGCGATGGGCGCCTCCCCCTATAAGCAGTAGATCCTTATAATTTCTGAAGGACATTCCCTCCTCCGCCTCGTCCACATACATGCCGCCTACGTCGGGCGCGTTCTCCAGCGCGATTACATACGAACGATGCTGATATAATTTTAGAAAATAGCTCCCGTGCTTATTTAAAAAAGGGAAATGCGTCGCCACTATAATCTTTTTCGCTTTAATAACTCCGCGGTCGGTTACGGCGGCCGTCCCTTTCAGTTCGCGCACAGTAGTATTCTCATAAATTTTAAGGCCGCGGCAAATGGAAGCGGCAAATTTCAATGGATGAAACTGCGCCTGAGCGGGAAATTTAACGGCTCCCGCAATTTCAAAAGGAAGAGGGATTCTGGCGCAGAATTCCGCGTCTGCGCCCAGCTTTTCAAGCGCCCGCAGCTCCTTTTGGATTTTAGAGCGGTTTTTCAAAGAATAGACATACGCATCCTTCTGTTCAAAATCACAGTCCAGATTCGCGCATATGCGCCTGTACATATCCAGCGCTTCCTGATTGGCTCTATAATATTGCCCGGCTAATTCCTGCCCAAATCTGCCCATAAGCTTATCATATATCAAGCCGTGCTGAGACGTAATTTTCGCAGTAGTATTCTTGGTTATCCCGCCGCAGATTCTTTCAGCCTCAACCAGAACGTAATCCGCTCCCGCCATATGAAGCATATACGCGCATAAGAGCCCCGCCATGCCCCCGCCTATAATTAATATATCCGTATTTATATTTTCCTTTAAGCATTCAAAAGTCTCAAAAGCCTGCTCCTGCTCCCATAAAGAGCTCATGGGCGTTCCTCCCCAAAAAAACATTCAAAAATATGATGTCTCAAAAAATGAAAAATATTCAAAATATCCGTAATTAATTCAAATGGAATTTAAAACGCAGCCGTTATTTATATAGAGAAATGATATATGGATTCCTGCCGGCATAAATTAAATATCCAAAACTTTTCTATCAATTTAATTATACCGGCCAATAATAATGAAAGGGAGACGCTTTTATTGCTAAAATGTCTCCCTTTGCCGCGGATTTTTTGGTGTACCCGGGAGGATTCGAACCTCTGGCCTTCAGAGTCGGAGTCTGACGCTCTATCCAGCTGAGCTACGGGTACTTTTATAAATATTCAAGAACAATTTATTATATAAATAAATTCACACTTTTGTCAACTTAAAAATGCGGAATAATACCGAACATTATACGAACATTTATAGATATTGTTTGTATAATCCTCGTATTTGCAGTTGACACATGATTTAATGTCCTTTAAAATTATCTTATAAACAAATAATATGAGGTGAGATTATGGAACTCAAGAAAGGCGCCCAGCTTTATGAGGGCAAAGCTAAAAAAGTATATGCAACTGATAACGACGATTATGTAATAGTTAGCTATAAAGACGACGCTACAGCATTGAACGGCCTCAAAAAAGGCACCATTGAGGATAAAGGAGAAGTAAATAATATAGTCTCTAATTTTCTCTTTAACATGCTGGAGGAAAAAGGCGTTCCCACCCATTTTGTCAAGGAGCTTTCCCCCCGCGAAACTGTAGTTAAAAAAGTAAGCATAGTGCCTGTGGAAGTAGTAGTGCGCAACATTGCCGCCGGCAGCCTTTCCAAACGGCTGGGCCTGCCCGAGGGTACGCATATGTCCAAAACCATTCTGGAATACTACTACAAAGACGACGAGCTGGGCGATCCCCTTATAAACTGCTCGCATATTTATGCTCTGGGCCTAGCAACCCCCGAGGAGATGAATAAAATAGCCGATATAGCTCTTAAAGTCAACGAGCTGCTTATTTCCTTCTTTAAGCCCCTAAATGTAACCCTGGTTGATTTTAAACTGGAATTCGGCCGCTTCCATGATGAAATAATACTGGCCGACGAAATTTCCCCCGATACCTGCCGTTTCTGGGATACTACGACCGGCCGCAAGCTGGATAAGGATTTATTCCGCAGGGATATGGGGCACGAGGCTGAGGCATACCAGGAGCTTATGCGCCGGGTTTTGGGTAAATAATCAGAGAGGTGTTTTTGCTTATGCATGAATTGGATGTTTATGCCGTTCAGGAGCATTTCAGCGAAGAATGCGGCGTAGCAGGCATATTTAATAAAGGAGAGCTTTCCCCCGACGTGCTGTATTTCGCGCTGCACGCTCTTCAGCATCGCGGGCAGGAAAGCGCCGGCATTGCTACAATCAACGGCAAAAAAATAGCGCAGTATAAGAATCTGGGCTTGGTAAGCGAGGTGTTTAACCCTCAAAGCATATCCCAGTTTAAAGGCGCGAAAATCGCAGTAGGCCATGTGCGGTATTCCACAAAAGGAAGCAATACCGTCGTAAACGCGCAGCCGCTGGTGGCCAATTACCGCAACGGCGTGCTGGCCGTAGCCCATAACGGCACTATCCTTAATTCGGCGGCGCTTGCAAAGCGCCTGCAAAATGAAGGCGCAGTATTCCAGACGCAGACGGATACCGAGCTTTTCGTTCACCTGCTCGCAAGATATTCGCATCTGGATATACAAAGCGCCATCCGCACAATGATGAACGATTTAAAGGGCTCCTATTCCCTTGTTATGGCTAACGAGCACATGCTTATCGGCGTCCGCGATCCCAAAGGCATACGCCCGCTCTGTCTGGGCAAAAAAGGAGATTCCTATATCCTCGCTTCCGAATCGGTTGCGCTTGACGCCGTCGGCGCCTCTCTCATAAGAGATATAGAGCCGGGCGAAATAATCATGATTTCAGACGAAGGCGCCAAATCCCTTAGATACGATCCTCTGGCCGGTCATGCTCCCAGCGCGCTGTGCATATTTGAATATGTATATCTGGCGCGGCCCGATTCGGTCATAGACGGACTGGACGTAATGGGTTCCCGCCTGCGGGTAGGAGCAAGCCTTGCCCGCCTGGCGCCGGTAGAAGCGGATATGGTTGCCGGCGTGCCCGATTCAGGCCTGGCAGCGGCAATCGGATATTCGCACGAAAGCGGCATTCCCTACGGCGACGCGCTCATTAAAAACAGATATGTCGGCCGTTCCTTTATTCAGCCGGAGCAATCTATGAGGGAATTGGCCGTGCGCATGAAACTCAACGCCGCGGCGGCTAACGTGCGGGGAAAAAGAATAGTGCTTATTGACGATTCAATAGTGCGGGGCACAACCTCCAAGCGGCTTGTGGATATGCTTAAGAGCGCCGGGGCTAAGGAAGTGCATATGAGAATCTGCTCTCCGCCAGTGAATTTCCCATGCTATTTCGGAATAGATACTCCCTCCAAAAAGCATTTAATAAGCGCCACTCATTCAATTGAGGATATCCGCAAAATGATAGGCGCCGACACTCTTACCTATCTTCCTCTGGAAGCGCTTGTATCAGCCGTGCGAAACAAATCGGACGTAAGCTTCTGCACAGGCTGCTTTGACGGAAATTATCCGCTGGATGTGGAAAAATGCCGCCGCTGCGCTTTTGCCGGAAAGGCTTGATTTAATATAACCGGCGGCAGCCCCGTTGCGGGGGCGGCGCGGACGGCCCGGCGTTCCGCCGGGCCTGAGCGTCCCTGAGGAAATTCCTCAGGGACGCTTATTTTTGCGCCTGCGGCGCAAAAAATCCGCGCCGCCCCCCGCAACGGGCCTGTCGCCGGTTAAAAGCTCTCCGAACTGAATTCCTCCAGAGCATATGGATTAACAACGCTTATATAGCTTCCCTTCATTCCCAAGGAACGCACTCTAATAATTCCCGCGCTCTCCAATTTTCTTATGGCTCCCGCCACTACCGAACGCGTTATATTCTCCTGCGCGGCCACTCTGCTCACATTTATAACTCCGTCCTCAGCCAGGGCCGCGCGGATAACCGCCTCAGCCGCACGGCGCTCAGTATAGGAAAGAGACTGCGCCGCCTGCCTGATTTCCGCCTTTTGCCTGCCCATCTTCTTTTCCCTGTTAAGCACGTCGTTATATAAAGCCTGAGCAGCCAGCATTGCTATAAGCTCCGCCAAGGCTATATCCAGCTCGTCGTAAACGCCGGTGTCTTTTGTATATATAAGCGTCCCTACGCGCTTGCCTCCGTAAAAAAGGGGAGTAACTACATGCAGCCTGTGTTCAAAATTGCAGTTTCCCGCCTTAAAGGGACATTCCCCATTTTCCGAAATAAAAACCCGCGTATGATTTACTTTATTGAATTCTCCTATCAAGCTTGAAACGACGCCCGTATCCGAAAGGCCGCAGCGGCCGGCATGCGCGCCCGTATCAAACAGGCCTCCCTCTCTGCTGAATATATGCACGCTCGCGTCCAATATCCGCTGAGCCAATTCGCCTATATCCGCAAAGCCCACCTGTTCCCCGCAGCTATGGAAATAAGCAATCAGTTCCCGGACTTTAGTTAGCAGCTGCGCTTTGGTCATAATATATACCTGTCCAGATTGCGCTTTGCCGCCCCTTCGCCCAGGCGCTTTATAACAAATTCCGCGTCTACCGTTATATTTCTTTCCTCTCCGTCCGCATCAAAGGCCACCTCGTCCAGCAGCTTTTCCATAACTGCCACCAGCCTTCTGGCCCCAATATTCTCGTCAAATTCATTGGCTTCAAACGCATGGCGCGCCAAAATTTCAAGCGCCTCCTGAGTAAAAGTAAGATGAGCGTTATCCACTTCCAGAATATGCGTATACTGCCCAACTAAAGAATTATCCGTAGAGACCAGAATTCGCTTGAGATCCTCCACAGTAAGCGGCTTGAGCTCCACTCTCAAAGGAAAACGCCCCTGTAATTCAGGTATTAAATCAGATATTTTGGATACATGGAAGGCGCCCGCAGCTATGAATAATATATAATCGGTGGAGATGGGCCCGTATTTGGTATTAACCGTGCATCCCTCAACTATGGGAAGAATATCCCGCTGCACGCCCTCTCGGGAGACGTTAGGCCCCTGTCCTTGAGTGCCGATCGCTATTTTATCAATCTCGTCTATAAAAATAATTCCATCCTGCTCGGCCCGTTCCAGCGCCAGGCTTACAACCGCGTCATTATCCAGCAGCTTATCCAGCTCCTGCTGCTCTATAATTTTGCGCGCCTCCTTAACGGGCATGCGGCGCTTTTTTGTCTTTTTGGGCATCAGCCCGCCCAAAAGATCGCCCATGCTTATTTCAGGCTGACCAGGCACCTCGGCGTTCATCCCCGCCGGCTTATCCTCCACTTCCAGTTCTATTATATAATCCTCCAGCACGCCTCTGTCCAAATCGTCCGTAACTATTGCGCGCCTTTCCTCCAGCGTCTCGTTTTCCTTGGGCTTGCGCAAAGGCAGAATAATATCAATCAGCCTGTTTTTTGCCGTTCTATCCAGTTTATCCTGAAGCTGAGCCCGCTTTTCCTCGCGCACCAGCCTTATGGAGGCCTCCACCAAATCCCTTACCATAGAATCCACATCCCGGCCCACATATCCGACCTCAGTGAATTTAGTCGCCTCCACCTTTACAAAAGGCGCTCCGGTAATCTTGGCTATACGGCGGGCAATCTCCGTCTTGCCCACTCCGGTAGGACCGGACATAATGATATTTTTAGGCGTAATCTCATCCCTGATATCCTTAGGAAGCCTATTGCGCCGGTAGCGGTTGCGCAGGGCTATAGCCACGCTTCTTTTAGCGTCATCCTGTCCTACTATATATCTATCCAGCTCGCTGACTATTTGTTTGGGCGTAAGTGCAAGCATTTCTCTCCTCTTTCTCCGGCGGATAAATCAATTTCAAGCGGAATGCCGCCGCCGAACAGCTTGTTTTTCCGCAGTGATATTTTTTAAACTTCCTCAACCTTTATATTATCGTTAGTATAAACGCAGATTTCGCCCGCAATTTTAAGCGCCTCATACGCTATTTCAGGCGCGTTCATATTAGTAAAGCGCGCAAGCGCCCTGGCAGCCGAAAGCGCGTAAGTGCCTCCCGAACCTATAGCCGCAATTCCATCGTCCGGCTCAATTACTTCGCCCGAACCGGACAGCACCAGCATGCCGCTCTTATCCGCTACTATCATCATGGCCTCCAGCTTGCGCAGCACCTTATCCGAACGCCAAAGCTGAGCCAATTCCACCGCCGCTCTGTAGAGATTGCCCGAATATTGCTCCAGCTTGCCCTCAAAAAGCTCGCTTAAGGCAAAAGCGTCCGCCACTGAGCCTGCAAAACCCATTACCACGCTGTCATGATATATCCTGCGCACTTTCACTGCGCCCTTTTTCATAACCACAGACTGGCCCATGGTTACCTGGCCGTCCCCGGCCAGCGCGCATTTTCCGTCCCGGAGCACGCCTACGATTGTCGTACCTTCAAATTCCATTTTGCTTTCTCCTTATCTATATTGACACACGGCTCTCAATTCCGTCCATATTATAATACCACAGCGCCCCTCAGAGTAGAAGCGTTTATTCTAAATATTCAGAAAAATTTCACATATAAAGGTTCCGTTTGCCTTTTGGCGCTTAATAGCGTAAAATAAAAGGCGAATGCAGGACGAGCTTTTTTAAGCGCGCTTGCAAATTAAAGGGGATGGACGTGAAGGTTTTTGTATATAGCCGATATAAAATTAAAAAACAATCTGCTCCTGGCCCCCATGGCAGGCATAACTGATAAGGTTTTCAGGAACATCTGCGCTCAGTTCGGAGCCGGCATGGTTTTTACTGAGATGGTGAGCGCAAACGGCCTGGCCCATTCCAATTCCGCCACACGGTTTCTGCTTAAGGAGGACCAATCCGCCGCGCCCTGCGCGGCCCAGCTTTTCGGGCATGATCCTGAATTATTAGCCTCGGCCGCCGCTTCGGAGGCTCTGAAGCCTTTTCCCATAATAGACGTCAATATGGGCTGTCCGGCCAAAAAGATTATCGCAAACGGAGACGGCAGCGCGCTTATGCGCTCCCCTAAAAACATATTTAAAATAGTCGCCGCCGTTAAAGAGGCCGCGCAGCGTCCAGTAACGGTAAAGCTGCGCGCCGGATTTGATTCTTTAAACGCCGTAGAATGCGCCCTGGCCGCGCAGGAGGGCGGAGCCTCGGCCGTAACCGTGCACGGCCGCACCCGCGAACAGGGATATTCGGGCCGCTGCAATATGGATATAATAGAAAAGGTGTGCGCGGCGGTAAAAGTGCCGGTAATAGGAAACGGGGATGTTTCCTCCGGCCGGGACGCTCAGATTATGCTCTCATCCGGCTGTTCCGGAGTAATGATAGGACGGGCCGCTTTCGGCCGGCCCTGGATTTTTGCTGAAATTTCCTCATATTTTGATAAAAAATGCTTTTCCATTTCAGACGAACAAAAACACGAAATTATTTCCGAGCATTTTAAGGCGCTCTGCGAATTCAAAGGAGAATATACGGCAGTCCGGGAAATGCGCAAGCATCTGGCGGCTTATGTGCAAGGCATAAAAGGCGCGGCCAGGCTGCGCCAGAAAATAGTAGTTCAGACTAGCGCGCCCGAAATGGCCGCTTTAATAGACGGCATTTTCTCATGAGCACGCGATTATGTTCATATGCTCATTATGACATATGATTTTAATGCAGCAAAAATCAGAAAAGGCCGTCTCATTTTTTCATCTTCATCTCGGAAAATTTTAAAAAAAGGATTATTTTATGAATAAATAATCCTCTAAAGGCAAAACTAAGCTTGAAACCAATTATGAAAGGATGTTTTTTCATGAGCAACAATCAAAACAAAAATCAGAAGAACCAGCAGAATAAGAATCAGCAGAAGAATAATCACTGCGATACTAAGGACTGCTCTGACAAGAACGACTAAACGTCCGTATTTGGTGGACAACAACGGCGCGCGGCAGATAATCAGCCGCGCGCCGTTTGCTTTTTTAAAAATAATCCTCCAGCGTTACATTATGCTCCTGAGGGCTCTTTCCAATTTAGCCTTTACGCGCTGAAGCGCGTTATCCACGCTCTTAGGCTGAGTGTCCATCCCTGCGGCTATTTCGCTGTAGCTTTTGCCCGCAATATATTCCTTTAATACCGCGCGCTCAAAATCAGAAAGCACGTTTTCAATTTTGGCGTTAATAAATTCATATTCCTGCTGGGCAATCATAAGCTGTTCGGGATTAGATACTCCCCTGGCCGTAAGCACATCCATAAGCGTGCGCTCGTTCTCCTCGTCATATATGGATTTATTCAGCGAAACATAGGAATTAAGCGGAATATGCTTTTGCCTGGTCGCCCTCTTAAGCGCGGAAATCAGCTGCCGCCTTATGCACATAACGGCAAAAGCATAAAAGGAATCGTTTTTTTCCTTATCATAATCCCTGATTGCCTTAAAAAGGCCTATCATACCCTCCTGAAGCAAATCCTCCGCCTCCGCTCCCATGATAAAATAAGCATGAGCCTTGCTGCGGACAAGATTTTTATATTTATTCATTATGTATTCGGAGGCCTGCGCGTCCCCTGCCTGCGCAAGAGAAACAATTTCCGCATCCTCCAGATCCTGATATTTGTCAGGCATATGCTTTTTAATCCTTTCCCGCGTCAGCTTTATTTATATGTTTGGGCAATATAATCAAAATACAATGCGTTTTGCGGAAATGCACAGATTTTTATTAAGAGCAATCCCGGCTCAGACCAAGCGTCAGCTTCTTTGCCTTAAAGCCTCATAAATTATAACCGCGGCTGAGACGGCGGCGTTAAGAGATTCAATCCGGCCCTTAAGCGGAAGAGCCACCAGCCTGTCGCATCTGCTCTTTGTAAGCTGGCTCAATCCTTCCCCCTCGGCCCCCACAACTATAGCCAGAGGCCCTTTAAAATTAGTTTTAATATAGCTTTCTCCCTCAGTATGCGCGCCGAATACCCAAATTCCCTCTTTTTTAAGACGCTCTATAGTCTGCGGAATATTATTAACCTTGGCCACGCGCATATATTCCACAGCCCCCGCCGAAGCCTTGGCCACTACAGGAGTAAGCCCTACAGCGCGGCGTTTGGGAATAATTACTCCATGCACTCCCGCGCATTCGGCGCTGCGCAGAATGGAGCCTAAATTCTGCGGATCGGTTATTCCGTCCAGCAGCACTATAAAGGGATCTTCCCCCTTCTGCCGCGCATAGGAGAGTATGTCCTCAATTTCGCAGTAGTTTTTAGCCGCGGCAAAAGCAATAATGCCCTGATGCACGCCCGTCTGGGACAACTGATCCAATTTAAACTTGTCCGCCGTATGCACTACTATACCCTTATCCCTGGCCAGCTTTATTATATCCCTGGCCGAGCCCTCAAGCGCGGCCTCGCTAACCAGTATGCGTTCTATATCCCGCCCAGCGCGTATAGCCTCTCTAACGGGATTGCGCCCTTCCAGCATGTTTTCATGCATATCCTCCGCTCCCGGCCTGTTCTCAGGGCTCAAAACAACCCTTTCCTCCCGGGGCCTGAAATTCCTTTCAGACGGACGCTTTGCATTGTCATGATGCGTATAATTCTTCTTTTCAAACCGCTTTTTCCCATCCCGCGGCCCGGAATTCCTTTCTCCCGAGCGCTTTGCTGAGTCATTATTTTTCCTGTCGTATTTCCCGTTTTTCATTAATTCTCCAATCCGCCCGAGCCTGAGCTCTCTCCGGCGCTTAAATTAAGGGAATGCTCCCCGTTATTATCCAATATAACCTGCATAAGCCGGCCCACCCTCTCAGTCTGGCCGGTAAGAAAAAGATAGCCCAGCATAGCCTCCAATCCAGTTGCCGTTCTATAATCGCTTATATCGGCGTTTTTAGGAACGGTGGCCGGATTGGCGTTGCGCCCGCGTTTGAAAATATAAATTTCATCCTCGCTGAGCATATCCTTTATTCGTTCAAATCCAGCGGCCTGGCCGCGCGCGCTTACATATCTTACCGCCATGCAGTGCAGCTTATGCGAATTGCAGCCCATATCCCTGAGCAGCCGGGCGCGCACATATAAATCATACACGCTGTCTCCCGCAAAGGCAAGGCTCACTGGATTAAGCTGGCGCGCCTGCAGCTCGTCCATGGGATTATTCAGGCAAACGTCAAGTATAGTCAAGCAGTCACCTTCTTATATTCCTCGTAGGCCGCGTCCCAGGCCTCTTTATTTTCCGGCTCAAAGTAATCGTTGGGGAAAGACGCCGCAACCACCTCGCGCAGCTCCTGAATATCTTTTACTTCCCCCGAAGCCATGGCCTGCACGAGCAAATTGCCTATAGCAGTGCCCTCCACGGGCCCGGCAACAACCCGCCGCCCAATGGAATTGGCCGTCATCTGATTGAGCATTGCGTTCTGGCAGCCGCCGCCCACAATATGCAGCGTCTCTATTCTTCTTCCCGTGATTTCCTCCAGCCCCTCTATGGCCTGACGGTATTTAAGCGCCAGAGATTCATAAGCGCAGCGCAGAATTTCCCCTTTGCTCTGAGGAATCTCCTGATTGGTGCGCTTGCAGTATTCCATAATCCTTTTATCCATATCCACAGGCGGAACAAATAAAGAATCGTCCGGATTGATAAAAGCCTTAAAGGGCTGAGCGCCTTCAGCCAGCTTGACCATTTCACCGAAGGAATATTTTTCTCCCCTGCGCTCCCAATCGGCACGGAGCTGCTGGATAATCCACATGCCCATAATATTTTTGAGCAGATTGTATTTGCCCCCCACTGCGCCTTCGTTGGTGTAATTATAATTGTAGGTGGTATCGTTAACCACAGGCTTATCCACTTCTATTCCCAGAAGGGACCATGTGCCGCTGGATAAAAACGCCCAGGAATCTCCCTCAGCCGGAACGGCGGCCGAGGCCGAATTGGTATCATGAGAAGCTACGGCGTATACGGGCACATCCCCCAGGCCTGTCTCCTGCTGAATAGCGGGCAGCAGCCTGCCGCGCAGCGTGCCGGGATACTGTATATCGCTGAATATCCCGCGCGGAATATCCAGAGCCTTTAAAATTTCCTCCGACCAGGTGCGCGTATTGGGATTTAATAATTGACTGGTGGTCGCTTCGCAGAATTCCGTTCCTATTTCCCCAGTCAGGAAATAATCAAAAAGATCCGGAATAAAAAGCAGATGCTCGGCATATTTTAACGCGGGCGAATTTTGCTTTACCATAGCCAGAAGCTGATTAATCGTATTAAAAAACTCATGAGAAATGCCGCTCTCGTCGAAAATTTTCCGGCGCCCCATAAGCTTGTCCGCTTCCTCCATCATGCCTTGGGTGCGCGCGTCCCTGTAATGATAAGGCACTCCCAGCAATTCTCCCGAAGGGCCGATCAGCCCGAAATCAACGCCCCAGGCGTCTATGCCTATGCCGTCCAGAACGCCGTAATCTCCCTGCGCGTATTTTATAAGCCCCTGCTTTATTTCATAAAAGAGCCTGAAAGTATCCCAATAATAATGCCCGTTAATTTCCACCGGATCATTGCTGAAACGATGGATTTCCTCCAATTCCAGCCTGCCATTATTAAGTTTTCCCAAAATAGCGCGCCCGCTGGACGCGCCGAAATCAAACGCAAGATAATTTTTAGCGTCAGACATATTTTCTTCCTCCGTTTCATCCTTTTAAAGAGGCGTCAGCAGCCTTTATTTTGTTTTATTATAACAGAAAACCCGCGGCTTAACAATGAATATTTGCCTATATTATAACTAAAAGCCCTCCAGAGCGCATAATTCTTCTCTTCAGCCGCAAAATTAATAGACAATACAATCAGGAAATACGTTTTTGCAAAAACGGCGCGTCCGCTTTGCCGCGCGCAGCTGGCAATAATCCCTGCCTTTCTCCGCGCGCACGCCGCATATGCTCATAAATCGCATTCCGCCTTGATTGGATTGTCTATCAATCAAAACATGTTCTAATTAATAATCTTGGAGGGGATATTCCCTTCCCTCCGCCTGTTCCGGAGTTATTCTCTCCGAACGTCCCTTTTTCTGAGACATGCATAAAAAGGGGCTCGCCGTTACAATTCGCATTCCACCATAAATAAAGCACTTCTCCCTGACTGGATTCATACGCTTCTATGCCAATTTCAGGCAAATTTTCTTTCCTAACTTACATCGCTTATAACCGCCCCTGTATCTCATCACCGCCACTAGTGTACTGATTTGCTTTCTGCTCGCCAAAAATTATAATCTAATACTGTAAAATATAACGCGTCTATCTATAATGGATAATTGCGCATAACCCATAATTCCCAATCATCTGATTCAAAATAGACCACAGAAACGTTTTCTTTCCAAAAAGAGTCATGTCTTTCAACATGGCTAAGCTCGCCCCATCCAACCCCCATGTGCGTTTCTCTGGATCTATCATATATACGAACGGGATAAGGGCCAAAAAGAGCGTCTATTTTATTGTGATGATGCAGCCTCAGACGTTTTGTTATATATTCCTCTGTTTGCTCTTTTTCTTCAATACTGTCATTATAAATATAAAAATATCCGCTCATTAGCTTATCGTCTACAAAAGCATAAATCAGTTTGGCCTCATATCCATAAAAATCTACATACTCTTTTGACTCAAGCAGTATCCCCCAATCGCGTTCCAGCAGATTAAATTCCACATCCTCCCGCTCCAGAACCTCCTGCACGCTCATTCCCCAATTCATATTGCGCGGATAAAAATCATACCGCCAAAATATCCATATCAGCACTCCTCCCAATAATACCGCCGCGGCTATAATAGCTATTATCTTTCGAGGACTCAGCCTTCTTCTTTGCTTAACCGCTTCTTCTTTTACGCCGGCTGTTTCATCATGTTTATGCATAACATTCCCCTTCAACTGCTTCGCTAGCCTTTACCTGCTCGTAATAAGTATCAGTATATGCTTCAAATTCGCCCTCTCTGCCCTCTTTGACTGAAAAAAGCAGTTTTATTGGATGATAATCGTCCATAAAAGCTACTAACAAACTTCTCGGTTTAATTATATCATCCTGCACGCCCAATTCATCCGCAGCTATACCAATCTCCTCTTGAGCATAATCTATCTGTTTATAATATTTATCATCACGCAACCCCTTAAATACCAAAACGCTGAACACAAGAAGAAAAATGTATATTATAAGTACTATTAACGCAACTATTCATACCCACTTTATCACTCGGTCTGTACTTACGGACATAATTCTTTCTCCAATTCAGCCGGTTGTTACAAGCGCCAGCGCTCGCTTGCCATCAATAGGCTCAGAATAAAATATCCTTCTATTTAAAGAATAATTGTCCATTGCTCCGATAAAAATCCATTGATTATTAGACATAATATCATTATATGAACATTGCCCGAACCAATCGGCTAATACATCTAAATTCTCTGAATTGTCCTCTAGAACTTCCTCCCACATATGGCTAAGCACGCTGTCAAAATCCTCTTCGCTTACAGTAAACATTACGCAGAAATAAGGTTCTATTGTATTCACGCTTTTATAACCCATAATACATTCTGCTGTTGCGGGCAAATTTATGCCATCCTCTTTTAATTCATCTCGCAGGCCATTTTCAAAATCCTCTATATATTCAAAATCAGCGCTGATATCGCCCTTAATAAAATCATAAAAATCACCTGCAAGCCACCCGGCGAAAAAAACTATTAGTGCAAGCGCCGTTATTATTATCCATTTCCAAAAATTGTATCTTTTTTGCTCACTCATAAATGACCCCGGCTTGCGTCTGCTTAATTATTTTCCTGCTCCTACAGTTTTGTTTATTCACACGACATTGATGGTATAAAATTATCCCAAAAAACGTCCCAATAATTGCATTCATAAAAAACTATGGTTACGTTTTCTTTCCAGAAAGGATCGGGCTTTTCAACATAACTAAATTTGGAATTTCCACGGAACCCCTTTCTCGTTTCTTCGACATCATAATATGACATATCATGATATGGACCGCCCTCATCCTCAATGATATCGTAATTATGCCACCACATATACTTTGCAATACTATCCTCCGTCTGCCTTTTCTCTGCAATGCTGTCGTTATAAATATAGAGCAATCCGCTCATTAGCTTATCGTCTACAAAAGCATAAACCAGCTTGGCGTCATATCCGCAAAACTCCACGTCCTCTTTAGATTCCAGCAGTATCCCCCAATCGCGTTCCAGCAGATTAAATCCCACATCCTCCCGCTCCAGAACCTCCTGCACGCTCATCCCCCAATTCATATTCCGCGGATAAAAATCATAGCTTTCCACATAAAGTATATAGGCCTCGTACAATAGAAAAAAGGAACATAACAATGCTTTTGCCAACAATACTGCTGCACCTATAATAGCTATTATTTTTTCGGGTCCCAGCTTTTTTCTTTGCTTAACCGCTTCTTCTTTTATGCCGGCTGTTTCATCCTGCTTATACATATGGCCTCCCCCTTATTAGCTTAATTACTTAAAGCATCCGCTAAATCAGACCAGCCCAGATAAGCATAATTAACTCCGGGAGCCGTCTTATAAGCGGTAATACGGCCAGCCCTGTTAGAAAAAACATTTAATAAGCAATTGTATACTTCTATCTGATTCTGCCCCATGGTTGCCATGGGTATATAGGGAATTTCATACTCGCCATCATTATCTGTCTTGGGACTTCTTGAAAGATATATCTGCTTATCGCCCGTAACGTCAAACAGCAATCTTATTTCAAAATTCTTGTCTTTCTGTGATACATTATTATTATTTATTTCATATCCCGCATAATCTTTCATACATTTCAAAATATCTTCAATAAACTCCATATCCGTTGTGCCAATATTTAACATTTCAGCGCTAAAACTTACAAAAGAATATATATCCCCTATTATGGGTATTGCGCTTATAACATAGTCCGCGACTGTTGCCGCCATTTCGGCAAAGTTTTGCCAATATTCATCATCCAGCCCATTACCTGTATATGTATCATATAGACTTTCCATATCCTGTATAGCCTGATAGAATTCTTCATAATTAAACTTAAATATTATCTCATGTCTATATTTAATATCATATGTCGCTAAAAGATCGTTATACCACTCTTCCCCGGCATTGGCCGGCATATTTTTATAACCATATCCCGCAGCAAACGGCTTATTGGCCGGCTGGTCAATAACAGGCCCTATATATATATTCTTAGTTGCCACTATACCATTAATAGTTCGAGCCTGGACTATAACGCTCCCCCTTGCCGTCGCCATCAATCTTCCATCAGGCGTTATTGTAGCCATATTCGCCTGCCCCGCAGGTATGCTCCAAGTTAATTCCTGATAGGCTGATGCCGGGAAAACATTTGCGCTTAATTGTACACTTTGCCCAACAGTTATACTATCAGTTACTATTTCCATTCCGGTTGGTACTTCTTGGAGCTCCCACTGCTGATAAGCGTATCCGTAATAGTCCCCTATAAGAATATTGGCGCCGTTAGCGCTGGATGCGTTATTATCCAGGGCAAGAATTGTGGAAATATATGGAATTAAGCGATAGGTGCCGTTAGCATTTTTTATAATGCGCCACCAATTATAATAAGGATATTGGGAATTATAGGAGCCTTGAATAACCCGGCTGTTATCCACGTTGGTTCCGCCGCTCACCTGCAGATACATACTGGGGGCATGTTTGGGACGAATTGTATAAAGGCCGTTATTTTGATGAGTAATCTGCCACATTTGATTGTCCCCGCCGTTAAAGGGGAATTGTATTATACTGGTGCCCGAGGCTGTGCCCAGATTATATACGTCCAAATACTGTCCGCTTTGCTTATTCCTTATATAAAACGTTCCGTATGCAATAGAAGTATCCTCATTATAGGTTATTTCAAAACAAGGATAGTTTCCGGCAGGATCATCCGCCGCGCGCAGGCACATATAACCGTTTGTGCTCGGGGCCGCCTTTATTATAAAGCCGTAGTTATATGATTTTCCGCCCTCGCTAAGCAGATTCTTGAGCCATTGTTTAGTCAGGGATGTGACGTTAAATTCGCAGAGAGTATGCGCTATATCCACAATGGAATTGCTTTGCAGCGCTCC
>QALW01000016.1 GCA_003150515.1 Selenomonadales bacterium | reverse complement strand
GTATTTCAAGGACGACAACGCAGTAAAACGGAAAATCTCCCCCTCTGCGGCGCATTGTACTCTGATTGTATTGTCTATTCCTTAATTAATATCAGCTCTTTGGCATAGGGCAGGGCGGCAATCCAGTTGCAGTATTCCCGCCATTCGTCCAGTTTGTGCCCTCTGCGCGCATAATACATATTTATTAGGTTCTCGTAATTCATGGTGCATGTGCGCTTCTGATTATAACTGGAGGGCAGGAGCTGGATTAAGCTGTACCATATCTGCTTGTCCTTATTCTCAATAAAATCAATTCTAAGCGCTTCCAGGCTGACTATTACCGCTTTAATTGCCTCCAGCGCCTGAGCGTTCATCTTATCCGTGCTGAAATCCTCCAGAGCAAAAGGCTTGGAATGAATTTTATGCATGGTGCTGGTGGAATTGGCCACGGTTCCCACTTTATATGTGTCAAATTCTTTCCACCAATATAAAGGCGCCGTTATATCCAGGCTTACAAATATCTGCCTTATGAATTTGCGGTGGTCGGGGCCGGCCGTGCACAGCCGGCGGGCCAGTGAAAGGTCGTTCGGCCCCAGTATGTAATTATGCTTTTCATCCCAAAAGCTGTCCGAGCGTTCCCAGCTGGACATAGGGTTGCGCGCGCCGCGCAGGGCGTTTTCCAGGTTCATAACGCAGGTGTTTTCCAGTTTAATCATATGTTTGCATCTCCCGATATTGTTTAATAGCGCTCTCTGCTTTTGCCGCGGGCGCTCAGTCTGGTTGATTCAACGCGGCGGTTATTATGTCCGCGTCCTCTCTGGAAGCGGCGAAGCTTATTCGGGCGTGTTCGGGCAGGTATTCAATAGAACTCTGCCCGGCCAGCCTGTGAATAAGAGAGATTATGTCTCCGCGCGGGTAGGGTACGTCCAAGGTAAATTGCTCTGAATTGCATTTTAAACGCTTGAGTATTTCCGCCTTAAGCGCATTTATACCCTCTCCGTTAAGCGCGCTGACGCTTATGCTGTTCTTGTAAATAGGGAGCGTCTGAGCTTTATCCGCCTTATTCAGCACCATTATTCGGGGAATTTCAGCGGCGCCTATTTCCTCAAGCACTCTTTCGCAGGCTTTAATATGTTCTTCCAGCTCCGGCTCGGAGGCGTCGCAGACGTGCAGAAGCAGTTCGCTCTGGCTGGCCTCTTCCAGGGTGGATTTAAAGGCCTCAATTAATAGATGGGGCAGCCGGCGCACAAAACCTACGGTATCTGTTATTAACGCGCTGCTTCCGTCGGGCAGCTCGCACGTCCGCGTAAGAGGGTCTAATGTGGCAAAAAGTTTATCCTCGCAAAAGGCGTCCGCCCCGGTCAGGGCGTTCAAAAGAGTGCTCTTGCCGGCGTTGGTATAGCCTATAAGAGATATAAGAGGCATGCCGCTTCTTTTTCTTTTCCTGCGCATAAGGCTTCGGCGCGAAGAAAGCTGCTCAAGTTGCTTTTCCAATTCCGCTTCTCTGCGCTTTAAATGACGGCGGTCGCTCTCCAGCTTTTTTTCGCCCGGCCCCCGCGTGCCTATGCCCCCGCCCTGCCTGGAAAGCTGGACGCCCTGCCCGGTTAATCGGGATAGCGCATATTTGCATTGGGCCAGCTCTACCTGAAGCTGTCCTTCCCCCGAACGGGCGCGCATGGCGAAAATGTCCAGGATTAAGGCGGTGCGGTCTATCACAGGCAGAGAAAAGCGCTCTTCCAGCTCGTGCTGGCGGGAGGGGGAGAGTTCCCCGTCGTATATAATAAGCTGCGCCCGGGCGGCCTGCGCCTCCAGGGCGGCCTGTTTAAGCTTGCCCTCGCCCAGCGGCTTGTTTTTCTGAACGACGCGGGCGCAGATTTCGCCCCCGGCGGTTAAAGTCAGAGCTTCCAGTTCGGCCAGGTCGCCGTGTCCAAGGAGCATAACCCGCTCCTTTTGGGGCGTGGTTTGGTAAACGCGGCTTTTTACAATGGCTCTGTCCGCTTCCATTATAGCCTGCATCCATTGTTCATGAGGGAGATTCCATGAGGGGCTGCGCATGAATTTTGGCTGCAATTCGCCCTCAATGCTCTCCAGCACGGCGGCGCTTATATAACCGGCCCTGCCGTCTTTTACGCCTATGGCGGCCATAGCGTCCAGCCGCAGGCTTTTAAGGGATTGAATATCCACTTCTGAAAGCATGTCGCTGCCCCCTGGATGAGTATGAATACAGCGGAAGCCGGATAGTCTCTGTTCGCTTCGGCGCATGCTCATATTTTCCAAGCTTACTCTGTCTCTTTCGCCTATGGAGGAAAAAATTATTTCTCCGCTGCGCGTAATATATACGCATACTTCTCTCTGCGTTTCAGAGGTGATATATGCCAGTTCGCTTATAAGCTGTTCGGAAATAAATAGGCCCGGTTCCTGTTTGAAATTCTTTAAGCCTTCTATTCGCTGCTGCACGGCCTTTTTTATGCCTTTAAATTCTTGATTGGCCATATAATTTCCTTTGCAAAATATATTGTAATTATTATAGCATATCCGAGCGCATAATTGCAATGGTATTATATTGGCTGAGACTTTGAGCAAAAAGGGAGCTTTTTAAATTGCAGGCCGGCGCGGATGAATAGGACGGGCGCTGAAAACTGTCTTTTTGAACGCCGCCCGTTTTTCCCTTCCGCTTTAAGCGCAATGCGTTCGGTATTAAAGCGTCATATAATTTTTGAATGCTAATTCTGCTTTTTGTGAATGAAATAGTTAGTTTTGTGCATGGAATGAGATATCTTATTATTGTATAATTTAATTAAACGCGGTATTCCGCAGCCTATATTGAGCAGTCTGCGGAATAAATTATATATTTTAGGAGGTAATAATCTTGAAAAAGATAACGGCTGTTTTATTGGTTTGCCTTATGGTGCTGCTGGTGGGCGGAACCTTGGCGGCTCAGCCTGATCAAAAGGCGAGCATAATGCTGGAGGGTTTTGATGATCTTACGGCTGAGGATATCAATAATCCTGCGGGCGCAGTAACAGAGCCTGACGACCATAGCTCATGGGGCCTGGGAGACGGCGTGGCGCAGTTAGTGGACGGCGACGTCCGGCAGGGCCTGGCTATGATTCCCGACTATGTTGGCGAATATGGTTCATATGTGCTGCGCTCTACATATAAGCGCACTGGCACAGAATACGGCTCGGAGGAAAGAGTGGCGGCTGTGCGGGAAGCATGGGCCAATGCGGACGGATTCCGTTTTTATGTAAAAAATATGGTGGACGATAATATCACGCTTCAGGTGCACCTCACTCTTAATGTAACCGACCTGGGAGAGGATATGGATACCGTTACTATTACCTCGTATCTGGGCACTAAGCTTTATAACATAGACGGGGAAGAGGAAGAAGTGGTCTTTGATACTCCTGACATCTGGAAAAATACTCGTATAATTATTCCCTGGGGCTTTGAGGGCTGGGTGGATATTCCTCTGACCATAGCGGGCGTGGACGGCAATTCCCGCGACGGAGAATACGGCTGGTTCTTCCCTGAAACTTATACTGATGAAAGCCAGATTGAGCAGATGCTCAACAGCGGTCAAATCAATTTTAATAATATTAAAGCGGGCATACAGCTCGATTTCAGGCTTGTTCCCTGGGCGGGCATACTGGATGAGGATAATCCGGACGAATTTAACATTATAGTTGATTCGCTCCAGCTTTATAATAACACGGACGGGGATATAACCTATCTGCCTGACGACGGCACGCCTGATCTCCCCCCCGAAACTCCTCGCCCTGAGCCGGACGATACCCCAAAAGCCACTAATGAGCCGGCGGCCAGCAAGGACGCGGAGCAGAGCGATTCGGCAACGGCTTCTGCCCAGTCTTCGGCTTCAGCTCAGCCTGGAGAAAAATCCGGAAGCAATAATATCTGGCTCATTGTTGTAATTGTGGTCGTTGTGGTGGCCGCGGTTATAGTTATAGTGGCGGTCGCGGCTAAGAAAAAGAAAAAGCCGTCTGATAATGAGTAAAGAGGGATAGTTTTATTGTTTTGATATTGCGTTAAATAACCCTGGGCTCCGTAAACGGAGCCCAGGGTTATTTTTGTTATATCTGGCTGAGTTTAAAGGGGGCGGCGCGGCGCCCGGCCTTTCAGGCCGGGCAGCAGCGGCCGCCGTCCGGGCGTTTTCAACGCCCGGACGGACCGGCCCTTTTTTCAAAAGGGCCGGTCAAACGCCGCCAAAATCCGCGCCGCCAGTTAAAAATCTAATAGAAAATATTCTGCGTGTTAGGAATGTGAAGCTAATGGTTAGTTTTGTGCATGGCCAAATGCCTGAGTAAGCTTTTATAATCCAACAAAAGGAGGTATTGAAGATGAAAAAAATTATAATTAGCTGCTTGATAGTATGCTTGTTTGCAGTTCTGGCGCAGACGGGGCTGGGAGGGGTTCAGCCGGACGAAAAGGCTGCCGTTATTCTTGAAGGGTTTGATGATTTATTGCAGGAAGATTTAGGCTCGGCTGATGGGGCTGTGAGCGGTTTTGATACGCATTATGATTTAGGCTATGGAGACGGCTCAATGCAATTGGTGCAAACAAATGTTTCCCGTCAGGGGCTTGCTCTGATTCCTGATTATGTTTCGGGATATAACGAGGGAATTCTGCGCGCTACCTTTAACCGGCTGGGAAGCAAAACTGCCTCGCAGGAGCGTGCCGAAGCGCTTAAAGAGGCGTGGGGCAATGCCGACGGTTTCAGATTTTATTTGAAAAATAATACAGACGATAATATAGCGCTTTCCATCCCTTTGTTTTTTATCAATCCGGAAGCGCCCTCGGAGGAGAATATGACCTGTTTCAGCTTATATACCGGCACCAGGCTATACGATATGAATGGTCAGCTTGTGGAAACGGAATTTGTATCTGAAGGATGGAATAATCATCAAATAATTATACCCTGGGATTTTGAGGGCTGGGTGGATATCCCCATGACGCTGGGCGGCGTGGGCGGCAATGATAGAGAAGGCCGGTATGGATGGGATCTTATCCAATGGGAGGACGCGGGCAAATTGGCTAATACTTATATTAATTTTGAAAACGTATATATGATGCAGCTGGATTTTAGATTGTCCACGCCGCAATACGTCAGTGAACTGGAGAATTTTGAGTCGTATAATATTATTATTGATTCAATTCAGTTATACAGGGAACAGGAAGGGAAGATAACGTATTTGCCTGACGATGGCACTCCTGATTTGCCATCTGATGGGCATGAGCCAACGGCTGAAGCTACTCCTGAGGCAACCATTTCATCTATGGCTTCGGCTGTTAGCGGATGGACTCAAACTGCATCGCCGGTAGGGGATGTTCAGAATGTTAATACTAAATTGCCTTGGATTATTGCGGGGGCGGTTGTGCTGTTGGCGACCGTTGCCGTTGCGACGATATTAGGAATGCGCGCCAGGAAAAGGAGACTTGACAACAAGTAATTGGTAAAAAGCCCGTTGCGCCTATAGGGGGGCGGCGCGGCGCCCGGCCTTTCAGGCCGGGCAGCAGCGGCCATTTTCAGGCGGGAACGCTTTGCGTTCCCGCCTGAAAACGGCCGCTCTATTTTGGCGGCGTTTGCGGCCGCGCAGCGGCCGCCGTCCGGGCGTTTTCAACGCCCGGACGGACCGGCCCTTTTTTCAAAAGGGCCGGTCAAACGCCGCCAAAATCCGCGCCGCC
>QALW01000002.1 GCA_003150515.1 Selenomonadales bacterium | reverse complement strand
GGACAGCTTTGCCCCAGAGTGTCCAATCTGCCGCCCGGCTCGCTCACCTCCAATATATGCAGATGCCCGCTTAACATAAAATGAGGCCGGATATTTTCATTTATAAGCTTTGTCCACTGACTATACAGCTCTGTTTCTATATTATAAGGAGCCTGTCTTATATGAGTTATGGGAGAATGGCTTATTATCAGCCGGTATTGAACTCCCGGAGCATTATATTCATCCTGGGAATTTGCTATTATTCTCTCTATAAAATCCGTCTCCTCCAGGCGAAAATCATGATGACAGACAGTATTGCCGTATTCAAAATAATCATCGGCGCAGCATTCGCCGCAATCCAATATCAATGCCCATATATTTCCCAATCTAACTGAATAATAAGAGCGCCCGCCTATAACAGGCGTATATTCTGCCAATTTCTCCGCTAAATAGCCTCTGTTGTCATGATTGCCCTTGGTAAAGATTATAGGTATTTTCCCGCGCGTCAGAGCGCCGGCTAAATTATACAAATAGTCAAAATCCTTTTCCTCGTGGCAGAAATCAAAGGTGTCCCCGTTAAGCACAAGCAAATGCAGTTCTTTCCCAAAATACTTTCCCGCCATATGAGGCAGCTTATCAAGCTGATGCGCGTCCGCCGCCTGATATATATTTATTTTTCCTTTCTCGGGCACGGGACGAAAGGAATAATCTATTCGCTCTATTTCTCCGGTAACGGGCACTGGGCCTTTTCGAGACAAAACCCTTCGGAAGCATATGGTATAACGGCGGGCTTTGTCCAATTCTTCCATGGGTACAACCGCTCTATGCGCCCGGCACGCGCTTCTCATCACTCCGTTTGAAGCGTCGTAATAGTTTTTTCCGTTTATCTCCACCCAATAAAGCAGTTCTGTATCAGTTACAGCCATTATCTGATAACAGCGCCCCGCCGCAAAAACTGCCGGAGAAGTTATAAAAGGGGTATTCATCATCTTATCTTCCTTCTAATTTAATTTCAGCATTCAAAGCTTATTCCGCAGCCCCTGCAAAGCTCTAAGTTATTAAGACTCTCATGCTTAGGGAGCATAATGCCTGTTTATAAAATCAATCAGTTTGCTGACTCTGTTGGTCAGCACAAAACAGCCGTATTTTGTCTCTTCCTTAAAATATTCATCAAACTCTTCATCCGTAGTCAGAGAGAATTCATAATAGTGGTCTATTCTGCCGCAGCCGGTCCAGCGCGGGCCTCTGGAAAAGCAGGTGGGCGCCGATTGGCCGCATTCAGACAATACTATTGTGCGGTAATAATACGCCTGATCCGCGGAAGTCGCCATAGCCGAATAGGTAAAGCATCTATACGCCTTGGTCTCCTTAATAATTTCATATATCTTATCCCAATGAGAAGTCGTAACTCTGTCCAGCACCAGCAGGCTGCGCTCATTGCACACCATAAACGCTTCCTTAAGAGTGGGAATTATATATTCAGTTATCTCGCTGTCCGCGGCGCTGTATTCCCCGTTGCCCGTTCTCAGCCGGAGCTGGCAGAGCTGTTCATAAGTCCAGGCGGAAATACTGCTGGACATAGGCAGCTTTATGCCGTTGAGCGTCTCCCCTCGTTTAAGCGCCCAGTCGGTGGTAACGCTCAGATCCTCCCCATGCATAAGCACCAGCACCTTATCCCTTGTCATGCATACGTCCAATTCTATCATATCCGCGCCTTTCTTCACGGCGCTGATTACCGCCTCTATGGAATTCTCCGGATAGCTTTCTATATCGCCGCGGTGAGCATAGCACATAGGCCGCGCCTCAGTATTGGTAAAATCCTTTAACTTCCCTTCAAAATCCAGTATCCATTCGGGCGGCTGCCACTCATATTGCCAAACAGTCTCAAACTTATTAATATCCAAAATATATTCTTCACGCGAAACGGCCGGGAACTGTCCGCTTACGCCCGAGGACATATCCCAGGTGCTGATATTTGCAGTATTGTTATCCATAATCTCAAAAATATAACGGCTGACCGCAGTATATGTGTTTTCAGCCGAGCTGCCCCTAAATACGAGACAGTTATCCTTTCCCTCCATTATATATCCGTTTTTATTGAATTCCGCCCAAACGCTTTCGGGTTCCTCCAGGCCGGTCTCCCCTATATATACTATAAGCGCGGGCAATCCGCCGCCGGCGTCATTGGAAAAGCCGTCTGAATCCACAATATCCGCTTTAATATCCCGGCTTATAAACTCGTAAAAGAGCTGCGCGGCCTGCATTTCATATTGCCTGGCCCGGTCTGCGCGCACTATAATGCATCGGCCGTATACGCCGCTTATATCCCGGGCCGGAAGCGTATTAAAATCCTGCCCGCCCGAAGAAGGAGATACGGCGGGCTGAACAGTTGTCAAAGGGCTGTCCGTGGCCGCAGGCCGCGCGGTATTGATTGCTGCGTCCGAGCTTATAGCGCCGCTCGCAGACGAAGAAGCGCCGCTCCCCTCCTTTGAACACGAAACGCAAATCAGCGCAAGCGCCGCGCAAAAGAACAATAAAATTCCGCGTTTAAATAACCTAGACATAAATAATTTCATCCTCCCGCCTTTAGGCTAAAAGATTTTAATATTCGGCCGGCCCGCATTCAGAGAACAGGGCGTTCCAGAAGAATTTGCTCTATATTGCTTAAATCCTCCCCGCTCAGCCCCACCTTGCCCGTTAAAAACGCGCGCGCCTGTTCTTTAAGGGTTTCGCCAGGCTCATTGTTTTTTAAATGCTCGAACATTTCAACATATGTAAAATCCTTATTGCATCTGCCCCGAACTCCGAATTTTGCAAACGTGGATATCTCAAAATCCCTGGTTATATCATGATAGGAGACGCCCAGCGCGCTCTTAAGCAGCGCCAGAATAGTGCCCGTCCTGTCCGCGCCCGCCCAGCAGTGAATATAAATAGGATAGCCCTCCCGGCAGGCAAAAAGCTTGAAAATTTCTTTAAGAGGCTGAATAAAGCGCTCCTGGAATATATCCATATAGCCCAATACGGGCAGCCTGACATATTTTACGCTTTCCCCCAAAGGGCTGGCTGAGAGAAAACCCGATTCCTCCTCATTTCTCAGGTCTAAATCAGTTTTGATTTTTAATATGTCCAGCATTGTATTTATGCCGTCGGGCGTAATTTCAATGGCGTGATTTCCAATAAGATTCATTTCGCTGCCCCGGTAAAGCAGGCCCTGTCGCATAAAAGAATCTCCCGCCGGCCAGCCCCCTGCGTCCCGCACGTTGCATATTCCGTCCACGTCCATTATTCTGGGCAAAATGCGGGCTGTCTCAAAGCAGTCCTTATATTCGCCCTTTTCATTTTTAAAGATATAATCGTAAACGGCGCCCGCATAGAGATTGGTCAATCTGGCGTTCTCCCGGCCGGGCGGCAGTTCCAGGCTGATTTCAGAATTGGGCACGCCTCTTGCGCTCAATTTTAAATTGCAGCCCTGAGCCGAGAGCATATTTTCAGGCACGGGCAGCAAAACGGGCAGGGGCTTATCCTTAGGCGCGTTCCCTCCGTTATAGGAAGCAAGCTCCAGCTCCTCAAAGCTGTCGTTAAGATAGGCTATAATTTCATCCGGAAGCAAAACATATTTTTTCATTAACGCGGCGACCTCACTGTTTTTTAATTTTTGCCGGCGGCCGCAGGCAGGCCGCCGTGCGAAAGAAAATCATCAGTTTTATTTAGTATAAAATAAAAGCCGCCCAAATTCAAATAACATATTTTTTTGTTCGTATAAATTTATTTAATATCAGACAAGGCAATCCGGATATTGCCGACAATTAAGCGTTTAAGCTCCGGGCAGACCGCCCTGAAATCCTGCGGAATGCGCTTAACAGGCGGCGGTTTCCAATGCGCCCTGATTGTATTCGGCCTCTTATGTTAAATTAATTTAACGCGGCTATAGCTATTCTTTTCAAATTCAATCTTGTTTTTATGCTTTTGATAGTTTAAAATATAATAAACATGTCTAAGAACATTTCAGGAGTGATATCAGTTGGATCAAAAACTTCAGACTCTTTTAACTTTGGCCACCCAGCTTAACTACACCAAGACTGCCGAGGAGCTGAATCTTACCCAGCCGGCCGTTACCCATCATATAAAACAGCTTGAATGGGAATATAATATCAAGATATTTGTAAAGGACGGAAAAAGGCTGGCCATAACTCCCGACGGAGAGCTGCTCCTAAAATACGCGAACAAGGTGGCGGGCCTGGAAAACGCGCTCATGAAAGAGCTGGCTGATAAAAAAAGATACCGCAAGCGCTTTAACGTAGGCATAACCTCCACCATAGGAGAATATCTTCTGCCCATGCTCTTTTCTCAATACTGCCGGCAGCATAAATCCACCGTGCTGAACATATACACCAGCGATGTTTCCCACATTATGGCCAAGATGAATCACTATGAAATAGACTGGGCAGTTTTGGCGCATACGCCTTCTACGGAGGATTACGTTTCCCTGTTATTGGACACCGACGAATTATGCCTGGCCGTAAGCGCGGAGCATCCCTTTGCCAGGCGGGAGAGCGTCAGCCTGGAGGAATTAAAAAAGGAGCCTTTTATTCTGCCTTATTCCAATTCCAGCGTGCGCATCCTTTGGGAACAGGCGCTTATACGCCTGGGAGAGCATATTGAGGATTTCAACATCAATATTGAAAGCGATAATTTGGCTACAATTAAAAACTTTACAGAGGCGAATCTGGGCGTTACCATAATGTCCTATTCCTCGTGCATGAAGGAGGAAGCGGACAAAAGACTGGTCGTAGTGCCTATTGACAACGTAGAAATTCCCCGCAAAATTAATATTATATACCGCGCCAATTTCGCCTATCCTCATATTTTTACCGAGCTTAAGAATTTATACACCTCCATTAAAAACAATATGAACAAAGGGGCCGTCAAATAGATTTAAACGGCATATTGGGGGCGTTTATAACGCCCCCAATATGCCTCAGCCCAAAGGGCGGGGGAATAAAAAAGCAAGGCCCGGGCGGGGGGCGGCGCGGCGCCCGGCCGAAGGCCGGGCCCGCCGCGCCATAAAACGGCGGCGTTCGCGGCCTACGGCCGCGGGCCGAGCCTTCGGCTCGGCCTGGCCGGGGCTATGCCCCGGCCAAACGCCGCCGTTTTGGGGCGCGGCCTATTT
>QALW01000019.1 GCA_003150515.1 Selenomonadales bacterium | reverse complement strand
CTTTTTTCTCCCTGCTTTTCTCCTCCCCTTTTATTTATCCTTCTCCCTTAATTCTTCTCCGCGCCCATTTATATTGCCCGCCCGCCGCGCGGCGCTCTCCCCGGCGCTGGCGTTTCCCGCCATATAAACATTGACAAAACCTTATTAGTTGATTAAAATACCTTAAAAGCATTTATCCATATTAAGCTTATAAACAGGAGAAAAAGGCATGCTGGACATAAAATTCGTTAAAGAAAACCCTCAGGCCGTAAAAGAAAACATTCAAAAGAAATATAAAGAACACTTACTCCCTCTGGTAGACCAAGCCGTAGCCCTTTATGAGCAGCGCTGTGAAATAGGCCGCCGTGCGGACGAATTGCGCGCCAACCGCAACAAGCTAAGCAAAAATATAGGCGTTCTTATGGCCAAGGGAGATAAAGTTGAAGCCGAAGCCCTTAAAACGCAGGTAGCTGCGCAGGCAGAAGAACTCAATCAGCTTGCGCAAAACGAATCCTCTCTCCAGCAGCAGCTTAATGATATAATGCTCAAGCTTCCTAATATGGTAGATCCCTCAGTGCCAGTAGGCAAATCTGATGAAGATAACGTGGAGGTCTGCCAGTACGGGGAAAAAACCAATCCCGATTTTAACATTCCTTATCATACCGACATAATGGCTAAATTTAATGGAATAGATAAAGAATCCGCCGGAAAGGTAGCCGGCGAAGGCTTTTATTATCTGATGGGCGATATAGCCCGGCTGCACAGCGCCGTTCTGTCTTACGCCCGGGATTTTATGATTGACAAAGGCTTTGTTTACTGCATACCGCCCTTCATGATTCGCAGCGGCGTCGTTTCAGGAGTTATGAGCTTTGAGGAAATGGACGCCATGATGTATAAAATAGAGGGAGAGGATTTATATCTTATAGGTACCAGCGAACATTCCATGATAGGCAAATTTATAGATACCATAACTCCTGAAAGTGAACTCCCTCTCACCCTTACCAGCTATTCTCCCTGCTTCCGAAAAGAAAAAGGCGCGCACGGAATAGAGGAACGGGGCATTTACCGCATTCATCAGTTTGAAAAGCAGGAGATGATAGTCATATGCCGGCCAGAGGAAAGCGCCGAATGGTTTAACAAGCTTTGGAGCTACAGCGTAGAGCTTTTCCGTTCCATGGATATTCCCGTCCGTACCATTGAATGCTGCACCGGGGATTTAGCCGATTTAAAAGTAAAATCATACGATGTTGAAGCTTGGTCTCCCAAGCAGCAAAAATATTTTGAAGTCTGCTCCTGCTCCAATTTAGGAGACGCTCAGGCGCGCAGGCTGGGCATACGCATAAAAGGAGCGGACGGCAAAAAATATCTCGCCCATACTCTCAACAATACTGCCGTAGCGCCCCCGCGCATGCTTATAGCGCTGCTGGAAAATAATCTTGAATATGACGGTCAAAAATACAGTCTGCGCATACCCGCGCCCTTGCAGCCCTATATGGGAGGCAAAAGCAGGCTGCTGCAAAAATAGGCGCGTTTGCTGAAAATAATTTTGTATAAAATTAAAGCTCCGGGCAAAACAAAAATTTGCGCGGAGCCTTTTCTTATATTAATTCATATTTTACTATTTTCCAGATTCATTCCTTTTATAAATCTCCATAGATGTGCCGTCGTCCTTTATAAGAAGCTCTCCCTTTATGCTAAGCAGCCGAAAAAACACATATATATCCCCCGCCGCGCCTGAAATATTTATAACCTGAATTATAAATACCACCCAAAACCAGTCGTACGGCACCAAATAATTAATAATTCCCAGCACAAGTCCCCAGCCGACAACAGGCGCAAGCCCTATGATTATATAATGACTTCGGCAATAATAAGCGCTGCTCCCAGCGTAGGCATATAATCCCGTAAAACCATAAAAAGGCTTTTGCCCGCTGAAAGCCCAAAATAAAAACCCGTGTACCAGTTCATGCAAAATTATATAAGCCACCATGCCGGCAATAATCACGCCCAGCTTTACCATTCCTAAGCTGGCGCCCGCATACGCGCTTTTTAGAGGCACAAATTTAACGGCGACAAGCACCATAACCGCGGCAATTATAAGAGCGCATAAATTAACGCCCAAAGCCTGTTTTTTATTCTTTTTTAAATCTATAACTGCCTGCGAAATATAATGGTCCGGCAAATTAAGAACATCTTTTTTCATTCCCTGCCTCCTATGAGAAATTTCCCTTTGGAGAATGGACAGCCTGCTCTGGAATATCCGGCTCCGACAGGCGTCAAACGCGGAATTTGCTCCGCTCCGGCTATATATCCATGCCGCGCGTATTAATAATTATATCATTGCCCGCCCCGCCAGGCAAGCAATAATATTTGATTAAATTGTTGACTTTAATACGAATCCGTATTATAATTATTTTTCACAGCCCGCCGCCCAAACAGGCGCCTGAAAAATTCTGCGCGCGCAAAAATTAACGCTTCGGCTTTATAATTGGAGAGATTATATGGAACATATCCAAAAAGAAATCCGGCGTCTTATTATAGCTGTCAACAAAATAGACGGCCTTTATTATCAAGAGGCAAAAAAGCTCGGAATAAAGGGCAACGCTCTTTCTCTGCTTTACGCGCTGGATGACGGAGAGCCTCATTCGCAGAAACAGCTTTGCGAGCAATGGCTCATTCCGCGGACTACTATGAATACCATAGTAAAGGAATACGTCAAAAACGATCTTATAACTCTGAAAAACGAAGAGCATTCCAAAGAAAAAATAATAGTAATCACGCCCGAAGGCCGCAGATATGTTCAAAAGCTCTGCGCCGAGATATACCGCGCGGAGCAAAGCGCGATGACTGAGACTCTCAAAAGCTTTTCAAGCCAATTTATATCGGCCATGGAGGCTTTTGCCTCTCAGCTTCAAAAAGGCTTCAGTCAGCAAGAGGTTAATTCAGACAGGGAGAAGGATTTATGAGCTCAAAGACTCTTTTTGCAAAAACTGCGCCCGTCAAATTATTCTTTATAGCGGCAATCCCCGGCGCCCTGAGCATGCTGGCTTCAGCGCTTTACGGACTGCTGGACGGAATATTCGTAGGCCGCATCCTTGGCGAGACCGCCTTTGCGGCGCTTAATCTGGCTTTTCCTTTCGTAGTCATAAATTTTTCCCTGGCCGATTTAATCGGCCTGGGCTCGGCCGTGCCCATAGCTATCAGCCTGGGCAAAAAAGAGGAGGACGCGGCCAACAATATATTTTCCTGCGCCTGTCTCATGATTGTATTGGCCGGCGCGCTTGTAGGGGGCGCGCTTTACGCTGCGGCGCCCGCTCTTATAGGCATGCTGGGCGCTGAGGGCGAATTGGCCGATATGGCGGTGCAATATATGCGAGTATACGCAATTTGCTCGCCTGTTACAACCATAGTTTTCGCTATGGACAACTATCTGCGCATATGCGGAAAAATAAAGCGCAGCCTTGCGCTTAATATACTCATGGCAGTAATAGGCGCAGCCTTGGAATTCACCTTTTTATTTATATTTAAATGGGGAATCTGGGGCGCGGCTCTGGCTACATGCACAGGAATGCTTTTATGCGCTTTGCTGGCCCTTTATCCGTTTTTAAGAAAAAAACTGCAGCTTCGTTTTTGCAGGCCTAAATTTACTTTTGGGCTGGTAAAGCAGATTATTACCTGCGGAAGCCCAAATTTCCTGAATAATATCGCCGGGCGCATTACCGCCATTCTTATGAACGCCGTGCTTTTACGCATGGGCGGAGAGCCCGCTGTTTCCATATACGGAATACTGATGTATCTTGGAGAGATTGTCCAGCCCATCTTATACGGGGTATGCGATTCCTTGCAGCCGGCGGTAGGCTATAACTGGGGCGCGGGCAATTACGGGCGAGTCAAAGCGATAGAAAAATGCTGCTTTACGGCCAGCGCCGTTGTTTCCGTCCTGGCAGCCGCCATAATGCTTGCTTTTCCGGCGCAATTATGCTCGTTATTTATTCAGGAGCTGGATCAAAGCTTTTTAACTACTGCCGCCGCGGCCCTGCAGCTATTCAGTCTGACATATATAACGCGCTGGTTCTCATTCGCCACTCAAAGCTTTATGATAGCCGTGGATAAGCCGCTGCCCGCCTCCATAATTTCAGTTTCTACCGCTCTTATATTCCCGGTAATCCTGCTTCTTGCTTTATGGCCCTTCAAGCTTACCGGGCTCTGGCTGAATTCGGCCGTAACCGCCGTGCTGGCCGGCGTGCTGGCCGTTATCGTTATGCTGAAATTCAAAAAAGAATTTCGGCGGCTTAAAATGCAGAATGCTCAGAATGCCCAGCAGGCAAATGAATAATAATATTGATTTTCGCTATAATGGCCGGTAATACCGGCCATTATAGCGAAAATCAGCGGCGGACGCCGCTCCTTGGGGCGTTTGGCAGGCGTCTAAGCCTGCCCCCGGCCGGTAAAACCGGCCGGGGAGCGGCCGCAAGGCCGCAAACGCCCCCCATATAGCGGCATAAAGGCTGTAAGGAATGCTTAAGCATTCCTTACAGCCTTTATGCCGCTGCAGCCCGGCCGTCAGGCCGGGCAGTATTTTAATGTCAAAGCGCTTAGCTCTTGGTCTTTTTCCCCGCCGTCTTCTTCTCTGTTTTTTCCTGCTCCTCAGCCTGCTTTTTTAATCGCGTAGGGCAGTCGGGATTTATGCAAAAAGCCCTTCCCTTAAAGCCGCTCACCAAAATTCCTCCGCATTCAGGGCATTTTTCGCCAGTGGGCAAGCCCGGAGCTGCAAAATCGCAGTCGGGATAGTTCTCGCATCCATAAAATTTCTTAAAGCTCTTTTTTGAAGTCTTTTTAACCAGCTTGCCGCCGCATTTGGGGCAGGGCACTGATACTTCGTCCTCGGGAAGCGGCTTGGTATTTTTACATTCCGGATAGCCCGGGCAAGCTAAAAATTTTCCAAATCTCGAAGAGCGGATAACCATATTCCTGCCGCATTTTTCACATTTAATATCCGTTTCCTCCACGGGCACTTTCACTCTTTCAGAATTGCCCGCCTGCTCAACGCTCTTTTCAAAGGGAGTATAAAACTCCTTCATAACGTCAACCCAATTTTTATCCCCTTCCTCCACCTTATCCAGTTTGGTTTCCAGAACAGCGGTAAAATGCACGTCCACTATATCAGGGAAGCTTTTAGTCATAAAATCGTTCACGCATATTCCCAAAGCGGTAGGAACAAGCTTTTTTTGAACTCTCTCAACATACTGGCGCTCTATTATTGTAGAGATTATAGGCGCGTATGTGCTTGGGCGGCCTATGCCCTGCTCCTCCAATTCTTTAACAAGAGAAGCCTCGGTATAATACGGCGGGGGCTCAGTAAAATGCTGGTCGTATTTAAATTCTATAAAAGAGGGCTTATCCCCCTCCGCCAGGGGAGGCAGCGTCTGCTTCTTCTCCTTGGCCTCTTCATTATCCTTGCCCTCAATATAAACGCTCATAAAGCCGTCGAACACCCGCTCTGAAGCAGTAGCGCGGAAAATATATTTCCCTGCGGCTATATCGGCTGATTTAGTCTTATAAACCGCCTCGGACATCTGACAGGCGACAAACCGTTCAAAAATTAACTTATACAATTTAAACTGGTCTGCCGATAAAAAAGTTCGGACGCTTTCAGGCTCCCGTGAAAGAGACGTAGGACGTATAGATTCATGCGCGTCCTGGATATTCTTTTTGGATTTATAGAAATTAGGAGACGCAGGCAGATATTCAGCGCCGTATTTTCCTCCTATATATTCCCGCACTTCAGTTATCGCTTCAGCGGCTATTCTTAAGGAATCGGTACGGATATAAGTAATAAGTCCGACGCCCTCTCCGTTAATCTCAATACCTTCATAAAGACTTTGCGCCACCGACATGGTGCGCTTGGCTGAAAAACCCAGTTTGCGCGAAGCTTCCTGCTGAAGCAGGCTGGTAGTAAAGGGGGAAGGCGCATGCTGCTTCTTCTTGCCCTCTTTATATTTGGTTACAACATATTCCGCGCCCTCCAGGCTGGAAATGATTTGCTCGGTCTGTTCTTTTGTTTTAAGCTCTAATTTCCCCTCGGCCGTGCCGTAAAAAGAAGCCGTAAACTTTTTGCGCTCCTTCATTAAAACTACGCCCAGCAGCCAGTATTCCTCAGGCACAAAGCTGTCTATGGCTCGCTGACGCTCCACTATAAGCTTAACGGCCGGAGACTGCACTCTTCCCGCAGAAAGACCGGTCTTAACCTTGCGCCAAAGCACGGGGCTTATTTCATATCCCACCAGCCTGTCCAGCACTCTGCGCGCCTGCTGCGCGTCCACCAGATTCCGGTCTATTGGGCGGGGATGCTTAATTCCCTCCCGAACTGCCTGAGAGGTTATTTCATTAAAGACTACGCGGCATTCATCCCGTTCGTCAATATTCAAAAGATGGGCTATATGCCATGAGATGGCTTCCCCTTCTCTATCCGGGTCGGTCGCCAGAAATATTTTCTGCGCGTTCTTGGCGGCTTTTTTTATCTCGTCCACTATTTCTTTTTTGCCCGCCATAGTCTTATATTCGGGCGCAAAAGAATGCTGGACGTCCACGCCTATTTTGCTTTTAGGAAGATCCACAATATGGCCGCCGCTTGCAAGCACCTTATAATCCTTGCCTAAAAATTTACCGATAGTGCGGCATTTTGTGGGAGATTCCACAATCAATAGATTATACATTTAGTTTCCTCCGAAAATCTGCTTCTTATTATTCAGCGTATAAAGCTTTCCCGGCAACTGTGTTACTATACCACGCATTTCAAGCATTGTCAAAAGACTGCCCAGCTCGGCCGCGCTTAAAAGGGTGCCTCCGCATAGCTCGTCTATGCTCATATCCTTTTCTAAAAGCAAGGACGCTATGCGCAGCTCTCTTTCGTCCAAATCAATTTTCTCTTCCTTCTCTTCCTCCGGGCGAATGCCCAAATGCTCCAAAATATCTTCCGGGCCCAGCGCGGCGGGCAATCCTTCTTTTATCATCATATTCGTGCCCGCAGAAGCGGGAGAATCTATATTGCCCGGAATAAAGAACACATCCCGGCCCTGATCTATTGCACAGTTAGCCGTTATCAGCGCGCCGCTTTTAAGGGCCGCCTCCACAACCAGCAGCACTCTGGAAAGCGCGCTTATTATGCGGTTGCGGCGGGGAAAATTGGATGGAATAGGAGGCGTGCCCAAAGGAAATTCGCTGAGCATCAGCCCGCGCTCAGCAATTTCCTCATATAAAGCCTTATTTTCAGGAGGATAAATTATATCCAGCCCGCAACCTAAAACGGCTATGGTCTTTCCCCCTCCGCCCAAAGCGCCCTTATGCGCCTGAGTGTCTATTCCTCTGGCTAAGCCCGATATAATGGGCAGCCCGTGTTTAGCCAGCTCGCGCGAAAAGCGTGCGGCCGTGCTTTTGCCGTAATAAGTGCATCTGCGGGAGCCCACCACTCCAATGGAATATTCAGAAGCAGCCAGAGAAAAATCTCCTTTATAATATAGGACGGGCGGAGGATTCTGAATATTAACCAGCGCTTCGGGATAATCGGGAGTGCCGCGGCATACAGCCGAAACGCCCTTTTCCTCCAATTGCATAACGTATTCGTTTATATGCCGGATATTCCTATGCGAAGCAAGATAGGAAACCAGCTCCTGGCCAAGATAAGCTATATCGGGATTGCCCAGGCTTATATTATCCCATATTTCCTGCGGAGAATCATAATCTTCCAGCAGCCTGGCATAGCGCTCGCAATTCATGCCCGGCGCCGAAGCAAGAGCAAGATACAGCAGCGCGTCCTCATTATAATGCATAAACCCTCCGGACTTCAAGCCGCGCGCGGACGTTTGGCCCGGCATGCGTTCATTTTAGAAAAGAAGCCCTCTTTATTATATATTTAAAAAGATATCATACTGCGCTGCAAAAATCAAGAGAAAAAATTTAAGAAAAAGACAAGGAAGATGTTTGCCAAAGCCGGTTTTAAATAACAGACGCTTCTGCGCGCATAAAAAATCGGCTCTTTCAACGGATGCGTCCGTCAAAGGGCCGATTAGGAGATATTCTAAAAATTCCGCCGCTATTGCGCGCCGTTCTGCCAATATTTTCTGTCCAGATTCCTATATTGAACGGCTTCAGCTACATGTATATCCTCTATACGCTCGCTGCCGCCCAAATCCGCGATGCTCCGCGCCAGCTTCAATACCCGCGTATAAGCGCGCGCGCTTAATTTAAGAGTGTTGAATGCATTTTTCAGAAGCTTTTCAGCCTGCGGAGATAAAACGCAGAATTTGTTCATCTGAGCGTTATTCATATGCGAATTAGCATGGCATCCGCTTTTTTCAAAGCGCCGGGACTGTATTTCCCGAGCGGCGCATACCCGTTCCTTTATGCTTGCCGAAGCCTCCTCCGCATGCTCCTGCCTGAACTGCGAATATGTCACTTCCTCCACCTCTATCTGTATATCAATTCTATCCAGCAGAGGGCCGCTTATTCTTGAAAGATAACGGTTTATCTGAGAAGGAGTGCAATGGCATTCTTTAACCCGCGAACCGAAATTGCCGCAGGGGCAGGGATTCATAGCAGCTACCAGCATAAACCGGGCGGGATAGCCGACTGTGCCCGATACGCGGGAAACGGTAATAAAGCCGTCCTCCAGCGGCTGCCTCAACGCCTCCAGCGCCGCGCGGGAGCATTCGGGCAATTCGTCTAAAAACAGCACTCCGTTATGCGCCAAAGAAGCCTCGCCCGGCCTGGCCTTAGGGCCGCCCCCCGTAAGCGCGGGAGCGCTGGCCGTATGATGAGGAGCTCTGAAAGGACGTTCGGTTATAATGCCCTTGGAGCAATCCAGCACTCCGGCGGCCGAATGTATTTTAGTTACCTCCAGAGCCTCCTCAAAGGATAAATCGGGCAGGATAGAGGGCAGGGCTCTGGCCAGCATGGTCTTGCCCGAGCCGGGAGGCCCTAATAAAAGTATATTATGGCCCCCGGCAGCGGCTATTTCCATAGCGCGCTTGGCCATAGCCTGGCCTTTAACGCGGCTGAAATCCTCCGCCTCCGGCCGCGTTCTTTTGAGGGCGTCCCATGCTTCATTTGCCACCGGCTCCAATTTAAGCGCTCCGTCAAAAAAGCCTGCAAGCTGGCCGAGCGTCTCGGGAGCATATATTTCCATATCCGTTATAAAGCGCGCCTCAGCCTGATTGCCTGCGGGAACGACGGCTTTTTTAAAGCCCTGCTCACGCGCAGACAGCAATATGGGCATAACGCCGTGGACAGGCCGTATATCTCCGCTTAAGGATAATTCGCCTATAATTATAATGTCCTGAGGCATAAATTTAAGCTGGCCGCTGGAATAGAGTATTCCTACGGCTATGGGCAAATCGTATAAAGTCCCCTCCTTGCGGAGATCGGCGGGCGCAAGATTGACCGTTATGCGTCCGGGCGGAAGCTCGAAGCCGCTGTTTCTGACAGCGGCGCGCACCCGCTCCTTTGATTCTTTTACGGCGGCGTCAGGCAGGCCCACCGTCTCCAGGGCGGGCAGCCCTCCTCCGATATCTATTTCCACCTGCACTTCGCGCCCTTCCAGGCCGCAGAGCGCAAAGCTTCTTACCTTTGAAAGCATACCCTCCTCCTTTTCACATAGATAACCCTTTTTCAGCAGCGCAGGCTCGCCCCGCCCCTGCCCGGCTCCCCCTTTTAAAAAGGAGGAGCCGGGCAATAAAGAGCGCGCCGTAAATTTAATTATCCCCCGTTAAAGCGGAACGCGCCCCGCCAAGCAGCTTCCCCCGGCCATGCCGGCGGCGCGCGATTATATTATTCCCGCCCGCTCGCCTGCTTCCCGGCGTCCCGGAATATAACAAACTTATTGCCCAGAAAGTTGAGAATGGTAGTAAAGGGCAAAGTGATTAATTTAGCCAATTCCTCCACAATGCCCGCCGAGCCCAGCAAACGCAGGCTGAGCCAGGTCAGCCCGTACAGCAGCGCATTCAGAATAAGAAATAAAACCACCTTTTTGCCCGACCATTTTTTCTGCTCAAAAGTCCAGCGCGAATTGCATATAAAGGAGCAGACCACACCCGCGCACCAGCCCAGGCCCACCGCTATAAAATCCAGGCTGTCATTCCGCCCGAAAATTACGTTATATGAGAGCACAAACACGCCGTAATCCACCAGAGTGTTCAGCGCTCCCACCAGGCAGAAGCGCACGAACTGCATTAACGCTCTATATTTATTTTCTCCCAGCTTATTTAAAAGCCGGGCTCTTATGCCGCTTATTAATTTCTTCAATTCTTTATACCACCTTTATCAGCCATGGAACGTCCAGGAGGGCAGCCAGACCAGGAAATTATCCACATACCAGCGGGACACTAAAGTGCCCGTATAAATGGGATAGAACATGGCGAACAGCACCAGCGCAAAAGCAAAGAACGCTATTATTCCTGCCGCCACCCGCCTCTTGAGCCTGCCCGAAGCGCTCTCATAGAGCTTTTTAAAGACGTATACCGTAAACATCATTATAAAGGGCAGAGAGGCAAAATAATGATAGATAAAGGTGGAGCGGGGCACGAATACCCAGGCCAGATAATTGGCCGCCAGGCCCAGAGTTATAAAGAGCAGCATCTGGATTTCCCTGTTCCGCCTCAGAAGCATCTGGGGAGAATTCACCTGATATCTCTTCATGGCTTTTTTAATCAGCATTATAATGCTGATAACCGTGCAGACCAGCCCGGCCCACCATATCAGCGGATTGCCGCAGCAGGAGATGCATTCCATCATGCCGGCAGGCGCAGCGTCCACTCCGTCATAGAACCACATGGGCCTTGCCATTACCGGCCATTCATACCAGGGCGAACGGAAACCGTGACTGTCCGAAAGCCCCGAATGATAATTAAACATGGCCTCCTGATTCTGCCAGATAACGTCGTACCATTTTTTGCCCAGATTTTCAGGAGTATCAAAATAGGGAATATAGCTCAGGCAATATATTATAACGGGAATTATTATAAAGAAGAGCACGCAGAACAGCAGCGTCAGAATTACATTGCGCAGGCAGCTCCGGCTTATATGCCTGAGATACTGCATTTCGGCGGCGCTGTATTTTTCAGGATGCTTAACCGCGTCCAGAGCGCGCATATATTCCATTATGCGGCGTCCCAGGCTGATAAAGAAAATTACCGCCAGCCCGGCGCCGGCATACAGGCATATCCATTTTGTGGCCGCGCCCAGCCCGAAGAATATGCCCGAAAGCCCCAGAGGAATGAATGTCTTCCATAGCTTATCCTCATAAAAGCTCATGGTGTAATATTTATACATGCATAAAAACATTAATATTATAAACAGCACCGAATAGGAATCAATAGTGGCGATTCTGGTCTGCACATAATGCATGCCGTCCAGCGTCATAAGCAGCATGAGCGCAGAAGCCCAGACGCGCTTTTTGAACAGCAGCTTGCCGAAGATATACATGGCCGGAAGCATTAAAATACCCGCTATTGTTCCGCAGAAACGCCATCCGAAGGGATTCATGCCGAAAGCGCTTATGCCCATGGACATGATAACCTTGCCCAGAGGCGGATGCGTCCATTCATATACGTTCCAGCTGTTTAAATGTTCATAGGCCGTGCGCGCGTGATAAATCTCATCAAAATACATGCAGGACATGTAGGTGCGCACAGCGGCTGTGTCCTGCTCGTCCGCAAGACAGGCCGCGCCATGCTCGCCCGCGGATCCCTGCACGCTCTGAACGGGCACGAGAATATCCTCCTGCGCGTCCTGATAGAACACAATTTCATTTACCCGCATTCCCTTATTCACGCTGTCCGACACGATTTTAAAATACCGGGCCCGCACGCTGATTGAATTCCTGCCGTTTAATTCGCCCGGCTGATTCCAAACGAAAAGCTTAAAGCTGTTGAATTTCAGAGTGTCCAGGCTCTTCCAGCTTTGCCCATCCTCCGAATAATAGAGATACATATAATAGTCGGTCGCAACTTCCTGCACGTTGAGATTTAAATAGATTCGCTCTATATCATACACCGCGCCGAAATCTATTACCGCCTCCTCGCCCGGGCTCTGGCTTTCCCAATAAGAAGAAGGAGTGTATTCAGTAGAGCCTAAATTAATAAAGGCCACAACTGAATAGATAATGGTGACAACCGCCATTATAAGAATATCCTTTAGATCAAGCAGCCGCTTTTTATGCGCTTTATTAAAATCATGGCGGCGCTTGGATTCAAGCGTGCAAATCACCTTTAATTCGGAAAGAGATTGAGCCGTGCGCACCAAAGGCGTGCCGTCGGGCGCTTTGGGAGACTCTTCTTCGCTGCCCGAAGCGCTTTGCGGCGCTTTTTCGCTGCCCGGAACGCTTTGCGGCGCTTTTTCAATATCCGGAGCTTCGCTTTTATCAGGCGTTTGGCCGTCCTCTTCAACGCCTGCTTCCAGGCCGTCCGCCTCAACCGTTTCCGGGCCCTCCGCCTGCTCTGCTTTGAAATTTTCCTCTTCCTGCGCGCAATTAGGACAGGGAGCGTTAAGAGTTTCCTCCGGGCGCATTGAAGCGGACAGGGAAACGTTTTCTTCTTTCATATCCAGCGGCTCCTCCTGCAATCTCAGGCTTTCAAGATGTTCCTTTTCCAGGCTTTCATCTCTTAATATAACGGGCTCAAAGCCGTCCTCCCCTCCAGAAGAGGCTATAAGCTGGAATTCTTTTATTCTGCCGTTTCTGATGGAAAAGGCGACGTAGACAAGATATATAAACAGCAGGCACATAATTAACGAGCCGATTATCATAAAGGGATAATCCGCCGGCATATAGCTTTGGCTTTCATTGCCCGTATAAGCCTTGCCGCCGTAAGCATAAAGCACCAAAGCAACGTTTATATAGTGTATTCCCGAAATGCCGGCATAGGCGTATATAAGCCGCCTGTCCTTATAAACCACAAAGGCCATAAGAAGCAGCCCCAGCACGGGGAACATATATCTTTCATGCACCATAGCGGGCAGAGTGGCTACAGACGCGGCTATAACCGCCGCAGCCAGGAACATGGCCCTGTTCTTGGGCTCTAATTTATATACGGCTTTGCCGTTTTTAACGCGGACGCGCTTAACCCAATACAAAACCACAGGAATAATTATAGCCAGGGCCATCATCACCATATTAAGGACGTTATAGCTTATGCCCAGGAACGAGCCTTCATCCATGGCCACCCATTGGCCGCCTATAAGCCCGAAGAAATCAAAGGCCGAGAGCGTGCCCCAGGGATACTGCCCCATGGTGCTGAAATAATGTTTGAACAGCCAGAGCGCATTCTCTCCGCTGGGCTTAAACAGCCAGCTTAAAAAGAAGAAGATTGCCACCGAGCCTATCATAGAGCCCGCAAAGGCCAGCACGCGCTTTTTAGCCGAATCTCTTTTCTCAGCAATTTTAAAATCCTGCGCGCATTCGAGCATGCCCTTGATTGCCCCGAAAAGCATGATGGGCGCGAATATGAGCGCCTGAGGCTTAATAAGCAGCCCGGCCAGATAGCTGAACACGCCCAGGGCGTATCTGCGCTTGATAAAATAATATATGGCCAGCACAATAAAGAGGAGGAGCACAGAATCCACCTGGCCCCAGCTTGCGCTGTTGATTATAACGGCGGGATTGAGGACATATACGGCCGTCAGGCAGGCGCCCGCGCGTACGCCCAATTTTTTTGAAGCGACTTTATATATAAACCAGCCCAGCAATAAATCGCAGGCTATGGGGATGCTCTTTAATAACACCATGCCCATGGGGCTGTCCAGCGTGCCCAGAGGCAGATTAAGCCATTTGGCGAGCGTGCCTATAACTCCCAGGAAAATCATATATAACGGAGGATAATCGCAATGAGTGTTATAGAGATTAAGCGGATCTGAGGCCATTGTGCCCGCCCAGCTTGAAAAACAGTTTATATCCGCGCAGAAGCCGCGCACGGTAGCCGCTTTATAAATTCTGATAAGCAAACCGGCCAGCAATATAACGGCAAGCCACCATTTCTCCCGGAAAAGGTTGTTATTCATGCGATAGCCAAAGGCAAATATTAAAATTACAGCCAATATAAACAGCAGGCCCAAGCCCATGGATTTGCCCTCTATTGCCTGAACGTCGCCCGAAGGGCGCGTATCCCCGCCGTTCAGGGTTTTATTCCAGCTTACGGGCACTATTCCCTCAGGAACGGAATCAACCTGCACCAGTTCAACATTATCAAAATAGGCCGTGCCTTTGGAATCTCCGCTGTAAAAGCCCAGCCGCATAGCCACCAGAATGCTTCTCTGGCCCGCTCCCGTCTGGCCGTAAAAATCTATACGCGTCCAGTCGCTGTCACCCGAAACGGTCTGGCTGATATTAAACATCTCCATAACCGAAATGTTAGCGCAGCCTTTATTTTCATCCACGCCCGACTTCGCCGAAACATTCTCCGTCTTAACCCAGGCGCTCAGACGGTAGACGGCGTTGGGATTGACCGCGACTTTTTGGACGAACCGGGCGTCGTTATACGTATTGCTTATTATTCGGGCGCAGTTCCCTTCCGCGCCGTCCGGCTGCACAGAAAAATCCACGCCCGCCAGATATGATTCGGTATACCATTCAAGGGGCAGGCCGTTCTGCGCTTCCTCAAAGCCGCCGTTTTTAATTAAATTCACTCCCTTGGGCTGGAAGCCGACAAAGGAAGAAATCACCAGCGCCGCAGCAATGACCAGAATTAACACGCCGGCCGTTATAAGGATGATTTTCTTAGTTTTTTTCTTCATAAAGCACCTACCGTTTTTATTCAAAAGCGTTTTTTATATGACGGAAATTACAAAAAGCAAGGGAACCGGATAATTCCAGGACGTCAAAGCGCGCGGGAGCCGTTATGTTATTTTGGGCCAGATAAGCTTCGGCCGCCCTTTTCAGGCAGGCCTGCTTACGGAACGTAACGCTCTCTGCGCCCGTGCCCGCAACGCCGCTGGAGCGGTATTTCACCTCGGCGAATACAATTATGCCGTCCGCTTGGGCCACTATATCAATTTCTCCGCCGGGCGCCGAATAATTTCTGGCCAATATTTTATAGCCCTCCGCCTCCAGATATCCGCAGGCCGTCTCTTCAGCCAGATTGCCCCGTCCTCTCAGCCCCTCGCTCTTACGCTTTGGCGTTAAAAAAGACAGACGATGTATAGGACACGGGCCGTATTTTTCCAGCATTGCCCTATGCTGAACCGTACCGTAGCCTTTATGTTTTTCAAAGCCGTACTGAGGATATTTTTCAGCATATTCCAGCATAATTCTATCCCGTGTAACCTTAGCTATTATTGAAGCGGCCGCGACGCACAGGCTAAGCGAATCTCCGCCCACCACGGCCCGCTCATTTTGGGCGGCCAAAGCGCCCGGCAGGACGTTGCCGTCCGCCAGAAGCATGGTCACGGGGGCTTTGGAATTTTCCACTGCCCTGCGCATGGCCAGCATGGAGGCTCGGAGAATATTAATTTCATCTATCTCCTTTTCGCTGCACTCGCCTATTCCGACATATCTTGCTTCGGACATAATTTTTTCAAACAAAGCCTCCCGTTTAAGAGAAGACAGTTTTTTTGAATCATTTGCCTCCAGAGGGGGATTAGAATAATCCAATACGACGCAGGCGGCTACAACCGGGCCGGCCAGCGGCCCTCTTCCCGCCTCGTCCGTGCCCGCAAGACATTTACAGCCATGCTCCAGAAAATTCTTATCAAATTCAAGCCGCTTGAGAGCCAGCTCGGATTTTTGTTGATTAGTCAAGATGCTCCTCCGTATTTTGGGGCTGTTCCAGCGTAACGCGGCCTATCCGGCCGCTCCGCAGCTCGTTTATAATGGTCTGCGCGCCTCTGAGACGGTCGGGACGGCCGCCTTTAAGAACAAATCCCCTTTTGATGCATATAGCGTCAAATGCTTCATCGGGCGGCAATTCCGCAGGCACTCCGTAGCGCTGGACAATAAGCTGGGGATAAAGCGCAGCCAGATCTCCCACCAGGCTGACGGCCAGTTCCTCTTTATCCAGCGTATCGTCATTGATAGCTCCGGTATAGGCCAGGCGCAGAGCGCTTTGCTGGTCGTCCAGGCGGGGCCAGAGCAAGCCGGGGCAATCCAAAAGCTCCATATAATCTCCCACTCTTATCCACTGCTTGCCTCTTGTCACTCCGGGCTTGTCCCCCGTTTTTGCGCGCGCCTGGCCCGCCAGCATATTTATAAGGGTGGATTTGCCCGAATTGGGTATGCCGCAGACCAAAAGCCTTATTGTTTTATTAATGCCTTTCTGCCTGAAACGTTCAACCTCAGGACGCAGAATGCGGTTAATCATATCCAGCAGTTCCCTGCGGCTGCCCGATCGGGCGCACATCTGGGCCGCCTCGCAGCCGCGGGCGCGGAAATATGACAGCCAGAGCTTTGTCTTATCCGGATCGGCCAAATCTGCTTTATTCATTATATAAATCTGCTTCTTATTTTTAAGCAGCCTGTCCAAATCCGGATTGCGGCTGGAATAGGGCAGCCGCGCGTCCAGCATTACCAACGCGGCGTCAATTATCTTTAGATTGTCCTCCAGCATTCGCCTGGCTGACGCCATATGGCCCGGATACCAGTTTATCATTCCAATTCAGCCCTTGTACTTTTATTGAGCGTATGCAGCATTAAAATATTCATACGCTAGACATTATACAATATTTTCTCTATAATATCCAGCATTAATTTTCTAATATATAAAAAGCAGCTTAGATGCTGGATTGGGAGGCGGGCGGGGGCAGGGGGTGGGGACGCTCAAGGCCCGGCTTTGGAAAGCTTTGCTTTCCAAAGCCGGGCCTTGAGCCTGTGTCCGGCGCCCTAAAGGGCGCCGGACACAGTAAATTCAACCTTGCTTGAATCTATAAAACCGGGAAGAATCCTTAAAGGGCGGCGCGGCGCCCGGCCTTTAAGGCCGGGCAGCAGCGGCAGTGCTGGTTTGTAAACGCTTCGCGTTCACAAACCAGCACTGCCGCTCTATTGTGGCGGCTCTTGGCGGCCGGCACGGCCGCCTGGCCGCGCTTTCAGCGCGGCCAGGGCAGGCTTCGCCTGCCCAAGAGCCGCCCCAATACCGCGCCGCTCCTTCCCCGGCTGTCCTCCAACTGTATTTATTCGTTCCGCCGTTCCGCTTTTCAGCCCAGCGGTTTTTCAGTTATATCAGTTTCCTCCGCTTTTCCGTCATAAAACCGATATGTCTTAATTTCATAAGGAGTAAAGCTTACAGTCAGCTCATTCTGCAATAAGCCCCCGGCCAGAATCGCCTCAGCCGGCCTCTCAAACGGATTAAACATTCTGACTATATATCCCCTGTTATCCTCAGCCGGCTTAAATACTGAAATCTGCACCTCGTCTCCCGTGCATATCAGCGGGCAATCCGCCTTCTCTTTCTCGGCTCCAGACGGGAAAAACGCCAAAGCATACGGCCGTTCGTTAAAAACATCCGCCATACGGGGAACAGCTTTTTCCACTTCCTCCGGCTCTCCGAATTTAACCGCAAACTCAAACACAGTTTCTCCCAAATCCATATGAGGCATATATCTGTCCTGAGGCACAAGCGGACGGTCAAATATGGGATGGGCGCAATACGCCGCCGAACGAAGCAGAGACAGTTCCAAAGCGCCGTTATTAACGCAGGAGCCGTATATTCCGTCATTTATTACAGCCAAAGCGCCGTCTGCTCCCTTGAGCATTATATATTTCTGAGATACGTTCTCTCTGCCGTCAACGGGCAGTTCCTGCACTCCATAGGCAACCTGGCCCAGACAGCGCGCGTCCTTAAACGCCGCCGGTATATGCAGTTTAACCATCTTCTGCAATTCTTCCCAATATAAGCGCACCTTGATTTTTACTTCTCCGGTATCCTTGGACATTATATAATGGATAAATGCACGGGAACGGTTATAGCCCAGAGCCGCCTCCACAACAGTGCGCACAGAGCCGTCCTCTATTACGCGCACCGCGCAGAGCGGCTTTTTAACGCCTGAAGCCTCAGCGCATTCCGCAGGCGAAAGCAATGCAAAATTACCAATCACAGTATTTATATAGTTAACCGTCATCTCCCACGGGTCGGCGCTGTCTGCAATAACATTCAATGAAATGGGCTGTTCAAGATATTGACGTCCGTTTTGCATCCAGCTGTCAATATAGCCAGTATTTTTATCAATACTCAGCTGAACATTCCCGCCCTCAAGATATATATGGGAGCTGTCCTCCTGCGGGACAATAACCGGCTTGCGCTCCAATTTATTATATTTGCAGTCAAACCTGTTCATGCTCATAGGCTCCAGCACGGCGTGGAACACCACCTTCTTGCGCCAATCCAGGCTCAGATTGCTGTGCTCCTTTTCAAACTGCGTAGGAAGAATAGCGCCCTCCTTATATACCTGCGGCATGGAGAATACCTGGTCAAAATTAGCTCCCCAGAGCATCATTTCGCATTCAAAATCCCCCTCTATTTTATATGGATGAGGATTATAGATTAAAATAGGTATTTCATCAGCCTGCGCCTTGCGTTCCCCAGCCGCCAGCGCGAAAAATGCCCGCGCCCGAAGCTTGGAGAGAATTTCCAAACCGTGATCCAGAGTGCGTATGGCGCCCTGCTCGCCCGGCTGGATAGATGTGCCCGCCAGAATATCATGGAACTGGCACATAAGCATATCCCGCTGCACCTCTCCCAAAGCCTCCTTGGGGACTTTCATTCTCCCGGCAAGCTGAGCGGCAGAACACATACGCTCCGCCATATATAATTGATTTTCAACGGCGCGGTATTTCTGCTTTAATCTGATCTGACTTGTATAACAGCCCACGGCCCAGGGATTTAATTCATCCGCAAATTCAGGCAGCTCCTCCCCGCTCTTTTCCACCTGCTCAAAAAATTCCTCAGGAGTAGAATGCTTTATCTCCGCCTGGGAAGCCATTTCGCCGGCGAATTTGTTGAGCGATTCTATATCAATCCGCGAGGGCCCGCCGCCATGATCACCCATACCCCACAAGCAGGGTATAAGCTCGCTGTCCGGATAGCAGCCCATAGTGCCTTTGACCTTATCCACAGCGCCGCCAAGGCCCGAAGCGTACATCATGGGCATGCGCTGAGCCATAATTGCCGAGCCGTCAAACCCCTTCCAGATAAAACGGTCTCCGGGCAGATTGCGCACTTCGCCCGACGGCCGGCAGAAAAGATATCCCTTATATCCGCTTTTAGCCAATATTTGAACTAAACCGCGGCTATGTCCGAAGGCGTCAAAGCTATTGGCAATTTTGGGAACCACTCCGAATTTCTCCATAAAATATTTGTGTCCCTCAAGAATCTGACGCACAAAGCTTTCGCCCGACGGTATATTGCAGTCAGACTGCAAATACCATCCGCCCATTATATGCCAGCGTCCCTTTTTAACCAGCGCCTTTATGCGTTCAAACAGCTCGGGCTCATATTCCTCCACCCACCTATATAACAAAGCCTCGTTATGATTAAAAATAAAGCCCTCGTATTCCTCGCAGAAATCCGCAGCCACTCTAAACGTCGAAATGGCCTCGGCCGCGCCCTCTTCCCATTCCCACTGCCATACCGGATCCAAATGCGCATTGCATATCATAAATACCTGTTTGCTCATTATTTTCATCCCCTTTGATTAATGGTAAATTAATTATACAATTTTATTTCTCAATTATCAAGAGCTAATTTTAAATTTTTAATTAAATATGGTATTGACTAATTCAGGCCCTGTGGTGTAAAATACTAAGTGATTAATATCAAAATATAAGAATGGAGGAATATTTCATGAAAAAAACCGCCGTTATCATGCTGGCATTAATGCTGGCACTGGCTATGTGCACCATGTCATTGGCTGCTGTTACTACTCCCTTTGACGATGAGAATCTCAACGTAAACGTAGCTGTAAAAATGGACGAAGGTGATGTTTCCAGCCTGTTCGTGGGCACCGCTAACGATAGCGATCCTTTAGGCCTGAAGAGCCCGTGGATAGATACATATGAGGGAGTTGTTTATTTAAACTCAACCTCCCGCGGCGCGGCCTGGCTCGGCTTTGTAACCGATAAGCTCACAGGCGTGACCGAAGCCGACGGCTTTGGCTTCTATGCGCAGAACAACACCGGCAAAGAGCTGCTTCTTTCAATGGTATTATCCACCGATGCTGCCTGCAATCTTAATAACGGTTCCTATGCCATTGGTTCCAATAAGGAATACGCCCTTGTAGATAAGGACGGAAATAAAACCATTAAGACCGCCCCGGAAAAGACGCATCCTTATGATTCTACGCTTGTTGTGCATTCAGATATTACCATCCCCGCCGGATTTGAAGGACATGTCTTTATTCCTCTTACCAGCCTTCAGTTGGTATGGGGAGGCCCTGACGACGCTCTGCCCGAGGACGCCGTTATAACCGGCTTTGGCTGGATGCCCAGCGATGACGGAACCGCCTACAACGACGGCGATCTGGGAATAGACAACATTTTCTATTACGGCGCTGATGTTACGGCCGCTGACGCCGAACTAATCCTTGGCGACGACGCCTCCACCGGCGAAAAGCCCACTGATCCTTCCGGTAACACAGGCGACGTTCAGCTCTGGGTTGAAATAACCGCAGCCGCTGCCGCAATTGTTGCCGTAACCGCCGTTGCAGTTTCCAGAAAGAAAAAGAGCCAGGAATAATTAATATATTAATCCTTCAATAATTCAGCAGCCCCCTCGTTCTCAATAAAAGCGGACGAGGGGGCTGTTTTACTGCCCATTAGTTTTAAATTAAAACAGGTTGATAAAGGGCATTATACGGCGCCCTTTTGGGACACTATTCTTTCGCTGAGCGCTATAGCCGCCTCTATACAGCTTTCTATGCATTCACCCTTTATATAATTATACATAAAAGCCGCTGAAAAGCTGTCTCCCGCGCCCACAGTTGATACCACCACGGCCTGAGGCTTACGCGAATAATAAAAAGCGTCTTTCCCGCAGGAATATATCATAGCGCCGTCCGCGTCCAACGTCACTATTATAATTTTCAGGCCCGGCGCTTTTTTATGCAGCCTCCGGCAAAGCTCTTCCAGACTGGCATAGTCTCCGAAAACAAAGCTTTCTTCTCTGCTAAATTTCAATATGGTAGCATTTTTGAGACCGAGCTCTATTATTTGCTGAGTATAAAAATCCTGTCTGATATTTATATCAAAAAACGCGTGTTTATGACGGACGTTCCTCAATAAAAGGCTGAGAGTTTCCGCCGAACGGCTGTCCCGCTGAGCCAGCGTGCCGTAATAAATTGCGTCAAAGCTTCGCTCTACAGGAATCATAGGAATTGCGTCGTATGCTACATTGCGCACCAATTCATAGCATGGATGCCCGTTTTCCAAAGTCACGTTGCAATAACCCGTGCTTTTATCAGGCAATACTGCGATATAATCCTTATGAATTTTATAATTGTCCGCATAACGCATGGCGCTCGTGCCCATCTCGTCCGCCCCTACGGCTGAAGCCATATAGCTTTCTCCCCCCAGCCTGGAAAAATGCGCGGCAAAATTGAACGAAGCTCCTCCTATGCAGGCCTGACCGTCAAATACATCAAATAATATTTCTCCAAAGGCCAAAACAGACGGTTGCATATTAATCTTCCTTTCAATGATATTCACTATACTCTCATGAATTATAAATATGAAAACATTATATCACATTAAATTGAAATTTGACTTTTATTTTTTAAGCGGTTCAGGTAAAAAAGCCCGTTGCGCCTATAGGGGGGGGCGGCGCGGATTTTGGCGGCGTTTGACCGGCCCTTTTGAAAAAAGGGCCGGTCCGTCCGGGCGTTGAAAACGCCCGGACGGCGGCCGCTGCTGCCCGGCCTGAAAGGCCGGGCGCCGCGCCGCCCCCTTTAAACTCAGCCAGATATAACAAAAATAACCCTGGGCTCCGTTTACGGAGCCCAGGGTTATTTAACGCAATATCAAAACAATAAAACTATCCCTCTTTACTCATTATCAGACGGCTTTTTCTTTTTCTTAGCCGCGACCGCCACTATAACTATAACCGCGGCCACCACAACGACCACAATTACAACAATGAGCCAGATATTATTGCTTCCGGATTTTTCTCCAGGCTGAGCTGAAGCCGAAGACTGGGCAGAAGCCGTTGCCGAATCGCTCTGCTCCGCGTCCTTGCTGGCCGCCGGCTCATTAGTGGCTTTTGGGGTATCGTCCGGCTCAGGGCGAGGAGTTTCGGGGGGGAGATCAGGCGTGCCGTCGTCAGGCAGATAGGTTATATCCCCGTCCGTGTTATTATAAAGCTGGAGCGAATCAACTATAATGTTAAATTCGTCCGGATTATCCTCATCCAGTATGCCCGCCCAGGGAACAAGCCTGAAATCGAGCTGTATGCCCGCTTTAATATTATTAAAATTGATTTGACCGCTGTTGAGCATCTGCTCAATCTGGCTTTCATCAGTATAAGTTTCAGGGAAGAACCAGCCGTATTCTCCGTCGCGGGAATTGCCGTCCACGCCCGCTATGGTCAGAGGAATATCCACCCAGCCCTCAAAGCCCCAGGGAATAATTATACGAGTATTTTTCCAGATGTCAGGAGTATCAAAGACCACTTCTTCCTCTTCCCCGTCTATGTTATAAAGCTTAGTGCCCAGATACGAGGTAATAGTAACGGTATCCATATCCTCTCCCAGGTCGGTTACATTAAGAGTGAGGTGCACCTGAAGCGTGATATTATCGTCCACCATATTTTTTACATAAAAACGGAATCCGTCCGCATTGGCCCATGCTTCCCGCACAGCCGCCACTCTTTCCTCCGAGCCGTATTCTGTGCCAGTGCGCTTATATGTAGAGCGCAGCACATATGAACCATATTCGCCAACATAGTCGGGAATCATAGCCAGGCCCTGCCGGACGTCGCCGTCCACTAACTGCGCCACGCCGTCTCCCAGGCCCCATGAGCTATGGTCGTCAGGCTCTGTTACTGCGCCCGCAGGATTATTGATATCCTCAGCCGTAAGATCATCAAAACCCTCCAGCATTATGCTCGCCTTTTGATCAGGCTGAGCCGCCAAGGTTCCGCCCACCAGCAGCACCATAAGGCAAACCAATAAAACAGCCGTTATCTTTTTCAAGATTATTACCTCCTAAAATATATAATTTATTCCGCAGACTGCTCAATATAGGCTGCGGAATACCGCGTTTAATTAAATTATACAATAATAAGATATCTCATTCCATGCACAAAACTAACTATTTCATTCACAAAAAGCAGAATTAGCATTCAAAAATTATATGACGCTTTAATACCGAACGCATTGCGCTTAAAGCGGAAGGGAAAAACGGGCGGCGTTCAAAAAGACAGTTTTCAGCGCCCGTCCTATTCATCCGCGCCGGCCTGCAATTTAAAAAGCTCCCTTTTTGCTCAAAGTCTCAGCCAATATAATACCATTGCAATTATGCGCTCGGATATGCTATAATAATTACAATATATTTTGCAAAGGAAATTATATGGCCAATCAAGAATTTAAAGGCATAAAAAAGGCCGTGCAGCAGCGAATAGAAGGCTTAAAGAATTTCAAACAGGAACCGGGCCTATTTATTTCCGAACAGCTTATAAGCGAACTGGCATATATCACCTCTGAAACGCAGAGAGAAGTATGCGTATATATTACGCGCAGCGGAGAAATAATTTTTTCCTCCATAGGCGAAAGAGACAGAGTAAGCTTGGAAAATATGAGCATGCGCCGAAGCGAACAGAGACTATCCGGCTTCCGCTGTATTCATACTCATCCAGGGGGCAGCGACATGCTTTCAGAAGTGGATATTCAATCCCTTAAAAGCCTGCGGCTGGACGCTATGGCCGCCATAGGCGTAAAAGACGGCAGGGCCGGTTATATAAGCGCCGCCGTGCTGGAGAGCATTGAGGGCGAATTGCAGCCAAAATTCATGCGCAGCCCCTCATGGAATCTCCCTCATGAACAATGGATGCAGGCTATAATGGAAGCGGACAGAGCCATTGTAAAAAGCCGCGTTTACCAAACCACGCCCCAAAAGGAGCGGGTTATGCTCCTTGGACACGGCGACCTGGCCGAACTGGAAGCTCTGACTTTAACCGCCGGGGGCGAAATCTGCGCCCGCGTCGTTCAGAAAAACAAGCCGCTGGGCGAGGGCAAGCTTAAACAGGCCGCCCTGGAGGCGCAGGCCGCCCGGGCGCAGCTTATTATATACGACGGGGAACTCTCCCCCTCCCGCCAGCACGAGCTGGAAGAGCGCTTTTCTCTGCCTGTGATAGACCGCACCGCCTTAATCCTGGACATTTTCGCCATGCGCGCCCGTTCGGGGGAAGGACAGCTTCAGGTAGAGCTGGCCCAATGCAAATATGCGCTATCCCGATTAACCGGGCAGGGCGTCCAGCTTTCCAGGCAGGGCGGGGGCATAGGCACGCGGGGGCCGGGCGAAAAAAAGCTGGAGAGCGACCGCCGTCATTTAAAGCGCAGAGAAGCGGAATTGGAAAAGCAACTTGAGCAGCTTTCTTCGCGCCGAAGCCTTATGCGCAGGAAAAGAAAAAGAAGCGGCATGCCTCTTATATCTCTTATAGGCTATACCAACGCCGGCAAGAGCACTCTTTTGAACGCCCTGACCGGGGCGGACGCCTTTTGCGAGGATAAACTTTTTGCCACATTAGACCCTCTTACGCGGACGTGCGAGCTGCCCGACGGAAGCAGCGCGTTAATAACAGATACCGTAGGTTTTGTGCGCCGGCTGCCCCATCTATTAATTGAGGCCTTTAAATCCACCCTGGAAGAGGCCAGCCAGAGCGAACTGCTTCTGCACGTCTGCGACGCCTCCGAGCCGGAGCTGGAAGAACATATTAAAGCCTGCGAAAGAGTGCTTGAGGAAATAGGCGCCGCTGAAATTCCCCGAATAATGGTGCTGAATAAGGCGGATAAAGCTCAGACGCTCCCTATTTACAAGAACAGCATAAGCGTCAGCGCGCTTAACGGAGAGGGTATAAATGCGCTTAAGGCGGAAATACTCAAGCGTTTAAAATGCAATTCAGAGCAATTTACCTTGGACGTACCCTACCCGCGCGGAGACATAATCTCTCTTATTCACAGGCTGGCCGGGCAGAGTTCTATTGAATACCTGCCCGAACACGCCCGAATAAGCTTCGCCGCTTCCAGAGAGGACGCGGACATAATAACCGCCGCGTTGAATCAACCAGACTGAGCGCCCGCGGCAAAAGCAGAGAGCGCTATTAAACAATATCGGGAGATGCAAACATATGATTAAACTGGAAAACACCTGCGTTATGAACCTGGAAAACGCCCTGCGCGGCGCGCGCAACCCTATGTCCAGCTGGGAACGCTCGGACAGCTTTTGGGATGAAAAGCATAATTACATACTGGGGCCGAACGACCTTTCACTGGCCCGCCGGCTGTGCACGGCCGGCCCCGACCACCGCAAATTCATAAGGCAGATATTTGTAAGCCTGGATATAACGGCGCCTTTATATTGGTGGAAAGAATTTGACACATATAAAGTGGGAACCGTGGCCAATTCCACCAGCACCATGCATAAAATTCATTCCAAGCCTTTTGCTCTGGAGGATTTCAGCACGGATAAGATGAACGCTCAGGCGCTGGAGGCAATTAAAGCGGTAATAGTCAGCCTGGAAGCGCTTAGAATTGATTTTATTGAGAATAAGGACAAGCAGATATGGTACAGCTTAATCCAGCTCCTGCCCTCCAGTTATAATCAGAAGCGCACATGCACCATGAATTACGAGAACCTAATAAATATGTATTATGCGCGCAGAGGGCACAAACTGGACGAATGGCGGGAATACTGCAACTGGATTGCCGCCCTGCCCTATGCCAAAGAGCTGATATTAATTAAGGAATAGACAATACAATCAGAGTACAATGCGCCGCAGAGGGGGAGATTTTCCGTTTTACTGCGTTGTCGTCCTTGAAATACTCCGGTATTTCTGCGTCCTGCCGCCTTGAAAAGACGAAAAATCTCCCGCCTCTGCGGTCGAAGATTTTTGCGGAGAATGCCCGTCGATGGCCGCGAGGCGCACAGTCGGAAACATACCGGGGTATTTTGAGGACTGGGCAACAAAGCGGACGCGGCGGGCATTCCCGCAAAAACGCATTATACCCTGATTGTATTGTCTA
>QALW01000020.1 GCA_003150515.1 Selenomonadales bacterium | reverse complement strand
CGCCGGCCCGGCTTTCAGCCGGGCTCCGCGCCGCCCCCCTAAGCCAATCCCTGCGCGCATGATGGTTTATGCCTGCCCCTTTGCCCGCGCCCGTTGGGCGCGGGCAAAGGGGCAGGCTGAGGCCCAGCCCGCGCTGCGGGCTGGGCCTCAGCCTCCTTAACCCAACCAGCCTGGGCCGGGCTCCCATTTTGGGAGCCCGGCCCAGGCTGGTTGGGTTAAGGCGCCGCCTTTTTATTTTTTGGGGGACGCCGAGGCTTTTTTGCGCGGAAACTATTGAAGGTATCTATGCATAACCGCTTCGGGCCCGCATAAAAGCAGCAATCGTCCCGTCTCCGTTTTGCGCAGCTTCAATATAAGCTTGTCCAGCGTCTTAAGCCTTATTCGGAAGAATTGCCTGCGTGAAATTTTGAGCACCGAACAGCATTCGTTTGCAGTTAAATCCAGACAATACCGCAGATATATCATACGTCCGCTGACGGTCCCTTTAAGAGGGGAAATTAATCGGCTTACTTCCTCTATTGCCTTAAGCAGCATTTCATGCCGCCCCAATAGCACTTCCAGCCTGGAGCAAAGCATATGAGCGTTCAGACTGGTAAAATTACTGCGGGCGCATTCGGCCGAGCGGGCGGTATATCCCGCCGGCGCGCCCTGCTGTTCCAGGACCTGAATTTCCCTCTCCAGCGTCCGCACGTCGTCCAGAAGCGTGTTAAACTCATAAAGCACCTTTTCCACATTGTCGTATTCCTTTTGCAGAATATAATCTGTATTCATACTTTTTTGGCTTCGCATATTTTTTTGCGAAGCTTCCTCCTTTCAAATGTAAAAGTGGTTAGGTACTCCCGGGGTATGTGACGAAATGTCACAAACGCGTGTAAAAAAATAAGCATTTCTATAGAAATACCTATTTTATGAGCTCATATGCATATTATATGTGACGTTTCGTCAAATGTCAAGAGCGTATTTAATTGTTTTTTAAATTGCAGTCCTCCTTATTTGCACAGTTTTCACACTTACCAGTCAAACGCGCGGTTTGAGGAGTGACTTTCATTATAATATGAGGCACGCCTTCATCCTCTTCCTGTTCGCCGGTTGAAATAAAGCCGAACTTTTCATAGAAGCCCTGAGCTTGAAGCTGAGCAAGTACGGTTACCTCTTCCGCTTCTTGCTCAAAGGCCTTAAATAGCAGCATGCGCACGGTTAAATCTCCCAGCCCTGTTCCGCGCTCTTCTTTTAATACGGCAATTCTGCCTATTCTGTAGCCCTGGCGATAGTATAACCGACCGGTTGCGCATGCCTCGGGTCCTTTATATATAATAACGTGCAGAGCTATTGAATCTATGTCGTCAAATTCACGCTGCGCCGAAAAGCCCTGTTCCTCTATAAATACCTTTGTGCGTATTTTTCGGGCGTCCTGCATATCCGAATCGCCCATTACCCATTTGGCAGTTATCATAATTAAATTTCCCTTCAGCATAATTTTAATGAATTATATCAGACAAACTGTTTAAAAGCAAACTCTTTACAATCCCAGACGCAAAATGTATAATATTTTATATGCGCTTGCCTGTTTGGCAAACGCGTAAAAACTATATGGAATGTAAAAATGGAAAGTATTTTATTAAAGGCCAACGCCAAAATAAACTGGACGCTTAAAGTTGTGGGCAGGAGAGAGGACGGTTATCATGATTTGGATATGCTTCTCTCCAGCGTAACCTTATATGACAGAGTAAGAATAACCCGCGTGCCCTTTAAAGGCATAAAATTGCAGACTTACGGCCGCTTTGTGCTGAACGGCGAGAAGAATATAGCCTATAAAGCGGCCGAGCGCTTTTATTCCGAGCTGGGAGAGAGGGCGGCCTGCAGGATTGATATTCAAAAGCATATACCGGTATGCGCCGGCATGGGAGGAGGCAGCGCGGACGCCGCCGCCGCGCTGTATGGGCTCAACGAGCTTTACGGACGGCCCTTTTCAGCCGGAAAGCTGGCCAGTCTGGGCGCTCAGCTCGGCGCGGACGTGCCTTTTATGCTTTGCGGGGGCCTGGCCAGAGTGAGGGGAATAGGCGAGGAAATTACAAGCCTGGAATGTCCGCGCTCATATCAGCTTTTGGGCGTTATGCCGCGCATGGGAGCAAGCACCCGCGCCGTTTTTTCCCGTTTTGATATGAATCAATGCGGCGTTTTTCCTGATAGCGGCGCCGCGTATGAGGCTATTTTGTCAGGTGAAATTAAGGAACTGGCTGAAAGAATGGGCAATTCGCTTGAATATGTTACGGCTTCGCTATGCCCGGAAATAAATCTTATTAAGAAGGAACTGCTTAAAAACGGAGCGGCCGGAGCGCAGATGACTGGCTCGGGCGCATTGGTGTTCGGCCTGTTTGAGGACGAGCAGGCGGTTTGTTCGGCCGCGCAGGCATTGGAAAAAGCTAATCTGGGGCGCGTATATAAATTCAGCACCTGCTTAAAGGGCGTTGAGTTAATATATAAACACTGAACTCATTGCGGTTTTTGCATTTTTTACTTATATTTAACTTGCATTTAATATGTACAATTCTTGAACAAATTTGTTCCAGGCGGCGCTTGCCGGGCCTGGGGCCGCGGCAGCTCGATTTAAATGAGATACGGCTGCAAAATTGCGGGAACGCGGACGCAGCCGGTATTTCATAACCGGTCGCGGAGCAATTATAAAAGTTACCGTTTTTTTAAAAGATAACCGCTGCTTTGGGCGCAAAACAATTTATTTAAGGCGTATATTTCTCTGATGTTACTGCGTTTGCAGGCTTTTTTCAGTTAAAAATCTCTTTAGGACATATTTTTTATCTTATTCGTTTGCCAAGTGTTCATAAATTGGGTATAATAATAACGAGAGAAAAAAGAAAGAGGGTATAAAAATGAAATTTGAGTTGATGCATCCTGCAGACCAACTGGTTATGTTCATGGAAAGAATATACCAGAACGGTCTTACCACCACTTCGGGCGGGAATCTGTCCATAATGGACGATAACGGGGATATCTGGATTACGCCCAGCGGAATTGACAAGGGTTCGCTTACCCGGCAGGATATAATGCAGGTTAAGCCGGACGGCACGATTATAGGTATTCATACGCCGTCTGTTGAACTGCCTTTCCATCAGCATATCTATAAAATCAGGCCGGATATTAAGGCCGTGCTGCACGCCCATCCGCCGGCATGCGTGGCTTTCAGCCTTGTGCGCAAGGTGCCTGATGTGCGCGTTGTGCCTAACGCTGCTCTGGTTGTGGGCGAAGTGGGAATCGCCGGATACGAGGTTCCCGGCTCCAAGGATCTGGGCGACCGTATAGCCGAGCAGTTTGAAGCGGGTTATAATACGGTTATGATGTGGAATCACGGCGTGGTAGTGGGCGATAAGGATATGTTCGGCGCTTTTATGATATTTGAAACCTTTGAGCACTGCGCTAAATTGCAGGTGGACGCGCTGCGTATAGGCCAGCCCCGTGGACTTACCCAGCAGCAGATAGAGCTTTCAGGCTCGCGCAGCTATCCCATGCTGGAGACGTTTGTGCCCAAGGTGCATACAAGCGAAGAAAAGGCCGTGCGCAGAGAGATGTGCCATATGGTACACCGCGCTTACAGACAGCGCCTTATAGGTTCAACTCAGGGAACGTTTTCGCAGAGGCTGAGCGACGGTTCGTTTATAATCACGCCTTACTGGGTGGATAGAGCGTATGTGGAGCCGGAGGATTTGGTGCTGATTAAAAACGGCAGATGCGAGGACGGCAAAAAGCCCAGCCGTTCAACTATTCTGCATAAGACAATCTATGAGAAGCATCCGGAAATTAATTCCATCATCATAGCCTATCCGCAGTATATTATGGCTTTTGCGGTTACGGACGTTGATTTTGACGCGAGAACTATTCCTGAAAGCTATATACAGCTCCGCAATGCTAAGAAGCTGCCCTTTGGCTACAGCTTTACCAACATATTGGAAACGGCTGAAACCTTCGCGCCCAGCGTGCCCATGGTTATGCTGGAAAACGACAGCATTATAGTCACGGGTTCCAGCTTGATCAATGCTTTTGATAAGCTAGAGGTAGCTGAATTTACTGCGCGCTCTATAATCTCCTGCTCCCAGCTTGGGGATATCGTTATGATAAACGATGAAGAGGTTAAGCAGATAGAGAAGGATTTCCATCTTGAGGATTAAGCTTTGAATCAAAACCGCCCATGAGCCTTTCGGGCTCATGGGCGGTTTTTTTATTTTCATGCAAATTATATGCGGGGGACGCTTAAAAAATAGCAGGAGCCCATAAGCGGGGGCGGCTCTTGGCAGGCTTGCGCCTGCCGGGGGCGCGTCCCCGCGCCCCCGCGGCCGTTCCGGCCGCAAGAGCCGCCCCGCTTATGGGCTCCTGCTATTTTTTAAGCGTCTGTTCATCCGCTGTTTTTAATTATCCGTTTCTTCTTCATCCAGTGCCGCTAAAAAATCCAAATCTCTTTGGCTTAAAGCCGCTTTGGCCAATAATTCCGGCCGGTTTCTGCGGGTGATTAAAAGCTGCTGTTCCCGGCGCCATTGGCTTATGCGGGCGTGATTGCCGCTTAAAAGCACTTCGGGCACTTTCATTCCCCGTATTTCGGCCGGCCTGGTATATTGGGGAAATTCCAGCAGCCCGTCGCTGAAGCTGTCCTCGTGCGCGCTCTGAGCGCTGCCCAGCACGCCTCCTATGAAACGGGACAGGCAGTCAATTACCACAATAGCGGCCGGCTCGCCGCCCGTTAAAACGTAATCTCCTATGGACAGCTCCTCATCCATAGTATCTATAACCCGCTGGTCTATGCCTTCGTAATGTCCGCATAGGAGTATTAAATGCTCCTTTCGGGCCAATTCCTGGGCTGTGTCCGAATTGAAAATGCGGCCGCGCGGAGACAGGCAGATTTTATATGCGTCTCCCTGGGGGCAAACGGCGTCCAGACAGTCAAAAATGGGCTGAGCGCTCATAAGCATGCCCGCTCCGCCTCCAAAAGGGTAGTCGTCGGTATTCTTATGCTTGCTGCTGGAATAATCCCGTATGTTTATTATTTCAAGCTGTATAAGCCCGTTTTGGGCGGCCCGGCCCAGGATGCTGTGCTTTAAAGGCTCAAGCATTTCGGGGAATATGGTAAGCACGCTGATTTTCAATCGCGTATTTCCTCCTCTTGAAGCATGGACGCGTCTATTATTATTTTTCTGGCTTGGATATCTATATCCTTTATAAAGGCTTCCACTACCGGCACAAGCAGCTCGGAGCCGTCCGGCTTCTGAATTATATATACATCGTTTGCGCCCGGCTGCAAAACCTCTTTTAAGGTTCCAAGCCTTTGGTTATCCAAGCCCACGGCCTCACATCCTATGAGGTCGGCGATAAAATAACGTCCCTCAGGCAGTTTAACGGCGTGCTCCCGGTCGATATAAATATATTCTCCGCGCAGCCCCTCGGCGGCCGTGCGGTCGTATATCCGCTCTAAAAATAAATATACGGCGTCTTTTCCCACTCTGGCGCCCATAATTCGCACAGGCTTTTTTCCCTCTGATAAAAACGCCTGTTTAAGCCCTATAAAGCGTTGGGGACTGTCCGTCAGGGGCAGCACCTTTATTTCTCCGCGTATTCCCTGAGGCTTGAGTATTAAACCGATTTTTAAATATTCCATAATAACTCCCGCTGAATTTAAAAAGGCGGGCGCTGTTAAAAGGAACGCCCGCCTGCAAAGCTTAGATAATCTCCACAAAAACCGTTTCGTCCGGGCCCGCCGCCGATTTTACAATAGTGCGGATGGAACGGGCGATTCGGCCCTGCCTGCCGATTATTCTCCCCATGTCGTCAGGATGTACGCGCACCTCCACGATATAGCCGCCCTCGCACGGCTTGCGGCTGATTTGCACATCCTCAGGGTTTTTAACTAAAGCTTTAACAATATATTCAACCAAACCCTCCATATAGAGCTCCTTTCGTAGAGCGCGGCAGGCTTATTGGATAGCGCCGCTTATTTTAAGCAGTTTTTTTACTGTGTCGGTAGGCTGAGCTCCGTTATTCAGCCATTTCTGAGCGGCCTCGTTATCCACCTTTATTTCGGCGGGCTCGCAGAGAGGATTGTAATAGCCTATTTCCTCAATGCAGCGTCCGTCCCTGGGAGAGCGGCTGTCCGCGACTACTATGCGGTAAAAGGGGCTCTTCTTGGCGCCCAGTCTCTTCAATCTGATCTTTATCATTTTTAATTCCTCCAAAATTTTATATAACATCGCTCAAAGCGTTGTTTATTATTTAAAGCGCGGCATAAATCTGCCCCTTTTGCCGCCCATTCTAGTGAATTTTTTCATCATGTCCTTAATCTGTTCGTATTGGCGCATAAGCTGATTTACTTCCTGCACGCTTGTTCCGCTCCCCACGGCTATGCGTTTGCGTCTGTTGGCGTTCAGAATGTTGGGATTGCGCCTCTCCTTAGGAGTCATGGAGAGGATAATCGCTTCCATGCGGTTAATGCGCTTCTGGTCTACGTCCTCAGGATTTATATTGTTCTTGTTGACGCCGGGCAGCATGTTGAGGATATCCCCTATGGAGCCCATTTTTTTCATCTGCTTAAACTGCTCGAGGAAATCCTCCAGGTCGAATTGCTGTTTGCGCAGCTTTTCCTCCAGCTTTGCGGCCGCCTTTTCGTCAAAGCTCTCCTCCGCCTTTTCTATAAGGGAGAGCACGTCTCCCATGCCAAGAATGCGCGAGGCCATACGGTCCGGATAAAAGGGCTCGATAGCGTCCAGCGAAATTTTTTCGCCTATGCCGCTGAATTTAATGGGGCAGCCCGTAACTGCGCGCACTGAAAGCGCGGCGCCTCCGCGGGTGTCGCCGTCCAGCTTTGTGAGGATTACTCCCGTTATGCCTAAGGCCTCGTTGAAGGCCTTGGAGACGTTTACGGCGTCCTGACCGGTCATAGCGTCCACGGTTAAGAGGATTTCATGTGGCGAAACCGCCTGCTTGATTTTTTTGAGCTCCTCCATAAGCTGTTCGTCTATATGCAGCCGTCCGGCTGTATCTAATATGACGGTGTCATATTGATAGCTCCGTGCGTATTCAACCGCCTCTTTTATTGTTTTAACGGGATTCTGCGTCCCCTTTTCAAATACGTTCAGCTCAAAGGCTTTGCCTACCGTCTGAAGCTGGCTGATAGCCGCCGGACGATATATATCTCCGGCTACAAGCAGAGGCCGCTTGCCCTGCTTTTTAAGCAGGCCGCCCAATTTGCCGCACATGGTGGTTTTGCCCGCGCCCTGCAAACCGCAGAGCATGATAATAGTAGGAGGCGCGCTGGCCACGGCCAGTTTCGCGTTTGTCCCTCCCATAAGGGCGGTTAATTCGTCCCTTACCAGCTTTATAACCTGCTGGCCGGGAGTGAGGCTTTCCAATATTTCGGCCCCTACGGCTTTCTGGCTTAAGGAGGCGCAGAAATCCTTGGCCACGTTAAAATTAACGTCCGCTTCCAGAAGCGCCATGCGCACTTCCCGCATGGCCAGCTTTACGTCCGCCTCGCTCAGCTTTCCGCGCCCCGTAAGCTTTTTAAATACCTCCTGGAGCTTTTGCGTAAGCCCTTCAAATGCCATTGTCGTCCTCCGATGCTTGTTCAAATTGAGCAATCAGCCCGTCCACTGCGGACAGCTTTAATTCCTTCAGCCCGTTTAACAGCTTTTCCAGCTTCAACTCTTTTTTCAGCAGTTTAAGCTCCCGTTCCATATGCTCCAGGGCGTTCTCCGCCTTTTTAAGGCAGTCCCGCACGCCCTGCCGGGAAATGCTGAGCAATTCGCTTATTTCAGAGAGAGAAAGATCCTCCTCGTAATATAGGCGCATGCATTCCTGCTGCTTCTGGGTGAGCAAAGAGAAATAAATATCCAGAAGCATGCACATCCTGACGTTCTTTTCCATATCTCAGCTTTCTTTCTCCCATAGCTGTAAAGCATATAAACTTTACAACGCATACTATACCATGCCCGCGCTATGGCTGTCAAGCTTTTTTTGCTCTGCTCAGGCTAAAAGCTTACTCTTTTATAACCGGCTTTCCCGGCTTTTGTATATTGGGCTGATTAACTGCCCTGTGCTTTTAAAAACCCCCTTGGCGCCGGGGCTCTGAATAATTTTAACTGTTTATTTTTTCCGGGTAGATATTGACATAGCATTATATATATGCGATAACTAATACGAAGGACAAAGCGAGCAGAAATGAGCTGAGTTTTTTCATCAGGATCTATCTCCTTAATTTAGTTTTTAATTCCGGACATTTTACGCGGGGCGCTTATTCAGCGCTTACAGCACCATTGGGTTCACCTCCTCGCCTCTGACCATACGCTTTTTTTAAACGGCGATATTTTTTCCTTTATTGATAGGCAGGGCGCTGCTAATTGGATAGTGGCAATAAAAATCAGAAATTCGTAAAAGATAGAGGAAAGGAGAGAAGGATAATGAGGAAAAAGCAGGTAATAGCCATAGCGGCGGCATTGGCTGCGGTATTGCTTATGAGCACGGCGGTGTACACCATAGGGAATATGGGCGCGGAAAATAATCAGGCGGGCAATCCGGCTGAACAGGCGCCTTTGAATACGGCGGGAACTGAAGAAATGGAAGCGCTCCAAACGCTTACGGCCGAGCAGGTGGATATTTCAGCATTCTCTGTGCCCTTGGGAACCGAGGCGGAGCAGATATTAAGGAATACTTTGGTTCATAAGCAGATGACCGAGCAGGAAATATATTACTATAACGGTCTGCCTTCGGAAATAAAGATGATGACGCGCGCCGAAGCCATAGAACGGCTGGATGAGTTGAATCAGTGGCTGGAGGAAAATGATAAACCTTTTTCTGAGTATACTGATGAGGAAAGGGAACAGTTGAACGAGGTTTATAACGAGCAGCTTGCGTGCGAATTGTATATTGAATGTATGGCAACGGGTATGGACGGTTTAAATTCGAGGATTTCCTCAATGATTGAACAGTTAGAATTTTCTCTTGCGAATACTGAAAATAAACTTACTATATGGGGGCGGTCCACTCAAGGCAACAAAAATAGAAAAGCACAGCTTGAGTTTCTTCTGGATGTTTTGTATGATATGCAAGAAGATGTGGAATATCTACGTTATGACTATCAGACAGCATTAAATAAATTAAATTGTATTTCAGACTATTGGAATCTTTATAATTGTGCTGATAAGCTTGAAAATATTAATCCCGAGATATTCCATAATTATGCTTAGCGCTATCAGGCGGGCGAGGATATTCAATCCATACTGGGCTAGCCAAAGCGGGGCTGAATTTTAAAAAGGCATGAAACTGAAAAAGAGAGGGAAGCTTCCCTCTCTTTTTTGTTTGGCTGCCATATATAGCCCGGCTGCGTTTTGGGGAGGCGGCAGGGCGATTATCAGCCTTTATCCTCCTCGCGGATTTGAACGCGGCGTATTTTGCCGCTTATGGTCTTGGGCAGCTCGTCCACAAATTCAATTACGCGCGGATATTTATAGGGAGCGGTGGTATGCTTTACATGCTCCTGCAATTCCTTTATAAGCGCGTCGCTGGGGGAATAGCCTTTTGAAAGCACCACGGTGGCCTTGACAATCTGCCCCCGTATTGGGTGGGGCATGCCCGTTATGGCGCATTCCAGCACGGCCGGATGCTCAAGGAGCGCGCTTTCCACCTCAAAAGGACCTATGCGGTAGCCCGAACTCTTTATAACGTCGTCCGTGCGTCCCACAAACCAGTAATATCCGTGTTCATCCCGCCATGCGGTGTCTCCCGTGTGATAATATCCGTCGTGCCAGGCCGAAGCGGTCAGCTCTTCGTCCCTGTAATAGCCCAGGAACATGCCCGCCGGCTTATTGTCCCTGTCCGCGCGGATTACTATTTCTCCCACTTCTCCGTCGGGCACCTTCTGGCCGTTCTCGTCCAGGAGGGTTATTGTATAGCCGGGCGTGGGCCTGCCCATGGAGCCGGGGCATACTTTCATTCCGGGATAGGTGGCCAGGGTAAGGGTGGTCTCTGTCTGTCCATAGCCTTCGCGCAGGGTTATGCCTGTAAATTCGCGGAATTTATCCATTATTTCAGGATTGAGAGGCTCTCCGGCATTGGTGCATTCCTTCAGGGAGGAAAGGTCGTATTCGGCCATATTCTCTTTTACCAGGAAGCGATAGATGGTCGGGGGCGCGCAGAAGGTGGTTATTTTATAATCCTGCATTATCTGAAGGAGGTCTGAGGGTATGAATTTATCAAAATCGTATACCATTATGCAGGTCTCGGCCAGCCATTGCCCATAGAGCTTGCCCCAGGCCGCCTTGCCCCATCCCGTATCTGATACAGTCAGATGTATGCCGTCCGGATCCACCTTATGCCAGAAAGCCGCCGTTGTTATATGCGCCAGCGCGTAGAGGTAATCGTGCGCCACCATCTTGGGCATGCCCGTAGTGCCCGATGTGAAATATATAAGCATTATATCGCTGTTTTTGGTGGCTTCCTCTCCCTCGGGGCGGATAAATTCAGGGCTCGCCTCGTCCACTCCCTTATGGAAATCCAGCCACTGGCTGTTTTCAGGCGGGCTGGTGGTTATAAGCAGCTTAAGAGTGGGGCAGTCAGGCGCCGCCTCCTGCACCCGGTGGGAAATATCTCCGTCGGCGGTGCATACTATGCATTTTATATCCGCCATGTTGCAGCGGTAGATTATATCCTTGGGAGTCAATAGATTAGAAGCGGGTATGGTTATAGCGCCTAATTTATGAAGCGCCAGAATAGTCCACCAGTATTCGTAGTGACGCTTAAGGATAAGCATGACGGCGTCCCCTTTGCCTATGCCCAGGCTTTTAAGGTAGTTAGCCGTTTTGTCCGAATAATATTTCATATCGGCAAATGTGAAATCGCGCTTCTGGCCGGCGACGTTAGTCCATCTCATAGCAAGCTTGTCCGGGCTTTTTTTAGCCAGCTCGTCTATGCAGTCGTAGGCGAAATTAAAGTTTTCGGGTATGTTAACTTCATAGTTTTTATAAAAATCCTCATAATCCTCGTAGTCCTTGCGGACGTATTTTTCAAATAACTGTGCCATAATCTATCTGAACCTCCGTTTTCCCAATGGCGTTATATTATTTCATTATTATGGTTATAAACTGGCATTCATCGCAGTCCACGGCGTACATTGCGTGAGGATGGGTGCAGTCGTAATAGACGGAATCCCCCTTTTCCAGGCGCACGCTGTAGTCGTCCAGGCAAAAGAGCAGACTGCCCGAAACTATATACATAAATTCCTGGCTTTCATGGCTGTTGGGCTCCCGCTGGCCCGGCTTTATATCCGAGCGCACGGTGACGAAAAACGGGTCCGCCTTGCGTTCCTTGAAATTATAGGCAAGGTGCTGATGATTATAATCCTTGCGTCTTTCATATCTTAAGCCCTGTCCCGCCTTTACAACCGAACAGAAATCCAGCTTGGGATGCTCGCCCGTAAGCAGCTCGGCCATTTCTATGCCCAGAATATTGCTTGCTTTATATAAAAATGTGAATGAAAAGTCCTGCTCGCCTTTTTCGTAAGAAAGATATTCGTCAAGGGACAAATCCATTTTAGCGGCCATATCCGTTTGACTAATGCCCCTAATTTCCCTCATGTCGCTAATCCTCAGGGCTATAAGTTTAATCTGTTCGTTCATCTTTCTTCCTTCTTTCTGCGTTTTAATTTAAAATATTGTGTTAAAAGGAGCGCGCATTCTTCTTCTAGAACGCCTCCTGTAACGCCGGGTATATGGTTGAATTTCAGCTCCGCATCGCAGAGATTGAGCTTGGAGCCGCAGGCGCCCGCCTTTTTATCGGCCGCGCCGTATATAATGCGCGCCAGCCGGGCGTTTATGGCCGCGCCGGCGCACATTGGGCAGGGTTCCAATGTAACGTAAAGCTCGCAGTGATGCAAATTCCAGCCGCCCAGTTTTTTGGCAGCCCTGCGCAGCGCGTTTATTTCGGCATGCCCGGCCGGATCGTGCGCGTTTTCCCGCGTGTTTCTGCCTCGTGCGATTATAACGCCGTCTTTTACTATAACCGCCCCGACGGGCACTTCGTCCCTTTTAGCGGCCAGCCTGGCTTGAATAACGGCCTGGCGCATAAAATATTCATCCTGCGTCATATTCTCTCCAAGCCATATGTATGGGCACGTCTTTAACCGCCTGATATATGGAATCAAGCTGGGAAATATTAAGGGGATGAGAGCCCTGGCCGCATTCTATGGTAAAGCCGGGGCGGCCGAAGGCCATAACAAACCAATCCTTATAGCCCATGGCCAGATTATTGGAACTGCTTTTATTCTTGGAAATCAGCGAATAGCCCGTTAAGCCCGCCAGCTCGCGCGCATATGCCAGGTCGCGCGTTTCGGCTTCTCCCGTCTGCCCGAAATACCAGTATATAATTTCGCCCTGCGTATGATAGGAGGCGGTGGAGAGAAAATCCATCTCGCTGGTAAGGTCGGCCAGGGCTATTGTCTCCGGCTCGGAGAATGCTTCGCCCGGAAAGCCCATAAAGGCCGGAACGTCCGAATAATTCTTGCCCTCAATGGAGCCCAGAACTCCGTAGTTGTTGTTAAGATCCACGCCCAGGCCGTTGGCCTTCCATTGGCTGAAATTCTTGCTGCCTTTATTGATTTCCAGCACTATATCCCGATAGCCGTCGGGCACGGAGGAAATGCCGTTGTTGACTAATTCCACGCCGTCCGGATTGGTCATGGGCACGATATAAACTGCCACCTGGCTGAGTATTTCGGAATATTTTACGCCGTTATAGCTGAGCGAATCATAATCGCGCAGCATGCGCTCCAGCGTAAGCATAATAACCTGAGAAGTTATGTATTCGCGGGCGTGCATGGCGCCGTGAATGAGCACGCGCTTGCCCGCCGCGGGATTGCCGAGAATTATAAGGGGAATTTCCCTTTCAAAATTAGTTATCCCTATAGAGGAAACGGTTATTTTATCCGGATACATTGACGCCAGAAGGTCTATATCCGTTTTAAGCTGAGAATAATCGTATTTCTGCGCCGCCCCCGTTATGGGAGAGGGCGTGGGCTCCGGAGTCTGAGCAGGGCCGGCTGAAGGCGTATTAGAGGGCGCTTCTGTTTCAGGCGCACGGCTCGGGGAATATGAAGGCTCAAAGCCGCCGCTCGCAGACGGGCTTAGGCCGCTTCCGGAGGGATTTGCCTCCGCAGAAGGAGAGGTTTGGCCTGTAATAAGAGCTCCCGCCGAGCCGCCGGGCGCAGTCGGACTGCCGCCGGGGCTGGGCGCAAGAACATTCTGCTCCGCGCAGCCGCAGAGCAGAAGAAGGGTTGCAAACAGCGTTATAAGCTTGACGGAAAATTTCTTCATATATCTTTGGTCCTATTTATGATAGGGCGCTCCTTCGTTGATTTTAAAGCTTCTGTATAATTGCTCTAATAGTAAAAGCCGGGCTATATTATGGGTGAAAGTAAGGCGGGAAAGGCTCAGTTTCAGACGGCATTTTTTTAATACCTCCTCTGAAAGCCCCATGGAACCGCCTATAATAAAGCAGAGCCGGGCGGAATGGTCTATCAAAGCGCCGACGGTATGCGCCAGCTCCTCGCTGGAGGGAGAAACGCCGGCTATATCCAGAGCAATATTATACGCCTTGTCGTCAATTTTGTCCAACAGCCGTTCGCCTTCTTTTTTGACGGCCGCCGGGGCGTCTGAAGGGCGCCGGCATTTCTCGTCAGGCACCTCCACAACGCTCAGGCGCGCATATCGCGCCAGCCTTTTGAGAAATTCAGCTTGCATATCCCTATAAAAGGGCTCGCTGAGGCTGCCCACGCAGAGTATTTTTATCTCAGCCATGGCACGGCTCCCATTTGATAAAGGGTGAGCAGGGTTATGCCCGCGGCTTCTATAAGCACAAAGCCCGCCAGCAGCACATACGCCGTTCCGGAATTTTTTCCCGCCGCGTTTGTGGGGAAAAACTGCCCGGTAACGTAATCCATGCTTTCGTCCAGCGCGGAATAGTCGGGCATAAGCTCGTCGGGCAAAGCCGAGCCCGTCGTGCGCAGATTCCGGCTGCGCGTATATTTTATAAAGCCTGCGCCCGCGCAGCAGAGCAATACTGCACCGAAGAGTATATAGATAAGATTGGAATATATAAAATCTTCGGTCGGCACGCTCTGATTGGGCGCGTTCCGCGTGACGTATGAGAGCACGAGCGAATAAGCGTTGTTAAAGAAATGAATTGTCACTCCGGCCCAAAGGGAGCCGGTAATTATAACGCTTGCGCCCAGCACCAGCCCGCAGATAAACGCGAAGAAAACCTGCTCGATATTCCCGTGCATGAGGCCGAAAAGCAGCGCCGAAATAAAGACGGCCGCGCCCGGCCCGAATCGCTCGTAGGAGCGCATAATTTCGCCGCGGAAGAATAATTCCTCGCAAAGCGCCGGCATAACCGCCGTGGAAACGAGGCAGACGGCCAGCCCTGCGAGATTATCCGGCTCATATGAATTAAAAAGCATGGGGACGTAGCCCATGGATTCCAGCCAGAGCATAAAAAGGTTATTGAGGCCGTTGGCCAGATAAATAAGAGCGAAGCCTATTACGCATAAAAACAGAATCTGTATAAAATTAATACTCCGGCGCAGCCTTAAAACGGCCGCCGGCCTGCGCCTGCCCGAAAGAGTAAAAATAAGCGCGCAGGGAAGCAGGCAGAGAAGCTGCATAAAGGCGGAGCTTAAAAAACGGTATAGCAGAGAGCTTTCGCCTATGTCAAACGCGTCCGTCAGCAGGGAAAAGCCGTTGCTTACAAGGCTTTGCAGTATTAAAAAAGCGATAAGCGCGAAATTGGCCGTGAGCAGCGAGGGATGGCTGCCGTATCTCATGCCGTATTGCTTGTTGGGATTGTTCATATTCTGCATTGGTTCGAAATACCTGCCTTAAAAGAGAATTTTGTCCCGAAAGGCCTGTAAAAGAGAAAACGGGCCTTGTCCGGCCTTGCGCGTTTTGCCGCGCGCCTCTTAAATTGGTTTTTGTATAGGCTTAAAATCCTGATAGGAGGTTATGTATTTAAAGCCCAGTTCCTTAATCAGAGCTTCCGCCTGAGCAAAATTTAAGCCCAGCTTGGCGGGAGCGTGCGCGTCCGAGCCCACGGTTATAAATTCGCCTCCCAGCTCGCGGTATCGCGCGATAATGCTTTGGCTGGGCATGGTTTTGCCCAGCTGTTTCATTGCGGAGGTATTGATTTCTATGCCCTTGCCGTCATATATGGTTCTTAAAAGTATTGCGTCAATCAGCTCGGGGAATTCCCGGTATTCTATGGAAGGGCAGAGATAGGGAGCGTATCGGGCCGGATAGCCTATATGTCCCAGCACATTAAAAGGATATGCCGCGTCCAGGGAATCCAGTACCAGCTCCAGATATTCAAAATAGGCCTCTTCCCGGCTCTTGCCTTCAAAATAGCCGCCGAAATAGGGGTCCATATCGTTGATTTCGTGTATGGAATTTATAACAAAATCCAAAGGCAGAGCGCTTATAAACATGGCGCTCTCCACATGCGTATCCGGCCTGAAGCCTATTTCCATTCCAAAGCGCATTTCCAGCCCGGGGAATTGTCCGCGCGCTTTTTCAAACTGCTCCAGATATATTTTCTGCTCATGGGGAGTGAATTCCATTTGGGCGCATCCTATATCCAAATGCTCGGTTACGCATAATTCATCCAGCCCCAGTTCTTCCGCCCTGGCGCAATATTCAAGCAAATCTCCCTGGCCGTCATAACTCAGCCGGGTATGCAAATGATAATCTGCCTTCAGCATATAAAACCTTCTTTCTGGGCGGGCGGCTCATCCCTCCTGGGAATAATCCACCGAACGCCTGTCTTCAAAGGGATAGAATACATATCTTACATGGCCCTGAATCCGGGAACGCTCAATCAGGCCGACTACCCGGCTGTCCCGGCTGTTGAAGCGATTGTCTCCCATTACGAAATACATGTCCTCAGGGATGACTATTTCTTCCATATCCTGAATCTTTTCATATACGACATAGGGTTCTTCAAGAGCCTCGCCGTTTATATAAACCACGCCGTCGTCTATTTTAATCCGTTCTCCCGGAAGTCCTATAATCCTCTTGACGTAATTGTCCTTGTCCTCGCCGTCGGGAAAATGACAGATTACAATATCCTGCCGCTGGGGGGAGCCGAAGATATAATCATAGCGCGTTACGATTATACGCTCCTGATTCATAAGAGTGGGCTCCATGCTTGAGCCCTCCACCCATACCAGCACGAATACGAACTGCCTTATAATAAGGGCCAGAATCAAGGCGGCCGCCAGCACTTTCACCCAGGCGAAGATTTCTCTTCCGAGGCTTCTGCGCTTTTTGGCCGGGCGCGGTTTTTCAGCGCCTGAGACGGGCGCGCTTCTGTTCATAGCGTCCAATTCCAGCGGGGAATAGGTTTCGCCGGGTATGGATTGCTCCTCTTCGGGGATTTTTGCGTCCGGATAATCGTATTCCAGCCTGTAGCGCAGCCGGGGACCGTTTTTGGTCAGGACCGAATAGGGGGTTTCAAGCAATATCTGCGGCTTTTCAATAATGGCCGTAAGCACTTTGGCCGGAGCCGCGTGCTTTTCGAGGGCGCGCCCTGGGGCGGCCTCATCCGTGTTTTTCAGGGCGCCGTCTTCCGGAGAAATGTTTTCCTGGTCAGGAAAACTAACGCGCCTGCTTCGCCGCGTATGCTCCGCGTCGTCGCTGGAATGCAGGCATGGAAAAGGGCGTTCCTCCGATTCTGCGTCTGCAAACAGAAAATCTTCTTTTAATTCGTCCGCGCCGTTTTGACTGATAATATTTTTAACCGAACTGCCCAGGCCGCTTTTATGCTTTGCGGCGCCGCCGGGGGCCTTAAAGGGCTGATTGCCCGAAGGCTCCCGGCCGGGCCCGGGCGCGTGGGCGTCCGAGGCTTCCTTTTCAGGCCGGGCCGCTTTTGAGCCGCCGTCTGGAATATCCTCATTGGAGCGGGCAGGCTCGGGCTCGCGGCCGCTGGGGATATTCCGCTCAGGCCGGGCGGGCGCATGCTCGCCGCCGTCGGGAATGTCCTGTTGAGGCCGGGCGGGTTTGCGTTTATCGCCTCCGGGAATGTCCCGTTCAGACCCGCCGTCGGGAATTCCCCGCTTAGGCCGGGCAGGTTTAAGCGCGCTGGAGTTTGACGGTTCCGGCTCCGAATTAAAAGGGACGGCCGGCTCTTCAATCTCGCCCAGCCTTTCTCTTGCGCGCTTTGCGCCGGAGGGCCTGGGGGACGCGCTGAAAAGTTCTGCGGGCGTGCCGGATGAATTTAACGCATGGTCCGAACGCTTTGGGGGAGCGCCGAAAGAGGATTTGCTCCCCAAAGCTTTTTTCCGCCGCCTGGCCGCGGGGCGCCCGGAATATATCTTTAAATCTTCCGCCCGGCCGGCGGCGTTTGCGTGCGCCGCCTTTCCGCCCGGCAGGGAATTTTCAGAATCCCTGGGCGTCCGGGCCCGGCCGGGGCTTTCAGACTGCGGAGCAATATATATTTTATTTTCAGGGGCCGCTGTCTCCGCGGCGCCTTCAGGATTATCGTCAGCGCCGTCCGTTAAATCGTCTTCGGGAATCTGAGGATATCGGATGCTCTCGGTATTATCCTGGGCGTCCATGCGCAGCTGACGCTCGTCTTTTTCAAAGCTCATTATTTGCTTCCGCCTTGTTTATCAGCTTTTTAATCTTTTTTTCACATTGCAGCCTGTCCAGCATGACCACTCGGCCGCAGCCGTTGCATTTCAATTTTACGTCCGCGCCCGTGCGGATTACCGTCCATGAGTTTTGTCCGCAGGGATGAGGCTTTTTGGTTATAACCGTATCCCCTATATTGATAACCAGCATAAGCACCTCCGTAAAATGCCGATACTATTATTATATTTTATCAGATATTCTTAATTTGCACAATGAATAATTTGGCGCGGACGCCGTTAAAGAGCAATAAAACTTGCATAGACAATTAAATGTTAGAATAATCTATTTAATTTTCGGAGCTTGATATGTATAATTAAATATAAGCAATAAATCAAGGAGGGATTTATATGAAAAGCAGATTCTGTGCGGCAGCCGCTGTATTAGCTATTTTAATACTTTCTTTTGCCGGATGCGGCGGGGAAGAGCGCAGGGAAACGCCCGCGCCTACCGGCGCGGCTTCGGCTTCAACCGGCGCAGAGGGGCCAAGCGCCGTTAAAGCGGGGGAGCAATATCGCTATTTGGTTTGGAATGTTTATGATCCGGAGCATCCTTATGAGGCGCTGAGCGATTTGATGGCGGAGGCCAGGCGTCAAAGACGGGAACAGCTTCAGGAAGAATACGGAATAACAATCGAATATGTCAAGGCTCCAGAATCAAATTGGGATACAACGGCCATGGAGGCGGCGTATACGGGCGCGCCTCTGGCGGATATAGTGGATTTGGGCGGAAATTATAATGTTCTGAGATTTTATAATTATAACGGACAGCCCGGAGCTATAATGGCTCCTCTGAGCGATTATGGCGAGTACGCTGATTTTAACGATTCGGCATATTGGGATACGCAGTTGCAGGAGACCTGCGTTTTTCAGGATAAGCTCTGGTATTGCGTGCCCAGAACCAACGGAGTGGGCAACGTGTCCTTTAATATGGTAACCTTTATTAATAAGGATGTAATGAGCGCCAGAGGCATAGAGCCACAGGAATTATATGATATAAATCAGAACGGGGAATGGACGTGGGATGAATTCCGGGATGTGGCCGCTTATGTTACCGATCCCGATCTGGGCATATACGGGGCGCTCTATACGACGGACGTCGTCATGCCTTACGCGTTTATGGCCGCCAATGGGACGGATCCTTTAAGCAAAGAGGAGCAGCCTGACGGCACTACGGCGGATGTTTACGCAGGCAATGACGTACGGGTGGTGGAAACTTATAATTTCCTTGCGGGAATGTTCAAGGATAAGCTGATTAATGTTGGCGGCGATTCGGAATTTAATACAGGCCGCTACGCTATGACGGTAACGTATATGTGCCGTTCGACAGTTTATGCTCCGGAAAACGAGGGACTGTCCAGGCTGGGCATACTTATGCCTCCTAAAGGCCCGGCGGCGGAGGATTATTCCTCTATGGTCAATTGGTATGTGCCGTCGGGCGTATTTAAGGATATAGCCAATAAGGCGGGGGCCGTTCAGATTATGTGCGAATATCTGCGCCCGGCTTACGCCATAGGGAGCGAAGAGGACAGGGCGCTTTTTGAGGCGGAGGCCATGACTTACGCTTCGGACGAGGGCTCCATGTGGACGTTGAACAATCTGGCGGATAAGACTATGGGATATAAGATATGGAATTATTCTGATACGGTAACGGGCGCTTTTTCCAATATGGAAGTTATAGAGGGAATATTGGACGGCTCAACTACGGCTCAGCGGCATTTTGATTCGGTGGCCGAAGCGGTCAATCAGGCGCTTAAAAGGGAGCAGGGCCTTAAATAAGCTCTTTGCGAACCCTGAAAAACAAACGGCCGATAAAGGCTCCCGCGGCTCTTGGCAGGCTTAAGCCTGCTCCGGGCCGGGCTAGGCCCGGCCCGGCCGGCCCTCGGGCCGGCAAGAGCCGCGGGAGCCTTTATCGGCCGTTTGTTTCTTTCAGGGCGTTTATTAACCGCCGGGCGCTTGCGGGCTTTGCGGCCGCTCGGCAAATATTAAACGGGGAAAATTAATAGCGCCGCCCGCGTAAAGCTTTACGCGGGCGGCGCTTTTTTAAAAATGCATTTTAATTTAATCTATAATTCTTATGCCCCAGGAAAATACCTTTTTATAATAACTGCTGTTCAGATTGGATATTACAACTTTCATTTGCGAGCCTGAGGCGCAGTGAATTATCTTGCCGTCCCCGATATATATGCCCACATGGTCGCAAAGGTCGTTATCCGTAATTGTGTTCATGCAGACTAAATCGCCTGTTTCCAATGCGGAAACCGATTTAATCTTTGCGCCTAAATTGCCGTAGCCCTGGGAATAGGCCGAACGGGGCAGAGTGTAGCCGTATTTGGCGTAAACTGTCTTGGTAAAAGAAGAGCAATCATAGGCGTTGGGGCCGTTTGCGCCCAAGCGATAGGGAGTGCCCAGAAAAGTAAGAGCGTATTCCACTATTTGGACGGCCGTTTTGCTGCCCTCTATTGAAATGGAGGGAACATTTTCGGGCGTCTTGCTTTCTTCCTTTACGCTGGAAACTGCCTGAACGTTTTTCTTAATGGCGCCGTCTGAAAAAAGGGTTATTATGGTGTCAAGGTCTACTATTCCAGTGGCATCCAAGCCGTTGGCTTTCTGGAAATCCTTAACCGCTTTTACGGTTACGCTGAGAAAATTGCCCGTAGATTTGGCTGAAAAATAATTGAGCTCCTTAAGCCTGTCCTGAAGCAGAATTACATCCTGCCCGGTGGCTCCTTCTGAAAGAGTGGATATGGGCATGCTGCCCGTATATATTTGAGCGTCCTCCAGAAGAGCGTCGTCTGAAATATATTTATTGGATACATATCCCTCAATGCCAGTCAGCAGGCGCACAAGGCTCCAGGAGCCTTTGGTGGATAATATCTGAACGCGGGTGCCCGAAGCCAATTCGGTCAATACGTCCGAATCAGAGCTGGCCTTGGAGCGCAGATTGAGCTTTTCGCCGTTTATGCTTATAACGGCGTCTTTTTTGATTTCCTCGCCCGAATATAATTCTAATGCGGCCAGAGTTTGATTGTCCGCAATTCCGCTGGCTGCAAGGGAGTTGTCGTTTTGAAAGCTTATTATGGCTTCTTCAAGCTGGCTTCCGAATAATCCGTTTATATCGCCTTGATAATAGCCTTTTTTAGCCAAGGCCTGCTGGAGTGCGATTACGTCGTCTCCTTTGTCTCCCGGCATAAGATTGGCGGCCAGCGCCGGAGTGGCGGTTATTAATATGGCCGCTGAAATGCACAGGGCAAATAATATTTTCACAAACTTCATTATATCACCGAATAAATAAATCTCTAAAGAGGGGAGGCCCCCTTTACAATAGAATTATACAATATTTAAAATAGCGATTTCAAACTGCGTTTGGAGGGTATAGCCGCCGAATGCTTTAAATTGCTCCATTTTGCTTTGATTATCTCTATTTGTCATCAAAACGTAATATTTCTGTTATAAATTAAAAATATGCGTAATACAAGCGAAAGCGGACTTGCTATAAAAACCCTAATATTTTTTTCCGGGACGAATAAATTCCTCTGATTTACAGATAATATTTTCAAAATCCCATATAAAAATAACAATCAAACGGAGGAAACTTATGAAAGCAACAGGAATTGTAAGAAGAATTGATGAATTGGGCAGAGTGGTTGTTCCTAAGGAAATCAGACGCACTCTGAGAATACGCGAAGGAGATCCCCTTGAAATATATACCGACAGGGAAGGGGGAATAATTCTGCGGAAATATTCTCCGCTGGGAGAATTGGAGCAATATGCCAAGGAATATGCCGAGGCGCTGAGCTTTGTCAGTTCGGCGGGCGCGCTTATCTGCGATAAGGACGTCTTTATTGCGGCGGCCGGCCAGGGCAAAAAGGAATATCAGGGCAAAGGAGTGTCCAGTCAGCTTAACGCGCTTTTGGAAATCAGGCATCCGTCTATTTTGACGGGCGGCAACTGCGTGCCTTTGCTTGCGGATAAGGAGAGCCAGGCATGCGCGTATCAATGCGTAGCTCCCATCATAGTTTCGGGAGATGTAATGGGCGGAGTGGTAATATTCTCCAAGGATGAACAGCAGCAGCTTACCGACGCGGAGCGCAAGCTGGCCGAGGCGGGCGCGCGTTTCCTGGGCAGCCAGATGGAGTAAGGAAAGGACGCAAGCGTTTCGTTTTAAATTTTAGAGGGAAAAAGTAAAATTAATTGCGTTTGTCGACGGGCGCTGTTTAAAAAGAGGCGAGAGAAAAAATTCAGCCCAGGGGCCCCGGCGGCGTTTGGCAAGCGAAGCTTGCCCAGGGCGCGCTTTTAAGCGCGCCCTGGCGGCCGTTCCGGCCGCAAACGCCGCCGGGGCCCCTGGGCTGAATTTCTCCTCTCCCCTCTTAAAGCGGCGCACGTTTATTTTAACATATAACAACGCCCTTTTCAGCAGCCCATGCTGTCCAGCAGGGCGTTAAGAGCTTCTTTATTGTTTAAATATGGATTAAGCAGCACTTCTTTATATAATTTAGTTTTAATTAAGGATATGCTTTTTCCTGAAGGGCCAATCCTTTTAGCGATTTCTGTTCCGGTAATGGCTATGCTCTCTTTATTTAGGGGCGCTCCGGCGTTTAAAAGCCCGTTAAATACGGAGGAATCCTTTTTAAAATAACTGCATGCTCTGAGCGCGCTGTCCAGGCCAATTTTAGCCAGCGGCTCGGCTATTTCCTCCAGGCTGCCTTCCAAACGGGCGGCTTCTGAAAGATTTTGGCAGCGTTTAATAAAGGGCGAGTCGTAATCCCATTTTTTAAGACAGCTTCCGATATTTTTGGCCGCGTAAAGCAAACCGCACATTCTTGCGTCTAATATACAGGGCATTTGGACGCATTTGTCTATACAGGCTTGATTAAGATTCGCAAGCGGAAAAATTATTTCAAAGCAGCCTAAATCCTTACACATTTTCAGCGCGCTCGCAAGCTGTTCAGGCCCGCAGCCAAATTCCTTATCGGCCAGCAGAAGCGCGTTCAATTCCCGTCTCAGAGCTTCGGGCGCGCATTCCTTAAGCCGGGAAATATTATCCTTTATGGCTTTCATAGCAGCGGCTTCAATGCTGAAATTCAGGCCGCAGCTATAGCGTATTGCCCTTAGAATCATTTCGGGCACTTCCTGAAAAAATAGCCCGGGCTCAATAACTGTGCGGATTATTCTTTCGGAAATATCTCCAAAGCCTGTCCGCGGATTGAGAAGCTGTCCTCTGCTTATTTCATAATATAATGCGTTAATGGTAAAATCCCTTTGAAGAGAATCTTCAGTAATGCTGGTGCTGAATCTAAGGCTGCCCTCCAGGTCGGGCACTTCCTTTCTGAGAGTTATATGTTTCAGGGCCAGAGTTTCTCCCGATGTTTTTTTCAGCGTGATATAGACGGTATCGGGGGACTGCGCGTTGGGCAGCACTCTCGTGTTTTTGCTGCTGCGCAGCAAATCGGTTACTTTATTGGGGCTGGCTCCTGACGATATCTCTAATTCTCCGCAGGGCTGGCCGAGAATCTTTGCGCGCAGACTCTCTCCCGAAAGATAAAGGGTGAGCTCGGCTTTGTCAAAAACAGCGGCAAGCTGGAGGAGAGCCGAATCCAGCTCTATATGATATTTCATTTGTCTCCTCCGAGGCTTTTGGCCAAAATTTCAACGTGCTTTAAAAGCGTTTGGGCCGTTCTGTTATAAATATCCTGGCTTTGCCCGAACGGGTCGGGAATATCGCCGGGAATGCCGGTCAGCTCTGAAAGAGTAAAGATTTTTTCCTGCGGGCATCCGGCCAAAAGAAGCTGCATCTTGTGCGAGCTAGTCATGGCCGCGATAATATCCGCGTCGTTAATCATTTCAGGCGTAATTCTGCGGCTTTTATGCTTGGTTAAATCCGCGCCTAAAATTTGGCAGGCCCTGATTGCTTCCATGGAGGCCGGCTGCCCGTTTTGGGCGGAAATTCCCGCGCTTTCGGCCTGAATGTCCGTTTTCTCCAGGCGGAAAAGAGCCATGGCCATAGGGCTGCGGCAGGTGTTTCCCGAACAAACAAACAAAATGGTCATAGTACGTTCCCTCCTTTGCAATTATGAAGCGTTCAGCGCTTGGCTTTTAGTTTATTAATAGCTTTTTGTACTCTGGACATGGAGAAGGGCTCGTAGATTGTAAAGCAAAGCAATACTGCGCTTAAAATAAGTGCAAAGCCGGAGTATGTTATATTGCCCCACCATTGAAATACTGAATAGAGCGCAAAAACAAGCCCGCTCAAAGCGAGCAGCAAATGGAATATATGCATAGTGCGCATGAATTTAAGCTTGACCAGCATTGTCTGGTCGTCGTCAACCGGCGGGAAAGGGGTCCCCGCGGGCGCGCAGATTATGGCCATGCTGTTGGATATAAGCACTCTTTTCCAGCCGGTTTGCCTGTTAAGCTCGTCTAATTCGTCCGAAGTGTTTATGGGTATAACTTTATAATCCAATTCGGCGGGCTCTCCCTTTTCAAAGCACAGCCATAACGGTTTGATTTTTTTTATAAACAGACCTTTGCGCGCCTGCTCCTTTAAATATTCGGGCAGCGCGATATAATCGGTCGTATTTTTTCTGCGGATGTAAGGCTGGGGCATTTAAGGCCCTCCTTCGTATTGTATTTTTATCCCTCGCTCCTATTATAGCATAAATTTAATTAATATCCAGAGAAATATTTTTATTAACACATTTGGCGGCGGCTGAATAGTATAAAGCAGAGTGGGTATAATTAATTCAAATAAATGGGAGGGCAATTGGATTATGGAAAAAAAGTGCGTTATATGCGGGCAGAATAAGCCGGAGAATATTGAGATTATGGGTAAGGCCATATGCGCCGACTGCGAATGGAAGCTGGTTGTGACAAGGGTGCATGACGAGGGATACAGGGATTATGTTTTAGCCGTTCAAAAGGCGTTTCTGCGCAAAAATAATAAAGGCGCATAAGGGCGCTGTACATATTTATGGTTTGGGGGCTGGAACAGGGGGCCCGGGCGGCGTTTGGCAAGCGGAGCTTGCCCAGGGGCGCGCTTAAAAGCGCGCCCCTGGCGGCCGTTCCGGCCGCAAACGCCGCCCGGGCCCCGATTCGCTGAGAGGTTTGCTAAGCAAACCTCTCAGCGTTTTTTTTCAGCGCTTAAACAATTTAATCAAGCTTTAGCCTGGGGGCTGCATATATAAAATTCTGTTTAAGCTTTTTATCTACATTGATAGAAAAATTACCGCTCCTATTCCTGAAGCAATTGCGAGCAGCTTAAATTTTGTTAATTTCTCCTTGAAGAAACAAACGGCCGCTATGCTGTTGAATATTATATATGCGCTGTTCTGTACGGGATAAAGCAGAGCGGCGGGCAGCAGAGTGCTTAAATATCCGAGCAGGCCGTTGCCGCCGAATGTGCCTATGCCGCTTGCGACCGCCGTCACGCCCGCCCGCAAAGGCTTGCGGAGCTGTTCTTCAATATTAAATTTTATACCTTTATTCATATGGATAAATTTTAATATAAAGAGTAAAAAGGCGGTAAAATATGCTATAGCCAAAAAAACATTATTCTGGCCGGCTCCCGCTTGCAGCAGAGTCAGTTTTTGTATTGTCGCCGTAGTGCCGTTGAGTATAAAGAGCAGAAGCGTGCCTCCAAGCCATTTTAACGGCATATCGGATTTTTTTGAGCCGCCGCTCTGAGCTGCGGAAATGAGAATGGTAAAAATGAATAGAGCCAGCCCTATGCCCCCGTAAAGAGATATGCTCTCGTTGAGAAAGAGGCAGGAATAGCCAAGAGGGATAGCGAGGCTCAGGCTGGATATGACGGTGGTTATGGACATAGGGCCGATTTCATAACAGTACGCGTTTATTGAAGAAGCCGTCATAAAACAGGCGCCGAATAATATGCCTGTTATTATAGTAATGGGCGCGGGCGGCGTCTTATAGGCGCCCGAGAGCATATATAATATGGCTGCTATCAGGCAAAAAGCCCCCTGGAATAGATAAACGGAGGCTTTTGTTTTTTTGTATTTTGTCTGAAACAGCCTGATGGCCGAGCCGTTGAGGCTGAAAGCCGCAGACGCTAAAAAAATCAGCAGATAATTCATAATATGATTCCTCGGCGCTTAATTATTGTCAATATATTTTAATGGGCGCATAATAGCGCGTCAATGGCTTGTAATTACAAAAAAACAATAGGTTTTTTAGGCAGTTTGTATATTGTATTACAGCTAGAATAATAATATCATTTCATAAAAAGAGCGGTATGGCCGCAAAATATGGAGGGATTTCAATTATGTCTGGAGCAAAGAAAATAGGTTTTTTCGGAGCGGGCAGAGGCAGCTATTATATAAGAGGCCTTGCGGCAATAGATAATATGGAGGCTGTGGCTGTATGCGATAAAAATCAGCAGGCGCTGGATAATTTGAAAAAGGATTTTGGGGACAGCCTTAAATATTATAACGACTTTGACGAATTTTTGGAAAATACGGATATGGACGGGCTGGTGCTGTGCAATTTTTTTCACGAGCATGTGCCGTACGCTATTAAAGCATTGGAAAAAGGAATTGCTGTATTAAGCGAAACGACGGCCGGAGGCACGCTTAAGGAATGCGTACAGCTTGTTGAGACGGTGGAGAGAACGGGCGTTAAATATATGCTCTCTGAAAATTATCCCTATATGCGCGGAGTACAGGAATTGAGGCGGCTTTATGCAGGAGGCACTTTCGGCAGGCTTCTTTATGCGGAGGGCGAATATGTGCATCCTGTTTCAGACGAGGACGGATGGGCGCTGTCCCCCGGAGAGCGTCATTGGCGGAGATTTATGCCTGCTACATATTATCTCACGCATTCGCTGGGCCCTCTTATGTATGCAACAGGTCAGACGCCTTTGAATATAAACGCGCGGGTAATTGCGAATCCCAGACAGGAGGATATTGAGCAGGGGAAAACCCGGCAGAACGATCCGGCCGCCATAATGCTGCTTGAAACGGACGGAGGCGCAATCTTCAGAATAACGGGCTGCGCTGCGTTCGCGCCTCATGGAAACTGGTATAGGCTGGCCTGCGAAAAGGGGGGCATGGAAACGGTGCGTTTTGACGAGCAGCAGGTAAGGTACGGCTATAATTATTGGTGTGTGCCTGAAAATAATGAAGCGAGCAAAATATATCAGCCCTCATGGCCGTTTAATAATGAACAAGCGGATAATACAGGGCATGGCGGAAGCGATTATTGGGTGCTTTATTATTTTGGGGAATATTTGAATAAGGATGTAAAACCCTATTTTGACGTATATAAAGCGACGGCTATGTCGGCCGCCGGCATATTAGGCTGGCGGAGCTGTATGGAAGAGGGCGCTTTATATAAGATCCCCGATTTCTCTAAAAAAGCCGATAGGAAAATTTGGGAACAGGATGATTTGACGCCGTTCCCGGCTGAGGATATGTCCAAGACTCTGCCCTCCAATGTGTATGATATGAAGCATAACAGCTATAAATAATTGTTTTGAATAAAAAGAGGCGGATGCTGGAGGCAAGCGGGATAAAAGGAAAGCAATATTGCTTTCCTTTTATCCCGCTTGCCTCTCCGCCTCCACCCCCGCCCC
>QALW01000001.1 GCA_003150515.1 Selenomonadales bacterium | reverse complement strand
TTAGGCACGCCGCCAGCGTTCGTCCTGAGCCAGGATCAAACTCTTTCGTTTAATCTTAGCTCTTCTTTACGTCTCTTCTGACGTCTTGTCTTCTCTCAGAATTACTCTCGTGGTCTCTTCTTTTCTTGTCTCGTCTTTTCTTCCGCTGTTCAGTTTTCAATGAGCTGTCCTGCGCTCTCAAAAGCCCCGCTTCCGGAGCGCTCGTCTATAATACCAAACCTACCCCCTCTTGTCAAGCTCTTTTTGCAAAAATTCATCATTAATTTTAAAAGCATATTTTTTCCGGCTTTAAATCATTCGCCCCAGCCCAGTCCATCCGTGTTTTTGTTTATATTTTTCCAGTTATGCTAAAAAGAGATATAAAAAATAGATGGATATTAAGAATATAAGAGAAATTAGCAGTTAATTTAGAAATTGCCCCATAAAAACGTTATGCATCAGAAAATTAATGATGAAGAGCCGTTTGGGGCGCATAAAAACATATATTATTCCGGTTGCATGCGGATAAGCAAACGCGCTCTTCCCGCAAAAACGCATTATTTATTGATTACGCCGCCGATATCTATCCTCTAAATTTATTCTGCGGCCTGACTTTAATAGGCTGAGTCTCCATAAAATTTTTCAGCTTTTCCAGCGCCTTTTTTTCTATCCGGCTGACATAAGACCTGGATATCTCCAATCTTTTGGCTACTTCCTTCTGCGTAAGGGGGGATTGATTATTCAAGCCGTATCGCATAATAATAACCAGTCTCTCCCTGCTGCCCAGGCAGTTATTTATTTTTCTATACAGCTCTTCAGAATTTATATTAAGCTCCACCGTATCCGAAATGTTTCTGTCTTCGCTCTTCAATATATCAAACAAAGATATTTCATTGCCTTCTCTGTCCACCCCCACAGGTTCCTGCAAAGAGGTTTCATTTTTCCTTTTCTTTCCTGCCCGAAGATACATTAATATTTCATTTTCTATGCATCTTGAAGCATACGTGGCCAAATGCGCACTCTTTTGGGGATTATATGTATTAATGGCCTTTATGAGGCCTATTGTGCCTATGGATATAAGGTCGTCCGTCTCTCCCTGCGCCGAATACTTTTTGACTATGTGAGCCACAAGACGCAGATTATGTTCTATAAGCTTATCCCTGGAATCCATATCCCCTCTGAGAAAAGCCTCTATATATTCTCTTTCTTCCTGCGCTTTTAAGGGTTTGGGAAAGCATGAGCGAGAGGAAACATTAGATATGAGAAAATATAATTTCTCAAACAGCGAGAAAAGCCAAAACATAAAATACCCCCATAATCAACTCTGCGCGTTTATCATTTATTTATACAGCGGCGCTCTTCTTACAGCATATGTTTGGATAGTTTGTCTTGTGCCAGTCCTAAAAATATGAATTCCTTGCCCTGCGGTTTAGGCCCATGCTTTAGGGGGGGCGGCGCGCGTCCCGGCCGGAGGCCGGGCTCCGCCGGGGAGCCAAAGCTCCCCAGCGGAGTTTTGGGGCTTCGCCCCAAAAACGCGCGCCGCCCCCCCTAAAGCATGGGCTTAAACCGCAGGGCAAGGCAATATCCAAAACAAAAAAACCCGCCGCGCCCATAAGAGCGCGGCGGGTTTTGCCGGCAATAAATCAAAGCATATTTTTAAGTTCTTCAAGCGTTCGGCTGAATTCCTCCAGGCTGCTGTTTAAAACGGCCTTGTCCGAAAGGTCTACTCCCGCCAGCTTAAGCAATTCAATAGGCGCTCCGCTTCCGCCGCTGGATAAAAACCTCATATAATCGGCTACGGCCGGTTCCCCTTCCTTTAATATCCTGGAAGCAATGGCCACGGCCGCGCAAAAGCCCGTGGCGTACTGATAAACATAAAACGCCCGGTAAAAATGCGGAATGCGCGCCCATTCCAAAGAAATGAGCTCGTCCGTTTCCACGGCGGAACCGTAATATTTTTTGTTCAAGCCGCCGTAACTTTCGCAAAGCCATTCGCGCGTTAAGCTTTCTCCCCTTTCGGCACGCTCATGAGTCATTAATTCAAATTCGGCAAACATGCTCTGCCTGAATACCGTAGTCCTAAACTGCTCCAGGAAGAATTCAAGCAGATACTTCTTCATGCCGTCGTCCTCAGTTTTGCTTATTAAATGCTTAAGCATAAGCACCTCATTAACCGTGGACGCAACCTCGGCAACGAAAATTAAATATTGAGCTTTGGGATATGCCTGCGCCTCATCCGAAAAATATGAATGCATGGAATGTCCCGCTTCATGCGCTAGAGTAAAAGCGTCGTCCAGCCTCCCCTGAAAATTAAGCAGCATATACGGATGAGTGCCGTAAGCCCCCCAGGAATAAGCGCCGCTGGATTTTCCCTTGGTTTCAAAAACGTCTATCCATCCTTCAGAAAACGCCCGCTTTAAAACCGAAATATATCTCTCGCCCAAAGGAGAAAGCGCCTCCAATACCAGGCTGCAAGCGTCCTCAAAGGTATATTCCCCCTCAAACGCTTCAAACATGGGCACATACATATCATACATCTTTAAATTTTCCAGCCCAAGCACTTTCCCGCGCAGTTCCACATAATCATGCAGCACAGGCAGCTTTTCAGCAACCGCTTCCAGCAGCCCGTCGTAGACGGTTACCGGGATATCCCCGCCAAAAAGCGCGCGCTCGCGGCAGGAGGAAAAATTGCGGGCGCGGGTATAGAATACGTCTTTTTTTACATTAGAGCTGTAAATTGCAGTAAGAGTATTAATCTGCCCTTCATAAGCCTTATACATGGATTCATAAGCCTGGCGGCGGAGCTCCCTGTCCCTGCTCTCAAGATAAAGGCGGTAACGTCCGTGGCTCATAGGCTGCTCGGCGCCGTCCCGGCCGGTAATGGGCGAAAATTTAAGATCTACATCAGAGAGCATGGTGTAGATAGTGTCATAAGAATCTCCTATTTCTCCCGAAAGAGCCATAACCCTTTCAGCTTCGTCCGAAAGCACATGCGCCTTCCCGCGGACAAGCTCGCGGAGCTGATAATCATAATCCCTCATTTTCGCGTCCTGCGCCCATTCAAGCAGCAGCGCGCTGTCTATATCGTTTAATTCAGGACGTATATAAGCGGTAAGCTCGTCATATCTCACCATAAGAGAGGTTATTCTGTCCACCCAGGCAACATACTTGGAGCAGGCGTTATCTGTATCTCTGCTCATTCGAGCATATACATACAGCCGTTCAACAGCCAGGGATATTTTATCCGTAAAGCGCATCATCTCCAAAACGCTCTCCAGGCTGTTTAACTTTCCCTTAAAGCGCGCCGCCTCCGGAATTTCCCCCTCCAATCTTTTAAGCTCCTGCTCCCAGGCCTGTTCGCTGGGAAATAAATCCTCCAGGCGCCATTTATATTTAGGAGCTATCTCTTCTCTCGTTTTAATCTCACTCATAATAACATCCCTTCTGAATCTCAGTTTATACTAATATTCCGAAATCCCGCATATAAATTCAGTTTTTCAGCGAATGTATGGGGGCCGGAATTATGCCTCCGCGCTCAATCATTTCCCGGCAGGAACAGGCGCTGACGGGCATTATGGGCGCTTCGCCCAGCAGTCCGCCGAAGGAAACTGAATCTCCCACCTTGCCTCCGGCTACCGGAATAATTCTAACCGCCGTAGTCTTTTGATTTATCATGCCTATAGCCGCCTCGTCCGCTATAATGCCCGAAATTGTCCAAGCGGGAGTGTCGCCCGGTATGGCTATCATATCCAATCCCACCGAACAAACGCACGTCATAGCTTCCAGCTTTTCCAGGCTCAGCGCTCCGCTGCGGGCGGCGCTTATCATGCCTGCGTCCTCCGAAACGGGAATAAACGCTCCCGAGAGCCCTCCGACGCGGCTGCTGGCCATAATTCCGCCTTTTTTAACGGCGTCGTTAAGCAGAGCCAGCGCAGCGGTAGTGCCCGGCCCGCCCACCTGCGAAAGCCCGATTTCCTCCAAAATATGAGCCACGCTGTCCCCTATCTCAGGAGTAGGCGCCAAAGATAAATCCACTATGCCAAACTGGGCGTTTAATTCCTTGGCCGCTTCCGAAGCGACAAGCTGCCCCATACGGGTAATTTTAAAGGCCGTGCGCTTAATAATTTCCGCCACGTCCCCTAAGGAAGCGCCCTTTGCCTTTTCCAGCGCGCATTTAACCACGCCCGGCCCCGAAACGCCCACGTTTATAACGCATTCTCCTTCGCCTGCGCCGTGAAAAGCGCCCGCCATAAACGGATTATCCTCTACGGCGTTAGCGAATACAACCAGCTTGGCGCATCCAATAGAGCCGTTTTCAGCCGTAAGAGCAGCCGTCTCTTTTATAATTTCTCCCATTCTGGCAACAGCGTCCATATTTATTCCAGATTTGGTGCTGCCCACATTGACGCTGGAGCAAACTCTTTCAGTCTGAGCCAGCGCCGAGGGTATGCTGTTTATAAGCCTTATATCCGCCTGCGACGCTCCTTTATGCACCAGGGCGGAAAATCCGCCTAAAAAATTAACTCCGCAGCTTAAAGCGGCTTTATCCAGCGCTTCAGCAAAGGGAGTATAATCCTCCCGGCCGCAGGCCGCCGCAATCATGGCGATAGGCGTTACTGAAATTCGCTTGTTCACTATGGGAATCCCGTATTTTTCTGAAATGCGTTCTCCCGTATCCACCAGCTTTTCGGCCCGGCGGCATATCTTATCATATACCGCCCGGCAAGCCTGCGTTATATCCTCCCGCGCGCAGTCAAATAAAGATATGCCCATGGTTATGGTGCGAATATCTAAATGCTGGCGTTCTATCATATTTACCGTTTCATTAATTTCCTTAAAATCAAACATCTCTTCCGCTCCGTTTTTTTCGCCTGAACTCCTGCTCCGCCGCAATCGCCCCAAAGCCCCGGGGCGCAGAAAACGGCCGCAATTCATATAAGCGGCCGCGCCGCAGCCAGGCTATATCCTATGCATGGATTTAAAAAGATCCTCATGCTGAAGCCGTATATCCAGCCCCATTTTTTCTCCTATTGCATTGAGCTGTTCTGAAAGCTCGCTGCATGCGCACGCGCCGGTATCCACCAGCATAATCATAGTAAACATATCCTGCATTATAGTCTGGCTGATATCCAGAATATTTACGCTTTTTTCCGCCAGCAGGCCGCTTACAGCGGCAATTATGCCTACTTTATCCTCCCCCACTACGGTAATAATAGCCCTCATTTCAACACTCCCTTTTCCAGCCGCATCAAACAACCGCCCGGCCGTCCTCGCAGTCGGCAAATATATAAACTTCAGGAAACCGTCTGCGCAGATGCTCGTAAAACTTATTATATGCGCCCGGCCCCGCGCTCCCCATTATAATATGAGTTATGGAGTTTTGTAAAACGAAATCCTCCAGCGTAGCCCTTATATTATCAGAACGCAGCACGGACATGGAGGCCCCCGCCTCCTTTGAAGCGTTATAAAGCAGTTCAAGCGCCTCGTTATCATTTTCAGCGCTCATAAGCACGCCTTCCCGCGGCGCTACATGCACCACGAATATTTCGTCCTGATCGTTGCTCTTTAGGGAAGCTCCCGCCTGTATAAGCCTCTGACAGGTTTTCTGCACGGTAACGCAAACCATAATTTTTTTCATATTTCATTCCCGGCCTTAAAACAGATTAAGGCCCCTCCTTTTAAGGATTCTCAGCGCCGTTTTTCTCATATCCGAGCAAAACCCGCTGGAAAGTTCTGCCTATAAAAGACTCGCCGCGAATCAAATTGGGCTCCAGTCCCTTTTGAACCAGCAGCTCGCGTTCCTGAGCTCGCCCATGCTCGTCGGGCACGCTTACTTTAACGGCAATATAATATACGCCTCCCTTAAGCTGCTCATCTCCGTATTCTATAAAATTCATCCGTTCCTCATTTTTCAGGCCCGAATCCGCTTCGCGGAGCGCCTTAATTACAGCCGAAATCGGGCATATAAGCAGAATATAAAACACCGCCAGCCCCAAAACGCCCGCCGCGGCGATTATAAGGGAAACGGCCAGGCTGTTTATAATGGTTATGGAAAGAATATACGCCGCAGCCCATAAAGCGCACAGCACAAAAAAAGCCGCTGTTAACGCCGTGCGGTTTTTCTTCAGCCTGGAAATATATTGCTGCTCATAAAGGTTAGTCATGCTCTTTTTCCCCTTAATACCTTTCAGAAATTTTATCCGCATTTATTATAGCAAAAACAATTCCCGATTACCAGCATAAAAGTGTGACAATTTAATTAATTTGTTGTGTATTTTAAATATAGATGATATAATTTTACCGCGCAAGAGCTCCAAGAGCCCTGCGCCGTATTTTTTGGGGGTGCTTATAAATTGGTAGAACCATCCACAGTCTTTTCCAGCGTGCTGACCATGCTGCTGCTTATTCTTCCCGGCTTTATCCTGCGCAAAATTAATTTTATAAATTCGGACGCCGCCAAAGCATGCTCTTTAATCGTGCTTTACTGCGCGCAGCCCTGCATGCTTATAGACGCCTATATGCGAGAATATGACGCCGGCCTTTTCTCAGACATGCTCAAAGTTGGGCTGCTGTCTTTAATTATGTATATGTGCTTTATCCTGATTGCGTCCTTTATGTTTAAAAAAGCTCCTCCCTCCAGAAGGCCCATACTTCAATATATGATGATATTTTCCAACTGCGGCTATATGGGCTTCCCCGTGCTGCGCCAAATCTACGGCGCGCAGGGAGAGCTCGCCGTGCTGCTGGGCGCAAGCGTAACCCTTTGGTTCAATCTCTTAAGCTGGCCGGTAGGCGTGCGTTTATACGCTAAAAACGGCGAAAGCTTTTTGCGTTCCCTTTTAAAGCCGGGCGTAATAGCCACCGTGCTGGGATTGATTATTTTTCTCACGTCTGCCTCCCGAATCATTCCCGCCCCGGCCCAAAGCGCCGTAGGTCTGCTTTCGGATATGGTAACGCCTCTTTCCATGTTCGTCATAGGCATGCGCCTGGCCGAATGCCCCTTTAAAAGCCTGTTTTCAGACTGGCGGCTGCTCTGCGCCTCGGGCATGCGGCTGTTGGTTCTGCCCGCGCTCTCCTTCCTGATTATTCTCGCTCTTGGTTTAACCGGGCTGCCCATGTCCAATATGGTAATGGCCGTCCCCTTTATTCTTATGGCCATGCCCAGCGGCGCAAGCACCGCCATGATGGCCGAGCGCTATGACGGAGATTCCGTCTACGGCTCCGCGGCAGTAAGCCTTACCACCCTTTTGAGCATAATCACTATTCCCCTTACCTCCCTGCTTCTGACACTGCTTTGACGCCCGCTATTCTATGCGGATTTTATAAAAAACATTCCCAAGGCCGGCGCGTCCGGCCTGAATTTATTTTAAGGGGCGCAATATATCCCATTCCGCCCAAAAATACCGCGGCAAACCATTGAAGCGGCGGATTATGATTACTATAGCAAGCAGACAAGCGGAATAATGCCGCGTCCTTACATAAGCCGTCTATTGTTTACAAAATATTATATTGCATAATTATGCGCGATGAGCTATTATTAATAAATAAACCTTTAAGGGGAAGCTATGAACGAAACCGCCAAATGGTACAGGCTGGACAACGCCGCTAAATTGTACCCTTCAATAAAAACATCTCGCTGGTCCAGCGTATACAGGCTGAGCATTTCGCTCACAGAGCCCGTAGACAAAAATCTGCTGGAGCAGGCCGCGGCTATAGCCGTAAAACGCACGCCGGCGTTTAATCTGAGAATAAAACGAGGGCTTTTCTGGTTTTATTTTGAACAAAACGGCAATGAGCCCATAATATACGAGGACGTGCTCTATCCCTGCGCCAACATCCAGCCCCGCCTAAACAACGGATTTTTATTCAAGCTCAGATATTATCGAAACAGAATCGCGCTGGAGGTCTTTCATTCCCTTGCCGACGGCAGCGGCGGAATGAGCTTTTTAAAAACCGTAACGGCGCAGTATCTGGAATTAAAATATAATATAAAAATCCCCGCCTGCTGCGGCGTACTGGACGCGAACGCCCCGCCGGACGCCGAAGAGATGGAAGACGCATATAAAAAATACGCCAATTTAAGCAGAAGACGCAGCCGCAAGGAAGACGCCGCGTTTCAATGCGGCGGAGAAGCCCTGCCGGCCGGATGTCTGAACATAATAACCGCGCATATGCCTCTGGAGGCTCTAATTAATCAGGCTAAAAAATATAAATGCTCTCTTACCGAATATCTTGTATCCGTTTATATTTGGGCTATATACGGCATTCAATGCTCCATGCACAGACGTCAGTATAAGCCGGTTAAAATTTCAGTGCCTGTAAATATGCGCCGTTTTTATCCCAGCCGCACTCTGCGCAATTTTTCTCTGTTCGTGAATCCCGGAATAGATCCGGGCCTGGGAGAATACACCTTTGAAGAGATAACGCGGCAGGTGCATTATTTTATGCGGTATGAAATAAACGCCAAAGCGCTCAACGCCCAAATGGCGGCTAACGTGGGCAGCGAACGCAACCCGGCCGTAAGAATCATGCCTTTGTTTATAAAAAAATTCGCCTTGGGCATGGTATATAAAATGGCGGGAGAAAGCCGTTTTTCCGGCACTCTTTCCAATCTGGGCGAAATTGAATTCCCCGAAGAGATGAAAAAATATATAACGGACGCCGCCTTTATTCTGGGCCGGGGCCGGGTTAATTCCACGGCGGCGGCCATGCTGAGCTATAATAAAAACGTCGTCCTCACTTTCAGCCGTTCAGTCCAAAACGCCGAGGTAGAAAGACGTTTTTTCACGTTCCTGATTAAAAACGGAGTACAGGTTAAAATAGAAAGCAATAATCCAGAGGAGGAGCAGGATAATGTCTTACTGCGTTAACTGCGGAGTAGAATTGGAAAAGAGCGAAAAGAAATGCCCTCTATGCGGAGTGGAAGTAATTAATCCCAAGGAGCCGCCTCAGGATAAAGAGCCGCGGCAAAGGCCCTATCCCAACAGAATAGAGGAATTAAGCGTGAATATCAACAAGCAGTTCGCCGCGGCTCTGCTTTCGGTATTTATGGTGTTCGCCGCGGCAATATGCTGCGTATGCAATATAATTATAGATAAAGGAATAACCTGGTCTCAATATGTTATAGGCGCTATCTTTTTTACATGGGTTGCCGTCACCGTACCGCTGCTGTTTAAGCGCGCCGTGCTGATTAAAAGCCTGGTGCTGGATATCGCCGCATTATTATTCTTCTTATTTATGGTATCCCGTTTGGACGGCTCGCGGCCCTGGTTTACAACCGTAGCCGTACCCATTGTAAGCGTCGTGGCCTCTATGACTCTTATTCTGGTATTAGGAGTGCAGTATAAATATATACGGGGACTTACCCTTCCCGCCGCAATATTTATATGCGCGGGGCTGCTCTGCCTATTAATAGAAGTATTTGTCGACATATATCTATATTCGGCGGTTTCGCTGGGATGGAGCATTTTCGTTTTGATCCCCTGCGCTTTTATATTTATTATTCTGCTGATTCTCAAGCGTACTCTGCGCATTAAACGCGAATTAAAAAAACGGCTGCATATATAAAAACTGCGCAGGCAGAGGCAATATTCCCAAATGGGGCGCCGCGGGCTTTTTCGCCGCAAAGCGGCTGCAAAAGCAAGCCCGCCGCATACTGCGGCGGGCTTCGCCCGGCCTGCGGCCGGGCACCGCGGCGCCCCATTTGGGAATATTGCCTCTGCCTGCGCAGTTTTTTAATAATAAATATTGCAATTCCCCATTAAGATATGCTATTATATTCAAAATATTTATCAGGGGGATATTATCAATGAACATATACGATATAAAAAAAGACCTGGAAAGCAAAAGCACAAAAAATATTATACTGGATACGGACACCTACAATGAGGTAGACGACCAGTTTGCGCTTGCCTACGCCGCAATTCATCCGCAGATTAATCTGCTTTCCATCTGCGCAGCGCCTTTCATGAACGAACGGGTTGCCAATCCAAAGCAAGGCATGGAAAAAAGCTTTGACGAAATACACAACATACTCGCGCTTATGAATCTCAGCGGCAAATTTCCCATATACAAGGGCTCGGAACAATTCCTGAACGGCCAGAGAACGCCCCTGGACAGCCCAGCAGCCCGGAATATCATCCAAACCGCTCAAAGCGCTCAGGAGCTTATATATGTAGTCGCCATAGGCGCCATAACCAACGTAGCCTCCGCCCTTCTGCTCGCGCCCGAAATAAAGGAGAAAATAGCCGTGCTTTGGCTGGGCGGCAATTCCCTTATAAAAGACGGAATAGAATTCAATCTCGCCCAAGACGTAACAGCGGCCCAGACTGTGCTGGAAAGCGGAGTGCCCTTTATACATCTGCCCGCGCTGGGAGTAGTCTCCAATTTGCTGACCACTATCCCCGAGCTGGAATATTATCTCTCCGGGAAAAATCGGCTGTGCGATTATCTGGTGGATATAGTGCGGCAATATCCCTCCGATCCCTACGCCTACAGCAAGCCCATATGGGACGTAGCCGCCGTAGCATTAATGACCACGCCCGAGGGCTTCGACCGGGTTATACTGCCCAAGCCCATACTCACGCCCGACTGCCGCTACGCTTTTGACGCAGGCAGGGAACCAATGATATATGTGCGCGCCCTTAACCGCGACAAAATTTTCGCAGAATTATTCAGGCTGCTCAGCAAGCAGAATTAAATAATCAATAAAAATGCGCCCTGACGCCCTTTTATATAAAAGGGCGTCAGGGCGCATTTTTTTATAAAGCCGTCCCTCGTTTAGGCACGAAAAACGAGCTCATATCCGCTCCCTCTAATTCAAGCAGCTTCACCTTTTTATCAATACCCCCCGCATAGCCCGTTAAACTTCCGTTTGTCCCAACCACACGATGACAAGGGATAATCAGAGAAATGGAATTATGTCCTACCGCGCCCCCGACAGCCTGAGCGGACATTTTGGACAATCCTTTTTGCTTCGCAATCCTATCCGCAATCTCGCCGTAGCTCATAGTTTGCCCAAACGGAATGGTCAGCATAATTTCCCATACGGCTTTGCGGAACGGCGTCGTTTCCATCAAAAGAGGGGGCGTAAAATCCGGCGCTTTGCCGCTGAAATAAATATCCAACCAGCAGGCCGTCCGCTCAAAAACGGGCAGGCGTTTCTCCTCGCATTCTTCTAAAACAAGAGGCCCAAAATATTTTTGCCCGTCAAACCAAAGCCCGGTAAGCTCTTGCCCGCTGCTTGAAAGCGTAATCCCTCCCAGGGGCGAATCATAATGATATGTATAAGTCATAAAAATCCTCCCCGCGCTCATTGGAAACCGCAGGCGCGCTCTTCTTCTCCCGCTCCATTAAATAAATGTGCAAAGACGCCGCTAAAAAATCTCAAAAAGACGTTTTACATTAGAGCGCCTCAGCGTTTACTTCTTCTTGCCCTTCTTTTTCCAGGCCAGAGCCTTTTTAAGATATTCCCCCGTATAGCTGCCCTCTACGGCGGCAATTTCCTCAGGCGTGCCCGTGGCCACCACCCGGCCGCCGCGGTCTCCGCCCTCCGGTCCAAGATCTATGCAGTAATCGGCGCATTTTATAACGTCCAGATTATGCTCTATTACAACTACCGTATTCCCTCCGCTGCGCAGCCGCTCCAATATTTTAATAAGCTTGGCCACATCGTCGGTATGCAGGCCCGTAGTAGGCTCGTCCAGAATATAGATGGTTCGGCCGGTGCTGGCGCGTGAAAGCTCTGTCGCAAGCTTTACCCGCTGCGCCTCGCCGCCCGAAAGAGTAGTGGAAGGCTGCCCCAGCTTAATATAGCCCAAGCCTACGTCGTAAAGAGTTTGAAGTTTTTTGGCAATCATGGGCAGGCTGCCAAAAAATCCAAGCGCGTCCTCCACAGTCATATCCAAAACATCATAAATATTTTTGCCCTTATATTTAACTTCCAGCGTCTCTCTATTATATCTCTTGCCCTTGCATACCTCGCATGGAACGTATATATCAGGCATAAAATGCATCTCAATTTTGAGCATGCCGTCTCCGGCGCACGCCTCGCAGCGCCCGCCCTTGACGTTGAAGCTGAAGCGTCCGCTGCTATATCCGCGCACCTTGGCGTCCGAAGTCTGCGCAAACAGATTGCGGATAGGATCGAAAACGCCCGTATAAGTGGCGGGATTTGAACGCGGAGTGCGTCCGATTGGCGATTGGTCAATAACAATAATCTTATCCAGATTCTGCACGCCGTCTATACGCTTGCATTTGCCCCCCACAATTTTAGAGCCGTTGAGCATCCTTGCCAAATTCTTATAAAGCACGCCGTTCACCAAAGAGCTCTTGCCCGAGCCTGAAACTCCCGTAACGCAGGTTATAAGCCCTATGGGAATATCCACGTTGATTCCCTTAAGATTATTTTCTTCCGCTCCCTTTATCTTGAGCCAATTCAGCCCGGGCTTGACTCTTTCTTTGGGCACGGGTATGATTTTCCTGCCCGAAAGATACGCGCCCGTTATTGAATTTTCATTTTCCATAACTTCCTTGGGCGTGCCTGCGGCCACCACCATGCCTCCATGCACTCCCGCTCCCGGCCCGATATCCACGAGATAATCAGATTCCATCATGGTTTCCTCATCATGCTCCACTACAATAAGCGTATTGCCTAAATCGCGAAGCCCCTTGAGCGCGGACAGCAGGCGCCCGTTATCCCGCTGATGCAGGCCTATGCTGGGCTCGTCCAGAATATATAAAACCCCCATCAGCCCCGCGCCTATTTGAGTGGCCAGTCTAATCCGCTGCGCCTCGCCGCCCGAAAGAGTGACGGCCGAACGCGCAAGAGTAAGATAATCCAGGCCTACATTGCATAAAAAAGACAGCCGCGTGCTTATTTCCTTTAAAATACGCTCTGCAATCATGCTTTCCTTGGGAGACAGCTTAAGATTATCTATAAAGACGCGCGCTTCCTTAACTGAAAGCAGACTGAGCTGAGCTATATTTAAATCTCCCACAGTTACGGCAAGCACCTCCGGCTTCAGACGCAGGCCTCGGCATACCGGGCAGGGCTCCATAACCATATACTGACCGATTTCCTGTTTTACCATTTCGCTGCCCGTTTCCCTGAAGCGCCTTTCCAAAGAGCGCACGATTCCCTCAAAGGGCTGCTCATATTTCCGTTCATGACGGCCCGTCTTAATAGAAAACTGGATTTTTTCCTCTCCCGAGCCGTACATGAGTATATTCATAAACTCTTCAGGCAGCTCGCAGACAGGAGTATTTATATCAAAGCCGTAATGTTCAGCCAATCCGCGGTAAGCCATAAGGCTCATAGAATCGTCCGCCACGCTGCTCCAGCCTGAAATTTTGATAGCTCCCTCCGCCAGCGAACGTTCAGGATGAGCTATAATTAATTCGGGAGAAATTTTGCTCTGCATGCCCAGGCCTGTACAAGCCGGGCACGCGCCGAAAGGACTGTTAAAGGAAAATGAGCGCGGCTCCAGTTCTTCTATGCTTATTCCGCATTCTACGCATGAATAATTCTGAGAAAAAAGCATTTCCTCTCCGTCTATTACCCCCACCAGCGCCAAGCCGTCAGCCAGTTCCAGAGCATTTTCCAGAGAATCAGCCACGCGCGAGGCCGCGTCCGGACGCAAAATTATTCTGTCCACCACTATTTCAATACTGTGCTTTTTCTTTTTATCGAGAATTATTTCATCGCTCAGCTCAAACATCTGACCGTCTATTCTTACGCGCACATAGCCGCTTTTTCGCATATCCTCCAAAAGCTTTGCATATTCGCCCTTGCGTCCTCTTATTACGGGCGCCATAATTTGTATGCGCGTGCCTTCAGGCAGAGCCATAACTTTATCCACCATTTGATCGATAGTCTGCTGTTCTATGCGTCTCCCGCATTTGGGACAATGAGGAATACCTATACGAGCATAAAGCAAGCGCAGATAATCGTGTATTTCGGTTACCGTCCCCACCGTAGAACGCGGATTGCGTCCGGTAGTCTTTTGGTCAATGCTGATAGCAGGGCTTAAGCCGTCGATATAATCCCTGT
>QALW01000053.1:104697-131717 GCA_003150515.1 Selenomonadales bacterium | reverse complement strand
TGGCTCAGTGGTAGAGCGTCGCCTTGCCAAGGCGAATGTCGCGAGTTCGAATCTCGTCTTCCGCTCCAATATGGCGCCATAGCCAAGTGGTAAGGCAGAGGTCTGCAAAACCTTTATGCCCCAGTTCAAATCTGGGTGGCGCCTCCATAAATATCTGACTTCACATGTGTGAAGTCTTTTTTATTGAATAGAAATATGAAAAAGAGTTGATTATATTGTCTAAAGAAATATTATTATATAATATAGACAAAGTTCATACTACTCCAATGGGTATGAACAGACTTAAGAAAAACCTTCAAATAGAAAATGACCCGGTTGAATATTGCAAGCAAAAGGTGTTAAATGAAAATTGCAGCATATATAGGCGGGGCAAGAACTGGTACTGTGAAATAGACAATATTATAATAACTATAAATTCATTTAGTTATACCATTATTACAGCTCATTTAATTACATTATAATCCGTTTCAATATTGATGGACTGTGAAAAATCGGCTTATTATCGGCAAATGCTTGACAAGCTTAATATAGTTTGATAAAATACTCAAGCGTCTGTAAGACGATTATATTTTATTTTTACAGGAGGAAACGCTATGAATTCTTATGTCGCTAAACCCGGCAGCATAGAGAGCAAATGGTATGTTGTGGATGCTGACGGGCAGACTTTAGGCAGAATGGCCAGCCAGGTTGCTGCTATTCTCCGCGGCAAACACAAACCGGTTTTTACTCCTCATGTGGATACCGGAGATCATGTCATCATCATTAATGCAGAAAAGGTCGTGCTGACCGGTCATAAGCTGGATCAGAAATATTACCGCCGTCACAGCGGTTATGTTAGCGGCCTGAAAGAAATTCCCTACCGCAAAATGCTCCAGAACAAGCCTGAATTGGCAGTTTATGAAGCAGTAAAGGGCATGCTGCCTCATAATTCACTGGGGCGCAAAATGATTAAGAAGCTTAGAGTGTATCGGGGCGCCGAGCATTGCCATACGGCGCAGCAGCCCGAAACGCTTACGCTTAAATAAGGGAGGGAATTATATATGGCTATAACTCAGTTCTGGGGAACAGGCAGAAGAAAGACAGCTGTTGCCAGGGTGCGGTTGGTACCGGGCAAGGGCGCCATTGTTATCAATAAAAGGGATATGGACGATTATTTCGGTCTGGAGACTCTGAAAATGACCGTGCGCCAGCCCCTCGTGCTTACTGACAACCTTGGTAAATATGATGTGCTTGTAAATGTTAAGGGCGGCGGTTTTACCGGCCAGGCGGGCGCTATTCGCCACGGCGTTTCCCGCGCGCTGCTTAAAGCCGATCCCGAGCTTCGTCCCGCGCTTAAGGCCGCAGGCTTCTTAACCCGCGATGACAGAATGAAAGAGCGTAAAAAGTACGGTCTCAAAGCCGCGCGCCGCGCGCCTCAGTTCTCCAAGAGATAATCGCCTGGAAATTGAGTCTGCGCTTATTGCGTAAAGCGCCTAAGGTGCTTTTAGGCTATAAGCCGGGGAATTATGATTTATAAACCAGGGCCGCCGCGTTAAATTCGCGGCGGCCCTGGTTTATTTTGCAAGTACGGTTTATTTAGACGGTATAATCAAAGGACAATGCGTTTCTTGGAAATGATGCGTTTGTTTTGCTCCGCGTTTTTTAAAATACCGGATTTCTTTAGGGACGGCTATTATCGTTATTCGCAGGAATATAATATGGAGATTTATCCGCAGGAAAATAATACGGCGGCGCTAACGCGCCGCCGCAAATCTATTTTTTTGTTTTAGTTTTGTTTTTTAGATTTATAAATTACCAGGCTGATAATGCAGGCGCCCAGCAGGATTAAAGCCAATATTAAAATTAGACTGCCGCTGTCCCCGGTTCCGCCGGGATTATCATCCGGCCCCGAGGGCTCTTGAGTTTGGGCCTGTATTGTTAAATCGGCCTCTACACTTCCTGTTTCAAAAACCATTTCAATTTTGTGCGTTCCTGTTGGAAGAGTGTTTAAATATTCTGCATTAAACGCAAGCCGGAAACCGTTTTCATTTTGCTCGGCAGTATAATTATTGCCGGCTATTTCCTGCCCGTCTAATAAAACGCGCATGAAGTCGTCTATGGAAGCGTCTGATTGGAAATAGGGCGGCTGAGAGGTTTCGCCGGGCGTGTATTGAACGTTATCGCCCTGAGTTATTGAAGGCGCTAATTTATCAATGGTTTGCCCGTAAGCCATTACATAGCCGCAGATTGAGCAGACGGTATCGCCCGTATAGCCTTCTTGAGAAGCGGTAGGCTGCGAGACGTTGATCAGCTCGGAGGAGGGAGTATGCGGTATAACCTGACCTTGCTGGCTGCAGCCCTGGTTTTGGCATATCTGCCAATGCCCGTTTTCATTGGATTGATATTCTCCGGTTATGTTGTGTTCTGGTTGGGAGGCAAAGAGCGAGTTTTGGTCGTTGCCGTAGCTTATATTTTCCGAATAGCAGAATTCATAGCCTGCATAAACGGTTGCTCCGCCGAATACGGGCGCGTCCTGAGCGTTGGCGCCGCCTATGGTCTGGCCGAAAATCAGTTTGCCTTGACTGGTGGAACCGTTTAAAAGATATGCAATTTCGCCTGATTTAAACTGTGCCTGTGTTCTGCCGCCGTCCTCGGTTGAGGCCTGATTAAGGTAATATGAATTGGTTATTTCGTTACTTTGGGCGGCGACGGGGTTGTTTCCTGAAGCGGCAATTCCGTGCATAAAGCTTTGATAGCCTTCGCTTACTGTTAAGCTGCCCGTATTATAGCAGTTTGAAATACTGGCGGGAGAGTCTAATTGGCCGCATATGCCACCCACGCTCCATTGCGCGCTGACAGCGCCCGTGTTATAGCAATTTTCTATAACAGCCTGTCCGGACGCGTCTCCGCAGATGCCTCCGGCTATAGCCGATTCAGCCGAAACCTCTCCGGTGTTATAAGAGAGGCGTATAGTTCCGTAATTTCTTCCGGCTATGCCTCCAATTAGCTGGGAATAATCGGCCGTGCCCTTAACGCTGCCCGTATTATAGCAGTTTTGGATTATGCCGTTATTAGAACCGCAGAAGCTGCCCACTGTGCCCGCCGCCACTTCAATGTCCGTATTTATTAATCCAAGATTTTGTATTACTCCGTTTTGGCCGAGCGTTTCAAATAAGCCTGTGCCCGAATAAAAATCTGAGGCTCCATAACGGATTTTCAGACCGGTAATGGCATAGCCCTGTCCGTCGAAAGTGCCTTGGTAAGGCGTGCCGTATTCGCCCGCTTCCATAGGCAGCCAGTTCATATCCGCCGGAATGGTTATGTTGGCGGTGAGCTGCGCGTCAGCAGTTCCGTTAGCTTCCGCTTCCTTTAAAAATTGAGCGAACCAGAAAAGATTGCCCGCGTTGGTTATCTGATAAGCGCCGTCCTGAAGCAGCGCGGGCTCAAAATGCTTTTTATCTTCAGTAAAGCCGTTGTCGTCATATTCAAGAGGCTTGGGTTTTTCTATTTTGATATATTTATAGAGAATGGCGTCGTCGGGCGAATATTCCAATTCGGGCTCTCCGCTTGCGTTTAAGCTTCCTACTGCCGTGCAGCCGGTAAAATTGGAAAAATCCAGAACATTTATGGCGCTGTGAATGGCTGTGCCCAAATCTCCGTCTCCGACGGCAATCAGGCTGCCGCCGTTAACCGTTACTTTATAACCGTAGCTAACCATTATGCCGTAGCTGAACTGACTATGTCCGGCAAAGGAATAATCGCCGCCCGAAATGGTAATGCCGTTCAATAAGGAATAAGCCCCGTATACTTCCAAATCCCCGGTTACATTTACGCTCAGCTTGCCGGATCCGCCCAATTCCAGGGCGTTATAGGCGTAAATTCCGCATTCGGCGGAAGCGGCAATGCTGTTTTCATTTTCAGATATTATGCGCAGAGTGTCAATCTCTTCGTTGGCATATATAACGGAGGAAAGAGCGCCTTGCTCATAGGCGGTTGTTAAGCTAGCGCCGTTTAAGGTCAGAGTGGTAGTATCCGGGTTATAGCTGGCAGTCCCGTCGCCAAGGATGTTTTCAGCGTTATCCGGAGTAACTTCAATTCCGTTTACCCAGAGCCCGTAATTTTCATTTGCGGCGAACGCCGACGCAGGCAGCAGCGCCGCGGCAATGCAGAGAGACAGCATTAAGCTTAAAAATCTGTGTTTCTTTTTCATATTAAAAAATCATTTCATGAAAATGTCCGTTTAAATTGCCGAGTGCAATAATGTTTGATTGGCTGAAATAAAAAATGTTTGTTTGCAGTTTGGCTTTTACGGATGATAAAAGAGCGCGGCTTATAATGAAATAAATAAATTGAGCAAAAGTATCTCGCTTTGCTCTTTTTATGTATAATTTATCACAAAACTGCTGCTTTTTCAACTTGTTTTTACAAATAAATGTATTATTTTTTAAGCACTGTAATTTGAAATGTATTTATATTGAATAGATATATGGTTAGCGCAATAGGATTACGATAAATTATTTTTGAAGAAATATATTATACTCTTAAAATATCAATCCGGAGGCTTTTATATTGGCCTTAATTGTTCGGCGCCCTATTTACTTTTAAAGAATTATTTGTTATAATATAATTGCTTAACATTGGCAATTGAATATTCCAAAAGGGCTGATGTTGCGCATTAATATTAGGAAGGAGTAAAAATATGAAAAAAGCGGCTGTATTGCTGATTGCGTTTTGTATGCTTTTCTGCGCCGCCTGTCAAGCGCCTGCGAATAATCCGACCGCATCCGGTCAGCCTGACGGTACGAGCCCGGCGGAGGGCTTTATGTGGGAGGGCAAATATGCGCAGCTTAACGGGGAGAAAAAAGCCATAAATTTAGACGCGCATTCTATGGATACCGCGGCGTCCAACATTACCTTTACAATTGATGAAGAGGCAAAATTAACTTTTGAAGACGCGCTGGACGCTCAATTTAATTATTATACCATAACCTTTAAATCCACTCAGCCTCTCTGGATGTATGTTGGCTATGAAAAGGACGGGGAATTGTATGAGGAGCTTTGCTTCTTGGAGGCCGGCGAAGAGGAGCTCGTTTTCAAAAGCTACATAGACGGCTTTATGGATGGGCTTTCTGCTTCTAAGCTAAAGAGCTTCCGTTTTTCCAACTGCGGGGAAGAGGCGGCCTCTGTTGAAATAGTTTCTTTTGGGACCGAATCAAAGCCCAGTGTAGAAAAGGATGTATTTTTACAGAACGAATATATTAAGATCGGAGCCGACCTTGTTTACGGCGGGGGATTATCCTATCTTGAATATATCAAAGAGCCCGTAGCGTTAGTAACTTTAGACGGCAGGGCGGAAGTGGGCATAAATTATGCTGATTTGGTTGACGCAACTGAAGTTCGTTCAACCAGCGTTAATCTGCTTAACAACTATGACACGGGCCGACTGGTGCAGCAATCCTATTACGGCATTAATCAGGCGCCTTATGAGCCGGGCACATTCATGGGTAGGGAATGGAATTATAATCCCGTTATGGGCGGGGATCAGTTTATGAATTCCAGCAAAATAATAGATTTTGAAGTTACCGACACTCATATATATGTTAAATGCCGTCCTATGGACTGGGCCAAGGATAACGAGCCCACTTTCAGCTATATGGAAGCAACCTACACCTTGGACGGGCGCAACCTTCTGGTGGATAATAGATTCGTAGATTTCAGCCCATATGAACATATTCAATGGAATCAGGAGCTTCCCGCGCTTTATGTTATAGAGCCGCTCTATCGGCTGGCCTATTATCCCGGACGCAATGCCTGGGAAAGCGGAGACATAGTATATAGAGATAATCTGCCTTTCTGGGACGGCGTATGGACCAGCTTTACTAGCCGCGAAAACTGGTGGGCCTGGGTGAACGGTGCAGAAAATTCGGAGGATAGCTTTGGCATAGGCCTGTATGTGCCTGACGTGGGCAAGGTAATGGGCGGTATTTTCAGCCAAAACGGAGACGTAGGGGATAATCCCGCTAAAGCAAGCCCAACTTGCTATATAGCTGCGCTTCAAGTTATGACTCTTGTGCATTTTAAGCCTTTGGAATATTCGTATGCGCTTGGCTGCGGACGTCTAGATGAAATCAGGGCGAGCTTTAAAGAATTGGCGCAGGAAGGCACAATGCATAACGACCAACTGCTCAATTATAATAAGGATTAAATGTTTTAATCTTATTAACAAACAGTACGCAGCGGTAAAAAACTGCGTACTGTTTTTGTTTTTTAAACTGCTTGATATAAGGGAACGAAATATCGGGCGGCGGCATTATAATTGGAAACCAGGGGCATGAATAAAAGCATTAAGCCCAGGGGGCGCGCCGTTTGGCAAGCGAAGCTTGCCCGGGCCAGGCTTCGCCTGGCCTGCGGCCGTACGGCCGCAAACGGCGCGCCCCCTGGGCTTAATGCTTTTATTCATGCCCCTGGCTTCTCTTCTCCTACTATCTGCGAATTAAATATTAATTCTATGTGCGGCGCAGAGAGCCGAATACGATTTTAAGCGGCTATACTATTGACATACTAGTTAATGATATGCCATAATTAAGAAGCCTTAAATATTTGATTTTTTATGGCTTAATAATTTTATAGCCAGCACCGGCCTTTTAAAAACAGGCCGGAATATTTTTATTTGCGCCGCCTATTTATTAAGAGCGCAAAAACGGAATAGTTTTTTGTATATATTGTTTGATATAATGAAAATACCGGGAGGCGTTTAGGTGTACGACGTTTTGAAATATATAAATGAAAATCTTCAGAATAAGCTGACTCTGGAGGAGACGGCGGAGCGTTTTGCATATTCAAAATGGTATTTCTGCGAAGCGTTTAAAAAATTCGCCGGCATTACCTTTACAGATTATGTACGCCACAGGCGCATGCAGCTTGCGGCTTCTGAGGTTATGGCGGGAAAGCGTTTTACAGATATAGCCCAGGACTGCGGATATGACACTCAGAGCGGCTTTAATAAGGCGTTTCTCCGCGAATACGGATGTCTGCCCGGAGAATTTAAAAAGGACGAGCAATATTATAGAAAACAATATGAGGAGAGAAGAAAAATGTATTCGGTTTCAGACAGATGCGAAATACTTAAGCGAATGACCATAGAGGAGCGTCCGGATCAGCTTTTTAAAAGCGCACAGCGGGATTTTTATTATCTCAGAGGAGCGTATAAGGGTTATGAACAGGAGCGCACTAATGAAAATATAATTGCCTCAGGGCTGTGCGAAGTGCTTGAAAATGTTCCGCCCCTTATCTATGACGGAGAATTGATAGTGGGCTATAACTATGGAAATATAGACAGCTATGACTGGGGGAATATGGCGCATCTTAAGGATGACTGGAGCAATATAAAAGCGTGCATGAAGGCGGGCGGCTTTACCGACCAGGAGCTGGAGGAATATTACGAGAAAAAGCTTAATATAGAAACGCTTTTTGATATTCCGCCTGCTGACGAGCCTATAAGCGAGAAGACTATGGAGCTGGAGAAGGATATAACTGTATTGTCTTATTTGATTACCAGCAATCATTCTGTTATAGATTACGAAAAGGTGCTGACTTTAGGCTTTGAGGGATTGCTTAAGGAAGTAGAAAAATATTATGAGGATACTCCCTTTTACAGGAGCGTTAAAAAGGTATGCATGGCGGCATGCAGCCTGGGGGATAAATATGCGCAGGAAGCTCAGAGGCTTTTGGATAATCAAAAGGATGAGAAACGCGCCCAGGAACTGAAACAGATAAGGGATAATTGCCGGATAGTGCCGAGAAAGCCGGCTCAGACTTTCGCACAGGCCGTTCAGAGCCTTTGGTTTGCTCATATTATAAATACTTGGGAGGATTATATAAACGCTAATTCCTTAGGACGCCTGGATCAGATACTTTATCCATATTATAAGCGTGATATCGAGCGGGGCATTCTTACTAAAGGGGAAGCGTTCGAATTGCTCTGCTGCCTGTGGCTGAAGCTTTACAGGGATTATGACGTTCAGCAGTCGTGCGTGGGGGGATGCCATCAATATGGAAACAGCGCGGTAAATGAATTATCATATTTAATGCTGGATGTAACTGAGGCTCTGGGCTTTGTGCGCTGTTTGTCTGTAAGATATTCGCCCAGAACTGAAAAGGCGTTTGTGCAAAGAGCGCTGGAGGTGGTGGGACATGTGCAGAAGGGCGTTCCGTTTTTCTTTAACGACGATGTTATGATACCTGCGCTTACCGACCATGGCATTGATTTAGAGGACGCGCGCGGTTATACGCAGATAGGTTGTGTGGAAACGGTTATTCCGGGCAAGAGCAATCCTCACGCCGTCAGCGGAAGATGCAATTTCCTGAGAAGCATGGAATATGCGCTCAATAACGGACGCAGTATTATTAATCCTGAATTGACGCCGGGGCTTGCCACAGGTGAGCCTGAAAGCTTTAAGAGCTTTGAGCAGCTTAAAGAGGCGGTCTTGGCGCAGTTGGGCAATATGCTGGAGAGCACTTGCCAGCGGGTTAAATATTGCATCAAGCCGGCCGGCCGGCATGATTTGCGTCCGTATAAATCGCTGCTTACTCAGGGCTGCCTTGAAAGCGGACGAGATTTCAACGAGCAGGGCGCTAAATATGATTACTATCAGATAGATTTTATGGGCGTACCCAATTTAGCCGATTCATTAGAGGCAATACGCGAGCTTGTCTATAAAAGCAAGCGCTATACTCTGGAGCAGCTTATTCAGCAGCTAAAAAATAATTGGCCGGATGAGGCAATGCGGCTGGATTTCCTCAATAAAGCGCCTAAGTTTGGCAATGACATACAGTCTGTCGATTCGCTGGCGGCCGAAATTGTGGAGTATGGCTGTGATAAATTGAAGGATTTATCCGCCAAATATCAATTGGATTTTCATGCCCAGCCTTTTACCTTCGTTTGGATGATAGGGGAGGGGAGAATAGGCGCGGCTTCTCCGGACGGACGCAGACAGGGAGAGAATATAGCGTACAGCGTTTCTCCGATGCAGGGCCGAGATTTTAATGGGTTTACGGCGTTAATCAATTCCCTGTGCGCGCTTCCCACAAAGAAAACTCCGGGAACTACTTCGGCCATAGTGGAAGTGGAGCCTAAGCTGTTTTCGGATAAAAATATACCTGTTTTTGCAGATATAATGCTGGCGGCTGCGGAAAAGGGGCTCAGCAATGTGCAATTTAACGTTGCAGACGCAGACACTCTTCGGGATGCCCAGCTTCATCCGGAAAAATATCGCAACCTGGCCGTCCGGGTTTCCGGCTTCAGTCAAAAATTTTATTTACTAGATAAAGATATGCAGGACCATATAATAGAGCGGACCAAGCATAAATATATTTAATTATATGGGTTTGGCTTAAGCGAACGTGAGGATGGGATGTAATTTGGAGGCTACTATTTTTAATATAGGCAGGTGTTCTCTGCATGACGGGAATGGGCTGCGAACGGTGGTATATTTTAAAGGCTGTTCAATGAGATGCTTATGGTGCCATAATCCTGAGAGCTGGAATAAGAAGCCGGAATTGCTTTTCTATCCCAATAAATGCATAGGGTGTGGAAGGTGCGCAGCTAATTGCGTTTATGGCGTACATTATGGCGAGGGTGAACATTTGCTGGACAGAAGCAAATGCATTGCATGCGGAAAATGCGCCGAGCTGTGTCCCAGCGGCGCTTTGGAATTATGCGGCAGGAGTATGCGTCCGGATGAGATAATGCAGGAAATTTTAAAAGACCGGCATTTTTATGAGCGTTCGGGCGGCGGCGTTACATTTTCGGGGGGAGAATGCCTGCTGTGGCCGGAATTCCTGAAAGAATTAATGGAGGCTTGCCGGAAAGAAAATATTAATATAGCAGTAGAGACTGCGCTGAATGTAAGCTGGGAAAATGTTTTAATGGCTTCAAAATATGCAGATTCTTTTTTCTGCGATATAAAGCATTCTGACAGTAATATTCATAAGCGCTTAACGGGCGCAGGCAATGATTTAATTTTGGATAATTTAAGAAAATTATCCCATATTCACGACGATATTATAGTACGAGTTCCATTAATTCCGGGCGCTAATGATGACGATGATGTTTTAGCTGACATTGCGCGTATTGTTAATGAGCTTGAGGGGGTTAGGGGCGTTGAATTGTTAAAATATAATAATTTGGCGTTAGGCAAAGGTAAAGCTTTGGATAAAAACATGCGTAGTTATGGCGAGCCTCAGACGGAAGAGGTTATGGAGGCTAAACGGGAAGTAATTTTTAGTGTGTTAAATAAAGATAAGGTTGTGATTTGTTAGCCCGCGCCGGCGTTTGCGGCCGAAGGCCGCTGCGGGCGCGCTGAAGCGCGCCCGCAGGCAGGCAAAAGCCTGCCAAACGCCGGCGCGGCAGTCTCCCCGGCCGCAGACATAATAAAAGGAGCGCGCGGGCCCGGCCTTTGGCCGGGCTTTGCTGCCTCTGTTTTTTCAGAAAGCAAGCTTTCTGAAAAAACAGAGGCAGCCTATTTAGGCGCCTTTTGGGCGCCTAAATTCCGCGCGCTCTTTTATTGTGTCTGCGACCGGGGAGACTTAGTGTCTTTTTGGCGCAAGCGCCAAAAAGACACTAAACAATTATTTTTTAATTTTAGCATTCATAGCTTTAACCATTTTTTCAGCAATATTTAAAGCTAATGTATTAATTTCCCCTTTATTTTCCCCTTCCAGCATTATTCGTATTAACGGCTCTGTTCCTGAGGCGCGCACCAGCACTCTTCCTTTTTCGCCTAGACGCAGTTCGGCGTCAGTTATGGCCTCAGCTACCTCTTTGTATTCGTTGAATTTATTTTTGGAGGCGTTTTCAACTATTACATTTACCATAACCTGAGGCATATTGCGCATAACGCTTACTAATTTGCTCATCTCCAGTCCGCTTTTTACCTTGGCACGCAGCAATTGCAGCGCTGAAAGCATGCCGTCCCCAGTTGTATTATAATTTAAAAAAATTATATGCCCAGACTTTTCTCCTCCGATTGTATATTTATGCGTCAGCATTTGTTCAAGCACATATCTGTCTCCCACACCGGTTTTTTCAAGCTGAATATTTTGCTGCTTCAGCGTTTTTTCCAGTCCCATATTACTCATTACTGTCCCTACAACAGTATTGCCCGCTAGCTTGCCCTCTTTATGGAGAGCCAAAGCGCATACGGCCAAAATGTGGTCGCCGTCAATTTCTCCGCCCCGTTCGTCGCATGCTATAAGACGGTCAGCGTCGCCGTCAAAGGCCAAGCCGGCGTCCGCTCCCTGTTCTACTACTAATTCGCTTATCCGGTCCGGGTGGGTGGAACCGCAATTTTTATTTATATTGTGGCCATCAGGATTATTATAAAAGGGAAGCACTTCCGCGCCCAATTCTTCAAAGAGACGGGGCGCTATTTCCGAGCTGGCGCCGTTGGCGCAGTCTAATACCAGCTTAAGCCCATCCAAGCGAACATCTATTGTTTCCAGCAGGAAATCCATATAGTCACGCTTGGGATTTTTCAATTTTATAAGCCGGCCGAGATTTTCACCGGTAGGACGGGGCAGCTCCTGTTTATCCAGTATTATTTTTTCAATACGTTCTTCCAGCGCGTCGGGAAGCTTGTAGCCGTATGCGTCAAAAAATTTAATTCCGTTATCCTCCATTGGATTATGAGACGCGCTTATCATTACGCCTGCGTCGCATGAATAATATCTTGTGAGAAAAGCAATGCCCGGCGTTGGAATCACTCCTACTGGAATAACGTCTGCGCCTACGCTCATTATTCCGGAAATCAGCGCCGCTTCCAGCATATGTCCTGATACGCGCGTATCTCTGCCTACCAAAATCCTGGGTTTATGTATGGCGCTGGTTAAAACAAATGCGCCGGCCCGTCCGAGGTCATAAGCTAATTCTGCGGTCAGTTCGCTGTTCGCCACTCCTCTTACTCCGTCTGTTCCAAATAGCTTTTTCATAATACATTCTCCATGCTTGTTTTTATTTTATAAGTTTTCGGCTAAAATATTTATCCCAGGTTATTAATATATTCAATAGCGCTTTCGGCTGCCAAAGCTCCATCGGCAGCTGCGGTGACTATTTGCCTGAGATGTTTTTGCCGGCTGTCTCCGGCGGCAAATATACCGGGAACGGAAGTGCGCATTTCCTGATCGGCTATAATGTATCCGTTTCTATCCAATTCAACGGTTCCGCGCAGCATTTCTGTGTCCGGTTTGTTGCCCACGGCAATAAAAAGACCTTGTATCTTTAATTCGCGCTGGAGGCCGTTAGCAGTATTTATGGTAATAATAGAGGAAAGATTAGGCTGACCGTTTAATTGAGCTACAATACAATCGGGTATAAATTCAATACGTTCATTTTCAGCAATACGATCCTGCAGCAGTTTAGCGCCTCTTAATTGCGCCCGTCTGTGTATAAGATATACTTTGCGGGCGAATTTAGCTAAATACAGCGCGTCTCCCAGGGCGGTATCGCCGCCTCCGACGACAGCTACGTCTTTCCCTCGGAAAAAGAATCCGTCGCATACAGCGCAGTAGGACAATCCGTGTCCTATGTAGTTTTCCTCATTTTCCAGTTCCAGACTTTTAGGAGAAGCGCCGTTGCATAAAATTATTGAACGTGCTTCAAGTTCAGATGAATGAAGCTGAACAGAAAAATTTCCGTCAATTTTGATGGATAGCGCTTGGTCGGATATAATTTCACAGCCCAGCCGTTGCGCCTGGCGCTCCATGAGGGAGGCTAGCTCCTGACCGCTTATGCCATCGGGGAAACCGGGATAATTTTCAATCAAGTCGGTGTTAAAAGCCTGGCCTCCGGCATATTGTTTTTCTATTATAGCAGTGTTCAAACCTGCGCGGCAGCAATATATGCCCGCTGTCAGCCCAGCCGGTCCTGCTCCTATAATTAATACGTCTTTCATATTGGCCTCCTGAGGAGTAGTATTTTATTTCTTTTATTTTATCATAAATTATGTTTAATTAAAAGCATAATTTGCGCGTGTGATATGTTGTAGAGAATAATGAGTGCCGATGACTATTTTTAGCCCGGCTCCGGCATATTTATGCCGGAGCCGGGCTAAGACTCAATAAGAATAAAAAACATAAAAATGGGCGGCGCTTGATTTTGGCGCCCAAAGGGCGCCAAAATCAAGTGACTCCATATTTTTTGTAAAGCAAAGCTTTACAAAAAATATGGAGTCATAGCGAGCGGCTTTCAGCCGCTCGCTGCGCCGCCCATTTTTATGTTTTTTATTCTCATTGAGTCTAAGGCGCCCTATAATAAAGGTGTTAACACCTTTATTATAGGGCGCCTGTAAAAATTTATTTTGCTTTATTCTTAGCCAGTAAATCGTGTATTTTCTGCGAAGGATTAAGCAGTCCGCTTATAGAGGCATCGTGATTTAAATTGTCAATTATATAAGACATGTATTTAGACATATCGACTGATTTATACCATGGACGGGATAGCAACTCGGGGGTGCGGTAAGTTAGATTGGTGGTGAATACCATATCAAACATTCCGGCTTCATACGCTCTGTCAAAATTGTCCAGACCATCCACGAAAAGCCCGAATGACACGCATATAAAGATTCTTTTAACGTTCATAGCTTTAAGCTTGGAGGCTATATCCAATACTGAATCACCCGAGGAAATCATATCGTCAACAATTATAACATCTTTTCCTTCAACATTATCTCCCAGAAATTCATGCTCAACAATAGGATTTCTGCCGTTAATTATAACTGAATAATCGCGGCGTTTATAGAACATGCCCAAATCAAGCCCTAAAACTGAAGAAAAATAAATACACCTGGACATTCCGCCTTCGTCCGGACTGATAATCATCATATGACTGCTGTCTATCTTTAAATCAGGAATGGTATTATATAAGGCTTTTATCATTTGATATGTGGGCTGAACATTTTCAAAGCCGCTTAAGGGGATTGCATTCTGAACCCTGGCGTCGTGCGCGTCAAAAGTAATAATATTTTCTACGCCCATGGATACCAATTCCTGAAGAGCCAGGGCGCAGTCCAAGGATTCCCTGGCCGAACGCTTATGCTGCCTGCTTTCATATAACATGGGCATCATAACCGTTATACGCCTTGCTTTTCCGCCTATGGCGGCAATAATGCGTTTAAGATCCTGATAATGATCGTCTGGGCTCATGGGAACTTCATTGCCGTACATTTTATAGGTGCAGCCCTGATTGAATACGTCGGATATTATGTAGATATCATAGCCGCGCACGGACTGACGGATAACGCCCTTTGCTTCGCCCGTTCCAAAACGGGGGCAAACGGCGTTAATCAGATAAGTATCTCTTTGATAACCTGCAAAGGCTATGGTGCTTTTATGCTCATTCTCTCTTTGCGCTCTCCATTTGACAAGATAGCTGTCAATTTTACTGCCCAGCTCTTCACAGCCGTGCATAGCTATAATTCCTAACGAGCCTACGGGTATGGATTCAAATTCATCCAAGATATCAGGCATATTGATCCTCCTTAAGTGCATGTCAACTTTCGATTTTATTTTACTACAAAGTGTGTATTTTGTAAACGGAAGATTAACAGTTTGTGTTTTAATGCCGTTTTATTTTAAATATAAGCCTGTTTAGAAGTTCTGGGCCTTGCGCGGCGCATATAAAAAGTATGGGAATGTAATTGGTGATATAACGTCCGCTGGTTTCCCACATTAATAAAAAGAGGGCGAGGCCGAAAAAAGCTATATACGGGGCCATGAAACGGGCGGGTTCTGTATATTTTTTCTTTAACGCCGCTAATAGTTTTTCCAAAGCGGACATAACGGCCAGAAACATTATGCTTAAATGTATGCCGCAGCATATGCTGCTGTAAGCCGGGTAATAAGGAGATGAATAAAGCAGGAAGGAATGCAGGGGGCTTTGCCTTACGGGGGAATCATCCAGGAAATCTGATAGCGCGTAAGTGCCGTTTCCCATGCTGAGCGCGCCCTTTACGGCGGCCAGTTCAATCAGTCCGGCAGGGCCAAGCTCTGAAATGCGGCGGCGGATTTCCCTATTAATCGCTTGGTTTCGTTCAATCGGATCCTCAAACGAGCGCGTAAACTCATAATCAGCAGCATTATAGCCGCCAGTTCCCTTTAATCCCATCATAAGCCAATGGGTATAAGGGGTATTTTGTATGCGGGCTTTTTCTGCGTCTGTGAGATGACGGGATGCAAAATAGGAATTAAAGGCAGTGAGAGATATTATAATAACGCAGGCGGAGCATAAACAGCAGACAAGCGCTTTGAGCAGTTTTTTATTCATAAGCAGGCAGATAATTACGGCCAGCAGCGTTATTATAACGGTGGATTTAATCAGCATGCCTATTGAAGCGGTCAGTCCTATTAATACGGAAAACACAGCGGTTTGCCAGGGCTGGACGGCCCGGCGCAGCCTAAGCGCGAGATAAATAATCAGTATTGGGAAAATTAAAGAAAGGGAATCAGTGTAAAAAGCCGGAGCAATAAAATAAAAAGGAGGGGAGCAAAGGAAAAAGGCGAGTATAAATACGGCGTGTTTCGCTCCGCCCAGCTCTTTGGCCGTTAAGGAACATATGAGCATGGCGCATACGGATAGAATGCTGTTGACGATTAAACCCACTGTAAAAAAATCTGATATTCCCAGATATGAGGCCAGTTTGAAAAATATATAAAGCAGGCTCATTCCGCCTAAATTATTAGGGAAATAGTAGTAATAATCGTAATAGGATGCAAATGTGCCGGTTTCCACCCATTCTATTGCTCCGCCGTAAATAGCGTCCATGTCAAAAACAGGATCAAAGCGCAGGATACAGCCAAATATAATTTGGAGAATAAGCATAAAGGCGGCAAAGAAGAATAGCAGTTTTTTATAGTGTTTTAGCATAAAAGCGTCGTGTTTGAATATTGCACGGCGTATAAAATATATTCCAGGAAGAAATAAAAGCAGGGTAATAAGGGTAAGAGGGGAAAAATCAGCAACAAGGGAAGCCAGAGTTATATAACCTATGAGCAAAATAAATACCGAATAGAATGCGACTGTGAGCGCCCGAATTGTTTTTTCCACCTTGGCCTCCTATGGTTTTTATTATGTTTATTATATTATGACCGCATGTAAAAGTAAAGCTGATTAAGGGGGCGGCGCGGGATTTTGGCGCAAAGCGCCAAAATTGCGCTCTGAATAGGCTTATAAGGTAAGCTTGCTTACCTTATAAGCCTATTCAGAGCCTGGGCCGGCCTTCAAGGCCGGCCCCCGCGCCGCCCCTTTAGTTATAGCTGCTTATACGACTTTGGAAAAATATAACGCGTCTCAGGCTTTTGACACATATGTGTCAAAAGCCTGAGACGCGTTATTAAAGAAAATTTAATTTTTGGTTATCTGATAGCCTTCTTTTTCCAGAAGGGATATCCAGCCTTTAAGGCGCTGAAGGAATTGTATATTGTTTTCGGTGCGGGAAATGGTCGCAATGAGCTGTTCGGTTGCATTATCAGGATTGGAGGAAAGGAGATTGCGTATGGCGTTTATGCCCTCTAATTCTTCCGCGGACAGGAGCAATTCTTCCCGCCTGGTGCCTGATTTTGCTATATCTATAGCAGGGAACACGCGTTTTTCCTGAAGCTTTCTGTCCAGCTTTATTTCCATGTTGCCCGTTCCCTTGAATTCTTCAAATATTACTTCGTCCATCCTGGAGCCGGTTTCGACTAAAGCAGTGGCTATAATGGTGAGACTGCCCCCGTTTTCTATATTGCGGGCGGCGCCGAAAAATTTCTTGGGCTTATGAAGCGCGCCGGGATCAAGACCGCCCGAAAGGGTTCTGCCCGTGGGCGGAATGGCCAGATTATATGCGCGCGTGAGCCTGGTCAGGGAATCTAAAAGTATTACTACGTCTTTTCCGTGTTCCACCAGGCGCTTAGAGCGTTCAAGGGCCAATTCTGCAATTTTGGCATGGTTTTCGGGCAGCTCGTCAAAGGTGGAATAGAGAACGTCTCCATTTATATTGCGCTGCATATCCGTAACTTCTTCGGGACGTTCGTCTATAAGCAGAACTATAAGCTCTATTTCGGGGTGATTGGCGCTTATGGCGTTAGCCAGCTTTTTAAGCAGAGTGGTTTTACCGGCTTTAGGGGGCGCTACTATTATTCCGCGCTGGCCTTTGCCGATGGGAGAGACAAGGTCTATAAGCCTTATAGCTAAATCATGCTTGTTATTTTCATTTTCCAGTCTGAGACGGCGGTCGGGAAATATGGGAATCAAATTTTCAAAAGGAGTACGGTTTAAGGCTTCTTCAGGAGGCAAACCGTTTATTTCAGTTACATATAGCAGCGCAAGGATTTTTTCTCCCTCTTTGACCGGCCTTGTCTTGCCGCGGACCAAGTCGCCTGTGCGCAGGCAAAAGCGGCGGATTTGAGCTATTGAGACATATACGTCTCTGCCTTCTGTAAAATCATCCACCTTAAACTGCGTAGCCCGCAAAAAGCCGTAGCCGTCGTTGTGTATGTCCAGAATGCCGCAGCAATCGCCGCATTCGCCGCTGTTCAGCATTTCGGGCACAGCGGGATTGGAAGTGCCGTATTCTTTATTATAATAGGCGTTTTCAGGTCTTTGTATGTTGTTGTTATTCGGGCGGTTGTAGTGGTTGTAGGTCCTTGTTCTGCCGTTGAAATTTTTATAATTGGGACGGTATGCCTGACGGCCGGGAGCATAAGAATACTGGCCTGGAGCATTTTCTTCTGTTGGATTTGAATCCGTCTGAGACGGAGGAGTATTTTCTGAATTATAATTATTAACTTGCTGTTCCTGAATATGAGGAATATTGCGGGCTGTATGGCCGTCCTGATCGGAATAGCTCAAAGAGGCGTCATTTATACTGCCCGCGTCCTGCTTAAAGGAGTCCGCCGGATATTCATGCTGAGTTACGGCCGGCGTTTCGGAATTTAATTTTTCAGACAGCTTCTGAATCAACTGCGCTTTATTAAGGGTGGTGGGGGAATGAACGCCTTTTTCCTTTGCCAAAACTCTTAATTGAACGATAGTCATGGATTGAAGTTGATTAGTATCCATGCGAACCTCCAAGCTCTGGAATATTTTTATTATTAAACAGACGGCTAACGCCTGAATTTTGCGTATAATAATTATTTATGGGCTTATTTTACGCTATTTTGATATTTTAAATGTAATCAGTATTTTTCCGATATAAATCGTCCTAAGCGACAAAATATAACCGGCGCCCGTATAACATTCAAAGATTAATACGCGGGCGTCATTGCGCTAAAAAACAATTTTTAAGCTTATGAACGCTGATTTGATTGTCTCAAAAATGAGCTCAAACGGCGGCAAAGCGATATAAACGAATGGAAAAAACATTAGCTGCATGCATATGCTTATTATACTGAAAGTATAAAATAATGCACATAATATTATTCTATCTTGATTTCTGAAGCTATTATATAATGAGTTTATTAATAGTGTCAAGCGTTTATTTTAGGGGATTTTGCCGCATTCAATATTTAAATTATTACTGTATATTGATTTGTTTAATGTAACTTTAAGACAAACTTCGACATTTATTTTTTGAATATCTAAATTTACAATTAACGGGTAATATGATATAATATATATGGAATATAAAAAACGCTGTAAAAGTTTTTTATTTCCGCATTATTTTTATTTTAAGAGGAGAATTTTATGAAATATTTTATACTTTTATGTGACGGTATGGCGGATATGCCCGTTCCCGAGCTGGATATGAAAACTCCTCTGGAATGTGCTTTTAAGCCTAATATGGACGCTTTGGCCCAGGCGGGAAATGTGGGCATGATGAATCCCACGCCTGAAGGATGCAAAGGCGGGAGCGAAGTGGGCAATCTTTGCGTGCTTGGCTATGACGCGCGCAAATATCTTACGGGGCGTTCCCCCCTTGAAGCGGCGGCTATAGGAATACATATGGATGAGGACGACGTAGCTTTGCGCTGCAATTTGGTCACCCTCTCAGAGGATTCGCCTTATTCGGAAAAGACTATGATTGACTATAGCTCGGACGAGATAACCACCCAGGAAGCCGACCAGCTTATAAAAGCTTTGAACAGGAATTATTCAAGCGAACTGGTGAAGTTTTATACAGGATTCAGCTATCGGCACTGTTTAATTATTAAAAATACCGATACTGATATGACTTTCACCCCCCCTCATAATATAACCGGACAAAAGATTAATCAATATCTGCCTCAGGGCACCCTTTCCAAAATGCTTTCTCTTATGATGGAAAGAAGCTATGAATTGCTTAAGGAACATCCTGTTAATATTGAGCGTGTCAATAAAGGGCTTCGCCCTGCCAATTCAATATGGCTTTGGGGACAGGGCAGGCGTATGAGCCTTCCTTCCTTTAAGGAAAAATACGGATTGGAGGGAGGAGTTATAACGGCGGTGGATTTGCTTAAAGGCATTGCCAACTGCGCCGGAATGAGGCTTTATAATGTGGAAGGAGCTACGGGCAATTTAGATACCAATTATTCGGGCAAAGCTCAGGCGGCCATAAAAGCTTTTAAAGAGGGATGCGATTTAGTATATCTGCATATTGAGGCTCCTGATGAATGCGGGCACAGGCATGAGGTGGAGGGCAAGGTGAAGGCTGCGGAATATATTGATAAACTGGCGCTTAAGCCTGTTATGGATTATTTAAGCGGCTGCGGAGAGGATTATAAAATCTTAATCACGCCAGACCATCCGACTCCGCTTACAACAGGCAGCCACAGCGACAATCCGGTGCCCTTTATTCTATATGACAGCGCTGAGAAAGCCCCTGCGCATTCCCGCCCTGCTTACAGCGAGAAGGAGGCCGAGGCTTCTGGGTTATACGTTGGAGACGGAATTACTTTTTTGGAGAAGATTATAAAAGGGGAACCGCTTGGAGATTGATTTTTATAGGATAAGGCCCTCCTTCCCTTTTCAGGCGTATGCCTGAAAAGGGAAGGAGGGTATTTTTATAATACATAAAATAATATGGCGAAATAATGAAGTATGCTGCCAGTAAGAACAAAGAGATGCCAAATAGAGTGCATGAATTTTATTTTAGTTTTGGCATAGAAGAACAGACCGGCCGTATAGAAAATTCCGCCCAGAAGGATGAGGAGCAGCCCGGGAACTGCCATATTGCTTATAAGCGGCTTAACGGCGATTACAGCGCACCATCCCATTGCGATATAGCATATCATTGAAAAAACCTTGAATTTTTCTATGCTTATGGCGTTGAGCACTATTCCCAGGAGAGTCAGCCCCCAAAGCACGGAGAATATGACTGTACCGAGCGTACCGCCTACCGTTAAAAGGGTTAAAGGGGTATAGGTGCCCGCAATAAGCAGGAAAATAGTGGCGTGGTCGAATATCCTGAAGACTTTTTTAGCCCTAGGGGGATTTATAGCGTGATATAGGGTGCTCATAAGATATAGAATTATAATAGAGGAACAGTAAACAGCCGCGCATATTATAGAGAGCGGCCCGGAAGCCGCGGCTTTTATGACGGCTATAATAAGGCCGGCGATTCCCAGCGCCGCGCCCGCGCCATGGGATACGGCATTGAAAACCTCTTCTCCTACGGTGTACATTTTTCCGTTGCTTCTTAATTGAACCTGCTTGCTCATTTTTCCATCCTATTAAATAAATTTATGATATATATAAGTCAAATTATTATGTTTGAACGAATTAAACTACGATATATTTATTATATCATATTTTATACTGCTTAAAAATGTCAATACATTGAATTAACAATCTATACATAAATTTATTTATGCCGGGCGTCCCGCCCCCGCCCGGCGCCCGCGCGCGGCTTATGCATATGAGAGCGGTTTTTTAAGCACGCGGATGCTTTTGCGTTTGCGGGCCTGAAGCTGGTTTTTTTTAGTAAGGGTTGGGGAGATAATGTCCGCCCTGGCAATATTATTTCAGCATAAAAGAATTGAGCCGCATATGATATGCGGCTCAGCAGTATTTTATGCGAATTAAAATTCCAGTTTTTCTTCTATATAAGCTGCTATTTGGTCGGCAGGCAGTTTAATCTGCTGCATGGTGTCTCTGTCTCTTAAAGTGACCTCTCCCGTTTCCAGCGTATCAAAATCTACCGTAACGCAATAGGGGGTGCCTGCTTCATCCTGGCGACGATAGCGTTTGCCTATACTTCCCGTTTCATCATAATCGCACATAAACCGTTTGGAAAGCTGCGCATGGATTTCCCTTGCTTTATCTCCCAGCTTATTCTTCTGAAGGGGCAGCACGGCGCATTTAAAGGGCGCAAGGGCGGGATGCAGACGGAGAACGGAGCGCACGTCGCCGTTTTCCAGCGTTTCTTCGTCATATGCGCCGCAGAGGAAAGCCAGAGTAACTCTGTCTGCGCCCAAGGAGGGCTCTACGCAGTAGGGGATATATTTTTCATTAGTTGCCGGATCCAGATATTCCATGCTTTCGCCTGAATGCTGAGCATGACTCTTAAGATCAAAATCAGTTCTGTCGGCTATTCCCCAGAGCTCGCCCCAGCCAAAGGGGAATAAAAATTCGAAATCAGTAGTAGCCTTGGAATAATGAGAGAGTTCTTCCTGCTCGTGATCGCGCAGACGGAGCTTATTTTCATTCATGCCCAGGGAGAGCAGCCAATCACGGCAGAAGGAGCGCCAATAATTGAACCATTCCAGATCCTCGCCCGGTTTGCAGAAAAATTCCAGCTCCATTTGTTCAAATTCACGGGTGCGGAATGTAAAATTGCCCGGAGTAATTTCATTTCTGAAGGATTTGCCAATCTGAGCTATTCCGAAAGGCAGCTTTTTACGAGTGGTGCGCTGAACATTTTTAAAATTGACAAATATGCCCTGAGCGGTTTCTGGGCGGAGATAAACGGTTGAAGCGCTGTCCTCAGTAACTCCCTGGAAGGTTTTAAACATTAAATTGAACTTTCTTATTGAAGTCCAGTTGGATTTGCCGCATTCAGGACAGGCGAGAGAATGTTCCTTTATAAAGGATTCCATCTTTTCGTTGGACCAGCCGTCTGCGTTTTGGTTTTTTGACTGAGCGGCCAGATAATCGTCAATGAGCTTATCTGCACGGAAACGCGCCTTGCATTCCTTGCAGTCCATAAGAGGATCGGAAAAGCCGCCCACATGGCCGGAGGCCACCCATACTTCGGGATTCATCAGGATGGCGCAGTCCACTCCGACGTTATACGGGCTTTCCTGAACGAATTTTTTCCACCAGGCTTTTTTGACGTTATTCTTTAATTCTACTCCCAGGGGGCCGTAATCCCAGGTGTTGGCCAGCCCTCCGTAAATTTCAGAGCCGGAAAATATAATTCCGCGGCTTTTGCACAGGGCTATGATTTTATCCATTGTTATTTCTGCCATAAGCTTGATGATTCCTTTCTGAAAATAAAAATAAGAAAGCATTAACCCGGGGACGAAGCAATAGCTCCGCGGTTCCACCCCGATTGGCAAACGCCCTCTTGAATGACTTAAATATGGCTCGGCGGCGCCCCTTTTGCAAATGCAATGCCGGCCTTTCACCGCCGCCGGCTCGCTTTTTAAAGCACTAGCAAAATTTTTCCGCGTCAACGCCTTTATATTATTGCTTTTATGATATCCAAAAAAGCGTTTCTGTCAAGCGGTTTTAAATTTTACTTGGGTTTTCGGCCGCATTTTCAGGGAAAATGCATTAAGTTTGAAAAGACTCAAAGGGATAACGCCTTAGAATACGGCGGAAATCGTTTCCGGGAATTGTTCTGAAGGATTTTGGGACAGGTGAGCACCAAACGGGCGGAGCGCACATAATATGTAGTGTACCAGAAACAGAAGGGAGTTTTAAAAACTATGTTTGGTAATAATTGCGGATGCGGCGACGACAGCTTTATCTGGATCATCTTTATATTGATACTTTGCTGCGGCTGCGGCGGCAACAAAGGCGGATGCGGCTGTGACGACGGCATCATATGGATTATTCTGCTCCTTGTACTTTGCTGCGGATGCGGCAATAACAACAACAGCCTTATGGGCAATACATGCTGCAACTAATAACGTACATGAGATAAATTTTTTCCCTCCGCTCAGGCGGGGGGATTTTTTATTTCAACTTAATTAGGATATAATGCGCCGCGGAGAGATAAACTTTCCCTTTGTCCGAGGCGTTCTCCCTGGCGGATTTTGGGTTTTATTCATTCTGTTATTTTAAGAAATCATATATTGCTTTTCTGCAAGCATGGATTATTGAGAAAAAAACTTTTTAGAAAGCGCAATGCGTCTTGATTGTATTGCGTGATGTATGCTATAATCAGCCCAAAGGAGAGGAAAAAGATTTGAAAAGAAAAACTATACGACGCAATCAAAGCGCAACGCGTTATTGCAGAAATAACGCCTTCGCTTTGCGGAGCGGCCTGGAAATGCAGGGAGGGTTTAAAAACGGAGGCGCGGCAAAACGGAGAATCTTCCTTTCTGCGGCGCATTATACTCTGATTGCATTTTCTAAAGCTTTAATATTAATTATTATTACGGCTTTTTTTATGTCTGCGGCTGAAGAATTTATTGTTTTTAAAAGCGCTTTGGGGAATTGCCTGGAAGTTTCTCTTAATGGCTCCGGCAGGGAGCCGCGCGCAGGAGGAGCAAAATATTCGGGGCCGGCAGGAGAAGATTTGAATAATAGAGTTATGATAAGGAGTGCAAAAGATATGGAAAAGAACAGCGGACCTAAGCTTCTTTTGCTGGAAGTGCGGGGAGCGGAACTGGATGCGGAATTCAATCCGGAAATAGAGGAATATTGGGGGACGGTTCAGTTTGACGTAACCAGCGTCGCAATTTCTGCGGAGGCGCCGGCAGGATGCGCGCTGAAATGCAACGGAGTTTCTTTTGAATCGGGACAGGAACATAATGTAATTCTGGCTGTCGGCAGAAATGATATAGAGGTGTCAGTTACAGATTCAAACGGATTAAGCAGCGCGAGCAAAATAGTTATTCTGCGCGAGCAGGACGAGGATTTGCTTTATAAGGAGGAATTGAGGCCTCAGTTTCATTTTACGCAGGAGCAGTATTCCATAAATGATCCTAACGGGCTGGTTTATAACGCCGCGACGGGCGAATATCATATGTATTTTCAGTCTGATGTTCCATTTCATACTCAATATGCGGTGGAGGGCAATAATAAGAGCTGGGGACATGCCGTCAGCAGGGATCTGGTTAATTGGGAAGTGTTTAAAAGAGTTATAGAGCCGGACGAGAACGGCACGATATGGTCTGGTTCATGCGTGGTGGATAAAAATAATACTTCCGGTTTTTTTGATGACAATACGCCGCCTGAGGCAAGAATTGTCGCGCTTTATACTTATTACGGAGGCACTAAGCCATCCAACGGCCTCTGTTCAATAGGCTTGGCCTATTCTTTAGACGGAGGATACACGTTTATTAAACCTTTCAGCGAGCCTATTATTCCTAATACCAATAATATGTATCAGGCGGGCATGCGCGATCCAAAGGTGTTTTGGCTGGACGGGCAAAACGGGGAGCCGGGCGTATGGGTGATGGTGGTGGCCGGAGGACGCGCTCAGCTTTTTACTTCAGCGGACCTTATAAATTGGAGCAGAGAACGGGAATTATGCTTTATGGACGGTTCGCCCATGGATTCGGAATGCCCTGATATCTATCCGCTGGCGGTTGACGGGGATGAAAACAATATAAAATGGGTGTACAGCGGAGGCGGAGTCTGGTATATAATAGGCGAACTTGTGCGCAAAGAGGACGGCAAGCTGGATTTTATAGCTCAGACGGATAAATTGCAGTATGTAAATGGCATAAGCGAGCTTTTTCCCGGTTCGGGAGAGTATCCTGAGATGTATGCGGCGCAGACTTTTTATAATGACAAATACGGGCGGAGAATAGAAGTAAGCTGGGTGAGGGATTTAACAAGCGCTCCGGGCAAGGTGTGGTATAACGCGCTTTCTCTCGCGCAGGAAATAGAGCTTATTACATATAACGGCGAGCTCCGCCTTATAAAAAAGCCTGTTGAAGAAATCAAGAGCCTGAGAGCGGAAACGCTTTACCAGGCTGAGAATTTTTCAATAGGCCCGCAGAGCGGAAATCCTCTTAATCAGCTCCAAGCAGAATTATTTGAGATAGAAGCCGTTTTTGAATTGGACAGCGCCGAAAAATTTGGGTTTGAATTCAGAATAGGAGAACAGGAACGCACGAGCGTTTATTATGACGTCCGAAGGGCAATGTTTATAACCAGCAAGAATAACAGCAGCGAATATATCAGCGGTTCATATTACTGCCGGGTGCCCGTTATAAAGGACGGGCTTGTGACCATGCGTATAATTGTGGATTCCTCAATGCTGGACGTCTACGGCATGGACGGCCTGGTGTTTCATAACGGCTATACCTTTTCTTCGCCTGAAAGCAGGGGAATGAGGCTCTTTGCTGAAGGAGGGGAAATCAGAATTAAAAGTTTGGCGGTATATAGGCTTACGGGCATGGATAGAAAAAGCGTTAGTTCTTCTTCCGGCGCTTCCTCTCCGGACTCCGAAGACGGCCGAAATAAAAATGATTCAAAAGCTTTAGGAATCGCTCTGGGAGCAGGAGGGGCGCTTATGGCCGGGGCTTGCCTGCTTTGGGCTTTAAAGCGCAGAGGGTAAAAATCAGAGCATGATGTGTTTTTGAAGAAACGGCGCGTCCGCTTTGCCGCGGCCTTATGAAGTTCTTTGATGGGGCGGCAGAAAGGCGCGGCAATATAAATGCCTCCTATGCGCCGCATAGGAGGCATTTATATTGTTCGGGCTTATAAAAACTACTGTTCGGAAAGAGATTCTTCGTCTTTTCTATATTCTATTAAATCTCCGGGCTGACAATCCAGTGCCTCGCAGATTTTATTCAGGGTTGCAAATCTCAGGCCTTTAGCGCGGCCGTTTTTCAATATAGAGATATTAACCATGGAAAGCCCTACTTTTTCAGAGAGCTGAGTTACGCTCATTTTACGTTTTGCCAGCATTACGTCTATATTAATTATTATCATCTTTTATTTACCTCTAAATTATTTCTGCATTTTCGGCTTTTATATGGGCGGCGTTTTGGATAAGGCAGGAGAGAGCGTTGGCGGCTACGGCTATTGCTATACCGGCAAAATCAATCAGCAGAGAGGCCAGAAGCACTCCGGGATGGCTCATATTAATCACAAGCAGGACTGCGTTGCCTATAAAGAACAGGCAGACATCCGCCTGCGCAAGCTGAGAAATTATTTTAAGATTTTTGGCGTTTGTTTCAGAAAAGGCGTTATCTCTGCCAATCTGCACGGCCGTTTTCCAGCAGAAAAAGAGCGCCGCATAGCAGGGGAGGGCCGTTGCCCAGAGGAATATGAGCCAGGGATAATAGCATCCGGCAAATTCAGGCTGGGCCTGGGCCAGGCTTTTTCCCATTACGGGCAGAAAATAGAAATATACTCCCAGACCGCAGACGGCCATGCCTATTATAATAAGCTTAAGCCATAGAGAAAGATTTTTCTGATTCATGATATAAACCTCCTAATTTAAAAGCAGGGCTTGAATTTCATTTTTATTATCTCATGTTCTATTTAAGATGTCAATAATTATTTTAAATATTATTATAAATTTTATGCAATATGTTTAATTGGATTTGATAATAATCTGCGCTGCGCAGTGCCGGCGGCGGCCTGAATCTGCGCTGAAATCTTACACGGCCGGGGGAAAAGGGCCAGGAGGACATTTTAAAGCCTGGCGCCGGCTTTTTATAGCGGAAAAAATTATAAACGGGAATTTAATATCTGATATATTGAACGTACAGCTCTTAGCGGGCGTTTTTCCTTTGACGGCCGAGGCGGCTGAATGTATTTTTATGCGCGGTGTGTTAATAATAAAAAAGTGCTTGACTTTTTATAGTTTGCGCTATATAATTAAAAAGCTTTCTGAGCAAGGAATATATATCGCGGGGTGGAGCAGTCTGGTAGCTCGTCGGGCTCATAACCCGAAGGTCGT
>QALW01000053.1:0-101223 GCA_003150515.1 Selenomonadales bacterium | reverse complement strand
GGGGTGGAGCAGTCTGGTAGCTCGTCGGGCTCATAACCCGAAGGTCGTTGGTTCAAATCCTTCCCCCGCAACCACCATTAAAGGCAGTTTTCTTTGAAATCTGCCTTTTTTAATGCAATTTGCCGGGGGTGCCGCAGATATAAGCTTTTAAATTATATTTCTGCTGCTATATCATACGGGAGATTTTCTGCGGCTGTATCAGACAGGAGATTTTCTGCGGCTGTATCAGACGGGGGATTGCCGGAATGGGGGCTCCGATTAAGAGGCGGCCTTTATTCAGGCGTATTTTTATCAGGGCATGCGAAGGAAAGCCCTTTAAGGCTTTTCTTATTTCGCCCTCTGGGCTAATGGGGTTATGTTGTTATGCGCGGCATAGTAAAGAATTGTATCGGTTTTCTAAAAGGAGAGGCAGTATTATGCGCGGCCGCTGCCTTGGCGCTGTTCTCCTGTTTTTTTGTTCCGCCCAGCCTTGCTTATTTTTCATATATAGATTGGGATTCGCTGGCTCTTTTATTTAGTTTAATGGCGGTGATGAAAGGGTTCCAAAAAGCCGGAGTGTTTTTATATCTTGGCGGCAGGATACTTAAACGGGCGGCTTATTCAAGGAGCGTTATGCTGATTCTGGTCTTTCTGCCGTTTATATTCAGCATGTTTATTACCAATGATGTTGCTTTAATCACCTTTGTGCCCTTTGGCCTTATTGTTTTGAAAATGGCCGGTATGGAAAAATGGGCGGTGCGTTTGGTTGTGCTTCAGACAGCCGCGGCTAATCTGGGCAGCATGCTTACGCCCATGGGCAATCCTCAAAATCTTTATTTGTATGCGGTTTCAGGCATGGGTTTTTTTGAATTCTGCCTCTTAATGCTGCCGTATGTCCTGCTCTCGGGCGGGTGTCTGGCTTTAATGGCGGCTTTGGGGAAAAGAGCGCCCGTTGTTGAAGTGGACGTTCCCTTTGAGCTGGGAAGCCGGAAAACGCTTGTTTTTTGCTCGCTGGGTTTTGCAATCTGTCTATTGGGAATTTTTAATATACTGCCTCCGGTCGCCATTGCGGCGGCTGTTGCAGTTTTTCTGATATTTGCTGACAGAGAGGTTCTTGTGGGCGTTGATTATTCCCTGCTGGGGACTTTCATAGCGTTTTTTATTTTTATAGGCAATCTTGGATGCATTGAGGGATTCAGAAATTTCCTGGCGGAATTGCTCGCGGGACATGTGAGGCTGGTTGCGGTTTTGGCCAGCCAGATTATGAGCAACGTGCCGGCGGCTCTTTTATTAAGCGGCTTTACAGAGCAATGGAGCGAGCTTATAATAGGATGCAATCTTGGAGGGCTGGGCACGCTGATTGCCTCAATGGCCAGTTTGATTTCTTATAAGCTCTTTATAAAAGAATATCCCGGACGGCGCGGTAATTATCTGATATGGTTTACGCTGTGCAATATCGGCCTGCTGGCGCTGACGCTTGCGCTGGGGTTTCTGCTTGCATAGATAAATAAGGGCTTAACGCGCGCAAGCGCGCATTTGTTCAAAAAACGCATTGCGCTTTAATTGTATTGTTTAGACAAAATATTATATTTTGCTTGTTTTTTTATTTGTAATATGATATTATTTTTGTTAATGGTTTTTTCATAAATTTTTAATATGGAAGAGAGGAAAATACATGAAAACAGGCAAACGGACGGCAATAGGCTATTTGCCCGATGAACGGCCTCCCTTTGGGAAGCTTTTGCTCTATGCGCTTCAGCAGGTTATAGTTATGTTCCCTGCGACGGTAACAGTTGCGCTTGTTACGGGCTTCCAGGTGTCCACCACCATTTTTGCAAGCGGGCTGGCTACAATTTGTTTTATTCTTATTACCGGCAAACAAATTCCCCTTTATTACGGCTCCAGCTTTTCGTATCTGACGGCAGTTTCCAGCCTTATGGCCAGTCAGAGCATAATTGATAAGCTCAGCCCGGCCGCGCAGGAGCAGCTTTCTCAATTTTTTGCCGGCAGCAGTCCTGTTATGCCGGGAGAGGCTATTGCTTACGCTCAGTTCGGCATTATAATGTCCGGCCTTGTTTCCATAGCCGCGGGCCTGCTTGTTCGCCTTGCGGGCAGGAACGCAGTGGAAAAAATTCTTCCGCCCACTATTACCGGGCCGGTGGCTATGATAATAGGGCTTACTCTGGCTGGGAACGCTCTGACTGACGCCGCGCCCCAGGCGCTGGCTGCGGGAGCGACGGCGACGGCTGCCAATTCAAGCTGGGTATGGGTGGTTTCTTTATCGACGCTGCTTTCAACCGTTTTATTTGCGCGCTATCTAAAGGGCTTTTTGGGCCAGCTTCCTCTTCTCTTGGGGGCGGCCGTGGGCTGCGCTGTGGCCGGCCTGCTTTATGCCTTCGGGGGAGATTCGCTTAATCTGTTCCGCAGCATTGATTCGGCTGCGCTGGGCTCTATCTGGTCCGCCGGACCGGTTGCAGTGCCCGCCTTTACTTTGCCTAAGATTTCCTGGGAAGCGGTTTTTGCCATTATGCCCATAGCTATAGCTACCATTCCCGAATCAACGGCGCATGTCTATCAGCTGGATATCTATGTTAACGATTTGGCCAGAAAGAAAGGCTCTAAGAAAAAATATAATATTGCTGACAAGCTGCATTTAAATCTAATCGGAGACGGCGTCTGCGATATGATTTCGGGATTTGTAGGCGGCCCGGCGGGCACTAATTACGGTGAAAATATAAGCACTATGGCTATAACTAAAGTGTTTTCTGTGCCCGTATTGTTCGCCGCGTCCATACTGGCTATGGTTATGTCCTTCTTTACGCCTTTAATTCAGGGAATTTACGGTATTCCTCTTGCAGTTATAGGCGGCCTGGAAATATATCTTTTCGGAGCCATAGCCGCGCAGGGCATGGCTATAATGATACAAAAGAACGTGGATATGTTCAGTTCTAAAAATATCGCGGTTATAGCAAGCATAGTTATAATCGGGCTGGGCGGTCAATATGCTTTTGGAGGCAATATTCCTTTCTTTGGAGTAAATGTTCCCTGCATTGCGGGCGCCGCGATTTTTGGCATAGTGCTTAATCTGATTCTCAGCATAGGGGAAAAATCCCGCAGGAACGCCGGGGAAGATGATAACGCGCCCATGACGGACGGCGCGGGCGCGCTTTCTGAGGAGAGCGAGGGGCAGGCTGCTCCGCAGGAGCTTCGGGAGGAATAAACGTTTTAAGCGTTTGGAGAGGCTTTATAAGTTTTATAAAGTTTTTGGCGGAATTCGCTTAATATTTTGACTGAGCGGATTGCAGCCCAGACGCTGTTAACAGCCTTTATTACAACGATATTCTATAATAATGAATTAAAAATCAGCTCGTCTGTTATTCATACGGACGAGCTGATTTTTATTGTATTATCTATTTATGCTTGAATCAAATTCTGCATTTTATGCTTTGGCCAAGCTGTTCGGACTGGAAAATGGCATCCATAACTTTAAGCACGCGCAGCGTTTGCTCGGGCTTGACAATCAGCTCTTCCTGGCCGTTTGAAGCTTTGAGCACGTTGCGGTAGAAGTCGGCGCTGTCCGTTTGAACGGTGGGAAGCGGCTTTTCAACGGTTGTCTCCGGCGGCCTCGGCGCCATAGAACGAGTGGGGCCGGCGGCAGTATATACGATTTTTTCGTCCCATACCAGCTCCTTATCGTCTGAAAGAGCCACCATTTTTCCGTTTAAATTCCAGTCGTTTATAATGGCTGTTCCGTTTTCGGCCGAAACATGCCAGCGGGGATGGAGGATAAAACAGTTCATGGAGACCTCTACCAGGGCGGAAACCTTATTTTCAAACCGCAGTATGGCTTTGAAATTATCGTCCACTTCTTCTGTATATAAGGAGAACAGATTGGCGTATACCTCGGTTACGGGCGAATCAATCATATCCATATACTGATCTATAAGATGGACGCCCCAATCGTAAACCATGCCGCCGCCGTTTTCCTTTACGCCTCTCCAGCCGTTAAGCACCTGCCTGGAGCCCTGCACGCGGTTTTCAAGCATATAAACGTCGCCCAGCAGCCTTTCCTTATAGATTTTCTTAACGATGTTGTAATCAGCGTCCCAGCGTCTGTTCTGATGAGTTGTGAGCAGGCGGCCGGTGATTTTGGAAAGCTCCATAAGCTGGAGAAATTCCTCCGCGTTCATGGTCGCCGGCTTTTCCAGGATGACGTCTTTGCCATTGAGCATTGCCTGCTCGGCCAGGGGTTTATGAAAATTATTGGGAGTGGCTATTATTACAACGCTTACCTCAGAATCCGAAAGCACTTCTTCATATGAGGAATAGGTGCGCAGGCCGTTTTTGCGGGCGACTTCCATTCTCTCTTCGCGTATATCATACGCGCCTTTGAGATTAACCTCGGGCACGCTGTTCATTATATGATAGCCGTGCCATTCGCCCATGCCGCCGTAACCTATAATTACAAGTCCGTTTCTCATTTTATTCACCTCGTTAATTTATGCCCACCACATTTCGCCCATGGGCTCGCGGATTATGACTTCCTGGAGGAAGCGGCACGCCTTTTCCAGCCCCTCGCTGTTTTTCATAAGGCTGTCCTCGTGCTCTATGCTTATAGCGTAATCATATCCCACCATTCTCAGGGCGCTCATCATATCTTTCCATTCCTGATAGTCAGAGCCGTAGCCTACTGAACGGAATATCCAGGAACGGTTAATTTCATCGCTGTAAGGCTTGGTATCCAATACTCCGTTTACGGAAGTGTTGATTTTGTCTATGCGGGTATCTTTGGCGTGGAAGTGATATATAGCCTTTCCCAGCCTGCGGATTACCGCCACCATATCTACGCCCTGCCATACCAGATGGCTGGGATCCAAATTGGCGCCCAGGTTTTCGCCTACCGCTTCTCTTATTTTCAGCATGGATTCTACGTTATATACGCAGAAGCCCGGATGCAGCTCAAAAGCTATCTTATTTACGTTATGAGAGGAAGCGAATTTGGTGAAATCTCTCCAGAATGGAATAAGCACCTCGTCCCATTGATATTTAAGCACTTCTGAATAATCCTCCGGCCAGGGGCAGGTAACCCAGTTGGGATGCTGGGACTGCGGGCAGTCTCCGGGGCAGCCTGAAAAGGTGTTTATAATGCCGATTCCCAGCTTTTCAGCCAGCAGCACGGCGTTTTTAAGATCATAAAGATATTTTTCGGCCACTGCCTTATTAGGATGCACGGGGTTGCCGTGACAGCTTAGGGCGGAAATTTCCATACCGTATTTATCAACGGTCTTTTTAAACTGTTCAAGCGCCAGCTCATCCTTTAAAAGAATTTCAGGATTGCAGTGCGCCTTTCCGGGGAATCCCCCGCAGCCGATTTCTACCATTTCCACGCCCAGCCCCTTTAAATATGCCAGGGCGTCGTCCAGCGGCCTGTCCTGAAGTAAAACGGTAAATACGCCAAGCTTCATAAAATATTACCTCTATCCGTCCGAGCCAAGCTCCGGATGGATTCCTTTCTTAAAATCATTCGCCGCCGCCTATTTATTTAAGAGCAGAGGCGGCAGCGTATGTAAATTTTAAATGACGCGCAGCCGTTAATGCGCTTAGGCCTGATTAATCCGCTTTCTTTTCAAGCAAAGGAGCGTTCGGGCAGATAAAGCCCTCAATTCTCTTGGAAGGAGCGGCCCAGCGCACGGCGTTTTTAAGAATTTTCACCACATATTCGTTATAATATATGGGATATTCTTCGTGCCCGGGCTGGAAATAGAAGATTTTGCCCAGGCCGCGGCGCCATGTGCAGCCGCTGCGGAAGAGTTCGCCTCCGGCGAACCAGCCCATAAATACCACTTCGTCAGGCGTAGGAATATCAAAATATTCGCCGTACATCTCTTCCTGGGGCAGCTCAAAATATTCGGGCAGACCGGCGGCTATGGGATGAGAGGGAGAAGTTATCCAAACCCGCTCCCGGTCGTTATCCCGCCATTTAAGAGTGCAGCTTGTGCCTAAAAGACGAATCAGAGGCTTGCTGACATGAGCCGAATGCAGGGCGATAAAGCCCATGCCGTTTAATACCGCCTTTTGTATGCGGTCAACGACGTGATCGGGCACCAGGTGATGCAAAGCGTGTCCCCACCACATGAGCACATCAGTTTGGCTGAGCACTTCGTCGGTAATGCCGCAGTCCTCGTCTTCCAGAGTAACGCATTTTACATTAACGTCCTCATCCTCCACGGCGGCCTTAAGAGCGCCGTGAATATAATTGGGATAGGGCTTGCGCAGCGCTTCCCACTGCTTTTCATGAGAAAACTCGTTAAAAATTAATACATTTATCATTTTGAGCCCCCGTAATTTTTAAAAGATAAAAGGTTGGCCTGTTTTGGCGGAAGTATAGATAGCTTCCAGAATCTGAGTTACAACCATGGCCTGTTCGGGCTTAACAGTAAGCTCGGCTCCCTCTGTTACGGCGCGCAGGAAAGTTGCGCATTCAATAACCGATTCGTTGGCGCTGCTCGTGCCGAAGAAGGCCACTCCCGAGCCGGTTAAATCAGGCCGCTCTATATACTGCTTGTTGTGGTGCACGCCGTTTATGCGCACTCCGTCCAGCATATCCGCTCCGGCCTTTGTTCCGCAGAGCAGAGTCTGAGCTTCGCGCACTTCCAGGGTATTTAAAGCCCAGCTGCTTTCCAGGGAGATAGCGGCGCCGTTTTCCATAACGATAAAGCCGAATGCCGAATCTTCAACCGTAAAGACGGTGGGATCCCAGTCCGCCCAGGGGTTGCCCGTTTCCTTATTATCGGCCAGCTTGCGGAAAGTTGTGCCCAAAACCATCTTGGGTTTGTAGTTGTCCATCATCCAAAGGGTAAGATCCAGCGCATGGGTGCCGATATCTATAAGAGGACCGCCGCCCTGTTCGTATTCGTTGGTAAATACGCCCCAGGTGGGAACGCCTCTGCGGCGCACGGCCATGGCTTTGGCGTAATAAATTTCGCCCAGCTCTCCGCTGCTGCACATGGATTTGATGAACTGGCTGTCCGAACGATAGCGGTTTTGATAGCCTATGGTGAGGATTTTATTAGTGCGCTTAGCGCATTCAACCATTTCTTTGGCTTCGCTGTAAGTTTTGGCCATGGGCTTTTCGCAGATTACATGCTTGCCTGCCTCCATGGCGTCTATGCTTATAAAGCTGTGCGAACGGTTGGGAGTGCATACATGCACGGTATCAATGCTTTTATCCTCGAGCAGTTTTTTATAGTCGGTATAAACCTTAGCGTCGGGAGTTCCGAAATCCTTTTTCGCCTTTTCGGCGCGTTCGGGAATAATGTCGCAGAAAGCGACCATCTCGGCCTGATCCTTTAACTCCTTTAAAGCCGGCATATGCTTGCCGTTAGCGATTCCTCCGCATCCTATAATAGCGGCTCTTACTTTTTGCATAAAATCACCTCATAAAAAATTTATTGTGGATTCTCTTATTATCAGCTTGTGTTCAAGCGTAATAAGCCTTGGCGCGGCCTTGGAATTTTCCAGACGTTCAAAGAACAGCCTGGCGGCCGTTTTCCCCAGCTCCTCGCGGGGCTGGGAGACAGTTGAAAGAGAGGGAATATAACATGCGGAAAGGGAGGTGTTGTCAAACCCTATAACTGAAAAATCCTTTCCAACTTCAATTCCCATATCGTGCAGCTCCTTTATAGCGCCTATTGCCACGGCGTCTGAAATTGCAAAGAGCGCGTCGGGCCTGAGGCCGCTGCTGTGTGAAAAAAGACTTTTTATAATGGCCTGGCCGCCCTTATAGCCGTAATCTCCGCGCATTATAAATTCAGGATGGAAATCCAGCCCAGCGCTGCTGAGGGCGCGCTTATAGCCCGTTTCCCTTTTAAGCGTGGAGCTGAAGCGGGGATTGCCCGAAGCCATGGCTATTTTTTTGCAGCCGCTGGCTATAAGATATTTAACCGCTTCAAAGGAGGCCGATTGATCGTCTATGGATACTCCGGGCAGAGCGGCGTCTATATATTCGCAGCACTGCACCATGGGATATTTGCGGAACAGATTTTCCAGCTCGCTTTTGCTTAAAGTGCTTCCGAAGATTATTGCGCCGTCGGCGTAATGGCTGTGCAGCATATGATAAAGATTCTGCTCGGTATATTTGTCCATGCCGGTGGTGCAGGTTATCATGGTGTAGCCGTATTGCTCGCATTCTTTGCTTATGGAGCTGAGAATGCGGTGATAGAACGGATTGGAAATGGTAGGAAGCAGAACGAGCAGCTTGCCTGAACGGGAAAAGCGCAGATTGCGCCCCAATGAGCTGGGTTCATAATTCAATTCGCGCACGGCTTTTTCAATACGTTCCAGGCTGTTGGGGCTTAAAAGCTCTTTATTATTAAAATATCTGGAAACAGAAGAGGGGGAAACGCCCGCGAGCCGCGCTACGTCTTTTATTGTGGCCATACGCTGATTTCCTCCTTTTGAAATCGTTTTCATTCCGTTCAATGCTATTATATAAAAGGATTGCCCTAAGTCAATAGCATTATTATATTTTCATAAATTTTCATAGCTTTCGGAGGGCAAAATTTCATCAAAGCGCAGCGGGCCGTGTTGTCTTCCAATGCCGGAATTGCAGAAATAAAACGCGTTTTTAAGGCAAATTTATTTATAAATTGCGAATAATTTTAATATAACTGCTTATAATATAATTGCAGGGCGGAAAACTGCTCTGGAGGCATTATAAACACAATTGCGCGGGAGAGTTTATTTTTAGCTCGTCCCGCTTTTTTGCCGCTCATTGTTGACTTATTTCTCCTGCGCATTTATAATGTAAGATAAGTTTGGCTTTCTTTTATTTTTTCTTTTGAAAGCTGTTGCAATAAAACTATTAAAGGGGGCTCTTTTAATGGGGTTTTTGGCCATTGATAAAGTTGCCATCAGAAATCTGTTCGGATTAGGCATTGATATCCGCTGGTACGGAATATTGATTGCCCTGGGAGTGGCGGCGGGAATAGCGCTGGCTCTATGGGACGCAAAGCGGCGCAAAATCAGCACGGATATAGTGCTGGATATGACGCTGGTGGGGGTTATATGCGCCATCGTATTTGCGCGGCTTTATTATGTCGTTTTTGACACTCAGGGGACGTTTGCCAATGATTTTATGGCGATTTTCAGAATCTGGGACGGCGGATTGGCCATCTACGGAGGCGTCATAGGCGGCGCGCTGGGCATATTTGTATACAGCCGGATTAAAAAGCTGAAATTGTCCGTGCTGTTTGATATCGCAGCGCCCAGCCTTGCCATTGGACAGGCAATCGGACGCTGGGGCAATTTTATAAATCAGGAGGCGTTCGGGCAGCCCGTTACCAATCCTGACTGGCAGTGGTTTCCTTATGCTACCTATATAGAAAATCCTCCTTTTAATATGGAGGCCGGCTGGTATCAGGCCACTTTCTTCTATGAATCCATGTGGTGCCTGTTATTATGCCTGTTTCTTGTGCTTTACAGGCGCAGACAGAAATTTTCGGGAGAAATATGCGCTTATTATTTCCTGTTTTACGGTATTGAGCGCGCGTGCGTGGAACTGCTCAGGACCGACCAGCTTAAGACGCATTTCCTTAATCTGCCCGTATCCCATCTTTTGAGCGTAGCGCTGGTAATAGCTTCGCTGGTTTATCTAATAGTGATGTATTCGCGGGTTAAAAAAGGGCTTGCAGGCTGCGCTACGCCAGGTTCCATTTATTATATCCCGGCGCCTGAGGAAATAAATGAAGAGCAAGAAGAAGGCCCGGCGGCGGAAGCTGAGGCGCAGGAGGAGGCTGAAAACGGCGCCCAGGCTCAGACTGAAGCTGATCAGGACGAGAACGATGCTCCGGACGGCGGCGAACAGGTTTTTGATAACGATAATGACGCAGAAGAGCGGGACGATATCTGACGGAGGATTTATGGAACGCAATTTAACTATGCTGACCGATTTATATCAGCTTACTATGATGAACGGCTATCTTAAATACGGCATGGATAAAAATAAAGCCGTATTTGATATGTTTTTCCGGCCGCTGCAGAATAACAGCGTTTACGCGGTTATGGCCGGCCTGGAGCAGGCTATAGAATATATCAACAATCTGCATTTTTCCGAGGAAGATTTGGATTATCTGCGTTCGCTGGGCATATTTGACGAGCAGTTTATGGATTATCTGCGCAATTTCAAATTTACCGGGGATATTTACGCCATCCCGGAGGGGACGCCGGTATTTTTTTCCGAGCCTCTTTTGAGAGTTCAGGCTCCCATTATGGAGGCGCAGCTTATAGAAACCGCGCTGCTCAATATTATAAATCATCAGACTCTTATAGCGACCAAGGCCAGCAAGGTTGTCTATGCCGCGGGCGGCAAGGGAGTGCTTGAATTCGGGCTCAGGCGCGCTCAGGGCCCGGACGCGGGCATATACGGCGCGCGCGCGTCCATAATCGGCGGATGCGTGGCCACGAGCAATGTTTTTACAGGCCAGCAGTACGGCCTGCCTGCCAAGGGAACGCACGCGCATAGCTGGGTGATGTCTTTTCCCAGCGAGCTGGAGGCCTTCAGGGCGTATGCGGCCGTGTATCCCTCAAGCTGTATGCTTTTGGTGGATACTTACGACACTCTTAAAAGCGGCGTGCCCAATGCTATAACCGTTTTTAAGGAGCTGCGCGAAAAGGGTTATAAGCCGGTGGGCATAAGGCTGGATTCGGGGGATTTCGCTTATTTAACCAAGAAGGCGCGCGCTATGCTGGATGAAGCGGGTTTTACCGAGGCTCAGATATTTGTTTCGGGAGATTTGGACGAAGAGGTAATCTGGGATTTGAGAGCGCAGGGGGCGGCTATCGACGTCTGGGGCGTAGGCACCAAAATGATAACCAGCGACGATTTGCCGGCTTTGGGCGGAGTGTATAAGCTGTCGGCTGAAATAGTGGACGGAATTGTTTATCCCAAGATGAAGATTTCTGAAAATCCGGTTAAGATGACTAATCCGGGAATTAAAAAGGTGTTCCGGCTGTATGATAACGCTTCGGGAAAGGCGCTGGCCGACCTTATAGCTTTAGAGGACGAGAGCATAGACGTTTCCAAGCCTCTTACAATATTTGATCCCTCTGAGACCTGGAAGCGCATGAGCATTACGAATTTTACTGCCAAGGAGCTGCTTGTTCCTATTTTTAAGGATGGCAGACAGGTTTATCAATCGCCTTCTTTGCCGGCGATACAGGCGTATCATAAAGAACAGATGGGCACGCTTTGGGATGAATATAAACGGCTTAGAAGGCCGCATGTATATAAGGTGGATTTATCCCAGAAGCTTTACGACCTCAAAAATCAGCTTTTGCAGCAATACAGCAAATAGCTTTGCGCGCAAACTGCCGCGCGGGTTTTAATCAGTTATGCAAAACGGCGGAAATTATTAATTTATAATGCGGAACAGGCGGAAATAAAATGAAAGCTTTCATGGGAAGATATAAAAAGAGCGAGGCGGATGAATATATTAATTCTCTCAAGGAGGAATACGAGGCCAGGATTCGCAGCCTGGAGGAGGAATTGTCCTCTTTGCGCGAGGCTCACGAGAGTTTGAATAAAGAGTGCGCCCAGCTTAAGGAAAAGGAGAATATTATCTCCGAGGTGCTTATAGACGCGACCGGGCGGGCTCTGGAAATTGAAAATGAATACAAGGAGCGCGCGCGGGAGGAAAATCAAAAGCTGGAGCAGCGCAAGGAGGATTTCAGGGCCAGGCTTAAAAGCTGCGAAAGGGGAGTAGAGGAGCTTAAAAACGCTGCGTTCGGCCAAATGGAAAATCTTAAACGGGCGTTGGAAGAGCTTTCCGCATGGTCGGACGGAGGCCTTAAGAGGCTGGAGGCGGATATGGGATTGGAACCCGAAATAAACAGCGACGAATTGGAGCGCCGAATTATTGAGGGAGCGAATGCCGATTTGCTTTCCGCATGCCGGGAATTGGGCCTATCGGTTTCTCTGCCTGAAGAATTGGAAAAAGAAAATAAGAACTGATTTTCAATTCATTAATTGTGCTTTTTTGGGCATAAGAAAAAGATTGCCTGCAAAGCGGGCGGGGAATAATCCGGAGGCGCGCGGCATGGATATATGCGCGGCAGGATTATTTTTGGCCGTAAAAAGGGCTTTTTTCTCCGGTATATACGCCCGCTTTAATTCCTGAAAATTTTTAAAAATAATAGTTGCCTGAAAGTTCAAATTAATGTATAATAACTGCGTTTGGTTAAAAGAATATTTTTAATGGAGAAGTCGCCTAGCTTGGTCGAGGGCGCACGATTGGAAATCGTGTAATCGTTAATAGCGGTTCGAGGGTTCGAATCCCTCCTTCTCCGCCAAAAAGAGACAAATTTGTTTTAGAGCAGGTTTGTCTCTTCTTTTATCCTAAAATAGATTAAAAATATAACAATGGCATTGATAACGGCTTGATTTTGATGAAAATCAGGTCGTTTTTTATTCAATTTAGAAAGGAAACTATGATATGAAGTTATCTTATATTGATTCTAAGATTTTCGGCAAAGTTTGCTATGGATTCCGTTGAAACCATGGGAAGTATTCGACCGCGTCCAACAGGAAATGGCGAGACGTACAAGCCTCAATAGAAAAAAGCAGAAAGAAGTAAAAACCGAACTTGGCAATTATTCCGGCAAAATATGCTCTTACAGAACTGCTGGTCTGCGGGAAATGCGATACAGCCTGCCGCTTCACATACGAATGTTTTATGGTGCGGCTGACGAGAACAGCATCGCAAATGATGAGACGAGGTTGGAACAGCTCAAAAGCATGGTCATTGAGTGAGATGGCAGGCAAAGATAACATCGCAGGTGAGGATTTCATTGCCCTGTCAAAAGGGATTGCTGAAGCCAAAAGAGTCATTGCAGAAAAGAAAAAAACAAACTAAAATTAATCCAGAATGGGCGAGGTACTAAGAGCTCTCAACGCCCTGAAAAATCATGCGATAGATTTCGATGACACTTTCGCCAGACAACTGATCGACTGCATTAAAGTGGTTTACAAAACCGAGCTGCTGATCATATTCAAAAGCGGAATTGAAAAAACAGTGACGATGGAAAATTAATGCTTGATTTTTTTGAAAATAAATAGTAATATTAAATTATAAAGTATAACACGCAGGATTTAATGGGAGTTGGAGAAAAGAGATAAGAGGATGTGACAATAAATGAAACATCAGAAATGTATGCAAAAATTTTCGAATGAACAGTATAGAATTAATTGTCACAGATGTATTCTGCACTTTTTTATAATAGAAATTAAAAGCGATACAAGCCACAATATGTAACTTCGCCTTGTATCGCTTTTTATGTTCTAGTGATTATTATTTTGTTTAAACCCTGTAGATAAAAAGTAAGTTCGCATTATGTAGAAAAGATGAAGTAAGAAGATTTCGCAGTTGATTATAAATATATGTGACAGGAAAAATCAAAGTGGATGTTTTTGAATGAATAAAAATTCGGTATAACATACGAAGTTGCATACAAGAAAAAGTCAGTGATATAGACATAAAGATGATTTAAGTCGCTATATACAAACTATCAGGGGAAAATTAACAGCCGCGGAATTTTAAAATCGTGACCTACAATACTTTAATAAAGGCTATCTCTGACTTATCCGCTTACGGCAACTGGACGCGAAAAGCTCGTTGTTTCATTAATGCTTATTTTGATCAAAAATCATCTTATGATTATATAAAGGACGTGCAGTCTTGTAGTACGGTAATTTAGAATATGTTATTATGTTACGATTCCATCGGACTTGGAAGTTGTTGGATTGGTGAGATGTTAGGAAAATCGGAAAAAGTACACATTCTGCTTGACACAGATAACAAAAGATATGAGCTTGTCGCTTTATTGGACATAATGTGAACAGGTCAATAAAGCAGGAAGAAATAACATAGAAAAATCTATATTGTAATAGGTGATAATTGTAATGGCACGAATAGGATTAATTGGAGAAAATTCTATTGAATATGTAAATCATTTGCTCGATATTTGGAACAATGGCGACTGCGCTGTCCTGATTGATTGGAGAATACCGATTGCAACGGCGCTGGAGATGATGCAGGAAGCAGGAGTGCGGGTATGTTATATTGAAACCGGTAAATATGATATTCCTATTAATTCCCACAAAACTAATTTCATTGTATACGAACGTAAATCCAATTCAGCCAAGCCGCTCCCTGTCGGGATTCATTGCAAATACAAAGAAAACTACAGCTGTGACGAGGCTGTTATTCTCTATAGTTCGGGAACTACCGGCAAAGAAAAAGGCATAATCTTATCCCATTATGCGATAAGTACAAATGCCGATGCAATCATTGATTACATGCAACCAAGCGCCAGCGATTGCATTTACATAGCAAAAGCTTTGTCTCATTCGTCAGCGCTGACAGGAGAACTTATGGTTGCCCTCAAGGCCAAAATGAAGTTGATAATCGCTCCGACAGTTGTTCCGCCAAGGTTTATACTTCAAAATATAGATGAGTTCGGCGTCTCAATAATGTGCCTGAATCCTACATTACTTCAAATGCTTGTCCGTGAATATAAAACCGGAAAATATTCAATGCAAAGCTTAAAAACAATTTATGTTAGTGGATCCATTTTAAACGATAAGCTTTATAAAGAAGCTCATTCAGTTCTTGAAAATATTGCTATTTATAATGTCTACGGCTTATCCGAAGCAGGACCGAGAGTAACCGCTCAACACATTGGCTGTTGTAAAAACAATTCTGCCGGCAAACCAATAAAAGGCGTTGAGATCGGAATTGTTGATAGTGAAGGCAATTTGGTAAAGCGAGGTGAACGTGGAATTGTCCATGTGAACACGCCAAGTCGATTTTGTGGCTACATAACTGGAAACGGAAAAAATAAATCTCTGTATAGAGATTGGTTAAATACTGGCGATGTTGGTTTTATCGATAGAAATGACGAGTTGCATATAGTTGAACGAATTGATGACGTTATAATAATTGATTCTCATAAAATATATCCAAGTGAAGTGGAAAATGCAATTCTTGAGAATTCTTCGATAGAATGCTGCGTCGTTTCAAAAATTGAATTATCTCATAAAGAGTATATTTGCTGTGTTTATTCTGGAGAAAAAGAAAATGTTATCTTACTAAAACAGAAGCTTTTGCGTATTCTAATTTCTTATGAAATTCCGCGATATTGGGTAAATTGTGATAGCATTCCTTCAACTATGAACGGAAAACCTAGGAAGAGCGAGATGCAAAAACTATTTGCAAAAAGTAGCTCAAAAGAGGTGAGTGTCATATGAAGATGGACAATGCTAAACTTGAACTGGTTAATCTAATAACAGTAATATTTCAAAATACAGGTTTCGATGCTGATGTGATTGAGGAACTCGATTTTGTTGATGACTTAGGAATGGATTCAGTTACATTTATTTCAATAGTTATCGAAATTGAGTCATATTTTGATATTCAAGTTCCGGATGACTATTTACTTATAAATAAATTTAGAAGTGTCGCTCAGATAATGAGTATAATCGAAGAAGAATTGTTAAAGAAAAAAATTGGGGTGGATTGACTTTATGGCCAAAATAGAAACATTTTTAAAATCCGTGGTTGAAACCAATGGATTTTATAGGAATGTGGTATCCCAAAATCAAATATCTGATCCAGGTAACATTATGCTGTACCCGATTTTGACTAGAAAGCACCTGCAAGAAAATAGGTATAATATTTTTTCTGATGGTTACGAGAAACTGTATTATGCTCAACAGTTGATAAGCCAATCCTCGTCTGGCACATCAGGCGTTCCGGTGTATGTTTATTGGGATCCAAAAGATTACTACTGCTCTATGCGAGTGTTGTGGAATAAAAGATTAAAATATTATGGGATTCATCCATATCAAAAGTATGTTAAATTTACCTTAAATTCTATTGTTGGCGGAGAATATAATGATGAAATTATGTGGTTGAAAGAATCTCCCAATGTTCTAAATATAAATCGTTCTTCATTGAGAACTCCAAAAGATTATAGACGGCTAATTGAAAAAATAGAAGAGTTTGAGCCCAAATGGCTCTATATTCAACCATATATATTGCGAAAAATTGTTGAAGCCTATATAACATATAATATTACACCGCCGCCTTCTATTTCATATGTTGAATCTGTTGGTGAATTATTACCATTAGAACTAAAAGATAGAGCAGCAAAATTATATAATGCTCCTGTGGCGAACATGTACGGTTCTGAAGAAATGAACGGAATAGCATATGAATGTCCATTTCATCAAATGCACATATTGAGTGAAAATGTTTATGTAGAGTGCCAAAACATTACTGGCACACATCCTTTCGGACAAGGTGAAGCTATTATTACTAATCTGGTTAATAAAGCAATGCCCCTTATTAGATACAATCAAGGTGATATTATTACTTTAGAGAATCTGTACAGACCATGTCCTTGTGGCAGTACGGAACCGGTTGTGAGTAAAATAACAGGCCGCGTATATGAAAATATTACAGTTGGAGAATTAGATTTAAATCCGTATATGCTTTTATCAACTTTGTCCAATATCAATAATCAATTCAATAGTATTTTAACGAGCTATCGTTTTGAATACAGCAAATCTAATAGAAGGCTTGTTTGTTTCATTGAACTTACTGAACAGAAAAAAAGTTGGTTTGAAAATTTAAAAAATGAGATATTGTCAGTGCTTATTCCTAAAATTATGTCATTCGGCGTTACCGTAGATATTTGTCATGAAGAGGTTCATAATTGGAATAGTAAACATAAAATCCTGGAAATTTTAGACTAATATATTGTTTTGTGGAAAGAGAGCGATTATGGATAATTTAGTAAACGATATTCCTGTAATCAAAACTTTTGTACTTGAAGATAAATTTTATTGCTATGACGCTTATACAAACAGTCTATTAAATGTGACAAAAGAGATATATTTAGAAATATGTGAATTGAAAAAAATCGGCATGCTTGAATATAAAAAAATATGTGCCTCTCATTCTGCATACAATGATGTTTTAGCACTTATTGATAAAGGCTTATTCCGATTTGATTTTATTAAAGAAATAATCCATCCTGATACGATATATGTTGAAAAATTAATAGAAAGATGTATTAGCCAGTTAATTATAGAGGTGACTAGTAGTTGTAATTTCAAGTGCAGATATTGTCATCAAACAAGCGAAGTAACATTGCGTCCTAAAATGCTTAATGAAGATATAGCTTATAAAAGCATTGATTTTCTCTTCGAACATTCAAAAGATGCAAACGAAATAGCCATTACATTTTATGGTGGAGAGCCGTTATTGAATTTTGAAATTATTAAAAAGATTGTTCATTATGCAAAGTTAAAATTTGAGTCAAAGCCTGTCTTATATAATATGACGACTAATGCCTCGCTGATTAATGAAGCAATTGCTTCTTTTCTGGTGGAAAATAATTTTTCAGTATTGATTAGTTTAGATGGGGATGAAGTCACACAAAACCGTCATCGTCGATATTTGAGCGACGGAGGAGCAACTTTTAAAGATGTATGGAAACATGTCTTGGAAATACGCAAAAATTATCCGGATTATTTTTATGCCCACATAAGTTTTAACGCTGTAATTATGCCAGATGAGAATCCCGGAAGGGTTAGAGATTTTTTTGAGAAGAACAATATTCCTAAAGCCATGGTTACTGTAAATCACGCTGATTTGACAGGTATAGATTATTTCTCAACAAGCTCTGTTGCAAATAAAGATGAGTATAGCGAAGATGGCTTTGAAGAAGAATTTCAGGATATTTTAGAGCGCTTTAGAAAAAAAGACAAATTGTCAACAAAATGGCATCACAATGGACCTTGCGTTCCTGCTGCACGGCGTTTGTTTGTTAGTACTGATGGAAATTTTTATCCTTGTGAAAAAGTAAATGAAGCTGCTGAATGCTTGCTGGGCGATGTAAACTCTGGAATTAATTTTGAAAAAGCAACTGAATTACTAAACATAGGAAGACTGACAAGTGAAGACTGCAAGAAATGTTGGGCTATGAGACTTTGTTCAATGTGCGTCAAACAGTGCTTGGATGGCGATAGTATATCACCTGAAAAAAAGGAAATTGCTTGCAAGCTGATGCGGAAAAATGCCTTTTCTTTTTTAACCGCATATGTTAAAAATAATAAAATGGGAAGGTAAACGCTATTATGAAAAATGTGTTTTTATTTTTAGATGCTGTTATCGATCGCCTTATAACAGTTCAGATGGAATATGTTCTTGACATGCCGATAGGCTCAATTATTTTGATGGCGGAAAGCCATTACACAGCGGATTTGGATTGTTTTTACGGCAATAAAAATGTTCAAATATACAGCACATTACAAGAGTGTTTGGAGCATTGTGATACAATAATTGTTTCGGATAATCATTTGTCGCGGCTAAGGGGAACTATTAATAAAGATATAATAGTAGTGAATCTGAGTAACGGTATCCATGAGGATAGTAATTTTTCTATTCCAAAATTAAATTATTATGGGAAACCCGTTATCGCTATATTATCTTTAGGCGAGTTCACGGATCAGTACATTACTGAGATATTGATAAACAAAATATTAACAGATCATGGAGCGAAAATAGCTCAATATTATTCACCTCTGACAAAAAGAATTATTGAATCCTGTTTTCATGCAGGCCATTTAAATGCATCTTTATCGGCATCACATATTGAAGATTACGATATTATTGTTCTTGCCATAAATGGGGGTTCAAGTTATCCAAATCTCTTGCGAATAATGTGTGACATATCGCCAGATATAATTCTGTTATGCGTTAACAAATCATATAGGCAAGAAGAGGAATTAAAGCGTTGCCTATATGGGTGCGGGAACATTGAAGCAATTATTAGGTCGCCTTATATTTCATATGAAATAGTAAAAGGAAAAACCTATCCTGTATATTGCGGAAAGGAAAAATCAAATTCTTATTATGGCTCTTTTGAAAAAAACTTATATGATGTCTTGGAAAAATGCGTTCTAAGGAAAGTATACTTACCTGAAAACGTAGTGGTATTGTGAAAATATATAGCATGCAAAACAGACGGAAAAGAAAGGAGGTGGGCGTATGTTCATGAAAGGCCTTTTCAACGGTGGTATTGTTACCCCTAATGGCACTTGTACATGCACGTGTACATGCGGATGTCAACCGACGGGTGAAGCTGGCGGACAGGCTAGTGCGGCCAGTTCCGTAGCGGCAAGCGGTTCTCGGAGCTCAAGTTGATGCGCCGTTTTTTTATTCGCAATAAGTCTTGCAAGACAACGTTTATTGTAAGATGAATAATGAATTCCGTTTATTTTGTATGCTATATATTTTTATACCGTTATTATGAGGTGTAGAGTATAATAAATTCATTATAAGGAGATAAGGAGTACGACGATGGCAAGCAGCATTACTATAACAGTAAACAACGATAAGAGCGGTAATGAACGGCAGAGCTTTAAAAACACAAGGAAGACAACAACGTATATGCTCAGGTTTGTTCTTAAGGAGAAACATGGAAAAACCTACGCTGCATTGGTATTTCTATCCTCTTTGTTGAATGTTCTACCTGCTATCGTATATACAATGTTTCCCGGCATGATTATTAATGAATTAACAGGTGAGCGGCGGATTTATATATTAATCTTTTATATTTGCATTTTGATACTTACCCCTGTCGTATATCAGATTATAAACAGGTTCATACGAAGAAAAATAGAAAATATTAATTTAATGCTTTCTGCTGTATTCTCAAAAAAATATGATTACCATACTGCAATGATGGATTTCGAAACCATTGAGGAGCCCGATATTCAAACTATGAGTAACCGGGTTTTTGGTACATTTTTCAACGCCACACGCATCATTGACAGATTGGGAAGTTTAATATCAGCAATATTTAGCCTGATTGCTATCTTTTCCATAATTGCTACTATCAATATATTTATCATATTCATCGTTTTAATCGTTATATTGGTCAATTCAATTATCACCAAACACTTAAATCAAAAGCAGTTTTTAAACAATAAAGAGATCAGCAAATTTGATCGCTATTCTAGTAATTTATCCATTGTCCTACACTATATAAGTTATGCTAAAGAGGTGAGATTGTTTAATCTTAAATCTTATTTTGCGGACATGCTGTTTAAAAAAAGAATGGAAACGAATGAAATACATTTAAAAAACACAACAAATAACCTTAATGCGCAAATATTATTTTCTCTGACAAATTTGCTGCAGCAAGCCATTCTGTATGTTTACTTAATCTACCGGGTAATTTATACGGGCTTGCCCATAGGGAGTATGTCAATTTACATGGCTGCCGTAGGTCAAATTGCAGGAGCCTTTAATAACATTATAAATGGATATCTTGAATTATCAAAAGATAGTCTGGATATTCAAGAAATGATATCTTTCATGAATATTCCATTAAAACAATATGCCACCGGAGACCGGACTCCGCGCTTTGATGCTGAATCCGTTATTGAATTCAGAAATGTGTCATTTAAATATCCTGGGAGTGACAAATATGCCTTGCATAATATGAATATTATTTTTCGCGGCGATGAAAAGCTGTGTATCGTAGGTATAAATGGATCAGGAAAATCAACATTTATTAAACTTCTTACCAGGCTTTATTTTCCCACGGAAGGGGAGATCCTTTTGAATGGTGTAAATATTAATGAATATGACTATACACAATATCAGCGATTGTTTACCCCTGTTTTTCAAGATTTTCAGCTGTACAGTTTGTCTCTTGCTGAAAACATTATATTGGCAGACGAATACGATGAGGCTCGTTTAGATGAAGTTTGCTTAAAATGTGGACTATCGGAGTTAATAAAAAAGTTGTCGCGAGGCTATGAAACCTCTGTTTTTAAGGTTTTTGACGAAGAAGGGTTTGATCCGTCCGGCGGCGAGGGACAACGGATTGCAATCGCTCGCGCCATCTATCATGGCGGTTCAGTGTTTTTGCTTGATGAGCCTACTGCAGCGCTTGATCCATTGGCAGAATATGAGATATATGCGCAATTCAATGAAATGATAACGGATAAAGCGGCTATTCTAATTACGCACAGATTATCGGCAGTACAGCTTGCTGATAAAATTGCCGTTTTTGATAAGGGAGAACTTATTGAATATGGAACTCATAAGGAGCTCTACGATAATAGCGGGTTATACAAAGAAATGTTTGACAGACAAAGCGAATTTTATAAACACCAGTTGTAATGAAAACACCATTGAAATCTGAACCCCTTCGTTCAATTTCAGATATTCTCCAAAGTGCCGTTTACTGGTGTTGTCTGTCTTGTCCTTTGCAGTTGCTTTGTCTCGTGCGATAGTTCAACTCCACCCGCTAAAATCGCCAAAATATCTTTTTTATAGTCCTTAGACATATGAAGAATGGTTGCAATTTGAATTAAAGTATTCAGATGGCAACTATTCTTTTTATATTAAGGCTTTTTTACAGATAAGAGCAAAATGATTATATGATAACGTTATCATGAGTCCTCCTTGAACGAGGGAAGTTTTTGAAAGCCTGGCTGTCTTATAAAATTTTTTAACTGCTAATAAAATATATTGCGTTCTCAGTCGCTGTGAAAAATAAGTCCATGATTTGGACTATGTTTCAGTTAAATTGATGGAAAGCAAATGTAATAAGGCGAGAGTTATTTTTCTTGGATATTTGCTGGATAAGTTTATTGCTGCGGTTGCCGTATTGAACGCCGCGTTTATTGTGCAAAGAAAAAAGGGGGAGGCTGATGCGCTTGTTATATGCTCTTTTTGGCAGTAATCGTTTAAATTAATATTTTACAGCATAAAACGCTGTGCAAATAATAATTGCTCGGCGTTTTTGTTTGCGGCAATTCCGCTTTATTGAATATATTTTTTATGCAAACAGATAGATTGTGTTGCATTTGGAGATTACATATGTTAAAATTTGTATGCTAAAAACTCGTAAAGGGGGAAGAGGATGAAGTGCAGCGGATGCAATTATGAAAATGTGCCCGGCGCCCGTTTTTGCGAGCGCTGCGGAGAGCGGCTCGCGACTGAACGCGCTGAGCAGCAAGCTGTTTTAGGGGCTGAAGCCGTTGCGGAGCGGCCGGAGGCGAAAAAAGCGCCTGTTAATGCGGCCGGTTCCGGGAGAGGATTGAAAAACGCCCGGGGAAAAGCGGGAGTTTTTCTGTTTTTGCAATTGTTTCTTTATCTTGCAATCGCGGCGGCAACCATATTATTTATTTTTTTTGAAAAGGGAGTCAGGGTGCAATCCTCGTTTAGTACGGATACGTTCGGCGAGCTTTCCCTTTTCAGCGTGATGGTAAATCTTATTACCGGCGGAGATAAATATAATCCTACGGCTGTTTCTATTATAATGGGAGTGGGAGCGGTAATACTGGCTTTTTGCAGCGCTTTATTTTGGGGCGTCGTCTTTTTCACGAAGATTATTAAGAAATTTCATAAAGAAAGCCATGTTATGACATTGATTATAACCGCTTTGAATTTGGCAGCAGTATGTCTGCTGGTGCCTCTGGCATATAGATTTTCGGGAATACTTACGCAGATATGCGCCAGAGAGGTGAATTTTATGGCGGCGGAGATCAGCTCAATCAGTTCAATCTGGTCGTATGTTTTTGCCGGGTGCGTTGTTCTGATGATTGCGGCTGAGCTGATTTTTGCTTCAAAAGAAAAGAAATTGAGGAAAGAAGATAAAAAGGTGATGAAATGAGTATGCAGATACAGCCGCGCAGGGTTAAAAGAACATTAAATATTATACTTGCAGCCGTTCTTATTTTAAGCGTTTTAATGCTATCTTTGGGCACTTATTTCGTTGCGTTTGCCCATAACGAGCAAGGCGGCGCTCCGGGCGCGAATTATCCTGCAGAGCCGGGGGATACGCAGCCGGATTCAACCATTCCATATGAAACACCTGATTTTGACAGCGCCGAAAATCAAGCTGCGCTTAATGAGAATGTAAAGGTTTTTTCAGGCGCTGACGCAGCCAGAATTGATAACGCGCTGGTATCCGTGGATGAATCCTATAACGCCTATAACAATGGCGGAAATCTGTCCTTTGTCTTTCAGGGCAGAAAAGAGGAATTGTTCGGAGATTTAAAAAGAGGGGATTATTTCATGATTGGAGGGGACGCTTCTTCGCATTTCGCCGGCTCTTATATCATGAAAGTCCAGAGCCTGTATCAATGGGGAAATCAAACCGAGCTGACTGCGGTTCAGCCTGAGCTGAGCGAGGTTTTTGAGAGTATTTCTATTGGCTTTAACGATATTATTACTGAGGAGAACCTGATTAGCTCCACTACTGCCCAAGGCGTTGAAATGCATTTCGGCGACGTCAGCGAGGAAATAACGGATGTGAGCTATACGGAGCCGCTGGGCGCTCCGCCGGCCCAAGCCGCAGGCAGAACGCTGGCTTTTTCCAATTCTGCTTCTTCGGAAATTGCGCCTCTTGGGACGGATTATTCTACGGAGCCGACTGATTTAATAATATCTTTGGATTTTGATTTGAAAAAGAGCGGGGAGGAGGATAACGAGGACGATTCCTCCATGGATTTCAGCGCCGATTGGGATTGCAAGATAACCGGCAAGATCGGCATTGAGGAGCTAAGCGCCTATATGGTATGTGATATGCCCAAGCCTGCGCAGTTTAACGAATTATTGTTTGGAGTCCGCGGGAAAAAAGTTGTGGGAATGGGCCTGGACGCTGAATTGGACGCTTCTTTTAATCCGCAGGCGACCAAATTGGAATATGAGGGGTTATTTATAGACGCGGAAATATCCGGCCTGAATAAAAAATGGATTCCGCTGGGCATATGGCAGTTTGTGGGCACGACCATGATTAAGATTTCCCAAAGCGGATTTGAAGTCGCCAATGCGGCTCCGTCCATCTTTATCATGCTGTATATGGACGCCCAAGGCAATTTCACCATTGATTTTAATACGTCCCTGACTTATGAAAGCACGTTCAACAGCGGCCTGAGTGTATTTAAGGAAGGCCGTATGAATATGAATGTCGTGACTTATCCCTATGCCTCCGCCAACGGGGAAATTATTGCTCCCGGAGAAAAAAATCTTGTATGGTCGGCCGGCGTTTCGCTGGATATGGACGCGACTTTAACCCTTTTGGGCTCGTCCGTTCAATTCTATTTTGCAGGGATACATATCGGAGAAATACAGTTAATTGATTTCGGAGCGGAAGGAGAATGCCATTTATCGGTGAGCGCGGACAGCAAGGACGGAATCAAAACCTCCAGCGACAGCGGAGACACATCATATTATCTGAGACTGTTCTTAAAAGCGCTGGGCCTGAAAGCAAAGGTTTCTGCGGAGGTTGAGGCCTTTCAGCATGAAATCAGCGCGGGATTTGATTTTGCTTATTTATTGGTTGACGCCACGTTATTTAAAATAGGCAAAGAACCGGATGACTATAAGCACCGCGTTCCTGTTTCATCCAAATGGGTTCCGAACGAGTTTGAATCGGTTTTGTGCCTTGTTAATGATGTTTCAGGCTCCATGGATGATAATATGTCTTCGGGGGGCACTAAAATCCAAGCGCTGCGCGAGGCGGCTCATGTCATAACGGATATCGTTGAAAACGCTTCGGAGCGGTATGAGGGGAATCAGGGGCTGAGTATAGTGCAGTTTTCCGGCGATGCCAAAACGGTCGCCGTGCCTCATAACGATTATGAATTTATTAACGCATGCATAGATATTCTGGAACCAGAGGGGAGCACGAATATTACGGCTGGTTTGGACGCGGGAATCACTCAATTGACCGGCGTTCAAGCCGAGCAGAAGGTTATAATTCTGATGACCGACGGCCAGGACAATTGCAGCAGCACGAGCGAGATTCTTGCGCAGGCTGAACGGGCGGCGGATAATGGAATAAGAGTTTTTACCATTGGTTTTGGCAGCGATGTAAATGAAGAAATCCTGACGGAGGTGGCCCAAAAGACGGGAGGGGAATATAGATATTCCGCGACGGACAGCATTGTGAGCATTATAGGCAGCTTTATATATTCCTATGAATCGTCTCAGGGAGATGTTTTGGTGGACGCTCAGGGCGCAGTCTCGGAAGGGCAGACAATAGCCGTGGACCGTTTTGACGTTCCGGATGAGGCGGGCGATTTGAATGCTACTCTCTATTGGCCGGGCTCCATTTTGGATTTAATCCTTATAGATCCTAATAACCGGGAGGTGGACACGGATTATCCCGGCGCGACGGTTAATAATGAATCCATTCCGGCGACTGTAACTATCAGGGAGCCTTTGCCGGGGGAATGGAGATTTAAAGTAAAGGGCGTTGAAACCTCTTATGAGGAAGAACCGTTTTATGCGGTCGCTTCGTTTAAATCTCTTGAAAAATCAGAGCTCGGCTCCAATCCTGAATTAAGCATTCTTGCGCACGCGGGCGCTTTCTGCCTGCCCATAGGCGGGTTTTTGCTCTTAATTTCAGTTATGCTGCTAATCTGCATTAATAAAAAGAAAAAAACTAACGAAGAATAATGCAATAAAGGAGCGGGGCGTTCTGGCGTATCAAAGCGTGCATATATTTACTGCTCTGCGGGTTTCCCGATGAGTTTAATCAACGGGTTTATGCGCCGGATAAAGGGATAATATCGCGTTTGCCCCGCAATATGATTTTTTTAAAAGTCCGGAATAAAAATGCTCCGGGCTTTTAATTATATTTAGGCGATTTTAGCCGGGAGAGCCCGTTTGAACGTTTTTTAACATAACTTCCAAAACGCGCATAGGATATTTTAAAGAATGATTTGCCGGGGAGGTTTTTATGTATAAAGCGTCTAATAAAGAAAGAGAGCCTATATATGCCGTTTTACAAGGACGGGCGAACGCCGTCGCCGTTGTGGCGGGCAGCAGGGATTATCCAAATATAACGGGACGGGTGAAATTTTATCAGACCAGCGCCGGAGTGCTGGTTTATGCGGAAATTATGGGGCTGCCGCTGGCAGGCGGGCCGTGCGGCGGAAGGATTTTCGGATTTCATATACACGAGGGCGGAGCGTGCAGCGGAAATAGCAATGATTGGTTCGCCGATACTCTCGCTCATTATAATCCCGGCAAATGCGAGCACCCGTATCATGCGGGAGATCTTCCTCCGCTGTTTGGGAATAACGGCTTTGCGCTGGCGCTTTTTTTAACCAATAGATTCAGAGTGGAAGAGATAATAGGGCGCACGGTTATAATTCATGACAGGCCGGATGATTTTACTACGCAGCCGTCGGGCAATTCAGGCGTTAAAATAGCGTGCGGAGAAATCAAGCGGGCATAAAAATTTATATATTTCCGCATTCAATTATATTGTCTGGATAGGAAATGCGTGCTAAAATTATTTCGGGCAATCAAAGCGGATTTTGCGCGTTTGCAGATGGGTTCTTAAGAGATACGGGCAATCATTTGCGGCAATATTCGCCCTTGACTGTTAAAAATCTGAAAGCATATTTGAAAAATACAAAGGAGAGAAGGAAATTGGATTACAGAAGATTCGGCAATCAAATTATTTTAAGAATAGATAAGGGCGAGGAAATTCTAACTCAATTGGAGGAATTAGCTTTTAAGGAAAAGCTGGTTTTGGCTCATGTTTCGGCGCTGGGAGCCGTTAATTCTTTTACGGCAGGAGTTTTTAACGTTAGTGAAAAGAAGTTTTACGCCAATGAGTTTAAGGGTGATTTTGAAATAGTATCTTTGACGGGCACTATCAGCGCAATGGATTCCAAGCCCTATATTCATCTGCATATGAGCGCTGGGGATGAAAAAGGCGCCGTATACGGCGGCCATCTGAATAAAGCGGTGGTGAGCGCCACCTGCGAAATGGTTATAACGGTTATAGAGGGCAGGGTGGATAGAAAGTTCAACGAAGAAGCGGGCATTAATCTGTTTGAGTTTTATAATTAATTCTGCGCAGGATATAATCTGGACGATTGATTTTTTAAACCGGTAATAATTAAAAACGGCAAGAGCTATTTTTAATATAGCTTTTGCCGTTTTGAATTTTTAAGCATTTTATATTCTGTCCTCCACATAAACATGTCCTTTTCAGACATGAGGGAGGTATGAACAGGCCTTAATATTATTCGGATACTCTTTTGCGGAACAGCAGAGATATGCACCACAGGCCGGCAATACCCACTATGGAATATATAATGCGTGCCCAGGTAGTAGCGGCGCCCGAACAAATCCAGGCTACAAAATCAAATTGGAAAATACCAACGCAAAGCCAGTTCAGCGCGCCGATTATAACAAGCACAAGTGCTATTCTGTCTATAACCATATTTTTTCTCTCCTTTGCAGTTTTGTCTTAGTTTGCCTTGGGCGGAGATAAAATATACATAATATTTTGTAATAATTTTTACGCATGGCCAGACAGAATAATATAAAATACAATGCGTTTTTGTAAAAACGGCTTTGCGGAGATTTTATGCGCGGCATTCATAAAGGAACATTTCGCAGCTGTTATCCGAGGCAATCTGCTTCTGATACGAGGAATACGTTTTAACCGCGGAGAAGCCGATTTCATCCAGCATTTCTTCCATCTCTCCCAATTTATATAAATGAGTCTGAAAATCCATCTTCTCGCTTTGCAGCAGCTTTTGTCCGTTATATAATTCGTATATTCCAGGAGAATACTGCGTGCAGTTTTTGGGATCAAAATAGTTTTTGTTTTTTAAAATCAAATCAAACCCTTCGGGAGTTTTAACCGAGATAGAAATTTTATAATCATCGTCATTTGAGCATCTATTGGCGAGCGTATCAACTGCGAATACCAGTTTGCCGTTTGGCGCCAGCATTTCCTTAAGCTTGCTCAGAATCTTTTTGCATTCGGTTAAATTGGTAAATAATGAAACTGAGCCGGAGGATATAAAAATATAGTCGTATTTTTCATCAGAGATATATTTATTGATATCTGCTTTAAACGCTTTGGCCGAGGGCGCTTTTTGCTTTAATTTTTGCAGCATTTCATCAGACATATCCATTCCGCTGATATCCAGGCCCTTTTGCATAAAAGGAATAAGGAAACGGCCGCTTCCGCATAATGGCTCGAAAATCTTATCTCCCTCTTTTGCATAGGAGAGATAGAATTCCAATTCATCCTGCGGGGCGGTTTCATGCAAGATTTCATACATTTCAGTGCATAAGCTGCCGTAATAATTCTGTTTTTCGTTTTTCATTTTATCACCTCGTATTCAGGAAATTTTACTTAAAAAAGGCGGGGGATACCCCGCCTTAAAAGCGCTCGGGCCATTATTTCTTTTTACGGCCTTTAAGAGTGAAAATTACAATTGCTGCCGCGGCGATTATAACCAGCGCGCAGGCGCCTATCACATAGGGAAGAGCTCCGTTAAGAGCCTGAGGCTGCGCGGCGGGCTGAGTTTCAGTCGCCGTTGCTCCGCCGTCGGCTGAAACGGATACGGTTACAGGCTGGGAATAGAGAGTGTAATTCATTCCGCCTCTGTTATTTACGCTTGTTTTGAGCATATAGGAAGCGGTGCCTTCTTTGAGGCCTGTTATGTTCAATCCGTCTGCGCTTATAACGTCCTGGCCCGAGAGAATGATTAGCTCGGTATTTTCAGGAAGCTCCAGAGTTTGGCGGGCATAGGTTGTCAGGCTGCCCTGGGCTGCCTGCGTTTTATTTATTTCAAGATTGACGCTTTGAGCGGGAACGTTCAGCGTGTGCGCTAAATCCTTGCTCCAGTTGGAATAATTGGTTGTCAGCCCTCCGGCGTTTGTTTTAAAATAGGAATAATAGTCGGCCATGCTGGTAAAAGTCCAGGGCCAGGTGGTTATTCCGCGCAGGGCCAGCGCTTCTATAGATAGGGCGCCTACTCCGCCGTAGGAGGTGCTGAAGGTTGCGTTATTGGGAAGCAGCTGTTCGTTAATACCGTAAAGAGAAGTGTAGATGCTGTCGTCGGTTATAAGCCCTCCGCAAAGATAGCTGGCCGAGACGCCGGGCAGATTTTTGCGGCTGTTTACTATTTGGTTCATAAGGAAGCTTATGACCGTGCAGCGGCTTTCCATATTATAATCCGCATATTCGTCTATCAGTTCTTTAAGCAGGGGCAGGCAGTTGGCTTTTCCTGATTTAATTTCTATAAAGAAGCCCATATCGGTATCTTTAAATTCCTCAAAAAATTCACGCATGGTGGGAATCCGGCAGTCGGCGTATTCAGGATTGTTCGGGAACTGCTTATTGGCCAGGAATTCCTTGAGCTGGGCCAGGGAGTAATTTTCTATATTGCCCGTGCCCGTTGTGGTGCGGGATAAATCTCCGTCATGAAGGATGACCAGCTGGTTATCGGTAGTGACATATACGTCCACTTCCACTATATCCGAGCCGTTTTCATATGCTTTAACGGCGCCTTCAAGGGTGTTTTCAGGGGCGAGCGCGGGTATGCCGCGATGCCCTATGATGACCGTTTTTCTAAGCATTGCGTCCTGAGAAAAATAATCCATAGCGTCAATGAGAATATCCGGCTCAAATACGGCGTATCCGTTCGCCCCGCAGCTCAGCAGCCTGCAGGCGGCCGTAATATCCGTTTGCTCGGAAGCGTCCAGCCATACGCTGATTACTCCCTTTTGAAGAGTTTGGATATAGGATTTGAGCGCGTATTCTTCAGGCAGAAGCACGCTCTTGGCATTGGCGGAATTGACGTCCGCGCGTATCTGCGCAAGCGTGTCGTCAGTTATTTCGCCTGAAGCGCCCGATAAATCCAGGAGGCCGTAAAAATTATAATATGTTTCCTTGGCTTTTATAAGCCCTTCTTTGCTTGAGAGTATGTAAGCGTCGGGAAAGTTAATTTCCGAAAGCTTTTGGGCGAGCGCCTGGGCCGTATCCGCTTCTTTGGCGCGGAATACCGGTATAATCCTGTTATTAAGCATAGCCAGAAAATCTTCTATGCCGCCCAAATCTTTCTGGGAATATGTGCTTAATGTAAGGTTGTCGTTCACGTCTACCATTACAGCGGTCGGACGCTTGCTTTCATCCATTGACGCATAGCTTTTTATTTGCTCGGCCGTATCCGGCTTAACTGCCAATACGGAGGAGGAATAATCGGTTTTCAGAGGGGTGGACAATTGAGCGTATCCGTATACGGTTTCATATTGGTCCTGCACGGCCGTAACTTTTATGCTGTCTATTTTCATGGTGGAGCCGTTGGCTTGCAGCCCTATGCCGCCTTTATTCCAAACGGCGGCGTTATGTACGCTTTGAGTTAAGGTCTGATTAATATATTGATTAACATTTGCGCCATTGGCTTCTATGCGGATATCGTACATTTGCGAAGGCGAGATATTTTCCGAATAAGAGGCGGTATTGGTTACGTTCCATGCGTTTTGGGTGGTGCGCTCGGCAAATTCGACGCCGTTGGCCGCCGTTGCGCCGCTGCGTATGCACATCTGATAATAGGGATAATCTTCTTTTTGTATTCTATACATTACCGACGCCCAGCGGGTGCTTTCATTGGGCTGGATAATGGTGGCCCTGCATTCAATTATGTAATTGCCAAGGTTGTCCAAAAATTCAGGCAGCAGCACGCGGCAGGAGGGGCCTACATAAAGGAAGCCGTCCTCCGCGCGCACATTGCTTCCTTCTACAATCCGATATTGATCGCTGAGGCCGGAGGAAAAGTCGTCATAAAAAAGGGTTCCGCCTGAGACTGCGTAAATGTCCATGCTTTGTTCTTCATATTGGGCTTTTAGAAGAAATACTCCTTCTTCCTCAGCCTTAATGTTGGAGCCGTTTATGGTCAGCTTTTGTTCGGAAGTGGTCAGCCTGACTTGAGCCCCTTCTATGAGCTGCTCGGGAAATTCAAACAAATAGGAGGAGACGTCTAATTCCTTTCCGGGTTCTATCAGGATAACGCTGTTCACCTGGCTTACTAATTTGGGCGCCTCTTCGGCCTGCACGGCTGTTATAAGAGACAGGCTCATTATAAGCAAAACAACAACGGTAATAGTTTTTTTAAACATTATTACACCGCCTTAATAAATTATTCATTTATATCTTATATGGATTTTACTTTAAAGTAAATGTACAATAATATCCTCCATAAGTATTAATTTAACATTTAATTCCTGAAAAATTCACATTTGCTTTATTGAAAAGCTTGCGGATTCCTGTTTCTTAAAATCAAAATCAAACTTATGGGAATGGTTTTAATTTTTAAAGCGAGGGAGCCGGGCTTCTGATAATTCTGCGCGGGGCAAGTAAAAAAAGCCGCGCGGAGGCGGCATAATGGGCGGAGAGCATAACTGCTTTTAATGAATTACTGCGGCCGGTATTTATCCAGCATTTCCTGCACCCACCGGCGCTCGGGCCCTTCTATTATGCTGAAGGGACGGCTGCTTCCCGTTGCGCCCTCTTCAAACAGATAGATTCTTATGGCGTCCCGCTCCTGCCCGGCTTTAACCTGGGCGTAGAACAGCGCGTAATCCACATATCCGCCGCAATATACAAGCACGCTGAATTCCCCCCAGTCGCGGGGGAGCATTGCTTCATAGCGGGTATCCGGCTTTACCGGCACATTAATAAGAGGAGTGAGGCCGTATTGATCGGTTGTAAAGCTTTGGTTAATTTCGGGTATGACTACGGTAGCGCCGCTGATGGGCAGATCGGTAAAGCCGTCTACTACCTCTATTTTTATTTTGCCCTCCTGATAAGCCTGCGCCCTGGGCGCGTAAATTGAGCGCGCAGTAAAAAAGCCTGCCGCCGGTAACGCGATACATACCGCCGCCGCGGCGATAATCAAAATGATTTTCTTTTTGGACATTGCTTCCTCCATATGTCAGAGAGAATTATATTTTAGAGCTTTATAAAATTTACGTTGCTTCTTCTGGGGATATGACCGGTTGACAAAGAGTTTATATGATGATAACTTATTGCTGATTGAAATTTAAAGGAGAAAAACGTTATGAAAGGGAATAAAACCGCCGTCAGGCTGATTTCGAGCGCGGCTGCCGTATTATTAATCACCGCGGCGATTATTATAGACGGTTTGGACGGAATATCCACGCCTGTTACTTCGATATTGGGAGGATACGCCTCCATTTCGCTCTGCACCTTGCTCCTTTGGCGCTGTCCGGCGGGCTTCCATATATGCGCGCAGGTTTTTGTTATATTGGCCATGGGCCTGGGCTCGATTTTAAATTTATACGACATCTGGCCGGGCTATGACAGAATAGTGCATTTTCTCAGCGGCGTAATTATTTATTTTTTAGCTCAGTATCTCGGAGAAAGATATTTTTTAAAGGGGCAGCCCGTGCCTAAATGTATCAGCATGACCACGGGGCTGCTGGCCGCGTTTTCGGCGGCGGGGCTTTGGGAAGTGTATGAATTTTCCATGGACTGTTTAATAAACACTCAGATGCAGGGGAATAATATAGATTCCATGGGGGATATAGTTTCAGGAGTGCTGGGCGGTATTCTGGGATTTGCGGCGGCTGTTGTAATAAACAAAATTCAAAAGGGCAAAAATACATAATTCAATAACAAAATTTTAACACTTTTGCGCTCTTTTTTGGTTGACAAAACCATGCTATGGTGCTATTCTTGTCACAGAATTAGCACTCGGCTCAAAAGAGTGCTAATCCGATTGAAAAGAGGCGTAGCTATATGGAGCTCAATGAGAGAAAGCGAAAAATTCTGCGCACTATCATTGACGATTATATATCCAGCGCGATGCCGGTCGGATCCAAGACAATTGCCGAGCAGCTCGGAATGCGTCTGAGTTCGGCCACCATCCGGAATGAGATGAGCGAGCTGGAGGAATTGGGATATTTAGAGCAGCCCCATACTTCCGCAGGGCGCATACCTTCAGATAAGGCTTACCGAATGTATGTGGACCAGCTTATGGAGATTGCTTCCCTCAGCTCGGACGACGCGGAATTTATAAAGGGCTATTATGACGAGCGCATGCATGAGACGCAGGGCATATTGGAGGGCGCGGCCAAGGCTATAAGCAATGCGACCGATTACGTTTCTTTAATTATGCCTCCTCAGCTTAAAGCGGTGGCCATAAAGCATATCCAGCTTGTGCCTGTTTCGCAGAGGGCGGCGCTGGCCGTGGTTGTGACAGACGCGGGAATAATTAAGGATACTCCGGTTATTTTGGACGCGGACGTTACTCCTTCTCAGCTTGAGGACGCTTCCCGGCTGCTGAATAAGATTTTTGCAGGAAGGCCCCTGAGAGAGGGAAACGTGCTGGGAGTCGCCGATATATATAATGAAATTCAGGGACAGCGCGAGATTTTCGCTCAGATTACCGATTTTCTTACTTCCAGTTTGAATTCGGGACATAGGGAAATACTTATAGGCGGAGCGGCCAAATTGCTGGCTCATCCCGAATATGCGACCGATTTGGACGCCGCGCGCAATATGCTGCAATTATTGGATTCCAAGGAGCAGCTCAGGGATATTCTCTTAGAGCAGCCCGATATGGAAATACGCGTCCGTATAGGAACGGAAAATCAAAACGTAAACATGCAGGATTGCAGCGTCGTAACGGCCACCTATCGTTTAGGAGGCAAGGTAATGGGAAGATTGGGCGTTATAGGCCCGGTCAGGATGAATTACGGGCGCGTGCTTCAGGTGATGAAATATATGAGCGCTTCATTATCCGAGGTGCTTTCCTCCATAAACGGAGTGGAAGCTCAGGACAATAATAAGGATGAGCGGGGGTTATAATTTATGAGCAAGGAAAAAAAGGATCCGGCCCTTAAGGACGGCGGCAAGGCGGAAAAGAACAACGAGGCGCAGGAGGCCAGGGAAAACTATCAGGATTGCGCTTCAGGCCAGGAGAGAGAGGAGCAGCCCCTTAAAGAGGCGGGGGAGACGCAGGCGGATTATTATATCAATCTTGCCAAGCGCGTTCAGGCGGATTTTGATAATTACAGGCGCCGCAACGCCGCGGTATACGCCGACGCGCTTTTAGAGGGCAAGCTGGAGGTTATAAAAGGGCTGCTGCCGGTTCTGGATAATCTGGACAGAGCTTTGGCCGGAGAGCAGGAAGGCTCGGGCAGCCTGTACGAAGGCCTGGTTATGATAAGGAAGCAGCTTATTGATTTAATTCATTCCATGGGCGTGGAGGAAATAGGCGCAGAGGGAGAAGCGTTTGATCCCAATTATCATAACGCGGTGATGCAGAGCGACTGCGCTTCCGGGCAGAAGCCGGGAGAAATTGCCGAGGTATTAATTAAGGGCTATAAGCTGGGCGATAAAATCGTCCGCCATACTATGGTGCGGGTGACCAAATAGAATTAATTGGCTTTTGACGCTGTTTCGGAAGGGCGTTCTCTTCCTCCGGCGGAGACGGGCAGGGCGTTCGGGCTAAACGGCATTAAAGAATGCGGCGAAGGCACGGAAGCATGTTTCCGGAATCAGCTTCAACTGATATAAAAATAATAACCAAATTTGAGGAGGTTTTAATTATGGGAAAGATTATAGGTATAGATTTGGGAACTACTAATTCCTGCGTGGCCGTTATGGAAGGCGGCGAGCCGGTCGTTATTCCTAACGCCGAGGGCAGCAGAACTACTCCTTCGGTTGTGGCGTCCAAGGACGGGCAGCGCATGGTGGGCGCTATTGCAAAGCGCCAGGCTGTAGCCAATCCGGATAATACGGTAATATCTATAAAAAGAGAGATGGGCACCAATTACAAGGCCAAAATGGAGGGCAAGGAATATACTCCTCAGGAAATTTCGGCCATGATATTGATGAAATTGAAGCAGGATGCGGAAAGCTATCTGGGCGAGCCGGTTACTCAGGCGGTTATAACTGTTCCGGCATATTTCTCGGACAGCCAGCGGCAGTCCACTAAAGACGCAGGCAAAATTGCGGGCCTGGAAGTGCTGCGCATTATAAACGAGCCCACGGCTGCTTCTCTGGCATACGGCATGGATAAAGAGGGAAATCATAAAATCCTGGTTTACGATCTGGGCGGCGGCACCTTTGACGTTTCCATACTGGAAATCGGGGACGGCGTATTTGAAGTGCTGGCCACCAACGGCAACACCCGGCTGGGCGGAGATGATTTTGACAACCGCATAATGAATTGGATGGTGGAAGAATTTAAAAAGAGCAACGGCATAGATCTTTCAAATGATAAAATGGCTATGCAGCGGCTCAAGGAAGCGGCTGAGAAGGCCAAAATCGACCTTTCAGGCGTAATGAGCACCAATATCAACCTGCCTTATATTTCAGTAGGCGCGCAGGGCCCGGTGCATCTGGATATGACTCTCACCCGCGCTAAATTTGACGCTATTACGGCCGATTTAGTGGAAGGAACAATAGAGCCCATGCGTAAGGCTCTTAAGGATTCGGGCCTTAATATGGGGCAGGTGGACAGAGTTATACTGGTGGGCGGTTCCACCCGTATTCCCGCCGTTCAAGAGGCTGTTAAAAAAGAGACGGGCAAGGAGCCCTATAAGGGCATCAACCCGGATGAATGCGTGGCTATAGGCGCGGCCATACAGGCGGGCGTGCTAGGCGGCGAGGTGCACGACGTGCTGCTTTTGGACGTTACGCCCCTTTCCTTGGGCATTGAGACTTTGGGCGGCGTGTTCACCCGTTTAATTGATCGGAATACGACCATTCCTACTAAGAAGAGTCAGATATTCTCAACGGCTGCCGACGGTCAGACCTCAGTTAATATACATGTGCTTCAGGGCGAGCGCGAAATGGCCGCTCATAATAAGACTTTGGGCAACTTTATGCTGGACGGCATTCCGGCCGCGCCCAGAGGCGTGCCTCAGATAGAGGTTACGTTTGATATAGACGCCAACGGCATTGTGCACGTTTCGGCTAAGGATTTGGGGACGGGCAAGGAGCAGAAGATTACCATCACTGCCAGCACGAATCTTTCGGATGATGAAATAGACAAGGCTGTAAAAGAGGCTGAGAAATACGCCGCTGAGGATAAAAAGAATAAAGAGGCGGTTGAAGAGCGCAACAAGGCGGATAACATGGTGTTCCAGACTGAGCGCACTCTTAAAGAGCTGGGCGAGCAGGTTTCGGCTGAGGATAAGAGCAGGATAGAATCGGAAATCCAGGCGGTTAAAAAGGCGCTGGAGGGAACGGATATTGAGGCCATAAAGGCTGCTTCTGAAAAGCTGACCAATGTTTCGTATGAAGTATTCGGCAAGATTTATCAGCAGCAGGCCCAGAATGCTCAGGGCGCGCAGGGCGGCGCTCAGGCCGGCAATGCCGGCGGCGCTCAGGAAGAGCAGAAGGTGTATGACGCCGATTACGAAGTAGTGGACGAAGATAAAGACAAGGACAATAAATAATTAAACAGAGCTATAAAGCCGGATGGGGGCGGGATTTAACCTAGCCCCTTAAGGCTGTTTCGGGGGATTTTAAATGGCGGAGAAAAGAGATTATTACGAGGTTCTGGGCGTTAAGAAGGACGCAAGCGATGATGAAATCAAATCGGCTTACCGCAAATTGGCTAAACAGTATCATCCTGATTTGCATCCGGACGACGCGCAGGCAGAGGCAAAATTTAAAGAGGTAAACGAGGCGTACGAAACCCTTTCGGATAGCCAGAAGCGGGCGCAGTACGATCAGTTTGGTCATGCCGGGCCTCAGGGCTTCGGAGGGGCGTCCTATGAGGGCGGCTTTTCGGGCATGGATTTCGGGGATATATTCAGCAACTTTTTCGGAGGCGGCTTCGGAGGAGGACGCAGGCAGAACGGCCCGGAACGGGGCGACGATCTTCGTTATGATTTAAATATTACCTTTGAAGAAGCGGCCTTTGGCGTAAAAAAGGAAATCAGTATTGTACGGGAAGAGGAATGCGACGTATGCCATGGCAGCGGCGCGCAGCCGGGCACGGAGGTGGAGACTTGCCCCGTATGCAAAGGCACGGGCCAGGTGCGTTCCACGCAGAATACGGTTTTCGGCAGCTTTGCCTCAGTTTCGGCATGCTCTCATTGCCGGGGTACGGGCAAGATTGTTAAAAATCCGTGTTCAAAATGCTCGGGGCGAGGGCGGGTGCGCAGAAATAGGAAGCTGAACGTCAGCATACCCGCCGGAATAGATACGGGCCAGGCTATAACTTTGCGCGGAGAGGGCGGTCACGGCAAAAAGGGAGGGCCTAACGGCGACTTATACGTTTATATAACCGTACGGCCTCATAAGCTATTCACCCGCCGGGGAAGCGATCTTTATATGAATCTGGGAATAAGCTATGCTCAGGCGGCGCTGGGCGATGAATTGGAAGTGCCTACGCTGGAGGAGAATATAAAATATAAAATTCCCGAAGGCACTCAGCCGGGCACCATTTTCCGCATAAAGCAGAAGGGCATTAAAAAGCTGCACGGCCTGGATAAGGGCGACCTTTATATAACCGTGGGCGTAGAGGTGCCCAGGAAGCTTTCGGCCAAGCAGAAAGAATTGCTGCGCGAGTTTGACCAAAGCGTTCGGGGAGGTTCTCATGAGAAGAAAAAGGGAATCTTTGGAAAATAGTGTGGACGGTCGAAGCGCAATCTGCGCGCGGGCATAACATTTTAACCGCAGGCAGTCTATCAAAACAGAGATTTATATAATTAGATGTAATAAAATGAGGTTAAAAATAAAAACGGCGCTGCAATATTTAAATTGCGGCGCCGTTTTTTATGCCGGCAAATGTATTAAAGTATTTTTTCCATACCTATTTTCTGAATTTTGAGTCCTATTTTTTTATAGAATTCAAGAGCGTTTATGTTGTCCGCCCATACGTTAAGGGTTAAATTATAATAGCCGTTTGCTTTAGCATAATTAAGGACGTATTGATAAAGGGCGCTGCCGATATGAGATCCCCGTTGGGATTGCTCAACGCATAAATCGTCAATATAAAGAGTTTTTACGTCGGTCATATTGTTATTATTGACAAACTGTTTATGTATACAGAATGCGTATCCGGCGATACGTCCGTTTTTTTCCGCCACAAATACTGGCGTCGAGGGAGAGGCGATTATTTCTTTTATTTCCGGAACGCTGTATTTTTTGCCGCCGGGCTTGAATAGGTCGGGCCGGACGTCGCTGTGCACTTTATGAACCTGATATAGCAATTTGTCAATAGAAGGTATATCCTTTTCCTGGGCGGGGCGTATTATTAGATCCTGCATTGAGCTTTCTCCTGGATAATATTAAGGTAAATATAATTAGCGGCATAAGCTTAATATAGTTTGGAGGGACAAGAGATTTCCACCATTTTTTCAATCATATGATGAAGCAATTGCGCCTGTTGGCCGTCGCTGGCTTTGTAATAGACTTCCTTGCCCTCCCGGCGGCTTATAATAAGCCCGCTGGCTTTTAGCTGCTTTAGATGATGGGAAACGGCGGGGCTGCTCATTCCTACCATGGAGGAGAGATTAATTACGCATTCCTCGCAATGGCAAAGCAGCCAGAAAATACGGATTCTGTTTCCGTCGCATAGCTGCTTAAAAATCTCCGATACAATTTGAAAATCCTCCACTCTGGGCATATGGTCGAATTCAAGCTCCATATGCTGGCCGTGGTCGTGAGGCAGTTTGGTCATATGCGTTCCTCCTTTATATATATTTTAACACAAGAGAATAAAAAAAGATACGCTTTAATATGCGCAATACGAATTTTTCATAATTAAATATTATTTTTTTAAAAATAATTATTAAAACGGTTGACTTTTTTTATTGGAGCGTATATTATATAAATAAACAATTAAACAATTATTTAATTGATAAATTAAAGGAGAATGGATGATGAAAAAAAGCTATAAAATAGAAGTGGACTGTGCTAACTGCGCTAATAAAATGGAAGAAGCCGCGAAGCGCACTAAAGGAGTTAAAGACGCGGCCGTAAATTTTATGACTTTAAAAATGAACGTTGAATTTGAGGAAGGGCAGGATGTCCTGAAGGTTATGCAGGAGGTTTTGAGAAACTGCAAGCGGATAGAGGACGACTGTGAAATATATATTTAGCAAGTATGCAATGAAAAATTGCATCAGGCGGGAAAGGGCGGAATTATGAATAAAAAACAGAAAAAAATGTTGTTCCGCATATTGTTGGCTGCGGTTTTGCTGATTGCGCTGCAATTTATTCCTGTAACGGGTTATTGGCGGCTGGCTGCATTTATTATACCGTATCTGATTATAGGCTATGATATTTTAATAAAGGCCGCTAAGGGCATTAAAAACGGCCAGGTGCTGGATGAAAATTTTTTAATGGCTATCGCTACGCTGGGCGCAATTTTTTTGGCTATTTACGAGCGGAGCGGAGATTATACCGAAGCTATAGCCGTTATGCTTTTTTATCAGATAGGCGAATTATTTCAAAGCTACGCCGTGGGCAAGAGCAGGCGCAATATAAGCGAATTGATGGATATACGGCCCGACTACGCCAATATAGAGCAGGACGGCAGGCTGATAAGGACGGAGCCGGATAGCGTAAAAGTTGGCGGCGTTATAGTGGTGCAGCCGGGAGAAAAAGTTCCTATAGACGGCATAGTAATTGACGGCGTTTCCAGCCTTAATACAAGCGCGCTTACGGGAGAGAGCATGCCCAGAGACGTTTCGGCCGGGGATGAAATCATCAGCGGATGTATAAATATGACGGGCGTATTAAAAATCCGTACTACCAAAGAGTTTGGGGAATCCACTGTTTCCAGGATCTTGGATTTGGTGGAAAACGCCAGTTCGAGAAAATCCAAATCTGAAGCTTTTATCTCTAAATTTGCCAGAATATATACGCCGGCAGTTTGCATATGCGCGCTGGCCCTGGCTTTGCTGCCTCCTTTGGCGCGATGGGCAATCATGGGGATGGAGGCGCAGTGGAGCGTTTGGATATACAGGGCGCTTACATTTCTCGTTATTAGCTGCCCGTGCGCGCTGGTTATAAGCATTCCTCTGAGCTTTTTTGCGGGCATAGGGGGGGCGAGCAAAGCGGGCATATTGATTAAAGGCTCTAACTATCTGGAGACTTTATCTCAGAGCAGAATTGTGATGTTTGATAAAACAGGAACGCTTACTAAAGGCGTTTTTGAGGTGAACGGCATACATCATAATGAAATGCTCAATTCCAGCCTTCTTGAATATGCGGCTTTGGCTGAAAGCGCTTCTTCCCATCCCATAAGCAAAAGCCTGCAAAAGGCTTATGGAAAGGAATTGGATCGTTCAAGGGTTTCGGATATACAAGAGATAAGCGGGGAGGGAGTAATAGCCCGGGTGGACGGCGTGCAGGTAGCCGCGGGCAATGCAAAGCTTATGAAGCGGCTGAATATTCCCTATATAAACTGCCATAAAGTAGGGACGATTATTCATATGGCCGTAGATGGGGAATACGCCGGGCATATAGTTATTTCGGACGTTATAAAACCGGGCGCCAAAGAAGCGATTGCTTCGCTTAAGGCGGCGGGAATTGAAAAAACTATTATGCTTACCGGGGACGCCGGGGCCGTTGCCGAGCAGGTTGCTTCAGAATTGGGAATGGACGAGGTATACAGCGAATTGCTTCCCGCCGGGAAAGTGGAAAAAGTTGAAGAGATAATGGGACGCAAACCGGAAAAATATAAATTGGCCTTTGTGGGAGACGGCATAAACGACGCGCCTGTATTAGGACGCGCCGATATAGGCATTGCCATGGGAGCTATGGGCTCGGACGCAGCTATAGAAGCGGCCGACGTGGTGCTTATGGATGATGAGCCCGCAAAAATTTCTAAAGCGATTCGCATTTCCCGCAAATGCCTGCGCATAGTCTATGAAAACATAGTTTTTGCAATAGGAATTAAATTAGTATGCTTAATATTGGGCGCTTTGGGAATAGCCAATATGTGGCTTGCTATTTTTGCGGACGTAGGAGTTATGATTATCGCGGTGCTTAACGCGCTTAGGGCGCTTTTTGTCAAAAATATTTGAAGATATGATATAAAATTCTGCCGCGGAGCTTTGCAATTTGAAAGGGATGACGCGCCCGCTTTGCTTCGCGGCCATTAAAAATTCGGGCAGGCCTTCGCCGGCGCGCCTTGCGGCCTCTTGAAAGGGGAGTTTTTCTCAAAAAATATCTGAAGGCGGAAAAGGAATTTTTCGGCTTTGCAGGAAGGCAAAATGAGGGCGGCGGAATAGCCGCGGGCGGAAGCCAGCGTAAAACCGCTGCAAGCGCAGACGGCGTTGCGGGGAAATTTAGTTTTATTTTCAGATGTTTTTTGAGCTTATTCTTCGGGCTCTTCGCAGCCCATTACCCGTCTGAAATCGCTGGGAGTCAAGCCTGTATCCTGGCGGAGACTGCGCACGAAGCTCTGCTGTTCGCCAAAGCCGGTTTCCAGCGCTATTTCCTTTATGCTTTTATTGGAATAGAGCAGCATTCTTTTAGCCGCCATAAGTCTTGTGCGGTTGACAAACTGCATTGGAGTTACGCCTGTCTGTTCTTTAAAGAGGCGGATTAAAGAGCTGGAATGCATATTTGCCAAAATAGCAAGGCTCTCGAGGGTTATGCTGGCGTCGCCGTAGTTTATGCCTATATAGCTTACTAAATCCAGCAGGCGCTTATCATAGTTTTCTATTTGAGTAGGGTCGCCGTAGGTTTTCAGGAAAGAGCAGAATAATTCCAGGGTATAGGCTTTGCATTTTAATTCGCTTATAAGGGTTCCGTCGTCATGGCATTCAAGAATATTTTGAAAAGCTCTTATGCAATGATGAATATCCTCTCCCTGAAGGCTTATGCGGTTGGGAAATTGCAGTATATCCGCTAAATCCAGCTGATACATGGGGATACTGAGATCAAATACGACAAAATAGCCTATCCAGGGATAATCCAGCGCGGGCTGCAAAATATTTACGCTGTATTTGGAGCCTTTGGGAATGAAAAGCATATTGGAGGTGCCTATTTTTAGAGGATGGGAGTTATCTATGGTTATTTCCATTTCTCCTTCCAGCCCCAGCATCAGAATGTCGTGAGAGGTTATTTTAGGAGGAGTATTATCTATTACTCCGCACGCGTAGTATGTGACGCAGATATTATCGGTATACATTTTATGAATGGTACGCATTTCTTGCCTCCCGCAGAAGTTCTCTTGTTTGTCAGCTTAAATTGGGTTCATTTTGCAATGGAATAGTCATAGTCTATATGAATTACGCAATGGTAAATCGGATTAATGGAGGATATTTCTTTTTGTATGCGTTCTTCCAGATTATTTGATTCCAAATGCTCGCCCGGAGGAACGACTACGTCAAATAATAACACAATACGGCTTGAGCCGTCAATAATGCGGAAATCATGAAGGCTGAGTCGTTGGTCTATTTTTTGAATTGCAGTATTGGCCATGTCGCGCAGGCGATTGGTTTTAGCGTCGTCCGTATCAATGGGATCCATATGTATTGTAATGACTATTCCCATCTGGTTGAGTATTTTTAATTCGGCCTGGTCAATCATATTATGCACGTCAATTATGTTTGCGTTTCCCGGCACTTCAACATGGACTGAAGCAAACCGGCGGCCCGGCCCGTAATTATGCACGGTCAGGTCGTGTATGGACAGGACGTATTTATTGCTCAGCAGTTCTTTTTTTATGGCTTCGACCAATTCTTTAGGAGGCGCTTCTCCCAGCAGGGGATTGATGGTATCCCTGGCTATGGAAAAGCCCGAATACATAACAAAGCCGGCCACTACTAAGCCCAAATAGCCGTCAAGGGGGAAATCGATAATTAATACCGCCAGCATGGATATTATTGCGGCGGAAGTGGAAAGAACATCGTTAAGCGAATCGGCGGCAGTGGCGGCCATGGAAGCAGAATCAATTTTCAGGCCCAGCTTTTTATTAAATGCAGCCAGCCAGAGCTTTACTCCTACGGCCAGCAGCAGTATAATTAGGGAAATCAGGCTGAACTGCGGTTTTTCCGGCTGGAGAATTTTCTGGAAGGAGGAAATTCCTAATTGTACGGCTAAAACCATTATGAGCAGGGATATAAAAAGCGCCGCAAGATATTCAAATCTTCCATGTCCGAAGGGATGCCGGGCGTCTGCCGGTTTTTTGCCCAGTTTAAATCCAATAAAGGATATGACGGACGAAGCTATATCCGAGAGATTGTTGAAAGCGTCGGCAGTAATGGCTATGCTTGACGAAAGTGTTCCTATAACCAATTTAGCCGCGAAAAGCAGAAGATTGCATATTATGCCCGTAATGCTGCCCAGAATGCCGTATGCGGCGCGCACTTCAGGAGCGCGTATATTTTCGCTGTCTTTGATAAAGCAGCGCACTAAAAAATTAGTCATTATTCTCTCCTAATATTTAGATATACAATCGGAATTACATTGCGTTTTTGCAAAAACGCAGGCCGCATACGCTTTATTTTACCTTATTAAAATATTCCGGTATAGCTGTACGCGCGTATTCCGAGGCCGTTTCCGGGCGTTCTTTATAATATATGCTATGCTCGTAAGTTTAGTTAAATATTCAGGCGAGCTATTTAAAGATATATATAATTATAACATATTGAGAATCATTTGAGGTATATTATTTTTATCTGAGGCTATATAAGAGCTTTAAAATTCATCAGTTAATGTTAAGAGCCTCCCTGATTTCAAGCGGGCGTATGCGCCCGCTTGAAATCAGGGAGGCTGAATAGAAAAATTATATTTAGTATTTATCGGTTGCGGTTGGAAAGGGCGATAAGGCGCAGGAACTGCAATAAGCTTACCAATATTGCGGCGACGTAAGTCATGGCGGCGGCGGTCAGCATTTTGCGGGCGCCTACGGCTTCTTGACTGCTTAATATTCCTTCTCCGCGAAGGGAATACATCGCTCTTCGGGACGCATTGAATTCAACGGGAAGGGTTATAAGCTGAAAAAGCAGCACAAATCCGAACAGCAGTACGCCTATATCGGCCAAAAACGGAGCGAAATCAAACAGCAGCCCCAGAATTACAAGAGGAAAAGCCATAGCGGAGCCTATATTGGCTATGGGGAGGATTGCGTTGCGTATAGAAAGGGGAGCGTAATGTTCCGCGTGCTGCAAAGCGTGCCCGCTTTCATGGGCTGCAATTCCCAGAGCCGCTATGGAGGTGCCGTTATATACGTCCTGCGAGAGGCGTATTACGTTGGAGCGCGGGTCGTAATGGTCGCTCATTACGCCGGGAGTTATTTCTACGGTTATTCCCATTGCGCCGTTTTGGTCAAGAATTTTCCGAGCGATTTCCGCTCCGGTAATGCGGGCTCCGCATTGAATGGAAGAATATTTGGAGTATGCGTTTTTGACGGCAATCTGCGCGACGAGCGCAGCAATTATACCTGGAATTAAAATGAGATAGGTCCAATCGCCCAACCAGACAAACATATGCTTCCTCTTTCTTGTGGATAATTTCTTTATATATTGTACGCTGTTGCAGACAAAATATCAATTTGATTTTTACGAATTTACAATTAGTTTATATATTAGGCCGCTGTTTAAAAATTTTTGAGTCTAACTGTTTTTTTGAGCGGCATAAAATATGCTATAATTAAATGTTATTTCCACAAAAATGAAACTAATTTTTTATAAAGCCTGAGCCGGGCGATATAAGCGTCATTTTCTGCAAAAACGCATTGCGCTTTAATTGTATTGCCTAGACAATGGGTTTGCCCGATATATAAACCTCCTTTATTTGCAGAGCCTTATTCATTATAACAATATCGGCGCTGCGTCCTGGCTTAAGGCTTCCGCAAACATCCTCAATTCCAGCGGCGCGCGCGGGCAGCTCCGTGCAGCTTAAAACAGCCTGCTCCAACCGAATTCCCAGGCTTACGGCATTTTTCATGCAATCAAAAAGATTTACGGACGAGCCGGCTATTGTGCCGTCAGGGCATAGAGCGCGGCCGTCTTTTACCGTTATTATTCTGCCGTTGAGATTATATTGTCCGTCTTTGAGCCCTGCCGCAACCGAATCGGAAATTAATGCTAATCTGCCTGCGCTTTGATTAAAGAGCATTTTCAGATTGGCCGGATGCACATGAAATAAATCGCCTATGCATTCGCCGTATGAAGCGCTGTCTAAATATGCTCCGACGCAGCCTGGCTCCCGCGCTTTTATGGGCTCCATTGCATTAAAAAGATGAGTAAAGGAGACCGCGCCGGCGTCCAGCGCTTCAAGGGCTTGAGAATAGGAACAGGCCGTATGCGCTATTGAAAACCGTATTATTCCGGAAAAACGCTTTATTAAGGATAGAGCTCCCGGCAGTTCGGGCGCGATATCAGCAATCCGCAGCTTTCCCTGCGCGGCGCTTAAAAATTTTTCCAGCAGGCGGGCGTCGGGCGCAATTAACAGTTCCTGCTTATGAGCTCCCCGTTTAACGGGATTTAAAAAGGGGCCTTCCAGGCGCAGGCCTTGAATATGCGCGCCGTTTTCAGGCAAAGGAACGCTTAAAGCGCGGAGCATATTTTCTGGAGGAGCGCTCATAATTGTTTTTATTATGGAAGTTACGCCGCTGCGGGCGTAATACCGGCACATTTTTTCGTTTTCGCTTGCGTCCGCGTCCGCAAAATCCAGGCCCAGACAGCCGTGCGTATGTATATCCACCAGTCCGGGGATTATATAACAGCCCGAACAGTCTTTTGAATTTTCGCATGAAAAGCTGTCCTCAACAAAATTTATTTTGCCATCTTTAATAAGAAGATTTATTTTTTGAAAGGAGTTTTGATAAAATAACGCGGCGTTTTTTAAGAGCATATCGTTCATCCTTAATTAATTAAATATCACAAAGGTCTAAAGAGCGTTCTGGCTTTTAGCGCATTTGAGTATTGTAACGTCGGGATGCAGCAGCAGAAGGGAAACGGGCAGCCTTGGCGTTACCGGCCCTTCAAGCGCGCTTTCAAGCAGAGCGCATTTCTCCTCGCCGCATATAAGCAGAAGTATTTTCTGCGCCTGCATAATGGGAGCCATGCCCATGGTAAGCGCATGCCGCGGCACTTCTTTTTCTTCTTTAAAAAAGCGGGAGTTTGCTTTTATGGTGGAAGCGCTCAGAGGCTGAATATGACTTTGGGGTATAAAGCTGTCCGAAGGCTCGTTAAAGCCAATATGCCCGTTAAAGCCCATGCCGAGAATTTGCAGGCTCAGCGGGCCGTGACGGTATAATTCGCCGTCATAGCGTTCGCATTCCTTTTCAGGCTCTTTAGCGGCGCCGTTTAGAAAATGTATGTTTTCGGCGGGCAGATTTATATGATTGAAAAGGCGGCTCTGCATGAAAAAGCGGTAGCTTCTTTCATCCGCTGCGGGCAGCCCGATATATTCGTCCAGGTTGAAAGTATGGCATTTGGAAAAATCCAAATCCATGCTTTTGAGCCGCTTATACATGCCCGTTGGAGTCCCGCCGGTGGGCAGCCCCAGTCTGGCGTCAGGCTTCGCTTTTAAAAGTCCGGCTGTAAATTGGGCCGCCTGCTCGCTAAGAGCCTGATAGTCTGCGCAGTCAATCTGTTTAATATATTTATTCATCATAATTATTCTATAATGCTCCTTAGGAAGCGCACGGCTTTTTCTATGTCGGCCCTGGGATTGCTTCCCACTTCCCGTTCTATAGTTAAGAAGCCGTTATAGCCAGTATCCCTTAGGGCTTTTAAATACGAGGGGAAATCCACGTCTCCTTCGCCCAGCGGAGTTTCCATAAAAGAAGGAGCGGGATTATCATTGGGAATAAGCCCGTAAACCATTTCGGGATTTTTGTAATATAGCTGCCTGCCGTCTTTTGCATGGGTATGTACTATATATTGCTTAAGGTTGTTTACGGCCTCCTGAGGAGATTCGTTTATAACCATTTTAAGATTAGCCGGATCCAAATTTACCGCTATGCCCGGAGAACTTATACCGTCTAAAAAGCTTTTGAGCACGCCTGAGGGCTCGGGTCCGGTCTCTATGGCGAAATATCCATTTAAATCATGAGCAAACATGGCCAGCTCAGAGCAGGCCTCCTGCATTATTTTATATCTTTCGTGATGAGGAGAAGAGGGGATTACGCCTATATGCGTGGTTACTATATTGGCCTCCAGCTCTTTGGCCAATTCCATTATAAGCCTGGAGCGTTCAATTAAGCCGGGATTGAGGGAGGCGTCGCCAAAGCCATGTCCCAAATCTCCGCAAAGCGCGCTGATTTTAAGGCCGGAGTCCTTGACCATATGCAGAAATTGTCGTCTTTTTGCAGCGCTCATATTTTCGGGAGCCATTTCTCCGCTGGTGGCATAGAGCTGTATGCCGCGGACATTCATATCTGCGGCCGCTTTAAGCGCCTGGGGGATGGGCATGCGCAGCGAATCCAGCATTATGCCTATTGAAAAATCATACATAAACAACAATCATCCTTTCCCAGATAAAATTTTTGATTTAACAATGCTGAGCAAAACATACCGGAGCTTTATTTATGCCGCATAATAAAATCAACGCGCATTTCCTAAAAATGCACGCTCAAATTATATTGAATGCTCCAATATATAATATTATATATCATGAGAAGGGCAATAGTAAAGCAAAAGGTAAAAATAATTTATTAAAAGGGACGGAAAAACAGGCTTTATCCGTCCCATGCGCTTTTATGCAGATTCCGAAATATTATTGCGTCCGCGCTGCAAGCATTTTGCGCTTATTTTATTAGAATGTAAAAGGAGAACCCGTTATGAATTGCTTTTTCCATCGCTGGGCTTTATTTTTGGAGAAGAAGCTTTGGGCTCGGGCAGAAGATGGGCTTTTCTCAGGGCGGTGACGACCGGTTTATATAAGAGCATAGTCAGAGCTGTATTAACTCCTCCTTTTATGAGATTATAGGGCAGGAAGAAGGGCAGCAGCATGCCGGCAACAGTTTCTCTGGATACGCCCATATAAATGGGCGTGAAAAGATAATTCCATAGCATCATTATTCCGGCGGTAAAGAGCCAGCCTATACAAAGCCCTGCTGCCGCGCCGGCAAGAGTATGCTTCTTTTTATATACGAGCGCGGCGACGCCGGCAAAGGAGCAGGAGGAGATTATATTCATAATCATACCCCACCAGGCCGTATCGCTTATTGTAAGCATTTCAACAAAGGAGACTATAACTGAGATAATTACTGCGCTCAGCGGGCCGAACATAAAGCCGCCCATGGCAATTATTACGTCTTTAGGCTCATATTCTAAAAAGAGCACTACGGGAATTTTGCAAACCAGCATTAAAACATACGCCATGGCGCACATTACCGCCAAAATAACCATTTTCTTCGTTCTGTAATACATAACTCTTCCTTTCGGGGGCGGGGCGCCCGGGCGGAAATGCCGTAAGCGCTTTGAATGAAAAAAGGAAGCCTGCCGCTTAATTAAAAACGCCCCCGATAAATCGGGGGCGGCGCAATAAAATGTATACGCGGAAAAAAATCGCGCACAAAAAGCCTTCTTTCATCCAGACTGTAACTGTCGGCGCCGGAATTTCACCGGCTCCCGTGCCTAAGCACCTGCGCGTTTAAGCGCTCGCGGACTATACCGCCGATTGGGAATTTCACCCTACCCCGAAGACATATTTTATTTTTTTAAATTATATTCCCGCGCTGCGGTTTTGTCAAATTAAAATTTATGCAATATAGTCTGAGCGCAATGTTTTTTGCGTGAACGGCGAGGAGTTGCTGGTTTTGCCGGATTTTAATCATACCGTCCATTTAAAGACAGTTTTGAAGGGAGTGGTGAGGTCGTCGGCCATAACTCTGTTTATATCGTCTATATTTTTAACAGGCTTGTCCTCCCAAATTATAACGCTCAGCCTGTTTTGAAAGGATTTCTGCTCCATAAGAGAAATAGCCTTTTCAAAATCGGAGCGTCCCGAACGGCTGGAACCTATAAAGGTCAGCCCTTTTTCCAGGATATCCCGCGTATTTATACCTACGCGGTTTTCCGAAACTCCCATAAGCATTACGCAGCCCTGCGGGCGTATAGTGCGGATTATATCGTCTATTGCATAATAGCTTCCTTCTCCTCCGCAGCATTCAAAGGCGTGGTCTGTTTTGTAATCGGCGGGAAGCTCGTCTGAAATATATGTGTTATTTACAAAGGAAAAATGGGAAAGCTTGCGCATATCCCGCCCAACGACGTTAATTTTGCTGGATTTAAACATTGTTTTGAGCACGCAGCAGACAGTATAGGAGAGACTGCCGTCTCCCCAGACGGTTATAATATCCTTCCGCTTATGGGAGGCCAGGGCAAAGCGGGTTGCGGCGTGTACGGCCACGCTTACAAATTCAGTTATGGCCGCCAGCTTATCGGGGATATTATCATATGGCACAAGGCGGTCGGCCGGCAGATCTACCAATTCGCGCATAAAGCCGTCGTAGCCGCTGGAAAGAAAATGAGAGCCTTCCGCGTAATTCTCATATATAATCTCGTCCCTGCCCGAAGGGACGTTTGGAATCATAACCACCTTCTGGCCGCGCTTAAAGACGCCGCTCGCGTCCTCCAGCACAGTGGCGCAGCCCTCGTGGATTAGAGCCATGGGCAGCTTTTTGGCCAAAACCTTATGGTCCCGCTGGCCTAAATAATAGCGCTGGTCGGCATGGCAGACCGCCAGATAGGAGGGACGCACGATTATTTTCCCCTCTCCGCCTATATCGGCGTATTTGACGGAAAATACTTTAGGGCTGATAAGCTGATAAATGTGATTAATCAAGCTTTATTCCTCCCAGCATGGCCTGCGCAATTTTATAATCGCTTACCGTAGTAATTTTAATATTGGATACGTCTCCCTGCACTATATAAACGGGCTGACTGCGGAAAACGCATATCTTGCAGGCGTCGGTCAGTAAATTTTTTTCTTCCTGGCTGAGGCTGTTATAAAGACGCTTGAGCAGCTCCATTTTAAAGCTTTGAGGAGTCTGCCCCTGATACATTCTGCGCCGGTCGGGTATGCTTTTGATAAAGCCGCCGTCCTCTGATTCTACTATAGTATCGGTTGCCGCCACAGCCGTATCGCAGGCGCCGTATTTAAGAGCCGCGTCTATATTTTCGTCTATTATGCGCATAGTAAGAAAGGGGCGCACGGCGTCGTGAGTGACTATTATATGCTCTTCGCTTGCTCCGAATTCCTTTTCAATGCTTTCTATTACGTTAAGTATTGTCAAGTTTCGGTCGGCCCCTCCGGGCACAAGCCTGAGACGCTCTCCGCTGAGATTAAAGCGTTCGGCCAAATCCTGCATATATGTCAGCCAGTCTGGATGCACTCCTACATATACAACGTCAAAACGCTGATTAAACAGGAACTTTTCCAGGGTGTGAATTACTATGGGCTTATTTCCAAGGGGCAGAAATTGCTTGGGCATATCCGAAATATTCATTCGGGAGCCCACTCCGCCCGCAACGACAACTCCGAAAATCATTATGTTTTACCATCCTTTTGGATAGACAATGCAATTTGAATACAATGCGCCGCAGAGGGGGATTTTCCGTTTTGCCGCTTGCTGGCCAGGCAATGTTCCGGTGTTTCTGCGTCCTTCCGCTTATGAAAAATAAAAGATTTCCTTTTTGCGGCCGTGGATTTTTGCGGAAACGCCCGTTAAGAGGCCGCGATAGGCGCGCGGGCGTAAATATACCGGTTTTTTAAGACTGCGCGGCAAAGCGGACGCGTCTTTCCCTGCAAAAACGCATTTTATTCTGTTTGTATTGTCTAATAGATTTAGATATTGATTATATCAGGGGAAGTATAATTCAGAAAGCGCTTTTTGTCAATGAAAGGGGCGCTTCTGAAATATGAGGCCCGGCGTTAACAACGGCCGGGCCATAAAAAATTATTCGCTTGCTCCCTCTTCTGCCGGGATATAATAGGTTTTGCCCGGTATGGGATTGTATGTGGAAGTATAGATTAAGGTTCTTACAGGCTCCTGGCCGGGCACCTTTTTAATTTGGTAGGTTTCATAGAAATAACCCTTGCGCGATTCGGAGACAACCTTATATTCTCCCGGCTTGCTCACATATTTATGAGCGGTGTCTATAACGTATTCCTGCGGGGGAGCCTCCGTTTCGCTTACCAGCACAACTTCTATTTCGTACTGCGCGTCATTTTCCTGCGGCACTCCCCATATTTCAAAGGTAACGGTATAGTTTTCAAAATACGCGCGGATAAACAGGGGAGTGGTGCGGTTATTGCGCATGACCAAATCAGCGCTGGGCCAGTTTACTGAAGCGTCCCGGCCGGCGGCGACATAGGTTGAAGGCCAGGAATGCGGATAGCGCCTGGTTATCTCTATCGGGCCGCCTTTGCCCACTTCGGTAGCGCCCGCTTCAATAGCGGCGTTGAAAAGGGTGGTGGAGGTTTGGCATACTCCTCCGCCCGTTATTTCGTCATATACGCGGTCGGAGGTGATAAACAGGCCGGTTTCATAGCCCTTTTCCTCCGTTCGCTTGCCTGTAGTTTGATTAAAGGAGAGTATATCTCCCGGCATCCAGACGTAATTATTAAACGCCGCGGAGGAAATTCGGATATTGGTGCGTCTGCCCGATTCTACAGTAGAATTGCTTTTGCTGGTACGGGTGGAAAATTTGCTCAGGCGGACGTAATCGTGCTGAATATCGGCCAATTTGATTTCAGGCTGAATGATTTCGGGCTTAAGCTCGTAATTGACCTGAGAGGACTGATGGAACGCCACTAATATTTCGTTTGAGGCGGTCTCTATATTCAGCCGGCATCCGGCTAATTCCTCGGTATAGGTGAATTCCGGCTTGTTGCTCTGCGTGTTGTAGTTAAAGGATACCGAAGCGTTTACGGCGTCTTTGTCAATTTCAGCCTTTATCTGGCTGAGGGTTTGGCTTATAAGGGAGGTGTCTGCCAGCACGGTGACGCTTATATGGTAGCCCTCCGCTTTAACTTTTTCAATTTGTTCCAGCCGCTGGGAGGACGTGCCCGTTCTGCCTACGCTCCAGGCGTCTTTCAGGGCGGTTTCCAGCGAGCTTTGCGCGCCTAAGGCTTCTCCGCTCAGATTCCAGCTTTTATCGTTGTAGGTTAAATTGATATACGGCTCTCCCGAGCCCGAAGAAAGGTTTTCTTTCACCTTTTGCTCGGCTTCTTCCAGGCTAAGCCCTCCGACGGGCGTGTTTTCAATGTAAACTCCGTCGTAGATTACCGAAGAATTGAGAATCTCAAATTCCTCCGAGCCGTTTTGCAGAGCCTGCTTTATGTTGTTTATATAGGCCAGGGATTGGTCTTGATAGGATTTTACCAATAGCAGAGTTATAATTACGGCCGTTAAGCATAATATGGCCGTAATGCCTATGGCAACCCATCGTATATTTATTTTTTTTAATTTCCTTACAGCCATTAATATCCTCCTGTGGAAAATTATATAGAAATAAGCTTCAGAAGTTTATCTAATTCCTTTTTAGTCAGTCCGCCGCCCCATTCGCCTAATTGGGCGCCGCGGTATTTGCCGCCGTGAAAATCGCTGCCTATGGAGGGAAGCAGTTTGTTTTGGTCGCATTGCCTTCGCAGGAAAGCTATATCCTGCGGGGAATGAGTGGGATATATGGTCTCGACGGCGTCCAGACCGTAATCCTTAAAGCGCCTTATAAGCGCGGACAGCTCCATTTCGGAAATCCCTATGCGGTAGGGATGGGCCAGAGAAGCGATTCCTCCGCTCTGCTTAATCAGGATGATCGCTTCGCAGGAGGACAGGGATTGATTTTCAATATAAGCCGGCTTGCCTCGGGAAAGATATTTTTCAAAGGCTTCGCTTATATTTTTGCAGTAACCCTTTAAAACAAGCGCCCTGGCGGCCATAGAGCGTCCGGCCGTACCTTTTATGGAGGAAAGAGTTTCAGCCGCGTCTATATCCAGGCCCAATTGGTTCAGCTTTTGAATTATGGCTGAAAACCGCTTTAAGCGCGTCTGTTTAAGCTCTTCAAGCTTATTAATGAGTTCGGGAGTGCGCTTTAGGCCGTAGCCCAGGATATGCACCTCGGCTGCGGGAATATATGAAGAAATTTCTATTCCGTCAAAAAGCGTAAGACCGAATTTAAGGGCGGATGCTTTCAGAAAGGGGGGATTTAAAATATCATGGTCGGTAATGGCCAGATATTTAAGGCCGTTTTCCCCGGCTAGTTCAAAAATCTGATTCGCATTGTAAAAGCCGTCCGATTTATCTGAATGTATATGCAAATCTATATTCAAAGCGCTTCTCCTTATAGCTTATGCTTTTATTATAACCTTTAAAAATTTTTCTGACAATATTTTTTGACAGAAAAACGGGCTAAACAAGCTATAAGGGGAAAAATTCAAACATATGTAATACAGTTGTAATATTAAATCATATAATCAGGCTGCAGCGGGAAGCGGAAGGCGCGTTCATAAAAAACGCATTGCGTTTTGACGGAATGATCAATTTAAAATGAAAAGAACGGCGTAGGGGGAACGCCGTTCTTTTCGGACAGGGCCGGGCCGGTTGCCCGTCCGCTGTCCATTTAAGGAGTATTATGAAAAAGAAACTGTCTGCCGACATTTATAAATATAATATATATAATTGTATTTGTCGTGAAGGTTTTGTGAATATTATTTGAAAAGTAGCTTTTAATTATTTTAGGGCTTTTATTAAAGTTAATAATTGATAATTTGTAAACAAGCTACGATTTCCATTGATAGCTTTGGGCAATTGTGATATACTATCACAGATTTCTTAGGTTAAGGAGGATTTCCGGTTTGAAGAAAAAATCCATATTCGCGTTTGTGATATACGCGGTTGTAATAATTGCCGTTATATCTTTGCTAGCTTCTTCCATGAACAGCGCAAACAGCCAGCAGAAGAAGATCAGCATAGAAGAGCTCTGGACTAAAATTGAAAACGGAGAAATATACAGCGCTTATTATAACAGAAACGACGGCTCCATTCTGGCGGTTGAGAAATCGGACAATGCCGATATGGACGCTGATAAGACGGACAAAATTTCCAACAGATATGATTTCAGAGCGGATTATATCAATACTGACGAGGCGATTAAGGAATTTCAGGATATCGCCAGGGCAAACGGAGTAAAATACGGCTTTGTGCCCGTCGCGCAGACTTCTATTTTTGAATTGCTGCTGCCTTATCTTATAATGCTGGTTATATTCGGCGTTATAATGTATTTTATCTATCAGCAGACTCAGGGCGCCAACAGCAAGGCGGCGCAGTTCAGCCGAGCCAATGCCCGCATGTATTCTGACGGAAAGGATAAAGTAACCTTTGCCGACGTTGCGGGAGCGGATGAAGAAAAGGAAGAGCTTTCAGAAATAGTGGGTTATCTTAAAGATCCGCGCAAATATATAGATATGGGCGCGCGCATACCCAAAGGCATTTTGCTTGTGGGCTCGCCCGGAACGGGCAAGACCCTTCTGGCAAAGGCGGTAGCGGGCGAAGCGGGAGTGCCCTTCTTCTCCATTACCGGTTCGGATTTCGTGGAATTATATGTAGGTATAGGCGCTTCGCGCGTGCGCGATTTATTCGGGCAGGCCAAACGAAACGCTCCTTGTATAATATTCATAGACGAGATAGACGCCGTGGGCCGGCAGCGCGGCGCAGGCCTGGGCGGCGGTCATGACGAGCGGGAGCAGACTCTTAATCAGCTTCTGGTTGAAATGGACGGCTTTAACGCCAACGAGGGAATAATAGTTATGGCTGCCACCAACAGGGCGGATATATTAGATCCTGCGCTTCTGCGTTCCGGACGTTTTGACAGGCAGATTCATGTGCTTATGCCCGACGTTTTGGGAAGAGAGGAAATATTTAAGGTGCACGCCCGCAATAAGCGGCTGGCTCCTGATGTTCTGCCCGCTGAAATTGCGCGTCTTACAATTGGCTTTACGGGAGCGGATATTGAAAATCTGCTTAACGAGGCGGCGCTGCTGACCGTGCGCAGAAGCAAGACGGAAATAGGCATGCAGGAAATCAAGGACGCCATAACCAAAGTTATGATGGGGCCCGAAAAGAAATCCCGCAAGATAACTCCCGAAAAGAGGCGTATGACGGCCTATCATGAAGCGGGGCACGCGCTTGTAGCCAAGCTTCTGCCCAATTGCGATCCTGTAAGCGAAGTGTCCATTATAGGGCGCGGCGGCGTGGGCGGATACACCATGACCATGCCCGAGGAGGATGAATTTACGGCTTCCAGGCATAAAATGCAGGACGACCTTTGCATGACTATGGGAGGCCGGGTAGCTGAAGAATATATATTTGACGATATTTCTTCAGGCGCTGCCGGAGATATAAAACAGGCTACGAAAATGGCCCATATAATGGTAACTGAATACGGCATGTACGATGAAATAGGCCCTGTCTATCTGGGCGGCGGCAACGAGATTTTCCTCGGCCGGGATTTTTCAGCTCAGAAATCCGTTTCGGACGCCTGGGAGGCTAAAGTAGACGACGCCGTGCATGAAATTATCAAGAACGCCTATGAGCGCTGCCGCAGGGTAATAGGCGGCAATTTGGATATGCTGCATAAAATAGCCAACGCCCTTTTGAATCGTGAGAAGATTTCGGGCGAAGAATTCAACGCGCTTTTTGAACAGCCTTCTGCTAATGGAGAGAACGAGCCCGCGGCGGTTGATCAAAGCGCTGCGGAGAGGCCGTCTGTTGCCGAGGCGTCCGCGCAGGCGGAGGAGCCTCTTTTGGAGCAGGAGCCTAAAAACCAGGAAGAGAGCAATAACTGAATCGGAGTGATTTCAGGTGAAGGAAAATAATTTGCCCGAACAAAACGGAGATACGAGCGTGCAGGCGGCTGAAAATAATGTTTCAGCTTTTAAGGAGCCCGCTTCTTTGGGCGCGGAAGGGATAATGGGACTGAAAAAAGAGCGTGTTTCTGAAAATACCGCGGAAACGGATGGCCTGGAAGAAGCCAAGGGCGTTTCTGAAGGCGCGGACGGCCCGGAAAAATCTGGGCGAGAGACCAAAAGCGCGGAAGAAGAAAGCGCGCCGGCGGATGAAATTCAGGAAATCGAGCTTCAAGACGGGGAGGAAGGGCCGGTTGAAATAAAAAAGGCTCCTCCCAAAGTTTCCCCTTCCACCATGGTGCTCACGTTTATATTTGCTCTTGTTTTCTGCGCGGCGGCATATTTCTTTCCGTATATAGAAGCCCTTATGCCCTGGGGAGGGGATACTATCAAGGGCGGTCTTGTAGTGGAGGAATATACTTACCAACAGTTAATAGAAAAGGCGCATTTTGTCATCGTGGGCGAGGTAGGAGAAAAGAGGGATAATATTATTCAATATCGTCCCACCTCGGACGGCTTGGATTACATAATCTATTCGGAAGTGGATATAAAGGTGCAGGAAGTTCTCCTGGGCGAGCCCTATATTGATGAAGACGGCGTGCTTACCACCTACGAGCTGGGCGGCCGCCGTGAAATAAAGGAGAACGGAAGGCCTCATATTATCAAGATTGAATATGACGGAGCGGCTGAGCTTGCCGCGGGAGAGCGGGTAATTTTATTCCTGGACGACCAGAATAACATTTTGGGGGAAAAATACGGAGTGTACCGCCGGCACAGCGATAATTATTATTACGACGAACGCCAGGCCGTATATTCCATAGACGGCATACGCTCTGATTTAAGCCTGAGGCAGGATTGAATTGCCGGAATTGGCATAAAATAAGGCTGACGCATAAAGCTTGCGGCGCCTGTTGGAACGGCATTCCGGCTGTTTGCTGGGTTGTCTGAAGAAAAAATCAGTTTGACAAAGCCTGTAATGAGTAGTAATATATTTTCAGAACATTCGGGAGGAAATTTATGAGGCTTTTTAGCGCAGAGAAATATTATTATTGGTTTGCCGGAAAATTAAGCGGCAGGCTTTATTAAGTATTTCGCTGTAATGTGATTTAATTAATAAACTTTAGCCGCAGCGTCAACTGCGGCTTTTTTATTTGGAGGTTTTTATGATTATACTGCTTAAAAGAAACGCGGATAAGGGGCAGGTGGATCATCTGGCGCAACGGCTCAGCGATTTGAATCTAAAAATTCATATGAGCGAGGGCGAATCGGAGACTATAATGGGGCTGGTGGGAGATACCACTGCGGTGGATATAGATTCGCTGATGGCCCTGGATATAGTGGATGATGTTAAGCGCATTCAGGAGCCGTATAAAAACGCCAACCGCAAATTTCATCCTATGGATACGGTGGTGGAAGTAGGAGAGGCTAAAATGGGCGGAGGCAATTTTGCGCTTATTGCCGGCCCCTGCTCTGTGGAATCGGAGGAACAGATATGCGAGGTTGCCCAAAGGGTGAAAAAGAGCGGCGCGGCAGTATTAAGAGGAGGAGCTTTCAAGCCGCGCACTTCGCCTTACGCTTTTCAGGGCATGCGCGAACGGGGAATAGAATTGCTTAAGCTGGCGCGCAGGGAAAGCGGCCTGCCCATTATAACCGAGATAATGGATTTATCCCATCTGCCTCTTTTTGAGGACGTGGATATAATCCAGGTGGGCGCGCGCAATATGCAGAATTTCGAACTGCTCAAAGCTCTGGGGAAAACGGGCAAGCCGATTTTGCTGAAAAGAGGGCTTTCCAGCACTATAGAAGAATGGCTTATGAGCGCCGAATATATTATGGCGGGCGGGAACGAGCGGGTTATACTCTGCGAAAGAGGAATCCGCACCTTTGAGACGGCCACTCGCAATACGCTGGATTTATCCTGTATTCCCGTGCTTAAGGGCCTGACGCATCTGCCGGTTATTGTGGATCCAAGCCATGCTACGGGTTATGCGCGCCTGGTGCTCCCAATGGCTATGGCCGCTGCCGCCGCAGGAGCGGACGGTCTTATGATAGAGGTGCATAATCATCCTGAACGCGCGGCGTGCGACGGCCAGCAGTCCTTGAATCCGGATCAGTTTGATATTCTGGCGGAGGATGTGCGCAAAATACTGCCCTTTGCGTGCAGGTATGCCTTATGAGGGCGGCGGTGATAGGGCTGGGGCTTATAGGCGCGTCTCTTGCCAAGGCTCTTAAAAACTGCGGCTATGAAATATACGGCTATGATATTTCGGAAGAAGTATGCCGCCGCGCGGCTGAGGAAGGGCTTATTTCAGAAAAGGCCGAAAAGGAAAAGCTGTCCGAATGCCAATTGCTCTTTATCGCTCTTTATCCCGGGGACGTTTTGGAATTTTTAAGCGCTAATGCGGTATATATAAGCAGAGGGGCGTTGGCCGTAGACTGCGCGGGCGTAAAAAGGGCGGTATGCGCCGGGGCTGAAAAAATTGCGCGGGAGAATGGTTTTATATTTATAGGCGGGCATCCTATGGCGGGCAGGGAACATTCCGGCTATGCTTTTTCGGACGGCGGCCTTTTTAAGGGAGCTTCCATGCTGCTTACCCCTCCGGAAGATATGGACGGAGGAATAATAGAAAAGCTTAAAGAACTTTTTATCAGCCTAGGCTTTAAACAGGTAGTGCTTACGACGCCTGAAAAGCACGACAGGATTATAGCGTATACCTCGCAGCTTGCGCATATAGTTTCCAGCGCTTATATAAAAAGCCCGACGGCGCTTGAGCAATCCGGCTTTTCGGCCGGCAGTTTTAAGGATATGACGAGAGTGGCCCGGCTTAATGAAAGAATGTGGACTGAGCTTTTTATGGACAACAGGGATAATCTTATTGAGGAAATAGAGATTTTGCAGCGTCATCTGGAGGAATACCGCGCCGCATTGCTCGGCGGGGAGCAGGCCCGGCTGCATTCTCTGTTAAAAGAAGGCAGACTGCTCAAAGAAAAATCCGATTCTTTCAATTAAGGGGCTGAAAGGGATTTTCTGCCAGGCAATTAGATTTTTCCGCATATTGGAGGCATAATATTTTCCTAAACTCCAACGCGTTTTTTGCGATTGCGTTTTTATGTATAAAGTGATAAAATATATTGGTTATAAAAAGGTAATGAGGTGTTAGCTTGTTTAAAATATTGGAAAAAAAGCGTTTGAACGACATGATGACTCTTATGAGGCTGGAAGCGCCTCTTATTGCCGCCAAAGCCAAAGCGGGGCAATTTGTAATTCTGCGGGCTGACGAGCATGGGGAAAGAATACCTCTTACCGTGGCAGATACGGATATCCAAACGGGAAGCGTTACGGTAATATTTCAGATAGTCGGGCAGACCACCAGGCTGCTGGACAGCTATGAAACGGGCGAAAGCATACTGGATCTAGTGGGGCCTTTAGGAACGCCCACCCATCTTGAGGGCATTAAACGGGCGGCGGTGATAGGAGGGGGCGCGGGCTGCGCCATAGCTTATCCTCAGGCTAAAGCGCTCTTTAAAATGGGCGCGCATGTAGATATGATAGCAGGCTTCAGGAATAAGGAAATAATTATTCTGGAGGAAGAGATGCGCGCCGTTTCCAGCCGGCTGTATCTGACTACCGACGACGGCTCCAACGGCAATAAGGGCTTTGTGACCGACGTATTGAAAAGCTTGCTTGCGCAGGGAGAAAAATACGACGCCGTAATAGCTATAGGCCCTCTTCTAATGATGAAGGCGGTATGCGCCGTTACCGAGCATCCCCGCATAAAGACTATAGTCAGCATGAATCCTATTATGATAGACGGTACGGGCATATGCGGAGGCTGCCGCGTAGTAGTGGGCGGCGAAGTTAAATTCGCATGCGTGGACGGCCCTGATTTTGACGGTCATCTTGTGGATTTTGACAGCGCTATGAAGCGTCTTGGCATGTATAAGGAAGAAGAAAGCCATTCCTGCCGCCTTCGCGAGCAAATAAAGAAGGCTAAGGCTCAGGGAATGTGATATTTTATTAAGGATAAAAGAAAGAGGAATTTTAATGCCTAATATGCAGAATAAAAAGACTCCAATGCCTGAATTGCCCCCGTGCGAACGTATAACCTGCTTTGACGAGGTGGCTAAGGGATACAGCGAGACCGAAGCGCTTAACGAGGCGGAGCGGTGTTTAAACTGCAAGAATAAGCCTTGCGTGAGCGGCTGCCCCGTAGGAGTACATATTCCCGAATTTATTTCTCAGATAGCTAAGGGCAATTATGAAGAAGCCTTTGAAATTATAAAGCAGACCAACAGCCTGCCCGGCGTCTGCGGCAGAGTCTGTCCGCAGGAAATGCAGTGCGAATCCAAATGCGTGCGCGGCATAAAAGGGGAGCCGGTAGGGATAGGGCGGCTGGAGCGTTTTGCGGCCGATTGGCATCGTCTGCATGAAAGCCAAAAGGATGCTGTTAATGCTATAACCGAGCCCAACGGCAGGAGGGTGGCCGTCATAGGCGGCGGTCCCGCGGGCCTAACCTGCGCCGGAGCTCTGCGCGCCAAGGGATATGAAGTGACGGTATACGAAGCGTTTCATACTGCCGGAGGCGTGCTTATGTACGGCATACCTCAGTTCAGGCTGCCTAAGGAAATAGTTCAAAAGGAAATAGAGGCGCTTGAAGAGCAGGGCGTGGATATAAGGACTAATATGGTTATAGGCAAGGTGCTTTCCATAGAAGAATTGCAAAAGGAATATGACGCTATTTTTATAGGTACGGGAGCGGGGCTTCCAACTTTTATGAATATTCCGGGCGAAGAGCTTATGGGAGTATATTCTGCTAACGAATATTTAACCCGTATAAATCTGATGAAAGCTTATAGAGAGGATTACGACACCCCTATAAAACGCACGAAGCGCGCGGCGGTAGTGGGCGGCGGAAACGTGGCCATGGACGCGGTCAGATGCGCTAAGCGTCTGGGAGCCGATCACGCTTATATTATCTACCGCCGTTCTGAAAAGGAAATGCCCGCCCGGCAGGAGGAAATTCATCATGCCAGGGAAGAGGGCGTGGAATTTATGCTGCTCTGCGCGCCCGTAAGGATTATAGGGGATGAAAACGGCCGCGTAAAAGGGCTGGAATGTATAAAGATGCAGTTGGGAGAGCCTGACGAATCGGGCAGAAGGCGTCCGGAGAAGCTTGAAGGAAGCGAATTTATTCTGGAAGTGGATACGGTTATATCGGCAATAGGCAATACGCCCAATCCGCTTATACGTTCTACAACTAAAGGGCTGGAAGCCAATAAAAAGGGATGTATTGTGGTGGAGCAGGAAACGCTGGAGACTTCTATTAAAAACATATATGCGGGAGGAGACGCCGTCAGCGGCGCAGCTACGGTGATATTAGCCATGGGGGCGGGCAAGCAGGCCGCTCATTCCATTGATAAGGCGCTGAGCGGAAAATAAATATTCCGGCGTTTGCGAATATATATGGGCGGTTTTGCATCCTGACCATATTGTCTGTTCGCCTCTGAAAGGCAATAAATAAAGCCTTTTAGAGGCTTTTATTATTTAGCTGTGGTTTTGTTCTGCGGAGCGGAATTGCAGGCGCCGGTTTTATAAGACGGATTTTATGCCGCCAAGGAGTTAGATTTGTGCTATTTTTATACCCAATGCGCAAAAAACAGTTTTATAGCAATCAATAATGAGCGATATTATGTTTTACGGCTATTGACTTTTGAAATTTATAGGTTAAAATATTATCAATAATATAAAAAAGGAGAGACGAATATGAAAAAGCTTGTTTGCCTTATAATGGCCGCTGCTATGGCGCTCTGCCTTTTGGCTGTTCCTGCTGCGGCCGCAGTTTTGCCCACCCCCTGGACGGATGATTCTTTAAGCATATTTGTTCTGGATGATTTTACGGGGAAGGATACCGGAATAATTGATTCTTCGACAGAAAAATCAGCGGGCAATAAATGGGTGCAGTACACCCATTCCAATCCGGAATTAAGCATTCAATTTATTAACAACTCTCTTAGATTTTATTATCAAAGCGCATGGGTTGAAAATATACAGCTGCTTACTAATGATTCGGCCTCAAAAGAAGGCGCGAATCTTGACGGTACGCTGGGCATAGGAATGTATCTTGAAAATAATACTAAAAATGATGTTGGCATGAAGGGGCATATGTATGCGGGCGGCTTTTTTGAAAGCCTTATATCCTCCGATTATTATGTTATAGAGGACGGAGAGGCGGTTGCGGGCACTGTGCCTGAAACGGGGAATATAGTAATACCGGCGGGTTTCAAAGGCTATGTGCTGTTTCCGTTCTCTTCCTTCGGAGATTTATGGGATAGTAATTCTGCGGCTACCGCTGAGGACGCGTATGATTATATGACGGACAGGGTGTGCCTGGTTATGAGCGAAATAGGGGAGCCGAATCAAACTGAAAGCTATCTTTTGATAGACGATATTTTCTTTTACGGTAAAGGCATTACGGATAATACCGCGGAAAAAGGGAATATTGATTTATCCGGAGAGAAAGAGCCGGGGAAGGATGACGGCAATAAGGATGATTCCAGTCAAAGCGGCGATATAGACGTGCTGCTGTTTGCAGGCTCGGCCGCGGTTCTTACGGGGTTCCTGGCCGCTGCGGTTAAACGCAGGAAGAATTCATTATAAGCTCATTTTGATGATAAAAAGAAGCGGCGGCGGCCGCTTCTTTTTTTCGCGGGAATTTTTTAATAATATCAGACGGCGCAATCAGGGCGTATGCTTTATTGGAGCGGTTTTCCGCCAAAACGGATTGCGCGCTTATTTATATTATATATATTTTATTTGTGTTTTTTAGGGAAAGCGCGACTTGTTCAAAATTGAGCCGCGCTTTATTTTTTGAGCTGTGTATTTTTATATTTTTCAGCTTATGCACAGTATATTTTGCGCCGCTTTGCAGAAAATATGGTTGATAAATTTTTGCTCCGGAGGTTATAGAAAATGAGAAGGTATAAATGGCTTATAGCTTGGGGCTTGACGGCGGCCGTTTTGTGCGGGGCGGTGTTTGCCGTAACCTTTAAGCCTCCTAAAGAGAGAGAGACTTTTGCGGTTAAATACGGGAATGTTGAGGCGCAGCTGGAATTGAGCGGACGGGTAACGGCGGCTCAGAGCGAATATATTTATTCCGAATCGGCCGGCAAGGTGGCTGAATTATTTGTTTCAGACGGCGAATTAGTAACTCAGGGGCAGCCTATTTTTAAGCTGGACAGCGTTCAGGCTGAAAAGGAATTGGAGAATCTGAAGGCTCAGGCCGAAGAATATCAGCTTAACCTTTTGGCGCAGAAAGAGGACGCGGCCAGAACTAAAGCTGAATTGGGCATAATGCAGGCGCAGGGCTATTATGCGGAATATTCCAGTATGAACGAGGCGGTTGATGAATTTCTAGCTCAGCTTAAAGTGCAGGACGCCGTGACTGTTTCGGGCAGTTTGCTGGGCTCGGGTGAAGAGGACGAATTTTTAAAGCAGCTCAGCCAAAAGATAGACGATTTGGAGGAAAATATAGATAAGAGCGTTATAACGGCGCCCATAACGGGAGAAATAGTTTTGGAGAAGCTGTCCGAAGGGGGATATATAAGCGCTTCGGCTCCATGCGCGGTTATACAGGGCACGGGCCGTCTGGAACTGACGGTACCCGTCCACGAGAACGATTATGAGGAAATTATACCCGGTCAGAAAATTTATGTTGGCAATAAAGTTATAGGCGAAATAACGCGCAAAAGCGCTTTAAGCGCCAATTCGGACGGAACGGTCAGCGCTCAGGCGGTGATAAGCCTGGACGAAGGAGAATATAATATCAATTCCCGTCTGGACGTAAAGGTTATTACGCGCAGCGCGCAAAACGTATTAATTATACCTTCTCTCTGGTGCATGGCGGACGAGGGGGGCAGCTATGTGAATGTTCTCAATCAGGGCGGCGAGGAAGAAAAACGGTATATTTCCCTGGGCGTAAATAACGGGCAGTATGTTCAGGTGCTGGACGGACTGGCTGAGAACGAGCAGATTATCTCGCCTTTTGAATTATAAGCCATGATAGAGATTAACGATATTTATAAAAGCTATAAGCAGGGAGACAGATTTGTGCCTGCCCTCAAGGGTTTGTCCTTTCATCTGGGGCGGGGAGAATTTGCGGCGGTTATGGGCCCTTCCGGTTCGGGCAAAACTACCTTCTTAAATATTTTGGGCTGCCTGGACGTGCCTGAGAGGGGCAGCTATATTTTCGGCGGGCAGGATATAAGCCGCATGGACGCCAACAGTCTGGCCCGAATGCGCAACAGAAATATAGGATATATATTCCAGTCATTTTATCTTCTGGAGCATCTTACCGCGCTGGAAAATGTGGAACTTCCCATGGCATATGCAGGAATCAAGCGCAGCCAGAGAAAAGAATTGGCCGCTCGGGCCTTAAGCGGCGTAGGGCTTAAGCACAGGCTTAATCATCGTCCCGGCCAGCTTTCGGGCGGCCAGCGTCAGCGCGTCGCTATTGCCAGGGCGCTTATAAACAGCCCCGCGCTTATTCTGGCTGATGAGCCCACGGGCAATCTGGATGAAAAATCAGGCGCGGAGATTATGGGGATACTCAAGGAGCTGAATAGCTCCGGGACGGCCGTTGTATTAATCACTCATGACCAAAAGACCGCGCGTTACGCCGACAAGCAGTATATTTTGTCTGACGGGGCGCTCAGGGAGGAAGCATTTTGAACGTACTGGAGCATTTTAAAAGGGCGCTCTGCTCGGTTTCCAATAATTTATCGCGCAGCATGCTTACAATGCTGGGCATTATCATAAGCGTTGCCTCTATTATCTGCGTGCTGTGCGTCAGCGCGGGAGGCAGCGCGAGAATTAAAAGCGAAATGGAACTTGTGGGCAGCGAACGCTTCTTTATTTATTCGGAGGGAGATATTCTTAGCAAAGAGGACGCGCTTATCCCGGCGGCGGCTACTCAGAAAATAACCGCTTATTCTCCTATGAATACCGCTTCTCTTAACGCTTCGGGGCCGGGCGCTGAAAGCATAAACTGCACTGTGAACGGGGTAGGCGGAAAATATGCCGAGATAGAAAAAATAGAATTGGCCCGGGGAAGATGGCCTGCTTCGGAGCAGGCTTATGAGGCGGTTATAACAAATTCCATGGCCGAACATCTTTTCGGTACCTCTGACGCGCTGGGCATGAGCTTTCTTTTGGCGGGAAAAAGCTTATGCGTCTGCGGAATTATTGACGACGGCAGCCTGATAATGACGGGAGTAACGCCGTATAGATGCATAATAGGCATAGACGCTTTTAACGGAATTCTGAACGTCAGCGGAGTTCAGGAACTTATATTCCGGACTGAAGGAATCTCCCTTTCAGACGCGGAACAGATCGCCTGCAAAGCAATTGAGGCGGCTACCGGCAAAAGGGGAATTAAGAGCTATAATATGACGGCGGAAATCAATATGGTTAATCAGGTGCTGAATATACTTACGGGCATACTTGTGTCCATAAGCGCCGTATGCATCTTATGCGGAGGAATTGGGGTTATGAACGTCATGATGCTGAGCGTTAAGGAACGAACTAAGGAAATAGGCATACTTAAAGCTATTGGCGCGAAAAGTTCGCAGATTGCGGCGCAGTTCTTAACCGAGGCTATGCTGCATTCGCTCCTGGGAGGAATAATGGGAGTGCCTTTAGGCGCTTTGGCGGCATTTTTCCTATGCAGCTTTTCGGGAATAGAATTTATATTGTCTGCTTCTACGGTATGCGCAGCCGTGATTATAACCTGCGCCGCGGGATTGTTTTTCGGGCTTTATCCGGCGGTTAAGGCGGGCGGAATGAAGCCTATTGACGCGCTTAAATGAATAAAGCTGGTATTCTTTGTACATGTTTTTTGTGCAGAATGACAGTAGCGGAAAACACGCTCTGATGTTATTATTTTAACATCAGAGTTTTAATATTGGAGGTTTTTTATGGCTAACGTTACTTTAAGGCATATTTATAAGGTATATGCCGGCGGCGTAACCGCAGTTAACGATTTCAATCTTGCAATTAAGGATAAGGAGTTTATAGTGCTGGTAGGGCCTTCGGGCTGCGGCAAATCCACTACTCTCCGCATGATCGCCGGCCTGGAGGAAATAACCGAGGGCGAGCTTTATATCGGAGACAAGCTTGTTAATGATGTGGCTCCCAAAAACAGAGATATAGCGATGGTGTTCCAGAACTATGCGCTTTATCCTCATATGACTGTTTATGACAATATGGCTTTCGGCCTTAAATTGCGCAAGGTACATAAAACGGATATAGATAAAAAGGTTAAGGAAGCCGCTAAAATTCTGGGTATCGAAGAATATCTCCAGAGAAAGCCTAAGGCGCTTTCAGGCGGTCAGAAGCAGCGTGTCGCGCTGGGACGCGCCATTGTGCGCGAGCCGCAGGTCTTCCTTATGGACGAACCTCTTTCCAACCTGGACGCTAAGCTGCGCGTGCAGATGCGTACTGAAATCACCAAGCTGCATAACAGGCTGGCCACAACCTTTATTTACGTTACTCACGACCAGACTGAAGCTATGACCATGGGTACCAGAATCGTAGTTATGAAGGACGGTTTTATTCAGCAGGTGGATTCTCCTCAGAATCTTTATGATTATCCCTGCAATAAATTCGTTGCCGGCTTTATTGGTTCGCCTGCCATGAATTTTATTGACTGTACTCTTGTTCAGGAAGAAGGCGGCGTCTTCGCCCGCTTCGGAGAGAATAAGATACTTATTCCCGAAGGCAGAATAGCCAAACTGACTGATAAATCCTATATCGGCAGGGAAGTAATTTTAGGAATCAGGCCGGACGATATTCATGACGAGGAAGTATTTATTCAGAATTATCCCCAGGCCACTGTCAGCGCTTACGTTGAGCTGATTGAAAAGCTGGGCTTTGAGACTCTTCTTTATCTCAACATCTCGGGCAAGGAGGATGAGAATATCATTGCCCGCGTAAATCCCAGAAGCACCGTTATGATGAACGATACCGTTAAGATGGTATTTGATCCCAACCGTATACAGCTCTTTGATAAGGAGACGGAAATCAGCATTCTGTCCAATTAATAATCAGTCTGGCTTTATTTAAGCAATTAAACTTCCCCGGCTATGACTGCCCGGCAGAAAATTCATAGCTGAGGGGGGCGGCGCCCCGGCCCGTACGGGCCGGGGCCGCAATAAAAGCCGGCGGGAAAGCTTGCTTTCCCGCCGGCTTTTATTGCGGCTGGATTTTGACGCCGCAGGCGTGAAAATCCGGCGCCGCCCCCCTTTTTTTCATTTTCTATGCGCCGGGAGGTCATGGCCGGGGAAGTTTAATTGCCTGTTGCTTTTAAAACGCATATCGTGTATACTTAATTTTAGCTGCAATTTGGAACCCTTTGGCAGCTTTAATAAATTATAAAGGTGATAATTAATGCCGACAGATATTGAAATAGCGCAGAGCATTCAAATGACCGAAATATCCCAAATCGCCGCCCGCAGCGGAATTATGCCTGAACAGCTTGATTATTACGGCAGATATAAGGCAAAATTGAGGTCGGAGGCTTTTGAGGGCAAGCCCCGGAAGGGCAAGCTTATATTGGTAACGGCTATGTCTCCTACGCCGAGCGGCGAGGGCAAGACAACAATAAGCGTTGGCCTGGCAGACGGCTTAAGATATATAGGCAAAAAATCTATGCTGGCCTTGCGGGAGCCTTCTCTGGGCCCTGTTTTTGGCATGAAGGGGGGAGCGGCCGGCGGAGGTTATGCGCAGGTTGTGCCTATGGAAGATATCAATCTGCATTTTACGGGCGATTTGCATGCCGTGGCTGCGGCCAATAATCTTCTGGCCGCTTTGATTGATAATCATATATTCAGAGGAAACAGCCTGAATATAGACGTTAGGCGTATACAGTGGAAGAGATGCATGGATATGAACGACAGGCAGTTAAGATATATTACTGACGGCCTGGGCGGCTTTTCCAACGGCGTGCCCAGGGAGGACGGCTTTGATATAACGGCCGCCAGCGAGGTAATGGCTATTTTATGCCTGAGTGAAAATCTGAGCGATTTGAAGGAACGCCTTTCTAAAATAGTAATCGGCTATACTTTTGACGGCAAAGCGGTAACTGCGGGGCAGCTAAACGCGCAGGGAGCTATGGCGGCGCTGCTCAAGGACGCAGTTAATCCTAATCTTGTCCAGACGCTGGAGGGCACTCCTGCGCTGATACACGGAGGTCCGTTTGCTAATATAGCGCATGGCTGCAACAGCGTGCGGGCGACAAAGGCGGCTTTGGCATTTTCAGATTATGTGGTAACCGAAGCGGGCTTTGGAGCCGATTTAGGCGCGGAAAAATTTATAGATATTAAATGCCGAAGCGCCCGATTGGAGCCTGACGCCGTGGTGATAGTGTGTACGGTTAAGGCGTTGAAATATCATGGCGGGGCGGGCGCGTCCAGGCTGTTTGAAGCTGATCCCGAAGCGCTGGAGCGGGGAATGGCCAATTTGCAGAAGCATATAGAGAATATTACGGGCGTGTTCGGTCTGCCTGCCGTGGTGGCCGTAAATCGTTTTAATACGGATACGCCTCAGGAACTGGAAATTATAAAGAGGGGCTGCATGCATGCGGGGGTTCAGGCCGTAATATGCGATTCATGGGCCAGGGGCGGCGCGGGCGCCGCCCAATTGGCTGAAGCGGCGGCGGAGCTTTGTTATAGGGAGAAAGCTTTCAAATTGGCTTATGATACGAATAATTCATTATATGAGAAACTGCGGCTCGTCGCGTGCAATATATATGGGGCGCGGGATATTAAGCTTGCTCCCATGGCGGAAAAGGCTGCTAAACTGATTGAAAGCAACGGTTACGGAAAAATGCCGGTATGCATTGCTAAAACCCAGTACTCTTTTTCGGATAACGCGCAGAAAGTGGGCAGGCCTAGGGATTTTCTGCTTAATGTGCGCGATTTGCGCGTGTCGGCCGGGGCGGGCTTTGTCGTGGCGCTTACTGGCGAAATTATGACTATGCCTGGGCTGCCGGCCCGGCCTGCGGCGGCGGATATTGATATTGACTCTGAAGGCAGGATTACCGGACTGTTTTAAATCGGGCGGGCCGATATTGGAGCGGCGGGTATATTTGCAGTGAGGGCGGGCGGAATTTTTTCGCCCTGTCTTTATTGTTAATTGTAAAATATTTTTGACTCATCTCAATTTCATCTTGATGATTTTTGCAAAATTATATACAATAACAATATATGCATAATAATTTGTGCTTTTACCGGAAGGAGCGTATAAATTGAAGCTGGCCATATATGATAAAAAGGGCAATAAAATCGCTGGAAGCAATGATATGCCTGAAACGCTGGACGGAGAACTTTCAGCCAAGCCTCTGCCCTTTTATGCGGACGGCGTTCTTTATTCCAGACTGGAGGAAGAACTGTTTTCCGCCGCCTGCATGGACGCGGAAACGGCGCGCAGAATAATGAGAAATGAAACGGACGGCAAGGGAATGACGAGGGAGGGCTTTCTTTTTGCGCTGCTTAACGGCCGGCTTAGCGCAGACGAAGCTATAACCTTAGGCGCCCGCCTGCGCGTTCCCTTTGAAGCGCGCCGTCTGGTAGCAGCCATAATTTTTGCCGGAGAAGCCGAATTTGAAGATACCGGGCTGCTCAAGGAGATTTTTAATGAGGTAAACGCGGATGTAATACAGCTTGGGCATATGAGATATGCGGCGGTATGCGAGAGTTTGGACGGCCAGGAGGATTTTTATGATACCTGTATGGCGTTGAGAGACACTTTTTTAAGCGAAATGAATGTGGACGCGTTTATAGGTATAGCTCAGCCCTGCGAAACTGCTTCTTCCCTTTTTGAAGCTTATTCTCAGGCGGCTTCCTGCGCTGAACTGGGCGCGAGCTTTTCCCATTACGGGGGAGTCTTCAATTATAACAGGATGTTTCCTGAAATATTGCTGAAGGGCGTGCCCAGAGAGTATATATCCAGATTTGCTTCGTCCGCCGCTAAAATCAGCGGGGCTTCGGATGAAGAGACTACGGCCCTCCTGGACGAATTATTCAGGCAGAATCTGAATATAAGCAAGACCGCCAAGGAGCTTTTTATGCATCGCAATACTCTGATATACCGCCTGGATAAGCTCAAGCGGGTTACGGGGCTGGACGTAAGCTGTTTTGACGACGCGGTTATTCTGCGGCTTTTGCTGGCCATGTCCAGGCTGGGAGAAAAATAAGTGATTATAGAAGGCTTAGATATAGCATAATTATAAGCTGTGAGGCTAATATTCTGTCGGAGGTAATAAAATGGAGAATTTGCAGGAACAAGAGGAGAACAGGCGGCTTAAGCAGGAGAAACGCTATGAACTGGTATCCAAAATACTGGGCTATGTGCTGATTCTGGTTATAGGCGTGGTTATCGGTTCATTCATACAGGATTTCCGCGCGGCCGGAGTGCTGGGAAGGGATAATTATAAATCAATTCTGGATGCGGCAAATTTGGTTAAACAACAGTCCATAAACGAATATTCGGCTGATGAGATAACTGATATGATGCTAACGGGCCTGGCTTCCTATATCGACGACGATTATTCCTATTATTTTACGCCCGAGGCCAAAACTCAATATGACGATGACAGACAGGGCATTATAAAGGGCGGCATAGGAGTGCAGGTGGTAACTCAGGAAGATGGAAGCGTGCTTATAGTGGATGTATACGACGATTCTCCCGCACAGAAAGCCGGCATTAAAGTGGGGGATTATATAATAGGCGTGGACGGAATGGACGTAGCTGAAATAGAAGAGCTGTCAGAAGCTATATTGGGCGAAAACGGCACCAGCGTGCGCATAACTGTCCGCCGCAGCGGAGATGAATTGGCCTATGACGTTGTAAGGGGACAGTCCCAGCAGACTATGGTGCGCTATAGGGCCATAGGGGATGTTATGTATATCCAGCTTAAAAGTTTTAATGGAAACGCCGTGGAAAAATTTCAGGAGGCGTTAGAAGCGGTTAAAAGCCATAAAAGCAAGGGTATAGTGCTGGATTTGCGGGATAACGGCGGCGGAGATTTATCCATTTTGGAAAAGATAGGAAATATGATCTTGCCTGAGGGCAGAATAATCTATGCTCAGGACAGACACGGCAATACTGTAAGCGAAATTAAATCGTCGGGCGCTGATTTGGATTTGCCGATAGTCATTCTCACGAACGGCAATACGGCCAGCGCTTCTGAAGCGCTGGCAGGAGCGGCGCGCGACCGGAATACAGCCGTGCTTGTGGGAACAAAGACCTTTGGCAAAGGCATAATGCAGAGCACTTATACCCTGGATAACGAGGGCGCTTTTAAGCTTACTACGGCTAAATATTATCTGCCCAGCGGCGAATGCATACATGGGACGGGGCTGACTCCTGAATATGAAGTGGTTTTGCCGGGAGGGGAAGAGAGCCGGCCGTATGATATGACGGACGAGGAGGATACGCAGCTCCAAAAGGCGCTGGAGCTTTTAGGGCAATAAAATCCGGGAGTATAAAGACGTTAGCTTTATTGCAGGCCGTTCAGGCGTCTCCGCGCGCTTTGGCGGCCTGTAAAATATTCGGGGATAGAATAGCATAAGCCTGATTAAAAGGCGGCATATTAGCCGGGCGGGCGCATATACTCTAGCAGAAAGGGGTAGATGCGCTTATGAAGCAGAAGCTTAAGGAGGTTCTTACAGTCAATACGGTTCTGGCGGCGGTTTTGGTGCTGCTGGCCGTAGCGGCCTTTGCCGGGCCGGGCGCCGTTTCGGTTTTTTCGGGGGAGGAAACGGCAATATATAATATTGAGACCGAAGAAAAAGTAGTGGCTTTTATGGTAAACGTATATTGGGGGACGGAATATGTGCAGCCGTATTTGGAGCTTTTTAAGCAGGAGGGCGTCAAGGTAACTTTCTTTTTGGGAGGCATTTGGGCAAAGGATAACGCTCAGTTAATTAAGGCTATGCAGGCGGACGGCCATGAAATAGGCAATCATGGATATAATCATAAGCTGCCAACGCATATTTCCAGCGACGAAACCCGCAAGGAAATCTCAACGACAGACACTATTATAACCGAGATTACGGGCACTAAGCCGAAGCTATATGCTCCTCCTGCGGGAGATTTTAATAAAGAGACGCTTAAAACAGCCCGTTCTTTAGGATATAAGACTATAATGTGGAGCATTGATACTATAGACTGGCGGGATAAGGATACTGAAAAAATTCAAAACCGTGTTATGAAGAATCTGAAGCCGGGCGCCTTTGTGCTTATGCATCCGACAGCCAATACTCTTGAGGCGCTTAAAAGCATGATTTCCCAGATTAAAGAACAGGGCTACACTTTTAAAACCGTATCAGAAATGCTGGAAATTTAATGTTTGCATAAAAAAGGCAGATTATTGTATAATAAATAAAGCGGGCCGCGGAGCCGGCCAATGAATTATATAGGACGCGTCCTTGATTCCGGCGGGGAGGACGCTCCTATTTTTATACCGCCGGGGAAACGGAGCTAATATGCAGAGAATTAAACTGGCAAACGGCATAAGAGCGGTTATAGAGAATATACCATACCTCCATTCGGCGTCAATAGGAGTTTGGGTGCTTGCCGGCTCCCGTTATGAAAAAGCGGAGGAAAACGGGATTTCTCATTTTATAGAGCACATGCTTTTTAAGGGTACGTCCAAGCGCTCGGCCAAGGATATTGCCGCGCAGATAGATAATATAGGGGGCGTGCTTAACGCCTTTACGGCTAAAGAATGCACCTGTTTTTACGTCCATCTGATAGACGAGCATATAAATACGGGAGTAGAACTGCTTTCAGATATGCTTTTTAACAGTACGTTTAAGGCGGAGGAGATTAAAAAAGAGCAGGGAGTTGTAAATGAAGAAATATCCATGGTTATGGATACTCCTGACGATCTTGTTCACGAACTGCTTTCCAGCGTTTATTTTTCCGGGAACTCCCTTTCTATGCCTATACTGGGCACGTCCGAGCTGGTTAATTCCTTTAATGAGCGAAAGATAAGGGATTATATGGAGAGGAGATATACTGCCGACAACATTGTCATAAGCGTGGCTGGCAATATAAACGAGGAGGATTGCCGCCAGATGCTGGAGGAGCATTTTGGCAGCAGGGAATTGGCCAAGTGCGGCAAAACTGATATAAACGCCCAAATAAAAAGGGAGAGGAAAACCGCTTCGGCCAATAGAGAAAACGAGCAGATGAATATGTGCCTGGGCTTTCAGGGCGTGGGCAGCGAGGATAAGCTTTATTATGCCATGAGCGTGTTCAACGGGGTTTTCGGAGGAGCTATGAGCTCCAGGCTGTTTCAAAAAATAAGGGAGCAGAACGGGCTGACCTATTCGGTATACAGCTATCCCAGCTCGTATGTGGACTGCGGCTTATTTACAATTTATGCCGGCATGAATCCCTCTCAAACTGAGCGCGTTATTTCCCTCGTTCGGGAGGAGGCTGAATTGGCTAAGGAAAAGGGCTTGACGGACGCTGAGCTGGAGGCGGGCATAGAGCAGGTTAAGGGCAGTTTTATTCTTGGCCTGGAGGGCTCCAGGAGCATTATGAACCGCAACGGCAAGTGCATGCTGCTTTTGAATAAAATAACGCCGGTGGAAGAGGTTTTAAAGGGAGTAGAGAGCATAACGGGCCAGGATATTAAGGCTTTGGCCTGTAAAATATTTGATTTTGAAAATATGTGCGCGTCATTTGTGGGCAAGCAGGACGCTTTTCCGCAGTGGGCAAAATGAAGGAGAGATAAAATTTAATATGGAAAAGGACAAGCTGGATATTATCTTTGAAATGCAGCATAAATTTGATTCGGATTTAGCCGAGCGCAGAAATCTGACGGGTATCTCCCAGGCCGAATGGCTGCAAAAGGAGACGCTGGCCATGATCAGCGAGCTGGCCGAGCTTATTGACGAGGTCAATTTTAAATGGTGGAAGAATCCTTTGCCTATAGACGAACGGGCGGTTAAGGGAGAGCTGGTGGATATACTGCATTTTTTTGTCAGCATGTGCTTGAAAATGAATATGTCCTCCGGCGAGCTCTATGAGCTGTACATACTTAAAAATAAAGAAAATTTCGACAGGCAGAATGGTTTAAGCGAAAAAGCGGGCTATCAAAGCGCTCCCAAAGATAAGCCGGGCGTATAGGCTAGGCGTTTTGGAAGCGCGCAAATATGCCTGCCCGAACAAAAGCTGCTTTGGAAATAATTACAAAGCGGGTCGGCAAAAAACGCGGAGATATAAGCTGAACGCGCTTGACAAAAATCTAGTTGCATAGTATACTTCACTCTGATAAATTAATAAAGCGGAGCGGTTTATGGACAGCAGAAATAAAAAAACGCAGACTCCCGCGGGAGTATATGATTTTCTCCCTGACGAATGCGGCATGGGTACATATCTGAAGCAGAATATTCTCTCTGAGGCGGAGAGCTGGAATTATGAGCGCATAGAGACTCCTTCTATTGAATATCTGGACGTATATTTAACCACCAACGCCGTGGCTTCCATAAGGGATATTTTTAAATTTACCGACCATTCAGGGCGCCTGCTGGCGCTTAGGCCGGATATAACCACGTCCGTCGCCAGAGCGGTAGCCGTGAAAATGAAAAAAGGCCCTTTTCCGCTGCGCCTGTGCTATCAGGGCGAGGTGTTTTCTTTTAACGCTCAGGCCGGAGGCTTTACTCAGCGCACTCAGACGGGCGTGGAATTAATAGGGGGAAGCGGCTCGTTTTATGACGCGGAGGTTATTGCTCTTGCAATATCCTCTCTCTTGAAGGCGGGCGTTACAAATTTCCAGATAGAAATTGGGCAGGTGGATTTTTTCAAGGGGCTTATGCTGGAAGCGGGCCTCAGCAACGAGCAGGCCGAGGAGGTGCGGCTGCTGGTTGAACAGAAAAATATGCTGGGCATAGAATTGCTGCTGGAAAAGCTTCCTGTGAGCCAGCCGCTCAGAAAGGTGATTTCCGAATTGCCCTATCTCTTCGGGGACGCGGACGTCTTGAATTCGGCGCTGAGTTTATGCAGCCATCCAAAATGCAGGGAGGCCGTGGCTAATCTGCGGGAGATATATGATTATCTGAAGGCATATTCCTTTGAAAAATATCTTTCCTTTGATTTGGGCATGGTTAAGAGCCTTAATTATTATACGGGAGTTATATTCCGCGGAATTTGTCCGGGCGTGGGCGAGCCTGTTATGAACGGAGGGCGCTACGACGGCTTAATTGAGGAATTTGGGGACGGACTTTGCGCTACGGGCTTTGCAGTTGAAATAACCAAGCTGTTAAAGGCGTATTCCTTTGAAAAATGCGGCGGAGCGGATAAAAAAGCAGTGGTATTCTGCAATGCGGAAGGCTACCGTCGCGCCGTTGAATTATGCGCGGAATTGCGCGCCCAAGGCAAAAAGGTTTCGCTTAATCTGGCGAAAGATTCTGAAGAGGCGGAATTCAGCGGCCAAAATGCGCTTGAAATTTATAACGTCTGCGGCGCGGGCGCCCAGCGTCTGAAATAGCGGGAGGATGGATATGGATACTGTGACCATAGCGCTGGCCAAAGGCCGGCTGGGCGAAAAGACTATGGATATATTGGAGAGATGCGGCGTGGATTGCTCTCAAGTGAGGGACGCGGGCAGGAAGCTGGTGTTTGATAATCAGGAAGGCTATAAATTTCTGCTGGTCAAGCCCAGCGACGTGCCCACTTACGTTCATCACGGCGTAGCCGATATAGGAGTAGTTGGAAAAGATACTCTGTTAGAGGCGAACAGACCTTTATATGAGATGCTGGATTTGCATATAGGGCAATGCTCTCTTTGCATAGCGGGCCCGGAGGGCTGCGGAGAGCATAGGACGGATAGGATTCTTCGGATAGCGACCAAATATCCTAATATCGCTTTAAATTATTTTAATTCGCGCGGCAGAAGCGTGGAAATAATAAAGCTCAACGGCTCGGTGGAATTAGGGCCTGTAACCGGCCTGTCCGACGTTATTCTGGATATAGTGGAGAGCGGAAAAACCTTGGAAGCCAACGGCCTGAAGGTGCTGTATAAAATCTGCCCCGTAAGCGCGCGGCTGGTGGTCAATCAGGTGAGCCTTAAAACTAAGGGCAGCCGCATAAAGCCTCTTATAGAGCGGATGCGGGAAGCTGTAAATGCTTCTGAAAGCAGGTGAAAAAATGGAGATTATAAATATTAACGACATTAAAATTGAAAGGCTGTTAAACCGTTCCCAGCTGGCTATGCCCGAACAGGCGGAGACTGTCCGCGGAATAATATCCGCTATCCGCGAGCGTGGGGATGAGGCGCTGTTTGAATATACTGAGAAATTTGATAAGACTGATTTAAGCCAAACGGGCGTGCTGGTAAGCCAGGAGGAAATCAAGCAGGCGTATGAAAACACAGACGCTGAGCTCATCCGCGTAATGAGAGAGAGTGCGGAAAATATAAGAGATTATTATACCCGCCAGAAACGGGAGAGTTTCATATATAGGCAAAAAGCGGGCAGAGAGCTGGGCGTGCTTTATATTCCTATACAGTCTTTAGGAATATATGTGCCGGGAGGCGCGGCGGCGTATCCCTCTTCAGTGCTTATGAGCGCAATTCCGGCCGCTGTCGCGGGAGTGGAGAGAATAGCAGTAGCCACTCCCTGCGACGCTCAATTAAAGAGGCCGGCATATGCGAGCATAGTGGCGGCTAATCTCGCGGGCGTAAGCGAAATATATAAAATAGGAGGCGCTCAGGCTATAGCCGTGCTTGCTTTTGGGACTAAAAGCGTTAAAAAGGTGGATAAGATTGTAGGGCCGGGCAATATTTATGTGGCTTTGGCCAAACGGGAGGTATTCGGATATGTGGGCATAGACAGCATAGCGGGGCCCAGCGAAATTTTAGTCATAGCCGATGAAAGCGCAGACGCGCGTTTTGTAGCCGCCGATATTCTTTCACAGGCCGAGCATGACCGGATGGCGGCCTGCGTTTGCGTGACCTGCTCCGAAGCCTTGGCTCAAAAAATAGCTGATGAGGTGGAACGCCAGAAAGAGACTCTTTCGCGCAAAGAAATTATTTCCCGTTCTTTAGAGGCTTACGGCGCGATTGTGGTGGCGGAAAGTCTTGAGCAGGCAGTGGAATTTTCCAATAATATAGCGCCCGAGCATCTGGAACTGTGCGTCGAAGAGCCTGAAAGCCTGCTTCCGCTGATTAAAAATGCGGGGGCGGTATTTATGGGGCATTATTCGCCCGAACCGCTGGGCGATTATTACGCCGGGCCTTCCCATGTTTTGCCCACTTCGGGCACGGCGCGTTTCTTTTCGCCTGTTAATCTGGACGATTTTATTAAAAAGACAAGCGTTATTAATTACAGCCGGGAGGCGCTCAGGGAGGTCCATGAGGATATCGAGCTTTTCGCGCGCTTTGAGGGGCTTACGGCGCATGAGAACAGCGTAAAAATACGATTCGAAAAAAATCAATAAGAATTGAGGGCTGCTTTATGAGAGAAGCGGAAATACAGCGGACTACATATGAAACGGATATAAAGCTTAGGATTAATCTGGACGGCTCGGGCAGAAGCACGATTGATACGGGCATAGGATTTTTTGACCATATGCTGGCGCTTTTTGCGCGGCACGGCGCGCTGGATATGCGTTTGAGCCTTAAGGGAGATTTAAACGTGGACGGACATCACAGCGTGGAGGATGCGGGCATTGCGCTTGGGCAGGCGTTGGCTAAAGCGCTTGGAAGCAAGGAAGGAATAAGACGGTACGGCTGCGCCTATGTGCCCATGGACGAGGCCCTGGCCAGATGCGTTATAGATATTTCGGGCCGCGGATTTCTGGTTTATGACGCGCCCGAGATGGCGCCTAATCCCGGGATGGACGTTATGCTGGCCGAGGAGTTTTTCAGGGCTCTGGCAGTAAACGCGGGCATCACCCTGCATATATCAGTGCTTTACGGAAGAAACCCTCATCATATGCTGGAGGGCATGTTTAAAGCTCTTGGACGCGCGCTGCGCGAAGCGGCGGGAGCGGACGGCAGGCTGGAGGGAGTGCCCAGCACTAAGGGGATTTTATAAAGCGGCTTATATAAAAGCCGGGGGAGGAAGCTTATGATTTTATTTCCGGCCGTAGATATAAAGGACGGCAGCGCCGTGCGGCTTAAACAGGGGCAGGCTGAAAAGAAAACGGTTTATTTTAAAGAGCCCGTTCAGGCGGCGCTTAAATGGAAAGAACAGGGCGCGGATTGGCTGCATGTGGTGGATTTGGACGGCGCCTTTTCTTCAGAGGGGAAAAATTTAGAGTGCGTTAAAGCCATAATAAAGGAAACCGGCCTTAATATTCAGCTTGGCGGCGGCATAAGAACGCTTGAGGATATGGAGCTGCGTTTAGAGGCGGGCGCTAAAAGAGTGGTAATAGGAACGGCCGCGTTAGAACGGCCTGAGCTTTTAAAAGAGGGAGTCAAACGCTTTGGAGCGGAAGCTGTGGCCTGCGGAATAGACGCTCTTAACGGCAGGACGGCCGTTAAAGGCTGGGTTGAATTATCTGGGCTTACCCCTTTGGAAATGGCCTTAAGGGCGCGGGAGCAGGGGGTTGAAATAATAATATATACCGATATCTCCAAAGACGGCATGCTGGCGGGCCCCAATCTGGAGGGGACTAAGCGCCTCATAGAGGAAACGGGCCTGAAAGTGATTGCCAGCGGCGGCATAAGCTGCCTGGAGGATTTAATTCAATGCGCGCGTTTGGGCGCCTACGGCGCCATTACAGGCCAGGCTATTTATACGGGAGAAATAGACGTGCGTCAGGCTTTAAAAAAACTGGAGGAAATTTAAATGGATTTGAGCAATATAAAATTCGACAATTCCGGGCTGGTTCCCGTTATAGCGCAGGACGCCTTAACGTCCCGGGTATTGATGCTGGCTTATGCTAACGCCGAGGCTCTGGAATTAAGCGCGAAGAGCGGCTGGGCTCATTATTTCAGCCGTTCCCGCAATGAGCTTTGGAAAAAAGGGGAGACTTCGGGCAATTTGCAGAGCATAGTTTCTATAAGCTATGACTGCGACGGGGACGCCGTGCTTTATAAAGTTATACCTCAGGGCCCCGCATGTCATACGGGGGAAACAAGCTGCTTTTTCAATTCTCTTGCCCAGCTTAAGGAAGCGGCGGGCGCGGACGAATTAATAAAAGAATACGAAATAATAAAAGAACGCCAGGCTCAGCCTCAGGAGGGCTCTTATACCTGCTATCTGCTGAATAAGGGCATGGATAAGATAGCTAAAAAAGTAGGGGAAGAAGCTGTGGAAGTGGTCATAGCCGGCAAAAACGGCGATCGGGAGGAAATATGCTACGAGACGGCCGATTTGCTTTATCATCTTATGGTGCTTTTGGCTCAGCAGGATATAAGCCTTTACGATATATGCGCGGAGATGAAAAAAAGACGGTAAGCCGGGCCGGCTCTGGCGCTGCTTTTGTATTGCCTGCGCAGTCCGTCCATTAAATAACGGCTTTCTTAAAAGCCCGCCTTTAATTTTTAATAAATTTGGGCGGGCGTTTTTGATAGATTTGTTCCTTTTAAAAGTAAAATTCTTATATTTGTACTATCAAAAATTAATATTCAGCATTGATTTTATATTTAATAATTGCTATAATGGACTTAATAAATTAATTGAGGAGGATTTCTATGAAGAAAATAGCCAGTATTATGGCTGCGCTTGTTTTAATGTGCGCTTTTGCTTTTGCTGCTCCGCAGGAATCGACGGCTGCGCCTGACAATGTCGGAATCTATCTTATTGAGGATTTCAATTCAGGATATGAAGAATTTGCGAGCGTTTCCACTCTGCCCGGCTTCTGGTCCTGGTGCTATAGCGCTATGGGCTGGCCCGCGGCGGACGCTTATATCGAAATGGGCGAGATGTGCATTTATTCTAACGGATCAGACGCTTTTTATTTTGACAGCGCTAAAGGCGGCGCGCCCAAAGAGGAAGTGGCTAACGCCGAATATATAGGCTTCCATGTCAACAGCAATCTGGATCAGGAAATACTGATAGGTTTCTTTGGCTGCGGAGATGTCGATAAAAAGGCGGAGGGCGAATCGGGCTTCCAGATGGTTAAGGATAATTCATTGCCCGAGGACGCTGTCGTTACATACGCTGCTTATGTAATAACGGATGACGGCGAAGTGATGGCTACCAGGAACAATCCTGACCGTGTAACTTTGCCTCCGAATTTTAAAGGCTATGTTGTATATGATATAAACGATTATAAGAACAACTGGGTTAGTTCTGAGGAAGATAACAATATAGATCTTTCCAAGACCAGCATTAAGACCATCGGCTTAAATATCAATGCTAATGATGTGGACGTTGATTCCTATCTTTCCTTTGATAATTTCTTTATCTGCGGCGAGGGCGTTACAAATCAGCCGGGCGATATAGCCACTACCGAGGATTATGTTCAGCTTGACGCCAGCATGTTCTACGGCGTGGACATCAATTCGCTGGACAATATCAGCCCCTATCCCGATCAGGGCGGAACGGTTACTCCCCCTGCGGATGATGAGACTCCCGCTCCCACTGAGAACAACGACGCGACCGCTCCTGCCGAAACTGCCGGAGAGACGGCCGCTCCTACCGCCACTCAGAACGGCGGTGACGCTGAAAGCGCCGGTTTCCCCACATGGGCCTGGATTGTTATAGCTGTTGCTGTAGTGGCCATTATCGTGGTTATAGCGGTTGTAGCCGGCAAGAAAAATAAAGGCGCGGACGATAATAAATAAGCGCTTTTAAGACGCATACTGCGGCTGCGCTTTTGCGCCGCGGAAACAAGCCCGTTATTTTAACGGGCTTGTTCTATTTGCGGTTAAAATACATTGAATTATTTTATTATTTATGATACAATAAATTAAAATTAAATTTCCGGGCAAGAGGTTTGTCTGAAACGCCGTAAAACATTGCGGGACGCATGGAAACGGGCTGGGCCGCGTTATGCGTTAAGCAGTATTATTGATGCTTAGGGAAATGGAAAAGAAGCTCTGGCGGCGGATTAACGCGGAAAAAACAGAAACGGCGAAGCGCCCCGGGCGCAAAGGTCATAGAGGACGGCTTGCAGGAAATATTCAGAAGGATGAAATATGTTTTTTGGTAAAACGACGGATATAGGCATAGATTTGGGCACGGCCAGCGTGCTTATTTATTGCAAGGGCAAGGGGATTGTGCTTAGAGAGCCGAGCGTTGCGGCCGTTGATAAAATAACGGGCGCCGTAACTGGAGTGGGCTATGAAGCGCAGCGCATGATTGGACGGACTCCCGGCAATATTACGGCCGTAAGACCTCTGCGCAACGGAGTTATTTCGGATTTCGGCGTAACGCTGGATATGCTGAGGCTGTTTATAAAAAAATGGGCGGGGAAACAGCGCTTTCATAATATGCGCATGGTGGTATGCGTGCCCAGCGGCGTTACTGAAGTGGAGAAACGGGCGGTTTTGGACGCCGCGCGGGAAATAGGCGCAAGAGAAGTGCATATAATTGAAGAGCCCAGGGCCGCCGCCTTAGGCGCGGGGCTGGATATAGGCCAGCCCAGAGGGCATATGGTGGTGGATATAGGGGGAGGAACGACGGATATCGCCGTTATTTCGCTGGGACGGTGCGTTATAAGCGAATCAGTTAAAATTGCGGGCGATAAAATGGATGAAGCTATTGTCAAATATATCAAGCGCAAGCATAACCTGCTCATAGGCGAGCGCACGGCTGAACTGCTCAAGATAAATATTGGGACGGCTTATCCGCGCAGCGAAACTTTGTGCACTGAAATTATGGGACGAAATTTGCTTACCGGGCTGCCCAAATCGGTTACCGTAACGTCGGAGGAAATCCAGGACGCTTTGGAGGACTGCGTGCAGGAGCTCATTCAGGGAGTGCATAGAGTGCTTGAACGAACGCCGCCCGAACTATCTGCGGATATATTGGATTCGGGCATCTGCATGACGGGGGGCGGAGCGATGCTCTTTGGCCTGGATAAGCTTTTCAGCGAGCATTTTCATCTTAACTGCTATGTGGCTGACGACGCTATATCCTGCGTGGCGCTGGGCACGGGCATCTGTCTGGATAATTTGGATTTTCTATATTCGGGCAGAGATGACGATTAGCTTAAATTTAGATTGGCGTCTTTACCGCCCGTCCGTCAGGACGGGCGGTAAAGTTTTGCGCGAGTTCTTTTCTTGTCTAATGGGCGTTTAAATGTGGATTGGGCGGAAAGGCTTTTTTATTTTATATACAAAAAATGCGTTTCATGATATAATATTTAATAGTATTTTTAAGGAGTGCGTATAGAATGGCGGGCAGCGCAAAGAAAAAGAATACAGCCGGGAATAAGAAGAAGGGCGGTAAACAGAAAAAAAATCTCAGGCATGAGTTTCAGGGCGTATTGCTGATTGCCGTGGGAGTCATTTTGCTTGCATGTCTTATTATGGGGGATTCGGCGGTTGTTCCGCGCTATATAAATATGGTGCTTTTGGGCAGCTTCGGATTGCTTGCATATGTTATTCCTGTTTTGTTTGCGGTATTCGGCGTATTTAGGATTATACTCAAAAAAATAACCATACATAAAGGCAAGCTGGCGTCCACTATAGTTTTTGTATTGAGCCTTATAGGGTTTATTCATTGCGTATGCGTTCAGCCATATAACGAGCAGCTGGGCTTTTTTCCTGCGCTGGGAAGGTGCTTTGAGGAGGGAGCGGCCCGTTCGGCCAATATGGGGCTTTTTGCCGAGCTGTATATATATCCGCTTACCGCGCTTTTGGGCCGGCCTCTCACCATGATTCTTATGATTGCGGGAGTTGCCGCGACTGTTATTCTGCTTTTTAATTTTTCATACAGGGAAGCGGGCAAAAAGGTCAAAGAAAAGATTGACGTTATATCCGACCACGCCGCCACTTATCGGGAGAATCTCAGGGAGGAAAGAGAAAAGCGCCGTCAGGCTCAGATGTTTGACGACCTTATAGAGGATGACGAGCCATGCGAGGCTATAAAGGAGGAGCATTTTAACGGAGAGGTGCAGACGCCTCTTTCGGTAGGCAAGGCCAGAAAAATAACTATAACCAGTCATTATGATAATATGCCCCAGGAGCAGAACGAGCCTGAGGAAATGGAAGAGGATGTTCAGGAACGGGAAATGGAGCTGTTTGCTGAAACAGAAACTCCAAAGCGCTCTGAGCGCGGGGAAGGCATATTTACTCCCCCTAAAGATTCGGCGCAGGTGTATCGTTTTCCGCCCGTCAGCCTGCTTAATCCCCCTCCGCAGATTAAGCATAACGTTAAGCAGGACCAGACTGAAAATATAGAAAAGCTGGAATCCACTCTGCGCAGCTTCGGCATAGGAGCCCAGGTGGAAAATATAACTATAGGGCCGGCCATAACCCGTTATGAGCTTACTATAGCCAGGGGAGTGCGGGTTAACCGCATTGCGGCGCTGGCCGACGATATAGCGCTGGCCATGGCGGCTACGGGCGTGCGCATAGAAGCGCCCATTCCGGGGAAAAGCGCCGTGGGAATAGAGATTCCAAACGGTACGGTTTCTATGGTGTCCTTAAGGGAAGTTATTGAAAGCGAGGCGTTCCGCAACAGCTCTTCCTGCGTAACTATGGCTTTGGGCAAGGATATAACGGGCCGTCCTATAGTGGCTGATATATCTAAAATGCCTCATCTGCTTATAGCCGGGCAGACGGGTTCAGGCAAGAGCGTCGCTATAAATTGCCTTATAATAAGCCTTCTTTATAAATCCCGGCCTGAAGATGTGCGCATGATTCTGATTGATCCTAAAAAGGTTGAATTAAGCGTATACAACGGCATTCCTAATCTGCTGCTGCCCGTTGTAACCGATCCTAAAAAAGCCGCGGGGGCGCTCCAGTATGTGGTGCGCGAAATGGAAAACCGCTACAGCGAGTTTAACAGGAAAAAGGTTAAGGATATAGCCAGATATAACGAGGTGTCCCGCCAGGCGGGAGAGCCGGGAATGCCGCGGATTGTGGTTATAGTGGACGAATTAAACGATCTTATGATGGTTGCTCCGGGAGAAGTTGAGGATAGCGTAATGCGTATTGCTCAGCTGGCCCGCGCTGCCGGAATATATTTAGTATTGGCCACTCAGCGCCCCAGCGTAAACGTCATAACGGGGGTTATAAAAGCCAATATCCCTTCGCGCATGGCTTTTGCCGTTTCATCCTCTCACGATTCGCGTACTATACTGGATATGGTGGGCGCTGAAAAATTGCTTGGCCGGGGAGATATGCTCTATCATCATAACGGCGAATTTAAGCCTCTGCGCGTGCAGGGCGCCTTTATAGATGAAATAGAAGTGGAAAGAGTGGTTAATTTTATAAAAGAATCTGCTTCCGAGCCTGAATATATTGAAGAAGAGTGCATAGAACTGGTGGGGGGAAAAGGTTCAAAGAGCGAAGCGATGGAAACGGATGATGATTCGGACGAATTGCTGCCTAAGGCGATTGAAATTGTAATTGATAATGAGCAGGCTTCCATATCCCTGCTTCAGCGCAAATTAGGCATAGGATATGCCCGCGCAGGGAGGATTATAGATACTATGGAGCGTATGCATATTATTGGGGCTTCTCAGGGCAGCAAGCCCCGGGAGATTATTATGAGCCGTCAGCAGTATAATGAGATTTACCGGAAGGATTAACATATGAGCAGTATATATGTTGTGTCTCTCGGCTGCAATAAAAATCTTGTGGATACCGAAGTAATGCTGGGCCGGCTTGAGGAGGGCGGGCATACTTTTGCTCATTCTCCAGAAAAGGCCGAGGTAATAATAATTAACACCTGCGGCTTTATTGCTCAGGCTAAGCAGGAGGGCATCAATACCATATTTGAAATGCTTCAGTTTAAGCCTTCCTGCCGCGCGGTTATAGCAACGGGCTGCCTTTCGGAGAGGTATTCGCGGCAGCTTATGGAGGAGATACCCGAACTGGACGGATTGATGGGCGTATATCAATATTCCCGGATTAATCAATGCATTCAGGAGGCGCTGGAAGGAAAACGGCCCGTCTATACCGGCGGCACTCCGGCTTATCTGGACTGCTTTGCCTCTAAGCGCAAGCTGGCTACGCCGCAGTATATGGCTTATCTTAAAATCTCCGAGGGCTGCAATAATCATTGCGGCTATTGCGCCATACCGGGCATACGCGGCAAATATACCGCGCGGAGCTTTGACAGCCTTATAAACGAGGCTAAAATGCTTAAAGCGCTGGGCGTTAAGGAATTAAATATTACAGCGCAGGATATAACGGTATATAAGGACGGCGATAAGGGGCTCCTGGAATTAATCAAGGCGCTGGATTCGCTGGGATTTGAATGGCTCCGCCTGCTTTACGCCTATCCGGGGAGAGTGAGCGATGAGTTGCTGGAATATATGAATAATTCAGAGTCAGTATGCAATTATCTGGATGTGCCTGTGCAGCATGTTCAGGACGGATTGCTGCGCGCTATGAACAGACATTACACTCAGGCGGATATTACATATTTATATAATAGAATACGTTCTTTTAACAGCGGCTGGGGAATACGAACTACTGTTATGACGGGATATCCGGGGGAAACGTCAAGAGATTTTAATTCCCTTCTTAATTATATTACCATTCATCCTTTTGATCATTTAGGAGCTTTTGTATTTTCTCCTGAGGAAGATACGCCCGCGTATAATATGGAGCATAAGGTGCGCGCTTCTACGGCGGAAGTTAGGCTGGACGGAATAATGCTCAGGCAGGGGGAGATAAGTCATAGCCTTAATCAGGAGAGAATAGGCAAAAGGTATAGAATGCTTATAGAGGGCCGCGATGAGCAATCGTCTCAATATTTCGGACGCTGCTTTTTTCAGGGGCCTGATGTGGATGGGAAGACTTTTTTATCCGCCGACGCTTTTCTGCGGCCGGGCGATATGGTAAACGTGGTTATCAGCGATGCTTTCGCTTATGATTTGTATGCTCAATTAGTCTAGAATGTGAGGAACTGCGTTATATGAATATAGCAAATAAGCTTACTTTTCTTCGGATACTGCTAATTCCGGTGATGGCCGTTGTTTATTGCCTGGGATGGAAGATAGCTGCGGCTGTAATTTTTGTTTTGGCGGCCGTTACGGACATATTGGACGGGCAGCTTGCTCGCAAGCGGAACATGGTTACGGTTCTGGGCAAATTTTTGGATCCAATTGCTGATAAAATGCTGAATATATCTGCGCTTATACTGCTTATATGGCGGACGGGCAGCTTATTCATAACGGTTGCCGCTATTATAATAATAGCCAGGGAATTTGCCGTTACCGGATTTAGAGTAATAGCCGCTTCCAATAATAATATAATAGCCGCCGATGGATGGGGAAAGCTTAAAACAATTGTGCAGGATGTGGCCATAGTGCTTTTAATGCTGGATAATTTGCCTTTTTCCCTTATACATATACCCATGGACTATATTCTGCTGGGGGCTGCCGTTGCGCTTACTATTATTTCGGGCGTGCGCTATGTATATATGAACAGGGAGCTGCTTAAATAGATGAATGCGCTTAATAAGCTTTGTGAATATCTTATAAGCTCTGGCACCACTATTGCTCTTGCGGAATCCTGCACAGGAGGCCTGCTTTCGGCTATGCTGGTAAGTTATCCGGGGATCAGCGGCGTATATTTATGCGGTACGGTTGCTTACAGCAATCAAGCCAAGATAAGTCGGCTGGGCGTTAGGGAGGAAATTATCGGCGCGTACGGGGCTGTGAGCGAGCAATGCGCGGAGGCCATGGCCGAGGGCGCTAAAAATTCCATAGGAAGCAAGATTGGCCTGAGCACTACCGGCATTGCGGGGCCGGGCGGAGGAAGTCTGCAAAAGCCTGTAGGGCTGGTTTATGTAGGAATCAGCCTTCCACAGGGGAATTTTTCGTATAAGCTTATGCTTAAGGGAACGCGTAAGGAAATTATGGAACAGGCTGCGGAAAAGGCTATTGAATTGCTGACGGAACGTTTGAACATAAATTATTAAAAAAATCTGGTTTTTTTCGCCGTTTTATTATATAATAAACTTAAATTATAATGGTTTTACGGTATGCCGGGCGGATTAAGGAGAGCTTTTCTTTAAGAACGCCGGTAAATAAGCGAACGGAGAAATTTGTCTGCCGCAGCCGACAGATTTCTTAAAAATTGACGCTGCGGAGAAACGGAGCAGATATGGACAAGCAGAAGGCGCTGGATGCGGCGCTTGCCAAAATTGAAAAGGAGCATGGCAAAGGGGCCGTTATGAAGCTGGGAGATTCAGCGGCCAATATGAATCTTGAGGTTATTCCTACGGGCTGCGTGCAGTTGGACGCGGCGCTTGGCGTCGGCGGAATTCCCAAAGGAAGGATTATAGAAATTTACGGGCCTGAATCTTCAGGCAAGACTACGGTGGCTTTGCATATAGTGGCGCAAACTCAGAAGCTTGGAGGCACAGTCGCCTTTATTGACGCAGAGCATGCGCTTGATCCTATTTACGCTAAGGCTTTGGGCGTTGACATAGACGAATTATATATTTCCCAGCCGGATACCGGCGAGCAGGGATTGGATATATTCGAAGCCTTAGTGCGCAGCGCTGCGATAGATCTTGTGGTGGTTGATTCGGTCGCGGCTTTAGTGCCGCGTTCGGAGATAGACGGAGATATGGGCAGCTCGCACGTCGGAGCCCATGCCCGGCTTATGTCCCAGGCTTTGCGCAAGCTGACGGGTATAATAAGCAAAACCAATTGTACCGCGATATTTATAAATCAGCTTCGTGAAAAAGTTGGGGTTATGTTTGGCAATCCTGAGGTTACTACGGGCGGACGCGCATTGAAATTTTATTCGACCATTCGTCTGGATATAAGGAAGGCGGACGTAATAAAATCGGGCACGGATATAATAGGCAATAAAACTAAGATTAAAGTAGTTAAAAATAAAGTTGCGCCTCCTTTTAAGCAGGTAGAGGTTGATATTTTGTATGGCAAGGGCATAAGCCTGGAGGGATGTTTGCTGGATGCGGCTGTAGATTTGGGTATAATTGAAAAGAGCGGTTCTTGGTTCTCTTATGAAGGACAGCGCATAGGCCAGGGCCGGGATAATGCTAAAGACTATATTGCAGAGCATTCTGATTTCGGAACTATGCTGGATTCGCAGATTCATGCAATGCTGGATCAGTTAAGCGAGATAGTAGGCTCAGGCAAGAAAAAACCGCTTAAAAAAGTGGGCGCGGCGGCTTCTAATGAAGAAGATGACGCGGATTCATTGGATGAGGATAATTGAATATTTTATGTTCAGGATTTAGCTTGGGTTTTATTGATAAAAGCGAAAGAAAATTATTCTTTCGCTTTTGCTTTTTGATTTGATAATGCTGGAGAGATTTTATTATTCATGTGATTTGGCGTATGTTTTACATCCCCAAGGTATAATCGCTTAAGGGGGCGGCGGCGCGGGCGGCCGGAGGCCGCTCCGCGCGGAGCGGGGCCGGCGTTTGCGGCCGGAGGCCGCCTTTCCGCGCTTTTGCGCGGAAAGGGCAGGGCAAAGCCCTGCCAAACGCCGGCCCCGTTCGCGCGGGATTTTGGCGCTGCGCCAAAATCCCGCGCCGCCGCCCCCTTAAGCGATTATGCCTTGGGGCTGTAAAAAACAATCGCAAACTTTAAAACTTTTACTATTAGAAAAACTATAAAGCGCGCGTATATGATATAATAAATAAAAAACGCAGAGGTATGACTATGCATTTTCCTAAGACGCTTTATTTAGACGACGTTCATTCTGTATTGATGATTTTGGAACAAACGCTTCTTCCGGGAGAAGAAAAATATGTCCCTCTTCATAATGCGCAAGAGACTGCTGAGGCAATACGCTTTTTAAGAGTGCGGGGCGCTCCGGCTATAGGCGCCGCCGCTGCGTGCGCCTATTATTTGGAGGCTAAGCGTTTCTGCGGCGAGGATAAAGAGAGCTTTATGCGGCAAATGTCTAATGTTAAAGAGGTGCTGGCGTCCAGCCGTCCAACGGCCGTCAATCTTTTTTGGGCGCTTTCGCGTATGGAAAGCACGGCTCTTAACGCGTTAAACAGCCTGGACGAGGTCAAAAATGCATTGAAGCGTGAATGTCAATTGATTCTTAAAGAGGATGAAGAGTGCTGCCGGGCTATAGGAGAATACGGAGCGGCTTTAATAAAAGACGCTGAAGGCGTGCTTACATATTGCAATGCGGGCGCGCTGGCGACTACCAGTATCGGCACGGCTACCGCGCCCATTTATACGTCCTATTCTCTGGGCAGAAAGCTTAAGGTGTATGCTTCTGAAACCAGGCCCCTGCTCCAGGGCGCTCGGCTTACCTCCTTTGAATTGTCCCGCGCCGGCGTAGACGTTACGCTGATATGCGATAATATGATATCGGCGCTTATGCGCAAAGGAGAGATTGACGCTGTTCTGGTAGGATGCGACCGAGTGGCCTTTAACGGCGATACGGCTAATAAAATCGGCACCTCGGGCGCCTCGGTATTAGCGCATTATTATAATATACCATTTTATGTTTGCTGTCCTGTTTCAACTATTGATTTTGACTGCCCGGATGGGGAACAAATAGTTATAGAGGAACGGCCGCAATATGAAATAACGCATATGTGGTATTCTAGGCCCATGGCGCCTGAAGGCGTCAAGGCATGGAATCCGGCTTTTGACGTTACTCCGGCCTCTCTTATTACTGCTTTTATAACTGAAAAAGGAGTAATTAGTTCGGGCGAGCTGGGCGCTTTGAAAAATTTAGGATGAGCGTTTAAAATTTGAATAGTATTTAAAAGAGCGCTCCTTCAGCGCTGTAATTGCATTTTGCCTGCATTGCCGGGGGATTAAACGGCAGTTTTTGCATAATAAAAAGACTCTGGTTAAAAAAGCAAAAGCCCTTTGACTGATTATTTCAGGCAAAGGGCTTTTGGTGTTTTAATGTAATATTCGGCCGATTATTTTATTTTCCGATTCATCTGCCGGTTCTTGGATTTCTTTTTCTTATCCAATACGTTTATGGTTATAAGCGCTGCAACCGCTATGGCCACCAGCACCAGTATAACTATAAAGCCGATAATAAGTATATCAAAAATCCCTAAAGAGCCGGGCTCGGTTTCGCCTGAAGCTGAGGGGGAAAGGGAGCCAGTGGCGTTGGAAGTGGCGGAAGCGGTGGGCGAAGCGGAAACTGCGGGCGTGTTATCCGTGCCGCCGCTTACTTCAACGCTTATCATATTGGAAACTATTTCTGACGGCTCTGAATTGCCTTCTACTGGCACATAAGCGCAGACGAATATTTCCTCGGAGGAGTTAAGCTCCATTGTATGCGTGATGGTTTCGGTTGCGTCGCTCAGCAGGCTGGATATGGTGGTTATGAGCTGTTCGCGGCTGTCCATTATTTTTATATCATTCAGTTCAAAGGCATTCTGGTTGGTGATTTTTATGGTTATTGTAACAGTGCCCGGGCTGTCCAATTGAGTTTTATCAGCCGAAACATTCAAATTAAGCTTTATATCAGTCGGCTCCAGAGGCACCATATTGACGGTAACGCTTTCGTTCAGGCTAAGAGATTGCCCGTCGGGAGATTGGGCTGAAAGCGAATATTTATAGCTCCGAGTGCTGGTTACCGTTACGCTTACCTCGCCGCTTATGGTGTTGCCGGGAGTGAGGGAGGCGACGCTGCGCACTTCTCTGCCCGATTCGTTGCTCAGTTTGATGCTGGAAAGAGTAACGTTGCCGGTATTGACGATATTGTAATACAATTTAGTAGACGAACCGTAGGTTACGTTGGTATTTGCTACTGTCAGGGTGAATTCAAGCTTTGGGGCGTATTTTTCCACGGTAACGGTGTCCGCCTTGCTTTCGCCGCTGCCGTGTTCGCCGCTGTATAATAAAACGGGGGAAACGCTTATATTGCTTTTTAAAGTGGTGGTTTTACCCGTTATAGTTACGCTGTCGCCGGGCTTAAGCGGATTGGAAGCGGAAATTTCCCCTTTTAGAATATCGGTATTAACAGAGGAGCCGCCTGCTTTCATATTTTCCTGAATCTGAATGCCCGTTATGTTTACGTTTCCGTTATTTGTAATGGTATATTTAAAATTAACGCTGGCTCCGTCCGGCCCCAGGCTTTCTCCCTGTTTGCCGTTAACAACGGCCGAGGCGGATATGGTGGCGCTGGTCTGAGGCTGAATCTCTTCTACACGGAAAGTGCCGTTATAGGTGTGAGATTCTCCTGCGGTGGTATAATCGACATTAAAAGGGATGTTGACTCCGATATCGCTTGCGGTTATATTCAGCTTCATTACGATTTCATCCGTAGCGTCCGAACCATAACCGGGAATCTCGGGCAGCATTTCTGATGTCTGACCTTTTATGGATAATTGTATGTTGGTTATCGAATTGGGCGTATTGTTTGTTATGACTACGGTAACAATGATTTCCTCAGTCTTACCGGCAGCCGGGGGCAGCACGCCTGAAGGCGCAACATTCACTTCAAAGGTTATATCGTCCTGTGTTACCGGATCGGCCAAGACAATTCCGGTTAATAGCAGGGAAAGCAAAAGCGCTCCCGCGAGGACGGCAAAAAGCTTTTTCATAATTGAGGGATTCCTCCTGTGTTTTTAATAGCATAGCTAAAATATATTTTACGGTATAAGCCTATAAATGTCAAGACAGGCTTATTAAAATGTGGATAAGAGCGCGTTTAATGAAAGAACGCGCCTATTGAGAATTATGCGCGCCGAGAAAGGCCTCAATGGCCAGCAGATATGAATATTTTCCAAAACCGCATATCTGTCCCCGGCATACGCCCGCCAATACGCTGTTATGCCTGAATTCTTCGCGTGCGTGAATATTGGATAGATGCACTTCTATTACGGGCAGACGGCTGGCGCTGATTGCGTCGCGAATGGCGTAGCTGTAATGGGTATATGCGCCCGCATTAAGAATAACGCCGTCGTATTTGGATATTGCGCCGTGCAGCCGGGAGCATATTTCTCCCTCGCAGTTGGATTGATAAAATTCCAGCTCCGCCTTATTTTTAGTTTCCTGCTCAAGCCAGGAATTTATATCCGCCAGCGTTTGGTTTCCGTAAATTCCAGGCTCCCGCATACCGGTAAGATTAAGATTTGGGCCGTTGATAATCAGCAGTTTCATAATTGCTTCACCTCGTTTAAGACTCTGTTTAATATATCGTCGTCAAAATGATTTCCCCAAAGCTCCTGGGATTTTATAGCCTGATGCCATAGCATGGCCAGGCCGTTTTGAATTTGCGCCCCCTTTTCTTCGGCTTGCCTGAGGAAGAGGGTTTTGGATGGATTATATATGCAGTCAAATGCATATTCGCATTCAAAGGCCGTATTTTCTGGAATGGGAGAAAGATCTTTAAGATTACCCATGCCCGCGGGAGTGGCGTTCACCGCCAGATACCATTTTCCGGCAGGAGCAGAGCTTTGCGCTCCGCCCGGAGCGAAACGGTTGATTTGTTCGGCCAGAGCCATGGCCTGCGCGCCGCGCCGCGCCCATATGTGCACTCTGGCTCCTGCAAGAGCGAGCCTGTAGGCAATGACGTGAGCCGCGCCTCCGGCGCCTAGTATAAGCGCCTTTTGTCCCTTTAAACTGCCCGTCCAACCTGCAAGGGCGCGCATAAATCCTTCTCCGTCGGTATTTTCGCCTATAAGGCGCCCGTTTTTGGGAATAATGGTGTTGACGCAGCCCGTCGCCTGGGCGTCTCCCAGCAATTCGTCCATATAAAGGGCGGCTGTTTGCTTATAGGGGATTGTTACGTTGGCTCCGCCTTGATTTTTTAATTGTTCCAGTTTTTCTTTAATCCTGTTTTCAGGCAGCTCCAAAAGGCTGTATTGCGCGTCTGTTTTCTGCGCTTTGAAAAGACGGTTATGTATTTCGGCGGAAAAGGAATGCCCTAAATGCTCGCCCAGCAAATAATAATTTTTCATATGCCTCCTGAATTTAAACGGCGCGCCGGCCTGAGCTGGCCTTGAATTATAGGCGGACGCGCAGCGCTCGGATATGCGCTATAAGGACATGTTTTTGCTTGATAATTATATTATAATGTGTGCGTTTTGTCCAGCGCTATAGGCGGGGCTTGCCTATAATGAGCGTTTTTTCTTAAAACGCTTGACAGGCTTTAAAGGTAACATTATAATAATGCAGAAAACGCACCCGTGTTGAAATGTGCCTTGTGCCTTATGGTTTGAGCATTTACGCCGCGGGGAGGAAAAACAAGGAGGAATTTTTTCATGTCAGTAGTATCAATGAAAAGCCTGCTGGAAGCAGGCGTCCATTTCGGACATCAAACCCGGAGATGGAATCCTAAGATGGCCCCTTATATTTTCACTGAGCGCAACGGGATTTATATTATAGATCTCCAGAAGACGGTGAAAAAAATTGAAGAAGCGTATAATTTTGTACGCGAGGCTGTTGGACAGGGAGAAAGCGTGCTTTTTGTAGGCACTAAAAAGCAGGCTCAGGAATCTATAGAGCAGGAGGCGCTCCGCTGCGGCATGTATTATGTCAATCAGCGCTGGGCCGGCGGAATGCTGACCAATTTCAAAACCATTCTTACCCGTATTGCCCGTCTTAACGCATTAGAGGAAATGGAGAACAGCGGACAGCTGGCTCTGCTGCCCAAAAAGGAACAGGCCAAGCTCAATAAGGAAAAGAAAGAGCTTATAAGCAATTTCGGCGGAATACGCACTATGGACAGACTGCCCGGAGTTATGTTTGTGGTGGATCCCCGCAAGGAGCATAATGCAATATGCGAGGCCAAGAGGCTGGGCATAACGGTTGTAGCTATTGTGGATACCAACTGCGATCCGGACGACGCCGATTATGTAATTCCCGGCAACGACGACGCTATACGCGCGGTTAAATTGATTGCCAGCACTATGGCTAACGCCGTATTGGAGGCCCGCCAGGGTGAATCCATGTATGAAGGCGAGGAAGCTCTGGAAGCTGATAATGTAGATGAAAAGGCTGAAGTAAGCCCGGAAGAAGCTGCTGAAATAGCCGGAGAAATATCCGCGCCCGTTCAGGAAGGCTGAAATTAATTGGAGTTCGGGGGGAGGGTTCTTTCTTCCCCTTTTTTAAAAAGCATGGATAAAGGAGAGTATTAATTATGGTAACAGCACAGGAAGTCAAGGAGCTGCGCGAGAGAACGGGCGTAGGCATGATGGACTGCAAGCGCGCCCTGGTGGACGCAAACGGAGATATGGAAGAAGCTATTAAAATTCTGCGCGAAAAGGGGCTGGCCGCCGCCGCTAAAAAAGCGGGCAGGATAGCCGCCGAGGGGATTGTTGAATCCTATATACACCTTAACGGCAAGATAGGCGTTATGGTGGAAGTAAACTGCGAAACTGATTTCGTGGCTAAGACTCCTGATTTCAAGGCGTTTGTGCACAGTATCGCCATGCATATAGCAGCCGCCAAGCCGCTCTATGTTAATAAAGAGGAAGTTCCTCAGGCCGAGCTGGACGCCGAGAGAGAGATTATCCGCGCGCAGGCCTTAAACGAGGGTAAGCCTGAAAAGATTGTGGATAAAATCGTTGAAGGACGCATTTCCAAATATTATAAAGAAGTTTGCCTTATGGAACAGCAGTATATTCTGGATACCGACATTACTATCGCTCAGATGGTGAACGAGCAGGTGGTAAAAGTAGGCGAAAAGATTTCAGTGCGCCGCTTTGTACGCTATGAAATGGGCGAGGGGCTTGAAAAGCGCGAGGATAATTTTGCTGAAGAAGTAATGGGACAGATTAAATAATTTAAAAAATTTACGGGCCCGGCCGCTTGGAAGATTAGTGCGGAGGGCCTTTAGTTTGTGCGGAGGTATTCATGCAACCGGCATATAAGCGCGTTGTAATAAAGATAAGCGGCGAGGCCCTTGCGGGGGAAAACGGCTTTGGAATAAGCGGCGAAACCATTTCCAAGGTTGCCGAGCAGATTATTTCAGTAGTTAAGCTGGGCGTAGAGGTGGGCATAGTTATAGGAGCGGGCAATATCTGGCGCGGACGCCAGGGCCGGGATATGGACCGTTCTACGGCCGACCATATGGGCATGCTGGCTACGGTTATTAATTCACTGGCTATGCAGGACGCCCTGGAGCATAAGGGCTATAAGACGAGGGTTATGACGGCCATAGCTATGAATGAAATTGCCGAGCCGTATATAAGGCGGAAGGCCATGAGCCATCTGGATAAAAAGCTGATAGTTATATTTGCCTGCGGCACGGGCAATCCGTTTTTTTCCACCGATACTACGGCGGCGCTTCGCGCGGCGGAAATTGAAGCGGACGTGGTTTTGATGGCTAAAAATATAGACGGCGTATATGAAGCTGATCCGCGCAAAAATCCTTCGGCGAGGCGTTATAAGAGCATACGCTATATGGACGTGCTGGAAAAGGGCATACAGGTTATGGACAGCACGGCTACCAGTCTCTGCATGGACAACGACATACCTTTGAAATTATTCGCCCTTAAAGGGGAGGAGAGCATTCTTAAAGCCGTTTGCGGACAGGGCAGCGGCACTACCGTTTCAAACGGCGTGGAGACTGAATTCTATTAAAACTCTTTAACGGGCCGCGGCCGCAGAGGCGTTCGGGCGGGTTCTAATTCGCCTGCGCGCGCCGGCGGAACGCGGCCGTTTCTTTATATAGACGTTTTTATTTATTGCGGCTGCTTAAAAGCCGCCGCGGACAGCGCTCTAATCCCGCTGCGAATAGCACTTTATTCCCGCCGCGAACAGCGTCTTAATTCCGCTGCGCAGCGCGCTTTGAATCCGCTTGGACGGGGCCTGGAATTTTCCAGGCGAATTGCCGCGCGGGGCGCTTAAAGGCATTGGGCGTTTTTTGCGCCGCGTAAATTGCGCCGATTATTTTACTTGAAATATTTAACGGTATTTGTTATTATATAAATATATTAAGGGGCTTTCTGACACCGGCGGCGCTGAAAGCCTGCGCGTTATTTTTTCCGCCGGAGGAAAGGAGCATATTATGGCAGTAGAATTTAATCAGCTGGAGGCTTCGGCTAAGGAAAAAATGGATAAAAGCATTGCGGTTTTCAAAAGCGATTTGGCTACTATTCGGGCAGGAAGGGCCAATCCTCAGGTGCTTGATAAAATATCGGTAGATTATTACGGAGTGTCAACGCCCATCAATCAGATAGGAAGCATTAACGTGCCCGAGCCCCGCATGCTTCAAATTTCCGTTTGGGACGCTTCTATGCTTAAGGAAGTAGAAAAGGCCATACAAAAATCCGATTTAGGGCTTAATCCCGTCAACGACGGCAAAACTCTGCGTTTAATATTCCCCGAGCCCACCGAAGAAAGGCGCAAGGAGCTTGTAAAACAGGTGAAGAAAATGGCAGAGGAAGCTAAAATTGCTGTAAGAAATATCAGACGGGACGCTAACGAGGCTGTTAAAAAGCTGAAAAAGGACAGCGCTATAACGGAGGATGACGCCAAGCGTACGGAAGAAGGAATTCAAAAGCTGACGGACGGCAAAATTAAAGAGCTGGATACTCTGGCGGCCGAAAAAGAAAAGGAGATTATGTCCATCTGATGTCGGAATACGGAGCAATTAATTATCCGGAGAATATGCCCAGCCATGTGGCCGTTATTATGGACGGAAACGGACGCTGGGCAAAAAAAAGAGGCATGCCGCGCACTTTCGGGCATAAGGCTGGAGTGGAATCAGTCCGCAGGCTGGTAAAGCATTGCGGCGATATCGGTTTGCCCATTTTGACGGTATACGCATTTTCAACTGAGAATTTCAAGCGGCCCAAGGACGAAGTTGGGACGCTTATGAATTTATTATGCGATTTTATGGCGCGGGATGTGGATACGCTTGTAAAAAACGGCGTGCGTCTGCGCATCCTGGGCAATATTAACGCTTTTCCCGAGAGAGTGGCCTCCCAGATTTCCAACGCGCTGGATAAAACCTCTCAGGGCAGAAAAATGCTGCTTAATATCGCGCTGGCCTACGGCGCCAGGGATGAAATTCTTCAGGCGGTCAGAAATGTATGCGCCGAAGCCCTGGCTCAGGGCATAGAGCCTTCTCAAATAAATGCCGATATGTTTGAAAGCTGCCTTTATACTGCGGGCATTCCGGATCCTGACCTTATAATCCGCACGAGCGGTGAGGAAAGGCTGTCCAATTTTCTGCTCTATCAGGCGGCTTATTCAGAGCTTTATTTTACTGATGTCGCGTGGCCGGATTTTACGCCCGAGCATTTTGATCAAGCGCTGGAGGAATATAAGAACCGCGTGCGCAGATTTGGAGGAATATAGTTTTGGCGGGTAGAGTTAGCAAGGAAAGGATTATTACCGGCGCTCTGCTTATATTGCTGTGCGCTGCGGCCATAATTCTGGGCGGATGGTTTGCCGCCATATGCGCGTATGTAGGGCTGCTGGCGACGGCTTTTGACGCGCTGAGAGCGTTTAAGGCGGCGGGATATAAGGTGCTTTGGCCAGTAGTGCTGATTACTGCGGTGCTTATGCTGCCTGCGTATATGCTCCTTGATCTGACGGGCGTATGCATCCTGCTGGCGGTAAGCGTAGTGCTTACGTTATGCGCGGCTGTTTTTGTGCGTAAAAGTGATTTTCTGGACGTTATGCTTACGCTGTTTTTGCTCATGTATCCGGTGCTGCCCGCTTCCATGCTGCTTTTTATAGCATGCGGGCGCAATCAGGATATGACGCAGATTTTTTTGGCTATGACGCTGATTTTGCCCAGTGCGTGCGACAGCATTGCTTATTTCATGGGAATTAGTTTGGGCAAAAAGAAGCTTTGTCCTGAAATCAGTCCTAAAAAAACGGTTGCCGGATGTATAGGCGCCTTTTTGGGAGGCACGTTTTTCGGACTTATTATGGGGCTTATAGTAAACAGGTTTTTCTGGCAGGGCATACCCCTTGTCCATTTTGTGGCCATAGGCTTTGCCAGCGGCTTTTTTTCGCAGGTGGGCGATCTTTCGGCCAGCATGCTTAAGCGATTTTGCGGCATAAAGGATTTCGGACGCTATCTGCCGGGCCACGGCGGAGCCTTGGACAGGCTGGACAGCATAATTATTAACGCCGTGCTTATATTTATTTACAGCAGGATAATGATTTATATATTATGATTAATTTAGTTATTTTGGGCTCTACGGGCTCTATAGGCTCGCAGGCGCTGGCGCTGGCGGATATGTATCCGGAGCTTATTAAAATACGCGGTCTGGCTGCGGATACCGGCGGCCGGCTTTTTATGGAGCAAATAGCCAAATATAAGCCTGACTATGCCGCTTTGGCCAATAAAGAAGCGGCGGAAAAATATTCTTCAGAGGAATTCAGGCTTTTAAGCGGGCCGGAGGGCATATGCGAGCTTGCCAGCCTTGATTGCGCGGATATGGTTCTGGTGGCCGTTGTAGGTATAGCGGGCCTGGACGCGGTAATGGCCGCGCTGAAAGCGGGCAAAAGGGTGGCTCTGGCCAATAAGGAAGCTTTGGTGGCCGGCGGAGAATGCGTAATGAGGCTGGCAGGACGGGCGGGCGAAAAATTATTGCCTGTGGACAGCGAGCATTCGGCGGTATTCCAATGCCTGAACGGAGAAAGCAACAGAGCGTTGGAGAGGATTATTCTTACTGCCTCGGGCGGGCCGTTTTTAGATTATGAGGGGGATTTAAAAGAGGTAACGGTTGAACAGGCTCTTTCTCATCCCAATTGGCGGATGGGCCCTAAAATAAGCGTAGACAGCGCCACATTGATGAATAAAGGCCTGGAGGTTATAGAGGCGCGCTGGCTGTTTGATTTATCTGAGAGCCAGATTGACACGGTTATACATCGTGAGAGCATAGTGCATTCCATGGTGGAATTCAAGGACGGAGCGGTAATGGCTCAAATGGGCTGTCCGGATATGCGGCTGGCAATTATGTATGCTTTTACTTATCCTGGCAGGGAAGCAACGGGCGTTAAACGATTGGATTTTACCAGCCGGCTCAATTTAAGCTTCTCGCCGCCTGATCCCGGACGCTTTCCATGCCTGCGCCTTGCTTATGAAGCGTTAAGAATGGGCGGCACTGTGCCCGCGGTGCTCAACGGTGCGAATGAAGAGGCGGTAAAGGCATTTTTAAATCAAAGAATAGGCTTTAGTGATATTCCGGTAATTATAGAGCATACTATTTCAAGAGTGGGGAGGACGCCGGCTGAAAATCTTTTGGCCGTGCATGAAGCGGATAATCAGGCGAGGATTGTCGCGGGGGAATTTATAAAGCGTTTAGAATTTAAGGCCTGAAAGGCTGGAGCCGGGCCGGACGGGAAGTAGAGGCGGTATAATGAGTTTTTTGTATATACTTATTGCTATTTTAATATTGGGAGTGCTTATTATAGTGCACGAGCTGGGGCATTATACAGTCGGCAAACTGCTGAAATTCCGGATAACGGAATTTGGCATAGGCTTTGGGCCCAAGCTTTTTTCCTGGGGCAAGAAGGAGACTAAATATTCAATAAGGGCTTTGCCGCTAGGCGGATTTGTTGCCTTTGCAGGCGAAGATGAGGACGCTCCGGACGATCCGCGGGCCATGAATAATATGCCGTGGTATAAACGGCTGCTGGTGCTCTTTGCGGGGGCGGGCTTTAATATTATTTTTGCTTTGCTTACCTGCTTTATAGTAATATGCATGATGGGCAAGCAGCTTCCCGCGCCCGTTATATCCAGCGTAGCCGAGGACGCGCCCGTTCAGCAGCAGGCTTTGCAGCGCGGGGATATAGTTACGGCTGTGGACGGCGTTGACGTAGGCAGCTATAATGAATTTAAAGCGCAGCTGGATAAGCATGTGGCGGCAGAACAGACTAGCGTGACTTTAACCGTCAGCCGGGACGGCCAGAGCGTGCAGGTGCCCGCAGTATTGTATGAGAGCACGGACGAGGCCGGAAATAAGGTGTTTAAGCTGGGCGTAACCATAACTTATAACACAGTTCCCATACCTGTCGGAGAAGCCGCAAAAGAAACCTTCAGCACAAGCTGGGAGCTTACAAAAGAAATGTTCAGATTTCTGGGACGCCTGTTTACTGGCAACGCCAGCATACAGGATGTCAGCGGCCCCATAAGCACTATAGGCATAATGTCCGACCAAATTTCCATAGGCGTAGATTCAGCGGGCGCGCAGGGAGCGTTTCTGATGATTTTGCAGCTTTGCTGGATTATAGGCATGAATCTTGCCATTTTCAATCTGCTGCCCATTCCCGCGCTGGACGGCGGCCGCATGGTGTTTGTTATTATAGAGGCTATAAGGAGAAAACCCATTAATAGAGAGCTGGAGGCTAAAATACACGCAATAGGATTTATGCTGCTTATAGGCCTTGTTATAGTTTTGGAAATAGCAAGAGCAATATTGCTCTGAGCCGGGGGAAGCGTATATGGAATTTAAACGCGCCCTTACGCGCGAGATAAATATAGGCGGGCTCATGGTGGGCGGGAATAATAAAATCGCCGTTCAGTCCATGACTAATACCGATACTGCCAATTCGGAGCAAACCATCGCCCAGATACGGGCGCTGGCGGACGCGGGCTGCGATATAGTCCGGGTAGCGGTATATAATAAAGCCTGCCTGCCCGCTTTAAAAGCCATAAAGGCCGATTCCCCAGTTCCGATTGTAGCCGACGTGCATTTTGATTATAAATTGGCGCTGGGAGCTATTGAAAACGGCGCGGATAAACTGAGAATTAATCCGGGTAATATAAATAATCCTGAACATATTAAAATGGTGGCTGACTGCGCCAGGGCGCATAAAATTCCAATCCGGGTGGGAGCGAATTCGGGCAGCCTGGAAAAAGAATTGCTGGATAAATACGGAGTCAATGCGCAGAGCATATGCCTGAGCGTGGAAAAGAATGTGCGCATGCTGGAAAAGCTGGGTTTTACGGATATGGTTCTGTCAGCTAAATGTTCGGATGTAAGAATGATGACCGAAAGCTATGAACTGCTGTCCGAGCGGTTTAGTTATCCTTTGCATCTCGGCGTTACGGAAGCGGGAACATGCGAAATGGGCACGGTTAAAAGCGCGGTAGGGATAGGCTCTCTGCTTTTAAAGGGAATAGGGGATACAATCAGGGTTTCTCTTACGGGGAATCCCCTAAAAGAGGTGCCGGCGGCGCGCAATATTCTTATAAGCCTGGGATTATTAAAAGAGGGCGTGCAGATTATTTCCTGTCCCACATGCGGGCGCACCAGAGTGAACGTAGAAGGTATGGCAAACGAGGTTATGGAGCGTACGAAGGATATTAAAACTCCAATCACCGTAGCGGTCATGGGATGCGTTGTAAACGGTCCGGGCGAGGCCAGAGAAGCGGATATAGGCATAGCGGGCGGAGACGGCCGGGGTGCGGTTTTTAAAAGAGGAAAGCTGCTTTGTACTGCTGAGCAGGATAAATTAGTGGATATTTTAGTAGAGGAAATACATAAGCTTCAAAGTGAAAAATTATGATG